>CAIPDV010000069.1 GCA_903863935.1 uncultured Bacteroidota bacterium
AACATAACAGGACTGGGAGAAGGTGTTTATATCTATGTATTACAAGATGAAAAGGCCTCAGTTATAAAAACCGGTAAAATAATTAAGCAGAAATAAATTCGGCTTAACTATTCAAATTGGGTAACTTTTAATTGGATGATTGCATTGAATAAGTATAGTACGAAACTATTCATTCGTAAAGTTGCATTGGCATGCGTGGTACCTTTACTTCTTATTTCTTCACAATGTTCGGCTCAAACAAATGGCTCCCTGAAAGGGACAGTGACAGATTCGAATAGTAAGGAAAGGGTAGTGGGGGCTTCAGTTTACGATCTGGATAATATTTCCGCTGGAACCTTAACTGATGGATATGGCAAATATGAATTGCAGTTAAGTTCCGGCAAGCATAAAATTGTTTGTTCGGTTCTTGGAATGAATCCGGATACAATTATTGTTTCCATTAATTCATCTGAAATTACTACTCACAATTTTAACTTGTACTATGAAACGCGTCAGATGCAAACCTTGGTTGTATCGGCGGGAAGATATGAGCAAAAATTGCAGGAGATCACAGTTTCAATGGATGTGCTCAAGCCCAATCTTATTGAAGATAATAACGCCACCAACATTAAGCAAACACTTGATTTAGCTCCCGGGTTGAATGTGCTTGACGGAGAACCTCAGATACGCGGTGGAAGCGGGTTTGACTTTGGTGTAGGAAGCAGGGTCGCTATTTTAATTGACGGATTACCAATTCTACCTGGTGATGGAGGCCGCATTCCATGGGATCTATTTCCGATAGAGAATGTGGAACAAATTGAAATCATTAAAGGAGCATCCTCTGTCACTAATGGTTCTTCTGCATTGAGTGGCAGTATAAATATTCGTACGGCATATCCTACCGATGCACCCAGTACCTCTGTTTCTGTATATTCCGGCATATATGATTCTCCATCGATCAATGGAGCTAAATGGTGGACGGGTGATGCAAATTTTTCGGGTACAAGTTTTTTACACACCGAAAAAATTGGACAGCTTGACCTGGTGATAGGTGGGATGGCACTCTATGACCATGGATATATTGGTCCGCCTGTTTATGAGCCCCAACTGGGAAAAGCAAATGGAGTACCAATAAGTAATTCACAAATGGGTGAAAAAACCGGCCGCTTTAATTTTGGTTTGCGGTATCATCCCAAAAAGATTCCCGGATTCAATTACGGACTTAACGGAAACGTGGGCGAATCTTCCAATGTGCTTTCTCTCATTTGGTCTAACGACAGTACTGGACTATACAGGGCATATCCAAATACAGTGATTTTGCAGCAGCAAAAAATGATTTATCTCGATCCGTTCATTACCTATGTATCAAATAATGGGTTTGAACACAGCTTGCGAGGTCGTTATTATTACACTAATAATATTGAAACTAATAATCCATCAAACAATACCCATGTTGCTTACGCAGAATATCAATGCATAAAAAAATTTTATGCCCTTGGTGGACTAAATGTAACTGCCGGACTGGTGCTGAATAACACTTATGCCAAAACGGACTCCATAGATTACCTGAATGTATTTGTACCCCGCGAAAACAACCGTTTGCAAAATTATGGTGTGTACACACAGCTTGATAAAAAGTTTTGGGGAATATTGAACCTATCAATTGGATTCCGGGATGAAAATTTTATAGTTAATAACGAAAAAATTGTATCACAGCCAATTTTCCGTTCAGGTATGAATCTCCGGTTAACACCGTACACTTTCCTTCGCTGTTCATATGGACAAGGATACCGGTATCCTACTCTTGCAGAAAAATATCTGACCTCACAATTCAGTGATCTGAGTATATTTTCCAATCCGGAATTAATGCCTGAAAAAAGTTGGAACGCGGAAGTAGGAATTAAACAAGGATTTAAAATTGGCAATTTTATGGGGTTTTTAGACGCTGCCGGATTTTTGCAGCAATATCAAAATACAATTGAGATCACGTATGGAGCCTGGGAAAAAACACCTATTCCATTTTTGCCCGGACATTACAGTTACAGTACAGGATTCAAATACCTGAATACCGGAGCCACAAGGGTAAGTGGTATTGATGCATCAGTTATGGGTGAGGGTGCAATATCCAAAGATCTTAAAATTGATATTTTGGCCGGATATACCTATACGCTCCCGAGAGCGTTGGAGCCTAACCTGGTTTATGCGTCCGATACTGAGAAAACCAAGTTGTCCTATCAGTCCACCAGCTCGAATACGTCAAACAATATTTTAAAATATCGTTTCCAAAACATAGCAAAATTTGATATTGAAGTAAAATACAGAAAGGTATCAGTTGGTGGCACATGGACATATTATAGTTTCATGCAGAATATCGACACTGTTTTTTATGCCCTGCAAACCCTTGCCGCATACGGTATCGCGCAATACCGCGATGAACACCACACAGGAACAAATGCGTTTGATGCACGAATCGGATTGCAAACGACTAAAAAATTTAAAATTGCATTAGTGGTGAATAACCTTTTTAATTTAAGCTATTCTTTAAGGCCTCTCAAAATTGAGGCACCCCGGACCTTCGCAGTTCGGATAAGTTATAGGGTGGGATAAAGAAACTGTTAAATAACAAGTACCGGTGTTTGTAAAATATTTCCGGTTAGGGATGCCGGAATAAAACTAAATTTGGAGAAAGTATTAGAATAAATCAAAATTAATCTACATGAAAAAAGCATATAAGATTTTGTTCGCAGCAAGTTTATTTGCAATAAGCTATGTTGCTTCTGCACAGACGAAAGATTCTCTCTCATATACTGGAAGTGTGCAAAAATGGGTAGTGCCGGGATGCGTAACATCAGTTACTATGGATGTTTATGGTGCTCAGGGTTCAAACGGACTGGGTCCCAACACGCGTAGTTTTCCAACTGCTACAAATGGTGGAGCTGGAGGATTAGGCGGACAAGCCGAAGGTGTATTGACGGTAGTCCCCGGCGATACCTTATATGTTTATGTTGGCGGACAAACCGGTTGGAATGGTGGAGGTGATACAGGCACTGGATTTGGGCTTGAAGGTGGTTTTGGCGGAGGTGGAAGTGATGTTCGATATGGCGGAACTGCGTTAGCTGACCGTGTAATTGTTGCCGGCGGCGGCGGCGGTGGCGGTGGCGGTGGCTCCAACTCGTTATGCAGTCCGGGGGTTCCGGGGCCTGGCGGTGATGGCGGTTCAGGTGGAATTGGTGCCGCAGGAGGTACAGGTACAGAATCATGTACAGGCTCATGTCCTACACAAGGGATTGGTGGAAATGGAGGCAACTTGGTTTCAGGTGGAACCGGAGGTGCCGGGGGTACCGGCTTATATACTGGAAACGCCGGTGGTAATGGAGTACTGGGAATTGGCGGAAATGCAGGAGGAACGAACTATCCTTCACCTCCGTATTGGGCCGATGCTACCGGAATTGGCGGCGGCGGCGGCGGTGGTTACTATGGTGGCGGTGGCGGAGGAGCTGCAGGATTTGCAGGTGGTTGTGGCGCTCCCGGCGGCGGCGGAGGAGGAGGCTCATCATACATTGGCGGGGTTACTTCTGGTTTAACCAATGCTGGGATTAATGCAGGAAATGGATATGTTATTATTACGAATCCATGTATAACAACAGCAATAAATTCCATATATATTCAAAATTATGCAAGGGTTTATCCAAATCCAAATAACGGCGAGTTTACTATTACTATGAATTATGTACCGAAAAATAACTGCCATGTTTATGTGTTCGATGTTTTAAATGATTTGGTTTATCAGGAGAAGTTAAATTCCCTTTCTTCTAAAATATCATTAGCCGATAAATCTGCCGGAGTATATTGGTATAAAATTATCAGTGATGATGGTAAATTAGTGTCAACTGGGAAACTGATTATTGAGTAAGATAAGTTCTGCTATAGTTTGGAGAATATAAATTTTTCTCCACTCGACTCGAATTGGAGTGCTTCGGGATAAAGTATCAGCGTCATAAATTGACTCAATTACCAGGTTAATGGTAAGCTTTAAATGATTAGATAGTTGAACATCCTATATAGAAACAATAGAATGAAGCGAGAAACTATATTCATTACTTTTGGTGTTGAAATACAAATACAATAAGAAATGGAAAATGCTATGATAAAAAAATCAACCCTCGACTTTTTGAAGGATCTTTCAAAGCATAATGATCGAGACTGGTTTAGTGCTCACAAGGATAAATATCTTCAAGCCCATGAAGACATGATAAAATTTGCAGATGCATTGCTTGTTCTGATGAATAAACATGATAAGATTGAAACAGCCTCAGGTAAAGAAAGCTTGTTCAGGATATATAAAGATGTTCGATTTTCAAAAGATAAAACTCCTTACAGTTGCCGTTGGAGTGGAAGCTTTAAAAGAGCAACAAAAAAATTACGTGGTGGATATTACTTCCATATAGAACCGGGAAACTCCTTTTTAGCCGGAGGTTTTTGGGGGCCTGAACCGGCCGATATACAAAGGATTCGGCAAGACATTGATTTAAATTATAAGGAATTCAGAAAAATGCTTGCCAATAAAACCCTGGTTAATACATTTGGCGGAATAGAAGGTGATCAGTTAAGTTCAGCTCCACGCGGATATGCCAAAGATCATCCGGCAATTGACCTGTTGCGCTATAAGCAATTTATTCTCAGGTATCCCTTCAAAGATAAAGATGTATTGAGCCCTGATTTTTTGAATAAAGTAAACGATGTATTTAAAAAAATGCGTCCGTTTCTGGACTTTATGAGTGAAGTACTCACCACTGATGGCAACGGCGTTTCAATTATCTAAAGCCACAGAGAATCTATTTATCAGCAGAGTAGTTTAGCTGATATAGCTTTTACTTTTGGATAATAAGTTTGCCCTCTGTAGTAATTTTTCCGGTAGAGCCTAAAACCTTGTAAAAGTAAATACCGTTAGGTTGAGTAGTTAAATTAATTTCAGTTGAATGGCCAACTGGATTTAAGAACCCGTCAAATATCTTGGTGCCAAGTATTGAATAGATTTCAATTTTCTGAGTGTCAGAAATATTTTCATTTTGGTTAAATAACATGGTAAAAACGCCATTGCCCGGATTCGGATAAACAGAAATTGCTTCCGAATTATTAGTTAGCTGTTGCAACCCTGATGGTATAGGGGTAAGTTTACGGATACAATTATTCGTTTGATCTGCTATGTAAACGTTTCCAATAGCATCAACTGCTACTCCACTTAATGTGCTCAATTCAGCTGCAGTTGCTGGGCCTCCGTCACCGAAATAGCCAAGTGTACCATCGCCTGCAACGGTGGAAATAATATCGCTTTTGGGTATATACCGAACTCTTTCATTAGCATAATCTGCAATAAATACGTTACCGGAAACATCGGTTCCAACGCCATAAGGATAGCTCAATTCGGCAGCTGATGCCAAGCCTCCATCGCCGGAATAACTTTGAGTACCATTGCCTGCAAAAGTAGACATGATGCCGCTAGTATTCACCTTACGTACTCTGCCATTAGCCTGGTCAGCTATATAAATATTCCCGTTTTTGTCAACTGCAACTCCTATAAAACTCTTTATGGATGCAGCAGTAGCTTGTCCGCCATCTCCTGAAAAACTATAATTACCATTCCCCGCTACTGTTGAAATTTTTCCGCTGGTATTTACTTTGCGTACGCGGAAGTTATAGAAGTCAGCAATAAAAATATTTCCGGAAACATCCACAGCAACACCTGCTGCAACGTTCATTTCGGCAGCCGTTGCTGCTCCGCCATCCCCTGAAAAACTGGCTATTCCATTCCCGGCATAAGTAGAAATAATTCCACTGGTATTTACTTTCCGAACGCGGTTGTTATGCTGGTCGGCAATATAAACATTACCTAAGGTATCAACTGCAACGCCTGTAGGATAATTAAGTTCTGCTAAGGTAGCAGCTCCGCCATCACCGGCAAATCCATTTTTTGTGTTTCCCGCAATAGTGGTTATTATACCATTGGTATTTATTTTCCGGATTGTCTGATTATTATACTCAGCAGCGTATACATTGCCAGCTTTATCTACTGCAACACCCCAGGGCTGGTTCAATTCGGCAGCCGTTGCTTGTCCGCCATCCCCTGAATAACCGGGAGAGCCTGTTCCCGCCAGTGTACTTATAAGGTAAGCTTGTGAATTGGCATTTAAAAAACTAAACAGGGTAATGAGTGTAAAAAGGAAATATTTTTTCATAGGGTGTCAATATAAAGCAAAGGTAGTTTTTTTAGAAAAGCAAAATAGCCTGTTTCTTTTAATATACATTCCAAAGTTGTCATATGTCATTGCAGCTGTAGTGCATTTCAGGTTGTTTAATTTAATGTATTTTTGAAGTATGAGAATTCTTGTAATAGAAGATGAAAAACAGCTTGCGGAAGCTATAATGACCTATATGAAGACTGAAGGATTTGATTGTGACATGGCAGCAACTTTCGATAGTGGATATGAAAAGGCTTTGGTTAATAGTTATGATTGTATACTTCTGGATATAACCTTGCCGGGCGGAAATGGCCTTGAGATATTGAAGGAACTGAAAAAGAAAAACCCCGGATCAGGTGTGATAATTATATCTGCAAAAAATTCGTTGGATGACCGGATTATGGGGCTCGATTTGGGAGCAGATGATTACTTGAATAAACCATTCCACCTTTCTGAATTGAATGCCAGATTAAAATCATTACTGCGCCGGAAATTCTTTAAAGGCAGTGAGGAAATTGAATACAAGGATTTCAGGGTTAATATAAAAGAGAAAACATTATTGGTGAAGGGTGAACTTGTTATCCTCACCAAAAAAGAATTTGATCTTCTGCTTTTTTTTCTTGCTAATCCCGACAGGGTTATAACAAAAGAATCAATTACCGAGCATTTGTGGGGTGAACAATTAAGTACGGTTGACTCATTCGATTTTATTTATTCGCATGTAAAAAACCTGCGGAAAAAGATAATGGATAAAGGCGGCGCAGATTATATACAAACTGTTTATGGAATGGGTTATAAATTTGCCGTAAAATGAAACTGCTTACCCGCACGAACATTTATTTTATTGGAATTACTCTCGTGGTGTTCTCACTTGGAGGTGAGGTTTTTTATGAAAGGGTTCATGGTATTAATAAATTTGATGCCTCGGAGAGACTGGAACAGGAAAAAAATAAAATACAAAGTTTTGTAAACATAAATCATGAATTACCCGGGAATTCAATTTCCCTTGGCGATTCAGTTGCCTTTTCAATAGCAGTGCTTGCTGAAGCTGATAAAACAGGACATGTGAAACTTTACAATTCATCGGAAAAGGAATATGAGCCGTATCAAACCCTGGAATTTACAATTAACTCGGGTACGCAATTATATACCGCAATTATATACAGGCCGCTGCTTGAAACGGATGACCTTACAACCGCGATAGTTGAAGCTATGCTGATAATCGGAACTTGTTTATTTGTTGTTTTACTGCTTTCAAATTTTATACTCTCCAAACTAATTTGGTCTCCATTTTATAAAACATTAGAAAAAATTAAAACATTTGATTTTACTAGGGAAAGCCTTGTAGAATTTGATAAAACCAGTATCGTAGAATTTAAAACATTAAATAACGTACTGAAAACAATAACGGAAAAAATAGCATCGGATTACAGGACACTAAAAGAGTTTACGGAAAATGCCTCGCATGAAATGCAAACGCCATTGAGCATTATTCAATCGAAACTGGAACTATTAATTCAATCGGAAAACCTGAATGCGGAACAGATGCATGAAGTTCAGGCCGTGTATGAAGCTTCATCCCGGCTGGCAAAATTAAACCAGGCTTTGTTGCTTTTGGCAAAGATTGAGAATAACCAATTCAGCAATTCAAAAAAAATACAACTCGACGAACTGATCAGAAATAAAATTGTGTTTTTTGAAGAACTTATTAAGCATAAAAATATTTCAATTGAAACTAATCTTGAGGCTTTTTCCATACAAATTCATCCTGTGTTGGCAGACATAATGGTTTCTAATTTGATAGGAAATGCTATAAAACATAATCAGGATGGGGGCGGGATTTCAATTGTTTTAAATCAAACCCAATTAAGTATTAGAAATTCCGGCAAGCCTTTATCCATCGATCCGGAACAATTATTTCAGCGTTTTCAAAAGGCAGATTCTTCTTCCGGTTCACTCGGCCTGGGGCTCTCAATTATTAAAGAGATTTGCAGCGTTTATCATTTTAAGCTCAGCTATAAGTTTGACGGTAAGATGCACATTATCAGTATTTTATTTTAAAATCCAGAATTTCTTCAGAATTGTAAAGTATAATTGCTGTAAGCAATTAAAAACATTACAAAATGAAGAAAACAAGTCTATTAGGGTTATTAGTTTTTGGAGCAGTTTCCATGCAAGCTCAAAAGGTGGACGAGTCGGCTGTTCCTACCGCTGTTAAAACATCTTTTCAAAAAGCATACCCGGCTGTAAAGACTGTGAAATGGGAAAAGGAAAAATCAAATTACGAAGCAAACTTTAAAGAAGGAGGTGTGGAGGAATCAGTTGCCTATGAGGCAAGTGGTAAATTCATCTCATCGGAAAAAGTAACAGAGGTTAGTGCATTGCCCGGGGCTGCAATAGATTATTTTGCCAAAAATTTACCGGGTAAGAAAATAAAAGAAGCATCTGAAATAAAGGATGCGAATGGGGTAATTACTTATGAAGCCGAAGTGAATGAAGTAGATTATACCTTTGATGCAAGTGGAAAATACCTGAAGCAGGAAGCCGACGAAGACTAATTGCTTTTACTATGCTTACAAATAGACAAAGGTTAGCCTTTATTGCTTTTTTATTTTCACTTAACTTGAGCCTGATAGCGCAGGTCAGGTCGATAGAAGACTATACAAACACGGCATTAAAAAATTCTCCTGTTCTTAAGGATTATTATGGGCAAATTGAACAGAATAGTTTAGACAGTACCCTTACAATTTCCAATTATAAACCCCAGGTTAATCTAACAGGTCAGGCATTGGTATCACCCACGTATGGTAAATATGGATATGATGAGGCTATAACAAATGGCGGAAGTTATGAAGGTATAGTAAGCATATCTCAACTTATTACGCCCCGAAAAGAAATAAACACAAACAGAAAGCTAAGTAATATTCAGCACGAATCTCTTTCCAATCAAGCGAAGCAGACCGAGCTACAGCTAAAAAAGGATGTGGCTGACAAATACCTTGCTATTTGCCTATTGCAGCAGCAACAAATCTTTTTCAGGCAGAGTGATAGTTTCCTGGCAAAAGAGCTTACTATTTTTAAAGCATTTACCGAAAAAGGCATTTATAAGGTATCTGATTATTATGAATTATTGGTGGAGGAACAATCAGAACATTCTGAAATTGCTCAGCTAAATCTCCAATTGGTGCAAGCCTTCAGCGATTTGAACGAAGCCTGCGGAATAACTGATACCGCATCATACAGACTTATTATCCCGAAAATTGAGCCGTATAAACAAAGTGATTATAAACAATTAAATGCATTCCAAAAATTTCAGGTGGACAGTATGCAATACGTATTTCAAAACCAATTGCTGGATGCACAATATAATCCACATTTGTCATGGTATGCAGATGCTGGGGTGGAAGCTTCACAACCAAATCTTATTTATCGCAGCTTTGGAAATAGCCTCGGCCTCAATCTTTCAATACCTATTTATGACGGACATAAAAAAGATCTGAAACATCGCTCATTAAAAATATCAGATAATATACGGGCCAACTACGAAGGCTTTTATATGCGGACCTATAATACACATACATCCGCGCTTGCAAAGCAAATTGAGGATGCTTCTAAAATAATTATCCAGCTAAATAAGGAGGAAGAACAAGTAGAGAATTGGAAAAAAGTAAACGAAACTTTATTGGAGACTGCCAATATTTCCGTTACTGATTTTCTTTTAAGTGTAAAAAAGGAGCTGGAAATTAAAAACAGTATTGTAGGGGCAATGATCAATCAACAACAATTACAGAATGAATTTAACTTTTGGAATCATTAAGCAAAAAGGAATAATTAATTTATTAAAATATTTTCTGGGATTCTATCTGTTGCTTATACTAGCATCTGGTTGCAATCACGAGGGACGCAAAGGAGATGACGATGATGAAAGCACCTCATCAGTAGTTAAAGGTAAGATAGAAGTGACTGTAACCACCATCCGGATCGGAAAAATTTCTCAGTATGAAACGTTAAATGCAACTACTTCTTATTTGCTGAATGCCTCGGTACGTGCGCCAATGGGTGGATATATCCGTAAAGTAAATGTTACGCCCGGACAACTTGTTAAAGAAGGGGATGTTCTTTTTACTGTGCAAAGTAAAGAAGCTGCTGCCATGAAAGGAATAAAAGATACTTCACTTCATTTTAATGGAACAACTGTAGTTAAGGCGACCGAAACCGGAATTGTAAAAACTATATCGCGTCAGCTTGATGATTATGTTCAGGATGGTGATGAATTATGCACTATTGCTAATGGTTCAAGCTTGGTATTAATGCTTGATGTGCCTTACGAGATGCGTAAAAGTATAAATATTGGAGGAAGTTACACGGTAACATTACCGGATGGGGAAACTCTGGAAACTCACATTACATCGCGCATTCCGGAGATGGATAAAGCTGTGCAAATGGAACGTTACGTATTGCGTGGATCAGCTCCCTTAAGCCTTCCTTCAGGACTTATAGCCAGCGTAAAAATTCCGACAAAAAGTGAGGACAATGCTGTGATTGTGCCCAAATCAGCTGTGCTATGCAATGAAACACAATCTCAATTTTGGGTGGTGAAATTATTTCATGATTCTCTGGCCATAAAAATCCCGATTGAAAAAGGCGCAGAAACTAAAGACAGCGTTCAACTGGTAAAACCTGTTTTTACAACCCGTGATAAAATACTTGTATCGGGTAATTACGGACTGGCAGATACAGCACTTGTAAAGGTTACACGCTAAAGCAAAATATGAAGCAGCAATTTTTCATAAAATTCAAAAATCCAATACTGGCTGTAGTGATTTTTTCGCTGATTGGCGGATATTTTATTTCCCGGAATACGAAGACTGCTTTGCTGCCTAATGTTGTGTTTCCTAAAGTAAAGATCATTGTAGACAATGGTGAACAGCCTGTGGATAAGATGATGATTACCGTCACGCGTCCGCTCGAAGAAGCTATAAAACAGGTGCCATATTTACAAAAAGTATATAGCACCACTAGTCGGGGCGAAAGTGAAATAAATGTTTTTCTGAATTGGGATGCGGATATTGATATCAGCGAACAGCAAATAGAATCAAGGATAAACCAGATAAAAAATGTGCTGCCTGCGGGTGTTGAAATTAAAGTAGAGAAGATGAGCATGTATTCTGTTACCACAGTAATGGGTTATGTTCTCAGCAGCCCGGATAAAAAACCAATTGATCTGAACTGGACAGCACTTTACACCGTGAAACCATTCCTTTCTCAGGTGGAAGGTGTTTCACGAGTAGAAATTCTGGGAGGAAAAAATAAAGAGTATTGGGTAAACCTCAATACGACGGAAATGAGCAGCCGTGGCATAACTCCGGCTATGGTGCGGGATGCGATTCAGAAAAATGATTTCATAGAATCGAATGGATATTCATCCGATTATAACCGGATGTATCTTTCTATTACTGATGCAAGTGTTTATACTATTCCTGACCTGGAAAATATTATAGTGAACTCAGATAGTTCAGGTTATGTGCGATTGAAAGATATTGCAACGGTTCAGGTGCACGAAGAACTTGCATTTACAAGAGTAACTTCCGACGGAAAGCAAGCTTTGCTTATAGATGTGCTTCAGCAGCCTAATGCAAACCTGATTGATTTTTCGCAACGGATGGATGAAAAGGTGAAAGAGCTACAAAAAATTCTTCCTTCGGATGTGCATATTTCTAATTACTACGATCAGTCGGCTTTTGTGAACGAAGCCGTCTCCGGGGTAAAGGAGGCCTTGCTGATTGGTTTACTTTTAGCCATTGTAATTGTTGTTATATTCCTCAGGTCACTCAGGGCTTCCATAGCAGTGTTGCTCACTATCCCGGTTACTCTGTCGCTTACGTTAATGGTGATTTATGCGGCGGGTTATACTTTTAACATTATGACATTAGGAGCCATAGCAGCCGCTATTGGGCTTATCATTGATGATGCTATTGTAATTGTGGAACAAATACACCGGATACGGGAAGAGTTTCCTGAGATGACTGCATTTGAAGCTTCACAAAAAGCAATACATAAATTATTGCCATTTATGATTGGCTCATCATTAAGTACCATTGTAATTTTCGTGCCTTTTGCATTTTTATTGACGGGAATTTCGGGAGCCTATTTTAAGGTGCTTACATATACAATGCTGATATCGCTGGTTTGTTCATTTTTTGCCACGTGGCTTATCCTTCCGGTTATTTATTCTTACTTCTCTAAAAAATTAAAATCTGCCAAAACATCACATAAGGTAAAGAGGCAAAAATGGGTTGTTTTTTTTGTAACATACCCCTGGACTAGCCTAGTCATTGTTGCATTAATGGCAGGAAGTTTCATTTATATAATTCCAAAAATTGAAACCGGCTTTCTTCCGGATATGGATGAAGGAACCATTGTGCTGGATTATTTCACTCCTCCCGGAACTTCCTTTGAAAGAACGGATAGTATCCTCCACAAAGTGGAAAATATTGTGAAGTTGACTCCGGAAGTAAAAACCTTTGTAAGGCGCACAGGGGCTGAGATGGGCTTTTTTGTTACAGAACCTAATCGCGGTGATTTTCTCATTCAATTAAAGAGCGACCGCAAAAAAACCACAGATGAAGTAATCGGTGAAATCAGGGATGATATTATTGCATCCGGTCAGCCATTGCATATTGAATTTGGCCAGCGAATTGAAGATATCCTGGGAGATTTGATTGGTGAAACCCAACCGATACAAGTAAAAATTTATGGAGATGATCCGCTGCAACTTAATAAAATTGCAGCAAAAGTTGCTGATTCCATTGCCCGTGTAGCGGGTACTGCCGATGTGTTTAATGGAGTTACTATTGCGGGTCCTTATATAAATATTCGTCCTGATTTAACTAAATTGAAACAATACAATATCTCGCCCGATGATTTCCAGTTTCAACTTGCAACGCAATTGAATGGGTCCATTGCTGGCACTGTTTTTGAAAAGCAACAAATGACAAATATTCGTTTGGTGCAGGGCAGTTCCAACTACTTTCAAAGTTTAACCGAGTTAAAGAACAGTCATATTTTTTTCCCCGACGGAAGATTACAACCTATAACTCACCTTGCCACTATTACTCCCACTGAAGGTGTGGCCGAAATTAACAGGGAAAATCTTCAACCTGTAGTTATGATAACATCCCGGCTGAACAACCGCGACCTCGGCAGTGCCATGAAGGATGTGAAAAGTGTGATGAAAAGAATTGCTTTACCCTTAGGCTATCATTATTCATTCGGTGGAACCTATGAGGAGCAACAGCAATCCTTTCATGAATTGCTCGTAATACTTATTACTTCATGCCTGCTTGTGTTTAGTATTATGTTATTCCTTTTTAAAGATTTTAAAGCATCTTTTGTTGTTTTAATAATCGCAGTTCTTGGGGTTACGGGAAGTTGCATTGCTTTATTCTTAACCGGCACTCCTCTTAACGTTGGAAGTTATACTGGGCTTATTATGATTGTAGGAATAATTGGCGAGAATGCCATTTTCACATACCAGCAGTTTGCAGAAAGCAGAGAGACCATGGGGATAAAAGAAGCATTGGTGTTTGCAATTTCTACACGGCTCCGCCCGAAAATTATGACTGCCCTTTGTGCAATAATTGCCTTATCTCCTCTTGCCTTTGGAATTGGTACCGGAGCAACATTGCACCGACCGCTGGCTATTGCCGTAATTGGTGGCTTTGTAACTGGCTTGCCGCTTCTGTTAATTGTTTATCCGGCTTTTCTCGCAATGGTTTATAAAGAGTCAGGGGATAAGAAATGATAATTTCTCATCCCCTTATCTTTCAGGGATTGTAAATACTTTTATTCGGATATAATAAACCTAGCCTGCGGTTATTTGCTTTCGTACTCGTCATATACCAATGCAAACACCTGGTCGTGCGTGCCATCGTATAACCAAACCTTTTCAATGTCGCTTACATCAAATTTGGTGCTGAAACAAAGTGTTTGGTCGTGCGATCCGCCATTATAAATTGTAAATGAACAAGCCTTTTCGCCGTCAGATGCCGCAGTTAAGTAATTGCAAAACAGTGTGCCGTTTTTTAAAAGGATGAAGATTTTGCTTCGGTCATTCCAATGTAACGTTTCAGTACCGCTGTTAACTACCCGAAGTGTTAGTGTTGAATAAGGATCTATGCCATCCGGTTGATAATATGCGTAGCTTCCGGGGTATACCCCTAAAGTATAGTCGACTGTTTTACTGTCATTTGAAATAACTTCCAAATAAACCTTGGTTTTTGATTGTCCGAACAAGGAAAATCCTGTTGTTGCCAAAAGCATTGCGAGTACTGCTAATTTTTTCATAGTGTTGTTTTAAGGTTGATTTGGAAGTTATTAAGTGAAGAGATAATTGCCACCTGAATTGTGCTTACACACTGCAAAGCTATAATTACAAGAAATAATACGCAATCACATTTAAGTAGTAGTACGCCCGAATGTCTTGTTCAGCGCATCGGTACGCGATTGTACCTGTAGTTTTTTATAGGTGTTTCGAATATGGGTCCGAACCGTTTCTATGCTTAATTGAAGTTTATCGGCTATCTGCTTGTATTGAAAACCGTGGGAAAGAAGTTCCAGAATTTCTTTTTCCCGTTCTGATAAACCATAATCATCAGCTTTGCTGGAAGGCTTAACGGAGTTAAATGATTGAATAACCTTTCGTGCAATCTGGCTGCTCATCGGGGAACCTCCATTATATAGATCGGTGAGTGATTCAAGAATTTTAGCGGTGGGCATCTTTTTTAAAATATACCCGGTTGCACCTGCCTTCAATGAATCAAAAATATTTTCATCATCTTCGAAAACCGTGCACATCATAAATAGGGTATCCGGATGTTTTTCCTTTAATTTCTTCACACATTCAATTCCGTTAATTCCCGGCAAACCAATATCCATTATTACAACTTGAGGTGCTGAAGTGTCCATGCCAACCAAGGCCTCGGTGCCCGATGAGTAAACACTGTCCAGGGTAAACTCATCGGAGTTTTTAATGATCAGGGATAAGCCTTCCCTGATATCCTTATCGTCTTCTACAATTCCAACTCGAATCATATGGCGAAGGTAAGGCACGTTTTACTGATTTTCATATCACATTTAAGTAGTAACACTCATTTCTTTTTCCAGTTTTATCCTGAATTTAATAGTAGTTCCGCTGCCTTGTTCCGACTTGATTTCCGCATCTCCTTCACATTCTTTCATACGTAATTTCATATTTTGAAGGCCGTTCCTGTTTTTGTTAAAGTCGGCTTCGGCTATACCTTTCCCATTATCCGAAACAGTTATCTGAAACACACTTTTTTCAAATGAAAAAACAATATTTACATTGGTTGCGCCGGAATGTTTTACTATGTTATTCAACGTCTCTTTGAATGCAAGAAATATATTTCTCCGGATTGTGTTCTTTACGTGTATGGTTTCGTTTTCGGCGAGAACCGGATATTCAAAATGCAGATTAATTGAAGTGGAATCAAAATATTCATTTGCATATTCATGCATGTAGGAAAGCAACCCAACTAACGTATCGTTACGCGGATTCAGTGACCATATTATTTCCTGTATATTATCAACGAGTTGCCTTGAGGTAGAAGTTATTTTATTCATTTGTTCTTCCCGTTCTGAAGGCAGCATATTTTTATTTCCGGCAAGTTCACTTAGTATCGATATCTTTGAAAGACCCGAACCTATTTCGTCATGCATATCCTGTGAAATTCTTGTCCGTTCCTTTTCAAGCAAGTTCCTGAGCTTTATTTCTTCTAATTGTTTCTTCAGTTTTTTCCGTGCTAAATAGCGAACAATGAGTACCACCACAAAAAGAAAAATAAACACTGCCAAACTTAAAAACCATGTTGTCTTCCAAACGGGAGGTATAATATGGATTGCTAATTTTTTGGGAACAGAATTCCAAACTCCATCATTATTGCAGGATTTAACTTCGAGCACATAATCCCCGGGGGAAAGCCCCATGAAGTTTATTACTCTTTCAGTTCCAAGGGAAGCCCAAACAGTATCAAGACCCAACAGTCGATACGATATTAAATTTTGCTCCGGCTGTGTAAATTCAAGCGATGCTAAAGTAAATGTGATTGTGTTCTCAAAATAAGGCAGGGTAATTAAGTGGATGTTGTTTACTGATGAATCTCCTTTCCATTCTTTATTGAAAACTTTGCAGGATGTAATAACAGTTGAGGGCACAACCTGATTATCAATAATTGAATCGGGGTAAAAACTGTTAAATCCATTGATTCCGCCAAAAAGGAATTCCCCATCCTTTGAAATATAGGCAGCGTTAGAGTTAAATTCATTTGCCTGCAATCCGTCTGAAATGTCATAATTTCTGAAAGAAGAATGTTGAATGTTGAATTTTGAAATTCCGTTATTTGAACTTATCCATAGGTTTCCTTTGTTGTCAGAGAGGATCGAATACAAATAATTATCAGGTAATCCATCCCTATCTGTAAAATTTTTCAGAAGCTTTCCTTCCTTTGTCCAATGAGCCAAGCCGGTTTTTGTAGCTGTCCAGACTGTGCCATCCATATCCGCATAGCAGTTTTGAGTTTCCGCGAAGCAATAGAAATTTCCAAATTCATTTTTTTCTGATTTGAATTTGGTCTTTTTGGCGTCAAAATATTTCCTGTTAATGGCCACATAAAAATTATCAGCCTTATCACGGTAGAAATTAGCTGCGTGCAGCAAGGTGCTATCATTAAATGTTTTTGCAGTAAGGCCTGAATCACTATTGAAATAAAAAGAAAGCTCATTGGTGGCTGCCAGTATTTTTCCAGGGGATACTTCAATCAGTGAATTGATGGTAGTTTCGTTGCCCGAAACTTTTTCAAATCTATTTTTCTTCTTATCAAAACGAAGCACCCCTTTGTCGGTTCCTAGCCATAGGAAACCTCTTGAATCGGAATACATACATAATACATTATTGCTTGGTAATGAATTTTTGTCTAAAGGATCGTTTCGGAATATTTCTGATTTTGTTCGTGCCTTGTTAAGAATATTCAAGCCGCCGCCATACGTTCCAATATACAAGTTTCCTGCATCATCATCAGCAAAGCACCTTACAAAATCTCCCGATAAGAATTCCTTACCGTTGTTTGCGATATTAAATAAAGTAAACCTTTTTGAAACCGAGCATTTGTTAAGGCCTTTTCCGTCGGTACCTATCCATAAATTACCCGAAGGGTCATAATAGAGACTTCTTACAGTATTAAAACTTAAAGAGTTCGGGTCATTATCTTTATGAATATATTGTCGGGCAGTCTGTAAAAATTTATCAGCAATAATCAGGCCATTGTCATTGACCCCAATAAGTAAATTGCCCTGGGGCGAAAATTGCAGGGTATTTATTGCCGTAAGTTTTTGTATGGTATCCATTATCGTAATTTTTTCGACCTGCCTGTATTTTCCATCCTTTACATTCATTACTATTATTCCATGATAATTGGATACATAAATGGAATCGCCTTTAGTTATTACATCGGTTGCATTTTTAAATGCAGGATCTGTAACCGGCCATAAATTAAACTCTTTGTTTCTGGTGTTATAAACTGCAATGGAATTATTAACTGAAAACACAAGTAAGGGGTTGCAAAAAAAGATAGTGTATATGGAAGTATTAAGGAAAGCCTCTCTGATATTATTTGTGAAATTTTCTTGTTCTGTCTTAAAAGAATTGGGGTCGATTTCATAAAACCTGTTAAGGGTTGTTCCAAAAAATATTTTTCCATCAGGCATTTCACAATACGGAAATGCAACATCCGTGAAGTTCTTTTCGCCTGGGAGATGTATCCTTCTATTTTGATCAATGGCAGGATTGTAACAACATATCCCATTTTCAGTTCCAATCCAAATATTCCCTTTTGAATCAACCAGCAACCTTCTAATAAAGTTACCGGGAAGCGAATTTGTATCATCCGGATTATTCCGGAAAATTTTCATTCCGTTTCCATCATACCTGCAAAGTCCGTCGGCAGTTCCAAACCATATAAACCCTTCGTGGTCCCGGCAAATGGTATAGATTGAATTTTGGGGCAACCCTGTCTTTCCCGTTATATGCTCAAACTGAAGATTATTATTTTGACATAGACAGGAAACACAAAATAGTTGGGTTATTAAAATTGAAACCCATAGTTTGGAAAGAAGGAATGATGTAGTTCTATTCAAAGGGGGTGTGGTATCGGGGTTTAACTAATCAGGTCAAAGTTAAAAAATCATTTTAAACTCTTCAAATTCCTTTTTTATGCTGCCTGTTCCCATCTAATAATGCATAGTTTATAATAAAATACTTTAAACTTTATAATGGATCAATTGGCCTCTGTTACAAGTTAATACTACTTTAATGTGAGTGGATTTAATTTGCTGTTCATTTAATTTTGTGAAAAATATAACATCACAAGCAATGCGTAATTACCTCAAAAAATATTGTATCCCGGTATTTCTATTCCTTATGACTTATCCGGCATATTCCCAAATGACTGATTCATATATTCAAATTAGAACAGGCATTTCAAGTTTCGATCACTTAAGGTCGGATGGTTTTTATTCCATCAGGCCCGATTTTCCCACCACCGAACATTATGAATGTCTTGGGGCTGTGGTAGGAAGTGATATGTCGTTGATCAGTTTTGCCGAACATGGCCCGAATACGCATTTTCATATTGGCGATTATTTTTCTTTCAAAGCAGGTGTTGGTAAGCAATTCAATAACGTGAATGGCAAAGGGAGTGTTGCTACTGGCAACATCTATCAGGGTTATACAGGAATGTCGGGTCCGGCAGAAGATGTTTCATCCCTATGGTGGTTGTTTCACCTGTCGCTTGGTTTACAAACAAGTTATCGTTTTAATGATGATTATAGTTTTGGGGTTCGTTACTATTACAGGGCCGAAGGTGATGTGTTAAGAGCTGTTACTACGCAGGACGAAATTTGGGCTATGGGCATATTCGGCAACGTGGGCAGATATAGTGCCCGGGTTGACTGGAAGATGAAAGCAGGTTCTCAGGACAGTCACAACATTCATTATTTTTCATTTGCCTTTAGAAGAGGGTTTGGAAAAGGTTTTCATGAATACCTTGGTATAACATTTGATTATTTCTCCTCATTTATTCCGGAAACAAATGATGTTAATCCCAATATCAACATTCAAAATTTCGGCTCCAATGCTGAGCTATCCTTCAATTTTGGGTTCTCGTTAAATTAAGAAATAGAGAAGAATCAAAATTTACATTGCATACCAGCGACAAACGGGGAGATTATTCACAAACTATCGACTTCAAGAGATAACACCTTCCATTGGTGTTTATAGTTATTCTTTTTAATAGTCCGGTTCGGTTCACATAGGCCAGGCCGGATTTGTTAAAATTTCTTAAATGCAATATACTCCCCAAACGTTTTATTCCTCACCCCCGTTATCAAAGGGTGTAGAGCTAATAAAGTTGGAATAATTTACGATAAGAAATAAACAAGATGGTTTTTGAATTACCTCATTTCAGTGGTCCCGGCGGGATTCGAACCCACGACCCACAGATTAGAAATCTGTTGCTCTATCCAACTGAGCTACGGAACCAAAATAGGTGGTTGTCGGGGTAGGCAGATTCGAACTGCCGACCTCCACGTCCCGAACGTGGCGCGCTAACCAGGCTACGCTACACCCCGTTTTACGTTAAACGGCCGCCAAAAGTATTAAATTTGCATCACTTAAAAACAAAAACATTGAAAACAAAGTCTATTTTTTTATCCGTTTTTATGCTGGCTGCCCTTGCAGTATCAGCTTTTCCAGGCAAACCGGTAAAGCACCGTTACGATTTTAACCTCAAAGGTTTACATCATACCAAATGCTTCTTGGGGTTTTATTATGGCGATAAAAGCTATGTGCTTGATTCATCGGATGTTGATGAAAAAGGCAACTTCCATTTTTCAGGAGATAGCGTACTTCCCGGCGGGGTTTATTTTGTTTTACTTAAGGACAAAAAATATTTCGAATTCATTATTGATAAGGAACAGCATTTCACAATGAGTTCCGATACCAACGACTTTATAAAGTTCATGAAAGTGGTAGGTTCACCTGAAAACCAGCTATTTTATAGTTACCTGAATTATGCTGCTTCCCAGTATACAAAACTTCAAAAAATTCAGGATTCGGCTAAAACCCCCAAAGAAAAGGCAACCGCCCATGTAAAAATTGATTCGCTGAACAATGCTGTAAAAAAATACAAAGATGACTTTGCAGCAAAACATCGTGATTATTTACTCTCCGAGATTTTTAAAGCAGCCGAATATCCCGATGTGCCGGAAACTCCTATCCTTAAGAATGGCAGAAAAGATTCAAGCTTTGCATTCCGCTATTATAAGGCTCACTTCTTCGATAATATTAATTTCTCCGACGACCGAATGGTGCATACACCATCGCAGGTTTTCTTCGACCGTATTAAGGAATATTTCAGCCGTCTTACCTTCCAGATTCCGGATTCTATAAACGCTGCAGCCGATTATATCCTGGCAAAAGCACGCAAGAGCCCCGATATGTATAAGTTCCTGGTGAACTACATTTCGTATACCTACGAAAGCTCCAACATTATGGGAATGGATGCTGTGTTCGTACACATGGTTAAGAATTATTATACTCCCCAATCTGCAGTATGGGAAAGCCCATCTCACCTCGAAAAAATGAGGGAACGAGCCGATGTGCTCGAGCCAATTTTGATTGGCAAACCTGCCATACCAATTGTGCTGCCCGATACAGCAAACGTAATGAAAGAAATGTATGCCATAAATGCCCGTTACACCATATTGTTTTTCTGGGATTATGATTGCGGCCTTTGCCAAAAGGAAATGCCTAAAATGATTAAGTGGTACGATTCCATTAAAGGACAAGGCATAGAGGTTTATGCAGTTGAAATTAATGAGGCCGACCCCGGCAAATGGAAAGACTATATTAAAGCCCACAAGCTAGACTGGATCAACGTTGCAGATCTATTCCATACAAGTAATTTCCGTCACGATTATGATGTAATAAGCACCCCTATGATTTATGTGCTGGATGAACGCAAATACATCATTGCCAAAAAGATTGATGTTGGCGACCTGAACGGTATCCTGCGGCACGATGAGCAGATACATTCGGGAGGGAAGTAGCCGAGAATACAGTAACTTTGCAATAGAAATAATTTATATGGGATTGACATATTCAAAGATAAAATTAAGTAATCCGCGCAATACTGACTTATTACCAATTGAACTTAATGCTCTTGTAGATACAGGAGCTTTAACAATGTGTATATCGCAATCGGTAGCGTTCCAATTAGAACTTGAAGAATTGGAAAAGCGACCTGTAACTATTGCTGATGGCAGTACGCATGAGGTGCCTTATGTTGGCCCGGTGAGAGTTGATTTTGAAAACCGGTTTTGTTTTACAGGGGCCTTGGTAATCGGAGATGAAGCCTTATTAGGTGCCGTACCAATGGAAGAAATGGATTTAATTGTGCATCCTGCTAAACAAAAGCTAATGGCAAACCCATTGCATCCAAATAGGCCAGGTTATACTATTAAGTAGGTTGTACTATTTCTGAATTACCACCTTGCCGCTGCCAAGTGTGTTTCCGCTTTCAGTTATTACCCTATAGAAATAAACCCCGTTAGGTTGATTGCTGATATTTATTTCTTCACTCTTTGCTCTCAGTTCTTCGCTTTTAACTCTCTGCCCCAGTACATCATAAATTTCTACTGACAACTGTCCACTGGCAACTGACGACTGAATTGTGAAGGTGCCATTATTTGGGTTGGGGAAGATGGTGATGTTGCTGCTTCCGGTGGCTAGTTGATTAATACCTGTGCAATCCTCAACAAACAAGCTATCGGTAGCTGTTGCAGAACAGCCATTAGAATCGGTAAAGCTATAGTAAATAAAATTAAACGAATTAGTAACAGCGGAATCAGGATAAAAATGAGTTCCAACAATTGCAAGACCTGTTAAAACTCCACCTGAAGGATAAGAATAAATGGAAATAACGCCATTGGAATTACAAACTGAATCACTTGAGCGATGCACAATAATCACAGTTGGTAATGGATTAACGTGAATAAGTGCACTATCTTTAGTCTTACACCCCACAAAATCAGATACAGTTATTAAGTATTTCGTGTCAATTTTAGGTGCTACGGAAATTGAGGTGGTTGTTTTACCATTGCTCCAAAGATACTTATATGGAGAAATACCACCGGCTGAGTAATCATTCAAATAAATAGTATCACCTAAGCAAATAGACGTATATGGAATTGTATCTGTTAATCTTGAAGGCTGAGTAATAGTTACTGTTGCAAAACCTGCACATCCGTTATAATCAGTTATCGTTAAGGTATAAGTTCCTGCTGTCAGCGCATTATCCGAAGCATTTGTTCCTCCTCCAGGACTCCAAAAATATTGATATGGGTTAGTACCCCCGCTAACTGATGAAGTTATATAACCGGAATTATCTTCAAAACATTTTAAATTATGTGGATTTAAAGTAACGTTTAGTGCTGGTGGCTGTTTAATTGTATCAAAAAGAATTGATTTGCAATTATTTGCATCATTAATAACTATTGTAAATGTGTTGGCAGAAAGATGTGTAAGACTTGAAGTAGTATTTCCATTGCTCCAGAGATAGGTGTATGGGGTTGCACCACCTGTAACTAAAATAATGGATGACCCATCATTCCCACCATAGCAACCAATATCGGTGTTCAGGATTATTATTGTTTTAGATGGAGGTTGTGTAATTGTAACTTGTGTGGAGTCTATGCATCCGTTTTTGTCAGTAATATTTATAGTGTAAATTCCGGCAATTAATCCGGTGGCTAAAGCATTTGTTCCTCCTTTACCAGTCCATTTATATGTGTAAGGAGTGGTTCCACCACTTAAGGTAACGTTTGCAATACCGACACTGTCTCCATAGCAAGACTCATTATTCAATACCGCCCCATTTAATAGTAGTGCCCCAGGTTGGGTAATAGTAACTGTTGCTGTACTTGCACAACTATATTTATCGGTAATACTTACTGTATAACTGCCTGCACTTAAATTGCTCGCGCTTACATTTGTTCCTGCTCCGCCGCTCCAGGTATAGTTATATGGGCCTGTTCCACCATTTAAAGTAACCATAATGCTTCCATTATTTTCTCCGTAACAAAAAATGCTTTGAACTACAGAAGCAGTTGCAGAAAAGCTACAGTTATATATTTCACGAATCCGATTGTTCAGCAAATCGTCAATAAATAGTCTCCCTAAACCATCCATAACTACTCCTGCAGGTTGATTAAGCTCGGCACTTGTAGCAGGCCCTCCATCACCGCTAAAACTGCCAAACCCAGTTCCGGCAATTGTATTGATATTTCCCGATGTATTTACTTCCCGAACACAATTATTAGCAATGTCTGAAAAATATAAATTGCCAGTTGGATCAATAGAAATAAAAGAAGGTCCGTCTAGTTTCGCTGATTTAGCAGGTCCACCATCACCACTGTACCCCGCAATTCCATTACCAATAATAGTTGAAATAATACCTGATGTGGTTATCATCCTGACACGATTATTACCTCTATCACATATATATAAATTTCCGGCAGGATCCGTTGTAAGTCCAACCGGATAATCCAATTCAGCAGCTGAAGCAGCACCACCATCTCCAGAATAACCAAATATATTCGGTTTACCGGCAAAAGTGGTTATAATACCACTTGTATTTACTTTTCGAATAATTGAATTTCCAAAGTCAGCTATATACACATTGCCAGATAAATCAACTGTTACACCTGCTGGAAGATTCAGATCGGCATTTGTTGCCTGTCCACCATCCCCACTGTACCCAGTAATATGTTCGCCAGCAAATGTTGAAATTATCCCGGAAGTAGTTACTTTACGTATAACGGCGTTATCCCGATCTGCTATATACATATTTCCGGAAGGATCAAATGCTATATCAAGGGGGGTATGCAATTCGGCAGCTGAAGCCTGCCCCCCATTACCACTATATCCGGCAACTCCTGCCTTTCCTGCAATAGTGTATATAAGACCGGTAGTTGTATTAACCATGCTTATAATTTGAGATCCGGCTTCTGCGGAATAAATATTACCTGTTGCATCTGTATTCATACCGTCCGGTTCATTTAATTCGGCGGCAGTTGCTGGTCCGCCCATTCCACTGTATCCTGCCGGACCAATACCTGCAATTGTAGTTATAATTTGAGCCGCATTGTATGAGAAGAAACCAGAACAGAAAATTAAAATCGATACTACCAGTAATTTATTTTTATTCATATACTTCAAAGATTCGATTTGGTCATTTCTGAATCACAAATTTTCGACTCGATTTTAATACCCCATTCCCATTCATTACCTGGCAAATATACACTCCGTTAGGCTGAGTGCTAAGGTCTATTTTTTTAGAAAAGCTATTCCCTGAAACAAAAAAATGAGAATCATATATTTTTTGACCCAGCACATTATCTATTTCCAATGAAATTGTTCCATTTATTGATCCGGACTTTATATTGAAATTACCGTTATTTGGATTGGGGTAGATCAACCAATCCCCTGCGACTCCGGCTAGTAGAGGTATTCCAGTGCAACTTTCTACATAAATACTGTCTGTAACCGATGCGGAACATCCGTTTGAATCTATGTAGCTGTAGTAGATAAAATTAAATGCTCCGGTTTTAGCTGAATCCGGATAAAAATATTTCCCATGCACTGCATCCCCGCTTAATATCCCCCCCTTGGGATTCATAAAAATGGTTATTACTCCCGCCCCGTTGCAAATTGTATCATTCGATTGAAGGATGAGAATTAATGAAGGTAGCGGATTTACTTTAATTATGGAACTATCTTTTGTAAGACATCCGGTAGAATCTGTTACAGCAAGAATAAATTTGCTTGTATTTACCGGTGCAATGGAAATAAAATTATATGTTCCGCCTGTACTCCACAAATAAGTGTAAGGGTTGAACCCGCCAGAACTATAATCAAATAACGTAACTGAATCACCAATGCAAACTGACGTTTTGGGAATGCTGTCCTTGATTTTAGTGGGTTGAGTAATTGTAATAGCCGCAAAACCTGCACATCCATTATTATCGGTAATGTTAAGAGTATAAGTATTAGCTACCAGGTTACTATCTACGCTTCCTGTTGCTCCACCAGGTTTCCATAAGTATGTGTATGGCCCTGTACCTCCCGTAACTGTTGAACTAATATTTCCATTTTTATCTCCAAAGCAATGAAGATTGTGTACACTGTCTGCTATCTTTATTTCCTGGGGTTGGGTAATGGTGTCAGTTAAAATCAGAGTACAGTTATTTTTATCTTTTATAGTAATTGAATAAACTCCCCTGGATAGATTATTTACACTTAAAGTTGTATTGCCGTTGCTCCATAAATAGGTATATGGTGCCAACCCCCCGGAAACTATTGCATATGCCGAGCCATCGTTACCACCATAACATTGTACATTATTACTTGCAGTATAAACATTCATAACTGGGGCCTGCGTAATAACCACGGAAGCTGTTGAATTGCATCCGGAAGCATCCTTAATAGACACCGTATATGTGCCTGCACTAAGTCCACTGATATAAGAATTAGTACCATAACCCGCACTCCATAAATAAGTATAGGGTGCTAAACCTCCTATTGTTGATATAAAGGCGTCAGCATTTGAATCTCTGTTACAAACAATATTGTTTATAACCGATATTGAAGCGACTAATGGGCTAATTTGGGCAACGCTAAAAGTATCGGTAACTGCAAAATCACAATTGTGTGACACGGTTACAGTATAATTTCCTGCAATTAACCCGGTCACGGTTCTACTTGTAGCTCCATTACTCCACGAATAAGAATATTGATTGGTATCCCAAAGGCATCCATTAATTGTTGCTGAAACTACAGCCCCGTCACAGTAATTGGTATGATTTTTATTAACTGTTAAGCTGTAAATACTTGGTAAATTGAAACTGGAAATAAATTGATTACCGCAAACTATTAGTTTATTATTTATAGCAACACGAAGATCATAAATTTGATTTGTGGCATTAATAACCGTTGTAATATTCAATCCCGTATCTAATACTTCCACTTTTGTGTTATTTGCTACGTAAATATTTTCACATAAATCTAAATCTATTCCGCTCCAGTTCAAACTTGAGGCACCAATGTTTTTTGTAAATGTATTTACCCCAGTACTTTTATAATATCTCCGAAGGGTTTGTCCATCAAATAAATAGATCCATTTAGAACCTGCAACTTCACCATTCGGCGATGAACTATAACCTTGCTTTCCATCAATATAACTCAAATCGGGCAAGCCTTCGTAAAATGAAAAACCATCAGATATAATATAATTAGTTGTCATGTAAGGCAATGTACATTTAACTAAAACATTATCGAAATCGGTTAAACTCGAATTGGTTTTCATAATTGCAGCATAAACGGCTGTATTGGAATTGTCAATTGCAAGAAGTGCAACATCATGTTGTGTTTCTCCACTGTGCAGAATATCAAATCCCTGAATAGAAGTAAAACTGGTATCTAGTAAGCAAATTTGGTTAGGATCTGCTGTTCCCCCGCCACCTATAACTAACTGTCCTATGCATTTACTATATGCTACTTTCCATAATTCTTCCATAGGGTGTCCAATTGTGTAGGAATTTACCTGAATGCCATTAGAGTTTAATTTTAGGATAGTTGGTTCACCTGCACACCCCAAATAACTCGTACCACTTACTTCATCTACGGCAAAGCTTCCGAACCCTGCAAGGGTATTCGGATAAATCGCATTAAAAATCCACTGAATATTTCCTGTACTGTCAAGTTTTATTTCTTGATATGGGTTGAAACTACCATAAACATAAACATTGCCATGTAAATCGTAGTTTATATCATAACCCGCGTCATAACCCGTAAATAAAGGATTTACCGTCCAAGGGTCAATAACTAATGTTTTACTTTTATCATAAATACATAAAAACGATATTTCGTTTCCACTTTTTTGAAATGAGGCAGATACATTTTCATTGCTCTCTTTGTAAAAAACTTTTGTGGGCTTATGGTCAGTAAAATCGCCAAAGGAGCTTTGCAACTCGATATTACCGGAAGAATTAATTATACTATTATTTGCGTCTTTATACAACAGTTTTACTTGTGATAGATTTGCACCCGGATGAATAATTACTGAGTACTCTAATCCCTTATCATTTGCAGGGAAGGAATATTCAATATCTATTCCATTATATATGTTTTTATACAGAATTTTTTTACACGCATGTGCAAAAACAGTATGGTTATTTCCAGCAGGATAGCAGTAATAGAACTTTACAGGGTCTTCTGATATTAATTCAACATTCGGATTTGCATTTTCCCATTCAACTGAAAAAAAATGTGTCTCCGGCTTATTTCTATCTGTATCTTTTCTTTCATCTTCATCTCCGGCAGGAGGAGGAAATTTATCATATCGGTAAGTAACTCCTTTAGGCGTAAAGTATACATCAACCCCTGTTATGCGTGTTGTGCATAATATTTTACCTTTTTCGGCAGGTATCTTTCCATCTAATTGTCCTTCATTATTCTCAATAAATACCTTCAGCTCAAATGGCTCGTTTACGGTCCATTTAGCTTGTGAAAGGCCATTTGCAGGTATAGTACTACTCTGTCCCATCACCTTAAAACAGGGGAATAATAAAATCAGAAAAATATAAAAAAAGTAATTTTTTACTATCTTCATACTATAAAGATAATGAATTTATTACAAATGAAAGGCAACGCACTATTAATTAAAATGCCTTTCATTCACAATTATTCCCCATCCTCATCTATAGGCTCCCAAGGATTATCATTAAAAGTGTTAAGACGGTTCTGTTCATCAACAAAGTTTTTATAAAAAATCCCGAGCATTTTAATTAAAACCCGCACATCTCCGGCTTCAATTTTGCGCATTGCTATCTCAAGTAATTCCTCTTTTGCGTGTCGGTGCCGTATGTCTAGTAAACTCCCTACGGAGTTATTATAGTCATTGTCTTCCCTGCACCATCGGTAGTGAGTCCGTTCCGAAACCTTTGCATCTAAAGCTGCATTTTTCACATTCCCATGAAATGCTTCTAAAGAGGCAAGCATGACTCCTTTTTGTTTGGCTGTTTCATTTTTTGAATTCCTGCGCATAAACTTTAATTTATGATGCAAAAATAAATCGTGGAAAAGTGTTTTTTATCAAAGTCAATGACTTTTCAACCCCGAATTTATGAACATTGCTTTTCGGAAGTAAAGTTAATATTAGCTATATAAATGTGTGGCATTTGCCTGGCAATTGTGTGCCAAAAAAAATGTGTCAGTACCTCCTCGCCACTGACACAAAAATGGAGTATTCAATTAGCATTAAATCAAATGCTTATAAAGATGTGTCAGTAAAGTGTTTTTTTGATTTTACTGACACATTCGCAAAATCAGTTTCTGAAAAAATCACGAAAATTTAGCCCTCTTTTCCCTCAGTATCTTTTTTAATTGCCAGCCGGGCTCCGGCGTAAAAGTTCATCTCCCTTATGTACTCTCCTACCTGCGGAGGAACCATGTGTTTAATGGTCTTGCCTTCTTTAATAGCATTACGGATGAAGGTAGAGGAAAGCTCTACAATAGGGGCTTCTGTAATAACAACGGAAGGGTGAGTTGCCAATGCAGCAGGTGTTTCCTCAGCGGATACACGGGGGTAGACAAACAGCTTAGAGTTCTTTAAAAGTTGTTCGTAGTTCTTCCATTTGTGCAGAGTGGCCAGGTTATCATACCCCAATATGAGTGAGAACTCCATCTTCGGATGTTTATCACTTAATATTGTAAGTGTGTCGATTGTGAAAGAGGGGCGTGGCAAGTCAAACTCAATGGAACTTGCCTTAAACCGGGAGTCGTACTCAATAGCCAGGCGTACCATGCTAATGCGGTTCTTTTCATTCAGCAGGGTTTCTTTCTTTTTCAAGGGGTTTTGAGGGGAGACTACAAACCAAACCTCATCGAGGTCGGTAAACTCAACCATATACTCGGCAATAACCAAATGCCCTATATGAATGGGATTAAAGGAACCAAAGAAAAGACCGACACGTTTCATTTGATGATTGTTGAACTATCTAATCGTTCATAACTCATAGTTCATAGTTCTAAGCTCTTAGCTTAGTGGCGGTAGTGCGAGTTATGTGTACTGAAATTAGGGCAGGTTCCGCAATGGTTCTTCCCCCGGAATATGAAGCATCCGGTAAGCAACTGCATGGAGGTTAATACGGTAATAAGGAGTAATACCCGTCTTGATTTCTTTGCCATGTTTGCAAATATACTATGGAATTGAATATCCCCGGACTAAGGCAGCGTAATTTTAAAATACCTAATTTAGCAGCTTAATGTTTAAAAGAGGGTTTTTTCATATAGGCAGGTACTTTAACATGCTCCAACGGGTTTTTTCAACCCCTGAAAAGTGGAGTGTTTACAAAAAAGAGTTCTTTCACGAGGTTGATAGTCTTGGAATTACCTCTCTGCCTATCATTGCCATTATATCGCTGTTTATGGGCGCGGTAATTACCATTCAGGCCGCATTTGGTTTCACCAGTGCCTGGGTACCGCTATATGCCATTGGCTATACTACCCGCGATTCAGTAATACTGGAGTTTTCCCCAACTATCATAAGTCTCATCCTGGCGGGAAAGGTGGGTTCGAACATTGCCTCGGAAATAGGAACTATGCGTATAAGTGAACAAATAGACGCGCTTGAAATTATGGGGGTCAATTCCCGGTCTTTTCTTATCATGCCCAAGATAGCAGCCTGTGTAATCATCAACCCGTTCCTTATTATCATTAGTATGTTTTTAGGTATTGCAGGGGGCTGGTTGCTCGGTACGCTGGCCGGGGTGGTTACTACCTATCAATTTGTGTATGGTATTCAATACCAGTTCAACTCATTTAATATTACCTACGCACTTATCAAGACAGTGGTGTTTGCCTTTATCATTGCTTCCGTTTCTGCCTATCATGGGTATTACACCGAGGGTGGAGCATTGGAAGTAGGGAAGTCCAGTACAAGGGCTGTGGTGTATTGCAGTATACTTATTTTAGTGTTTAACTTCCTGCTAACCCAAATATTACTCTCTTAAAAGCTTATGATAGAAGTTAAAAATATCAATAAGACTTTCGGTGGCAGGCATATCACCCAAAACTTCTCATGCACCTTTGAAAAGGGCAAGACTAATCTGATAATCGGAGAGAGTGGTTCCGGCAAAACGGTATTGTTGAAATGTATTGTAGGCCTCACGGAAGTTGATTCCGGCGAGGTATTATACGATGGACAAAACTTCCTGAAATTTAATGCAAAAGAAAAGCAGAATCTCCGTAAGGAAATAGGCATGTTGTTCCAGGGAGGGGCTTTGTTTGACTCTAAAACTGTAGAGGAGAATATCATGTTTCCATTGGCTATGTTTACCGATATGACAGAAAAGGAACAGAAGGAAAGAGCCGATTTTTGTCTGTCAAAGGTTAATTTAAGCCAGGCAGGCGACCTCTACCCATCGGAATTAAGCGGTGGAATGAAGAAGAGGGTTGCTATTGCGCGGGCTATTGCACCTAACCCCAAATATTTGTTTTGCGATGAACCAAACTCGGGGCTCGATCCTAAAACATCCATCCTGATTGATAAGCTGATAAAGGATATTACAGAAGAGTTCCAGATGACCACAATTGTTATTACCCATGATATGAACTCGGTAATGGAAATAGGGGAGAAGGTGGTATTCATCTGCAAAAACCAGAAATGGTGGGAAGGTACAAACCAAACCATACTTGATACTGACAATAAGGAACTACAGGATTTCATCTATGTTTCCAAATTCCTGAAAGAACTTAAAGATAAAAAAACGAATGCGTAACGGGCACTCGATATAATACTTATATTTGTAAAAAAACATACCATGGCTATGAAGGTAGAAAAGCACAAAAACTGTATGGTGGTAAGAATTCAGGCTGAAAAGCTGGATACAGCCATAGCTCCAGACCTGAAAGCACATTTCGTTAACATCAGTTCAGAAGGGGCAAAAAACATAATTCTTGATTTATCCATTCCACGCTATTGCGATTCTTCCGGACTAAGCGCAATACTTGTGGGTAACCGTTTATGTAAGAATGCGGGTGGAAAGCTTGTTCTTACAGGCGTCAGGGATCCTGTTAAAAAACTCATTCTTATTTCACAATTAGACAGCATTCTTAACTCCGCTTCTTCTGTTGACGACGGCATAAAGATGCTAAGTGAGCTTGAGACAAGCAAGTAATTTGTGGAGGCCTTTGATGTAACCATTCTTGGCTGTAGTTCGGCTCTTCCGGCTTTCGGACGCTATCCCAGTTCTCAGCTTGTTCAAATTGCCAGCCGCTATTTCCTGGTAGATTGTGGTGAAGGCACCCAAATGCAACTTCGCCGGTATTCATTGAAGTTCCAGCGGATCGAACATATTTTTATTTCTCATTTGCATGGCGATCATTATCTCGGTTTACCCGGACTTTTATCGAGCATGCATTTGCTTGGCAGGACTGATCCATTGCACATATACGGGGACAAAGGCCTGGAGGAAATTCTGAATATAAATAATAAGTATTCGCACACGGTTTTAAAATATGAGGTTCATTTTCACGCACTCGATTTTAAAGAACCCAAATTATTATTTGAGGATGATAAAGTGAAAATATCATCAATTATTTTAAAGCATTCTATTGATTGTTGCGGATTTGTTTTTGAAGAAAAAAACCGCCCCAGAAAACTAATAAAAGAAAAAATTGAGGCGCTCAAAATACCCATCGCATCATTGGAGTCTATAAAGTGGGGTGCCGATTACACCTATCCCGAAGGAACCGTAACCATCCTCAATAAAGATATTACAACCGACCCTTTGCCACCACGTAAATATGCCTATTGCTCCGATACTATATATAATCAGGATTTGATTTCGCATATTCAGAATTCTGATATGATTTATCACGAAGCAACCTTTATGGAAGACATGCGTGAACGCGCTGACCAGACTATGCACTCCACGGCTATGGATGCTGCACGCATAGCCAAAGATGCAAATGTGAAACGATTATTGCTCGGGCATTTTTCGGCACGGTACAAAGACCTGAATCTATTGCTTGAAGAAGCCAAAACCATTTTCCCTGCAACCTATCTCGCACAGGAAGGAGAGAAATATTATTTGTGATTAGATACAATGGAACGCTGATGACGCAGATGATTATGATTAACACAGATAAAAAATCAGCGGAAATCAGTCCAATCCGCGTCATCAGCGTTCCATTGTATTTTAAAATAATGGTATGGATTTAGTAAAACAAGACGAACACTACATGCGCGAAGCTTTGAAGGAAGCCCGCAAAGCACTCGAAAAAGACGAAGTGCCTATTGGTGCTGTTATTGTCTGTGATGGACTTATAATAGCCCGTGCCTATAATTATACCGAACATTTAAACGATGTTACCGCCCACGCCGAAATGCAAGCTATTACTTCAGCAGCTAATAATTTAGGAGGAAAATATTTGCAGGAATGTACGTTGTATGTAACTATTGAACCTTGTGTAATGTGTGCCGGAGCTTTGTTCTGGGCACAGATTGGCAGAATTGTCTACGGTGCCAGTGACCCGAAAAGAGGCTTCTCTAAAATAGGTGTGCACTTATTGCACCCCCGCACAAAAATATCTAAAGGAATTTTGGAAGAAGAGTGTTCAAGCATCCTAACAAACTTTTTTGAAGGGAAAAGAAGGGAGAGGAATTAAATCTTTAGAGTCATTGACTTTTTTCGCAAGTACTATTTCATGACTTATTTTTGTACTGAAACAAGTTCGGCACAGGCTTTATGGAAAAAACAGGGGCATGCAAAAAAATAATTTTCAGGAGAATAGTATTCACCATTTTTTTGTTATTTACTGTTATTAACAGGCGGATACTTTGTAATGCGCTCATATTCAATATGCGAAAAAAATCTACGTCTCTGTTATTTACCTGTTATTCTCCTGTTACCTCTCTGTTATTGCTCCTGTTAATTCCCTGTTATTTTTAGTCTTTTTTGTGGTAAAACCTCAACTTTTCAATATATAACTCATAACGTATAACTCATAACTGTTCAAATCGCTACTTTTGTGCAATGAGCATCTCTCAAAAAACCGGCATCTTACTTTTAAATCTTGGTACACCTGATAGTCCAAGTACTGCAGATGTTAGGAAATACCTTCGTGAATTCCTTTGCGACCCGCGTGTGATCGATGTTCCCTGGCTACAAAGGCAACTGCTGGTGAAGTTGATAATCGCTCCTTTCAGAGGGCCGAAATCAGCAGCACAGTATCAACAAATATGGACCAAAGAGGGTTCCCCACTTCTTATACATAGCATGAACTTGGCGAAAAAGATGCAACAGAAAATGGGCGATAAGTATGTTGTAGAGTTGGGAATGCGATATCAAAGCCCTCCTGTTTCGGAAGCACTGAATAAGATACTAAAGACTCCCGGAGTAGGGAAAGTGGTCATTGTTCCGCTCTATCCACAATACTCTGCATCTGCTACATCTTCATCGGTAGACAAGGCGATTGAGCTTCTCAAAAAGCAGGATGTAATACCTCCTTTTACTTTTACCGGTCCTTTCTACGATAACCCTTTATACATTGAAGCTTTTGCAAAGGTCTGGAAGAAGAAATACAACTTTGATGAGTACGATCATTTCTTATTCAGCTATCACGGACTTCCTGAAAGGCACATCCACACTGCCTCTAACGAAAAGAATATGAAATGTAATCTGAATGGTTGCTGTGATGCTATCTCCTCTCAAAACTATTTCTGTTACCGTGCCTCTTGTTTCCATACAACACGATTATTAGTCGAAGCACTCGGACTCAAACCAGGTACTTATACCTCATCCTTCCAATCAAGACTTGGTAAAGACCCTTGGATAAAACCTTACACCGACCATACCATTATTGACATCGCCAAAAAAGGAATTAAAAAGATGTTGGTTTTTTCGCCTGCATTTGTAGCCGATTGTTTAGAGACTATTTTTGAAGTGAAAGTAGAATATGCACGTCTGTTTAAAGAGCATGGTGGCGAAACCCTGCATTTGGCCGAAAGCCTGAATGACAACGATGAATGGGTAGAGGCTTTGGAGGGCATAATTTTAAATGCTAAATAGGAAACCATTTAAGGTTCTTTAACAATCCGTGGTTTGGGTTTCATCGTAAATGCTTTAAATTTATACCATGAATACACGACTTATAATTCTAACCTTGCTAACATTCACCTTAAAGGGATGTTCGCAACAACCTTCGAAAACTATGGATAACACACAAAATCAAACCCAGGTTGATACTAATCACTGGAGAAAGTTAACTCCTGAAGAAGCTTATGTAATTGTAAACAAGGGAACCGAACGCCCCGGAACAGGAAAGCTGTTGTATAATAATGTGCAGGGTATTTATACGTGCAGAAGATGTGGAACCCCGCTATTCACCTCGCATGATAAGTTCCAGAGCGAATGCGGATGGCCCAGTTTTGACGATGCAATTGCAGGGGCTGTTCTTCAAATTCCGGATGCAGATGGAGAACGAACCGAAATAGAATGTGCCCGATGCCATGCCCACTTAGGCCATGTATTTACAGGAGAACACATGACATCCAAAAATACCCGCTACTGCGTAAACTCTGTCTCCATGGATTTTATTCCGGCAGATAGTGTGAAAGCAAAATAATAGTTAAAGAAAGTTTGATGGTTAAAGGCTCCGCTTCAAGAAATTGGAGCGGGGCTTTTAGTTAATTGCCAGTCGGGCTCCGACTAGGCTGTAATCTTATTCAACTCCTCAGAAAACCCTTCCCAAACTTTGAATTTCTCTTCAAGTTTGGTTTTCAGGGTTTGGTAATCGGCCAATATTTTGGAGGTATCCGGATATGTTTCGTAGAAGTCAGGATGGTTAATAACCTTTTCGGCATCGCTTATTTGTTTCTCTAATTCGGCAATCTCGTCTTCGGTCTTTTTTATCTTCGATTCCAGGTTCTTCACTTTCCGTACCTCTTCATTCAATGCATTCTGGGCCTTTGGTTCCGCTTTGGCAACCTTCTTATCTTCCATACTTAACCTGGTTTCGTTAAGCCTTTCCAGTTTGCGTTTGCGCATAAACTCATTAATATCGCACAGGTGTTCTTTCACATGCCCGTCACGGAATTCATAGAGTTTATTTACAAGCCCATCTAAAAAGTCCCTATCGTGAGAAACGATAATCAGTGTGCCTTCATATTTGAGCAAAGCATTTTTCAAAATGTCTTTAGAACGAATATCCAAGTGGTTGGTAGGCTCATCAAGCATTAGTACGTTATATGGTTGAAGTAGAAGTTTGCATAAAGCTAACCGTCCGCGCTCACCACCGCTAAGTACTTTTACTTTTTTATCTACATCCTCACCGCTGAAAAGGAAAGCTCCTAGCAGGTTTCGAATGCGTGCCCTAATCTCACCCACTGCCAATTCATCAATAGTATCAAAAACTGTTTTGTTGGAATCAAGCTTCTCCGCCTGATCCTGTTCAAAATATCCCATCAACACATTATGGCCCAGTTTTACCATTCCTTCTGTTGCGGTTTGGGCAGCTATCATTTTCATCATGGTAGTCTTTCCTTCGCCATTCCTGCCTACAAAAGCTATACGTTCTCCTTTCTCAATAATAAAATTAGCGTTTGAAAATATCCTCTTTTCGCCATACATTTTCCCTGCATTCTCCACCGTGAGTGCAATCTTGCCGCTATGCGCAGGAGGCGGGAATTTGAAATACATCGAAGCGGAATCATCATTATCCACTTCAATAATATCCATCTTATCGAGCTGCTTAATCAACGATTGTGCGAATGCCGCCTTACTTGCTTTTGCCCTGTACTTGTCAATAAGCACCTGTGTCTTGGCAATTACCTTTTGTTGGTTTTTAGCAGCTGCTTCCTGTTGCTCTCTGCGCTCTTTGCGGAGCGTGAGGTAGTGGCTATAATTGGTTTTGTAATCGTAAATCTTATTGTTGGATATCTCAATAGTACGTGTGGTTACGTTATCCAAAAACTTTTTATCGTGGGAAATTAGCACCAACGACCCCGGAAATGTTTCCATAAACTCCTCCAGCCATTGCATAGATTCAATGTCCAAGTGATTGGTTGGTTCATCTAATAAAAGTACATCCGGTTTTTGAAGTAAGAGTTTAACCAGCTCAATACGCATTCTCCATCCGCCGCTAAGCTCTGAGGTAGGACGGTTAAATTCACTTCGTTCAAATCCGAGACCTTTCAGTTTCTTTTCTATTTCCTCATCACGGTTTCCTGAGCCAAGTATATCAAGGCGATGGGTTATATCGGTTACTTCAGTTATTAAATTGGAATAGGCATCACTTTCATAGTCGGTTCGGGTCTCTAACTGATGGTTAACCTCGGTAAGCCGGGCTTCTAACTGTTGAATCTCAATAAAAGCAGTTGCAGCCTCTTCAAATACGGTTTTGCCATGTTGGTGAACCATATCCTGGGGCAAGTAGGCTATTTTAAGGCCGTTTGGTTTACCTATACTGCCAGAGGTAGGGTTTTGCAACCCCGACAAAAGTTTGAGCATGGTGCTCTTACCTGAGCCATTTTTACCAGCAAGGCCAATACGGTCATTATCATTAACAAGAAAGCTTACGTTCTCGAACAGATTAAAGCCTCCGAAGGCTACGGTTATGTTATTTACTGATATCATTTTTTATACTTCTTACCCCGATTTTTTGGGTTTGGGCGTGCAAAAGTAAGCTAAAAAAGCGAAAAGGTCGCCTTACCGTGAAGTAAGACAACCTTTCAGGTTGAAAAGAGAAGCAAAATTACTTAGCGGCTTTCTTTACAGGAGCACCCTTATGGGTGTGTGCAGCTGGCTTAGCGGCTGGTTTGGTTGCCGGTTTAACAGCAGGCTTAACGGCTGGTTTAGCAGCAGGTTTTGTGGTTTGTTTCGGATCTTGTTTTGCAACAGGAGCTTTTGTTGTTTGTTTTACATGTTTTACACTTGGAGCTGCAAAAGCAAAACTTCCGAAGAGAACTGCACTGGCGAGGATCAAACTTAACTTTTTCATGACTTTTTTTGTTTTAATATTATTTGTTAGAATCTGAAAGCAAAATTACAGTAACAGAATGAAGATGGTATGAAGACCTTCGTGGATAGTGTGTTAATGGATGTTAAAAAAACGCGATTGTAAAAAAGATTGGCAGGTTGATTAAAATAAAAAAGGTTGTCTTGCACCAGAGCAAGACAACCTTCCAGGTTGAATAGGACAAGAATTACTTGGTTTTGGTAGCCTTAGCACCTTCTACTTTTTTGGCCGGAACTTTCTTCACTTCTTTTTTTACTGCAGGTTTGGTAGTTGCAGCTTTAGTAGCAGGAGCCTTTGTAGCTGGTTTTGCAGTTGCTTTTACAGCCGGGGTTTTAGCCGCTTGCTTGGTTGAACTTGCTTTAGTCGTCTTGGTAGCATGCAAGCCGTTCTTAGCAGCTGCCGGTTGCATCGTTTGTTTTGCAGCCGGAGTTTTGGTGTCTTGTTTTACTGCAATATTTTTACCAACTTTTGGTACATGTTTTACCATTGGAGCTGCGAAAGCAAAACTTCCAAAGAGAACTGCACCTGCGAGAATTAAACTTAACTTTTTCATGACGTTTTATTTTTTATTAGTTGTTAGAATCTGAAAGCAAAATTACAGTAGCAGAATGAAGATGGTATGAAGTATTGGGCTATTGGAGTGTTAACGGAAGTTAATATTTGCAAGATGAAGAATAGTATAAAAGTAAAAGTGAAAAGGCTGCCCGACGTACCCGCCTGACAGCCTTTCAAGAATTTAAGGAAGTGAAATTACTTAGCGGCTTTCTTGTCAGCTTTTTTCTCAACTTTCTTGTCAGCTTTCTTTTCCATCTTTTTGTCTACCTTCTTGTCTTCTTTCTTATCGGCTTTCTTAACTGCCTTCTTTTCGGTTTTAGGCTTTTCTTGCTTTACAACCGGACGAGCAATAGACATTCCTCCGAAGAGTACTACACCTGCTAGGATCAAACTTAACTTTTTCATGACTTTTTTGTTTTTAATATTATTTGTTAGAAACTGAAAGCAAAACTACATCAGCAGAATGAAGGTCGTATGAAGATGAATAGTAGTGCAATGTGAAGGAATGTTAAAATAATTAATTGTCCTTTCTGAATAGATTCTATTTTTGCGGTCTCATTAAACATAAACATCATGAAAAAAGGACCAATATCAACATTCATTGACAAGAACTATTTGCACTTTAATTCTGCAACACTGGTAGATGCATCCAATGCCTACATAAAGCACATGGATAAAAAAGGCAAAATGATGATTACCCTAGCGGGGGCTATGAGTACTGCTGAGTTAGGTATCTCACTTGCTGAAATGATTCGCAAGGATAAAGTATCTATTATTTCCTGTACCGGTGCAAACTTGGAGGAGGATATCATGAACCTGGTTGCACATAATCATTATAAAAGGGTTCCGCATTACAGGCAATTGTCTCCTGCCGAAGAATGGGATTTGTTGGAGCATGGCTATAACCGTGTAACGGATACCTGCATTCCGGAAGAAGAAGCTTTCCGCCGCATACAATCTCATATTCATAAGTTGTGGAAAAAGGCACAAACCTCAGGTAAACGCTATTTTCCACATGAATATATGTATCAACTGCTGCTTTCAGGAGTGATGAAAAAGCACTATGAGATTGATACCAAGAATAGTTGGATGATAGCCGCAGCAGAGAAGAACCTGCCTATTATTTGCCCGGGTTGGGAAGATTCCACTATGGGAAATATTTTTGCTTCTTATTGTATAAAAGAAGAGTTGCAACCTAGCATCGTAAAATCGGGTATTGAATATATGATGTGGCTTGCCAATTGGTATACCCAAAATTCAAAAGGACAAGGTGTAGGCTTCTACCAGATTGGCGGTGGTATTGCGGGTGATTTCCCAATTTGTGTAGTACCGATGTTATATCAGGATATGGAAAGGACCGATACTCCATTCTGGGCTTATTTCTGTCAGATATCGGACTCAACTACCAGTTATGGTTCATACTCGGGAGCAGTGCCAAATGAAAAGATTACCTGGGGTAAACTGAGCGATAAAACTCCACGTTTTATAATAGAATCAGACGCTACCATTGTGGCTCCGCTGATGTTTGCATACATATTAGGTAAGTAGCAAATAGAGTTTAGGATAATGCTTCACGTCTTTAGATGTGAAGCATTATTCATTTATGTAACTTGCAAAAGTATTTATGACACATACCTACAAAATAACCGGAATGACTTGCAGTGGCTGTGAAGCCACCGTGAAAGGTAATTTACTGAAACTGTCCGAGGTTGAATCCGTAGAATTATCAAAGGATACAGGTATTGCGACTATAGGAATGAGCAAACATCTTTCAGTTTCCGATTTACAGAATGCAATTGGAATAAATAGTAAATATCATATTTCGGAAGATAGTAATCAGTCATCAGTTGTCAGTAGTCAGTCATCTACCGAGTATAGAAGTTGGTTAGCTACTTACAAACCCCTCATCATTCTGTTTAGTTTAATATTTAGTGTTTCACTCATCGCATCTAAAAAGGCTGACGGAACTGTTGAATTTACAACCTGGATGCGGTATTTCATGGCAGGATTTTTTCTTTGCTTTTCATATTTCAAGCTCATTAATGTAAAAGCTTTTGCCGATTCATTCAGTATGTATGACATTGTCGCTAAACGTATAAAAACCTGGGGATTTATGTACCCTTTTATGGAACTCGCTTTAGGTATTTTGTATGCAATGAATTTATACCCGCTATATACCAATATTGCAACCGTTGCCATTATGGGTGTAAGCAGCATCGGGGTAATACAAAGTGTTGCGAGCAAGAAAAAAATTCAATGTGCTTGCTTGGGTGCAGTGTTTAATTTGCCGATGAGTACTATTACCATTATAGAAGACTTATTAATGGTAGTAATGGCAGGTGGAATGATTTGGATGGAGTTGAAATAAGTTCTATTTATAGTCCTTACTCTTCATAGCCGTAACATGCCCTGAGTTATTATCAATCCTGAAAATCTTATATATCCGGGTTACTATAGTGGAAGGTTTTTTATCCTCAGGGTCAACATTCTCAAAACTCACGGTTATGCTCCAGCTCTTCTTTTCTTCGCTTAACTCCACTTCTTCCAGCATAATATTCTTAGCATTCGAATAAAATGACTTAAGGTATTCTATAGCTGCATTGGCAGCTTCTTTTGCATTTATCATAGTAGAGGTTGTTTTCTTATTATACATCAAAGTTAGCACTATATTTACAACCTCACTTATAGGCATAAAAAAAGGAAGGTAAGTCGTCCTTACCTTCCGATTGTTAGGCTTTGCTTGCTAAGCCTAATTTCAACTCGCACTCAATCTGAGATATACTCTGACTGAAACTCAAAGGCAAAAGTATAGTGAACTTAGTCCTTTGTCCATGACAGGCATCAATTGGGTGAGATGATATTAACATGGACTTAAAGAAAATTATTTATCTTGTGTCCGGAATCTTGCCCTCACTTCGTCATTACAGCATAAACCAATAAAACTAAATAGTCATGGCAAAAACAATTGTTCAAAAAGTAGTGTTTAAGAACACAACACCAAAAGCACTTTACGACCTATATATGGATGCTAAAAAGCATACCTTAATATGCGGTGCAGATTGCGAAATAACTCCCAAAGAGGGAACTAAATATTCCGTTTACGGAGGATATGCTACCGGGAAAAACCTTCAATTAATAAAAGATAAACTCATTGTTCAATCGTGGAGGGCGTCGGACTGGGATGAAAACCAAATGGACTCAACCTTTATTATCAACCTTGAACAAAAAGGTAAGGATGTAGTTTTGAATGCCATTCACGCTAATTTACCGGATAAAGAAGCTAAGAGTATTGACCAGGGCTGGCATGATTTTTACTGGAATCCCTGGAAACAACATCTAGCAGGCAAACCGATCACTCGTGCAGAAATGTAAATTATTTTTTCGGTTTGTCCGGAAATGAAAATAGAGAACGGCTTAATAGTATAAATCAACAAACAAAAACAAAATGAAAAAGTCAAGTTACGAGTCAGAAATTATTCTGAAACTGAACAGCAGATTATTTACCAGTGCATTGGATGGTGTTACCGATGAACATGCCGCTCAGCAATTAAGTGACCACAATAATCCGTTAAAATGGATTGCGACCCATACCGTCTGGGCAAGGTATAATATGTTGAATATTTTAGGCAAGCCTGCAACAAATCCGTATGCCGGAATGTTTGAAAATTTCAGACCTTATAATGCTGCCGACAAATACCCTACACTTGCTGAGGTGAAACAAGAATGGGCTAAAGTTACAGCGTTACTCTACGATGCAATGGCTTCAGTAACGGAAGAACACCTTGCCGCTGATTGTCCTTTGAAAAGCCCTATTGGAGATTTTTCAAATGGAGGAACCTTCGCTTTCCTTGCACAGCATGAGAGTTATGATATTGGTCAAATAGGCTTTTTGAAAAAGTATTACACAAAGGAAGCAATGAAGTATAATTAATTTCAGTTCATTGTCCGGAAGTAAAAACCTCACACGTCATAGTATCATAAAACAATAAATTAGTAACCTTTAAAACAACAACCAAAATGGAAAAATTCTTGTATTTATTCAGAGGGGGTATGGATTATACCGCTGCGTCACCCGAAGCTATGCAGGCAAATATGCAAAAATGGAATCAATGGATGGGTAAGTTAATGCAGGATGGCATTATGCAAGGCGGAGAGCCATTGCAAGCTGCATCTAAAAAAGTGGCAGGAAAATCGAAAGTAGTTACCGACGGCCCATTTGCCGAAGCCAAAGAAATTGTTGGCGGTTATCTGCTCATCAATGCCAATGATATAAACCATGCCGTTGAATTATCAAAAGGCTGCCCCATATTCGAAATGGATGGAAGCGTTGAAGTTCGTCCTATTCAGAAAATGGAAATGTAAACTTGCCTTCAAACGAAGACAAATCAGTAAGTACAATGGTTGACCATCTTTTCCGGCACGAGTCGGGAAAGATGGTTGCCGTTTTAACAAGGGTATTCGGTTTTGCAAACATTGAGCAGGCCGAAGACATTGTTCAGGATACCCTTATTCGTGCCCTTGAAACATGGAGATTTGGTAAAATACCGGATAATCCTCAAGCATGGCTTTATCGCACTGCGAAGAATAAAGCCATCGATTTAATCCGCCGTCAAAAAGTAAAACACAAAATTGAAAGTGAGCTTGCACCACTTTTAAAATCTGAATATACATTAGTTCCTTCCATGAATGAAATGTTCCGTGAAAATGAAATTAAAGATAGCCAGTTGAGAATGATGTTTGCCTGTTGCCATCCGGCTATTGCACTCGAGTCGCAACTTACATTGATGCTAAAAACACTTTGTGGACTTAGTTCAAAAGAGATAGGCAATGCATTTCTTTCAAGTGAAGATACTATTCAAAAACGACTTTACCGTACCAAAGAAAAAATAAAAGAAGAACGTATTTCGCTCGAGTATCCGGGAGCCGATAGTATGCCTGTGAGGTTAGATACTGTGCTGAAAGCATTGTATTTATTGTTTAATGAAGGGTACAATTCTTCTCACCCGGAAAAATTGATTCGGGATGATTTATGTGAAGAAGCTATACGTTTAACACTTCTGCTAACAGAAAACCCGAAGACTAACCTTCCGCAAACCAATGCACTTTTAGCCTTGATGTGTTTTCAGGCTTCGCGCTTTGGTGCAAGGCTTGATGATAAAGGATTCATGGTGCTTTTAAAAGACCAGGACAGAACTCATTGGAACAAATTCTTAATTCAACGAGGAAATGAATATCTCAATAGTGCTGCCGAAGGAGACATGATTCATGAATATCATTTTGAAGCAGCAATTGCATCTCTTCACGCTAATGCAAAATCGTATGAAGAAACTAATTGGAGTTTAATTCTGCAACTATATAATAGTCTTTCCAGCCGCACACAAAACCCAATGGTGGCTATTAACAGGTGCATTGTATTGGGTGAAGTGGAAGGATATGAAAAAGCAATTTCAGAATTAGAAAAAATTAAAGGATTTAATAATAATTGCTACTACAATGCATCTCTCGGAGAGATGTATCTGAAAGCAGGCAACAAAAATGAAGCCATCAGCTATTTTCAAAAAGCACTTGAACTAACTTCCTCCAATGCAGAGATTGAATTGATAAGAAGGAAGATAAATATGTGTAAGTAATTTTATTATTTTTACTATTCAAACAAATAGTATTAATAACTCTAGAACCAAAACCTTATGAACTGGAAGCTTATTTTCGGATTGTCATTCTTTGGTTTGATAGTTGTATTTACAACGGCTTATTTTATACCCTCAACTAGTGCCCCAATTATTGCCTGCTCTGGGATATTTGTTATTTGGGCATATCTGGCAGCGAAATACGCCTTTGGTAAATATTTTTGGCATGGGTTTTGTATCATTCTTGCAAACTGTGTTTGGGTTGTTGCGGCCCGAATTTTATTATTCAGCACCAACATAGTAAAACACACACGGGAGTTGGATATACGTAACAAAATAGAAATTCTGCATGGGCATTCAAGGCTGGAATTGATAATTATGGGGCTAATTGGAACAATTGCCTTTGCAGTTGTTCTGGGCTTGTTCTGTGTTATAGCAAGTAAAGAGGTGACGAAGAAGGCATAAAGATTTGTGGCACAAATATCTAATAAACTAAAAGGCGGAGACCTGCGCTCCTTAGGCAAAACAAAAGTTGTTATTTCTGAAATAACCAATCAAAAGGAATTTGATGAGTTATTTAAAAACTTATTTAATCCCGACAGGCTAGTAGTTATGCGCGCTGCAGATGCGGTTGAGAAACTTACACAGACACATACGGATTATTTGGATTCGCATAAAAATGAACTTCTTGAATTATTTCAAACAGCCAATCATATTGAATTAAAATGGCATCTCGCTCAATTAATACCTCGTTTGATTATTCGATTAAAGTTAAGCGAAGATGAAACTGGCATGGTTTGGGATAGGCTTACACAATGGGCCCTGGATAAATCAGGCAGCAGAATTGTAAGAGTTAACTCTATGCAGGGCTTATATGATATTCAAAAGAAATTCCCTGAATTAAAAAAGGATTTCACCGATACACTTTTAAAACTCGATAGGGAAACAATACCGAGTTTAGTAGCGCGAATTAAAATTCTAAGGAAGAAGATGAAATCTTAGCAGTATATTTACGCAAAGAGTTTTCGTGTAATGAGAGTTGGGTTGTTTTTTTCTTTCTTTTTAATGCCTTTAATAGTGACGGCCCAAACTGTGATACCGCCGGATACAGCTCATTATTTTTCTATTTATAGTTTTAATTATTACATACCAGATGAATCAGAAACGCCAACTAGCATTGTTCCATCACCAGATGGCAACTCTAACATAGGTTTAACATTTCAGTCTGAAAGTATAAAAATTTGGCCTAATGTAAATGAGATTGGCCACAAACAATCCTATTTAAGTTTTGATAAATTGGCTTATGAGCATTTAATGAAAGAAGCACCTGGAAGCTTTTCCATTTCCGATTTGGTATTCAATCCTCGGATAAAATCAATCAACCGAATCTCATGGAACAGAGAGCCATTGCTTTCTTTTTACTTGTGGTCGGATATGCATTTTGTGAATTCATTAACCGGTTATATGACTTGTTTTGGAAAATTATACAAAACCATTGATGCCGGGAATCATTGGACCAGTTTATTGGATAGCAGTAAGGTAGTGGATAGAGTATTCTATGGTAAACGGAGCGTGTTTGCTGTTTTAACTAATCACGATTATGTTAAAATGGATGCCTATGGAATAATCCAAAAGATTGGAAGATTCAAATCGGGTAAACATGCTGACCAGATTGCTTCAATCCAATTTCAAAATGACAGTACTGCTTTTTTTCTTGTTGGAAATGGATTGAATGAAATAAAGTTTGCATTGTATAAATCGGTGAACGATATCATTCAACGGAAGCCACTGTTAAGGAACTTGCCCAACTATACCAAAATGATTGTTACCGCAAAATCAATTATCATTTGGGAGAGAGGGAAAGTAATTTTTAAGTCAGATGATGGTGGAGAAACCTGGATTCAATATAGAGTTTTAGATGCCTCAACCCCTTCCATTCCACAAGTCAACTTAAAGGGATTGTTTGTTGCTCATGACAGCATTATAATGGGATTTGGCTTTTCATATCAACCTTATGATGCCTATTTCAGCACCGGCAAAGTGTTGTTTGACCAACATCTCGATTCAGTGGAAACCATCAGCTATAAAAGAAGATTAGAAACGTTTAACAAAACGGAGAAAGTGAAACACGATTCTCTTACCTATTGCAAGTGCAGGGACTATGCATCTACAATACAAAATCACCGCCAGATTGAAAATGGAACATATATTCAAACCCAATTGACCTACTTGTTTGACAAGGCTCCGGATATTATCTTAAAGGATGGTAAATTTTGGTATAATCCCAGAGGATTTAACAAAAAGCAAACAGCCCAAAATGAATCGATGCCTGAAACAAAAGGCGATTATGTTGCATCTGAGAATTCAATTACATTTACCACCAACGAGAAGAATAATTATTTCAACGCTACCTATTATTATATGTTCGATGGAAATAATTTTTCTATTTATAAGTGTGATTTGAAAAAGGGACAGACCAACTTAATTCAATTCCATGATTTCGGTAAGGAGAATGTTTATTATCCACCCGTACCAATAGCTGAATCAGTGGATGAGCATTTTCCTCACGCTTCAGATTATCTCTATTCGTTTACTTCAGACACCAATAAATTTATCATAACCTTAACGGATATGTCAGGCAGGGCAATCAATGATGCCTCCATAAAATTTGATGATATATATGCGACACTAGTTTTCGATGGGCAATATTATTTTGATAAACGTACGTTGAAAGAGTTTAACCCATTAACAAGTAAACCAACACTGATAGTCATTTCACACCCCGATTACGATCCACTGGTGATAAGCTACCCAACTGTAGTTAAGAAATATATTCTACAAAAGAAAAAGAAGAAATGATTGTTACAAGGTAAACGTTTTTGCATAAGCCGAAACTTTTTCCGGAGTGATAAAAGTCTCAGGTTTTATTCTTCCGATAACCGGGAAGTCGCAAAATGACAGTATCGATCTTTCCGCCATCAGGTTATCTTCTCCGTTATATACAATGCCTAAGACTTTTAAATTCCGGTCAGCCAGTGCCATGCAGGATAACATCGTATGATTGATACTTCCCAAATAGTTTTGTGAAACAAGAATTACCTCTGCATCCCATTGTTCTATCATATCAATCATTAGCTCATTCTCATTGATAGGAACCATTAGTCCGCCTGCACCTTCTATCACTAAAATATTATCAGTTTTTGGTAGTGCAATATTTTTTATTTCAATTCTTATACCTTCATCTTCAGCGGCTGCAAAAGGAGAAGCAGGCTTTTTTAAAGAATAAGCTTCAGGATGAATTATGGTTTTTTTATTGCTGATTAAATTTCGAATTGTATCTGAATCTTTTGGTTCGGAGTCAACACCCGTCTGTATTGGTTTCCAGTAATCTGCTTGTAATGCTTCTGTTACAATTGCTGATACCAATGTTTTACCAACCCCCGTACCGATTCCTGTTATGAATATTTTCCTCATTCGCTTGCAATAGTTTCAAATAACAAATCAATTTCCTCTTTTGTATTATACGAATGCATACAAACCCGGATGCGTTCTTTCCCCTTAGGCACAGTAGGGTTTAGAATAGGCCGCACATCAATATCTTTCTCCTGAATCTTGGCGCATAACTCTCGCACTTCATTATTGCCGGGCACAATCAGGCTTTGTATGGAACTTTTGCTTTCGAGCCAATGATGCTTATCAGAACCTTTTATCTTTTCCTTGAAATAAGAAATATTATCATGCAGTTTTTTTTGAACGGATTCACTTTTTTCAAGCAATTCATGGGCACATTCAATACTAATTAAACTGTGTAGTGGCAATGCAGTTGTGTATATAAACGATCGTGCAAAATTTACCATGTATTCATTTAAGATTTGCGAACCGAGAACAACAGCACCGTGGCAACCCAATGCTTTACCGAATGTATGAACACGTGCAAAAATATCTTCTTCCAATTTCAAATGATGAACAATCCCTTTACCGAATACTCCCGTTGCGTGGGCCTCATCAACAATCAAATTAGCTTTGTGTAATTTGCACAAATCGGAAATTTCCCGGAGTGGTGCAATGTCTCCATCCATGGAATAAATAGATTCTATTACTACGTACATATTGCCGGAGGATTGTTTTAATCTTTCCTCTAAATGTATTATATCATTATGCTTTACCGGAAAACTATCGGCCTTTGAAAGTCTTATTCCGTCGTGAATAGAGGCATGTACTAATTCATCATATAATATGGAATCCCCTTTTTTTGCTATAGACGAAAGCAATCCAATATTGGCATCATATCCTGAATTGAATAGAAGTGCAGATTCTGAGTGATAATATTTTGCAAAGTATGCTTCCAATTCTTCGGCTTCCTTTGAATTGCCAGACAGCAGCCTCGACCCGCCGGAGCCAATTTTTTTTTCACTCTCTGAAATTTTCTCTCCAATCATATTGAAAAGCACCTCCGATTTCGCAAAACCAAGATAATCGTTGGAAGTAAAATCGATGCTTTTTTTAAATAACGTTAGTTTACGCAACGAGTTTTGCTCTTGCCTTTTATCTAAAGCTTCTGATAAATCTTTTTCTGCCGGAAACATGCAGCTAAGATAATAAATTACATCATGGAAGTTTTAAATTTAAAAATGATAAGCGGAAAAATCTTCTTTAAATTCAGTGTCAGGAATAATGGGATTCAATTGCAACTTGGTATAAAAATACTCTTCAAAGAATCCCTTATCATCGTATGCTCGGATAACTACCGGTAAATAATTATCCTTTCGTATAAATAATACAGTGGACTTGGCATAAGCACTTGGTAAAAGGATTTGTTGCCCAATGTCAAGCTCATCATTATACCAGGAAAGATTATTGAGCGTAAGTATTTTGTATTCGCTCAGGTAATATTTTGCGGCCAATTTAGTAACCGTCTCGCCTTTTTCTTTTACGGTATAATTGGTAAAAGTATATGAAGAAAAATTTATTTCAATTTTATAACACGCGGCTCCATCCCAAATTGTATCAGCATCACGCTTAATATACTTGGTATATGCATCGGGAAATTTGGCCAGTGAATGATACATAATGTCGGAAATATAACTAAACCCTAACCTGTTTACGGTTTGATGTTGCTCCTTTCGCATCACTTTACCTAATGGGTCAAGATGAAGGTTGACATAAGGAAATCCATTCGGGTTAATGGTGGCTTCATTGTTATTTTGGCCCTCAAGGTATAATACTTCGACTCCTTTATCCAGATCTTTCGAATAAGATTTTACAGGAGAGGTATTAAGTTTAACCGCATACCGGGTTAATTTGTTTTTCCCATCTATTCGTTCTAGTGAGGTCATGTTGGTCCGCAATGTTTTCACATTGTTTATCGCTGAAAACATTTTGCTGAAAATATCTTCATTTTTCAAAGCGGCATTCTGTCCATAGGAATAAGATGGAGCAATGAAAAGGCTTAATCCTAATCCAATTGTTCTAGTAATTATTTTTATATGTGAGCAAGCAATATTCACATTCAAAAATAGGGTTATTCAAAAGCAGAAATACCGGTGACATCCATACCGGTTATAAGTAAATGTATATCGTGAGTTCCTTCGTAAGTTATAACCGATTCCAAATTCATCATGTGGCGCATAATCGGGTATTCTCCGGTTATTCCCATGCCACCGTGAATCTGCCGCGCTTCCCGTGCAATCTGCAATGCCATATTCACATTGTTGCGTTTTGCCATAGATATTTGAGCAGGAGTAGCGCGTTTATCATTCATCAGAACACCTAACCTCCAGCAAAGTAATTGGGCTTTGGTAATTTCAGTAATCATTTCAGCCAGTTTTTTCTGAGTTAGCTGAAAGCTAGCAATAGGTTTACCAAATTGTATACGTTGTTTAGAATATCGTAATGCTGAATCATAGCAATCCAATGCAGGGCCTACTGAACCCCATGAAATGCCATACCTAGCCATATTCAAACAGGATAACGGTCCTTTCAGTCCTTTCACTCCGGGGAATACATTTTCCTTAGGAATCTTAACATTATCAAAGACAAGTTCGCCTGTAGCACTTGCACGCAATGACCATTTACCATGCGTTTCAGGAGTAGTGAATCCTTCCATTCCTCTTTCCACAATCATTCCGCGAATTACTCCTTCTTCATCTTTTGCCCAAACCACGGCTATATCAGCTATAGGCGAATTTGATATCCACATCTTTGCGCCGTTCAATAAATAATAAGTTCCTTTATCTTTAATATTACTGACCATGCCATTTGGATTGGAGCCGTGGTCAGGTTCTGTAAGCCCGAAGCAACCAATTTTTTCGCCAGCCGCAAGCGAAGGAAGCCATTTTCTTTTTTGTTCTTCACTTCCGAAAGCATAGATAGGGTACATTACCAGTGAGCCCTGAACGGAAGCCATAGAACGAATTCCCGAATCTCCACGTTCAATTTCCTGCATAATAATTCCGTATGAAATATAGTCGAGTCCGGCACCACCATACTCCTGTGGAATGGTCGGTCCGAAAGCTCCAATTTCCGCTAAGCCTTTTACAATTTGTTTCGGGAATTCCGATTTCTGACAGGCCTCTTCAATAATCGGACTGATGGATTTTTTTACAAATGTACGGGCGGTATCCCTGATCAACTTATGTTCATCAGTAAGTAATTCATCTATTAAATAGTAGTCGTGTCCCTGATAATTATCTGTAGCCATTATATATATGTATTTCCGTTATGCGGCAAAATTAGCATTAAACTGAGAATCTAAACCTAATTATGGTTATTATCCGCTATAGCATTGGTTAAATCAACAAAATCCTGCCATGAAAGCTGTTCAGCCCGTTTATGCCCTATATCTGTTCTTATTTTATGCCCTTCTATCAAGCCTGATAATGCATTGGAAAGTTTTTTCCTGCGCTGGTTAAAGGCGGTCTTCACTACTTTTTTAAATAAAAGCTCATCACAACCCAAACTTGAATTCGATTTCCTTAATAATTTAATAACTCCTGAATTCACCGCAGGCGGCGGAATAAAACTTTCCGGAGGCACATCAAAAAGATATTCTGTTTCGTAATAGGCCTGAATAAGCACACTCAAAATACCATAATCACGATTACCTGCCGGAGAACATATCCGCTTTGCCACTTCTTTTTGAAACATGCCTACAATTTGAACGATCATGTCTTTATGGTCGAGTGCCTTAAAAAGTATTTGCGAAGAAATGTTGTATGGGAAATTCCCAATTACCGAGATCTTCTCATTTCCAAAATTACTCTCCAGATCAAGTTGTAAAAAATCGCCATAAATAATATTGGGCTTTAATTCCGGGTAATATGTTTTAAGATATTCAACCGATTCATTATCTACTTCCGATACCCACAAATTTTCACCCCAATCTTTAAGCAGGTATTTTGTAAGGCTGCCCATCCCGGGGCCTATTTCAAGGGCCTTTTCTGTGGAGTGTTCAAGTGTACTTGCTATTTTAGCGGCAATATCTTCATCTTTCAGAAAATGCTGGCCCAACCTTTTTTTAGCACGTACACTACTCATACTTATTTGGATGGTTTATAACCGGATTCCTTGTATATTTTGTCTGCACTTTTCATCGCCATCAATTGGGGTAGTGTAACATCCGGGTTATTTTTCATGTAGGTTCTTACAATCTGCCAGCCAATCCAGAAGCCAGTTCTGGAAGGGGCTAGATCATGATTGAATATGGATGTGAACGGCCCGTCTTTCATCAGTTTACCAGTGCTAGCCTGGTCGGTAGAGTACAACAGTTTTTCGCGGATAATGTAAGCCCACATATTGAATTCATTGTCTTTGCACCACTCCAGCTGTTTTTTTGTATAACGTATCTTAATCGTGTCATTTACTTTGGGTAACATGGCATCCACTGAATACATGATTTTTCCTTCGTGTATTATTTCCGCCAAAAGGTCATTCTTATCTTCATTCGGTTTGAAAACACTTTCTATCCAACCATACACTGCATCACTAAGCATGTAATCTTTGGTCATGAATTGAGCCTTATACCTAGGAATCTGAGCGTAAGTGTAAAGCATGTTATTCCGGCCAAGGTAACGTTCCAATGAAATTCCGAGAGTCGAATCGTAATAAATAATTCCATAATCATACCCGCTCATAACAGTAACTACATTGGGTAGTATGTTATTCGGGTAGTAATAGTGATAATGCCTGAAAGCTTCTGTCAAACCATCCTCCAGAAATCCTACATCAGGATACATTTTTTCGCACGTATCATAGGTATCACGCATATCACGGTCGGTAATAAATCGTCTCAGTCCGGCGGCATAGGTAGAGTCCATTATGCCTCCATTATTGAGGAATGCTGTAACAAAGTCGGTATAAAAGATTCCGTATTTTTTTTGCATCCTCCGGGTATATTGATTAACGCTGTCTTTTGGCATTGCAAATATGTCACGTTCCATTCTGCCAATTTTTACCTGCGGAACAATAACTTTTGAAACATCAATATCCAGCGGATTACGATGACAGGATGCAAAGAAAAAAATTAATACAAATAACCCCAAACCCCTAAAGGGGCTTTTAATAGCACTATTTAAAGCCCCTTTAGGGGTTTGGGGTTGAAATGAATTCATTATCCAACAATTTTCAATTTAGCAAACTTTAGCAGCAATTGTTTTTTATCTCCGTTGCCGAACATAACCGTTGCTTTACTGTTCGGATAAGAACCTTCTATAGTTAAAACTTCGCCCTGGCCGAATCGTTCATGTTCAACCCGGTTACCAACTTTCAGTCCGCTTAAATGCGAATTGTCCATTGGTAAAGAAGTTTGAGCAGCTTTGTTCATGCTCATTAATTTTTTCCCAACAATTGTTGGTGGCGGGGATTTAATAGCTGTTTGTGCAGGTTTTCGGAATGCTGAAGGAGTTCTGGAATAGACATGTTCACTGGCTTCTTCCCTGAAAGAAACATTGGTAAGGCATTCTGCAGGAATTTCTTCCAGGAAACGGCTTGGCTCGTTGCTTTGAGGGCTTCCATAGCGGAAACGATAGATGGCATTCGAAAGTATAAGTTGCTTTTTTGCACGCGTAACGGCAACATAAAAGAGTCTGCGTTCCTCTTCTAACTCCTCCCTTGAATTCAGTACCATTTGCGATGGAAAAAGATTTTCTTCCATTCCTGCTATATACACGTAATTAAACTCCAGCCCTTTTGCAGCATGGATTGTCATAAGAAGAACCTTATCACTTTTAGATTTATCTTCTTTGGTCCTATCTTCATTTGTAAGCAGAGCCACATCTTCCATAAACATGCTAAGGCTTGGAATAACGCCTTCATCCAATGGTTTCTCCGAAAAGTCTTTCAGTCCGTTGAATAATCCAAGAATGTTTTCGATCCGGTTAACCCCTTCCGGAGTGCGATCCTGTTCCAGTTCGCGTTTTAGTCCTGTAGTAGCGTAAATATATTCACCCATCTGGTATGCAGTAGATGTGGAAGCCATTGCAGCAAAGCTTTTGATCATATTTACAAACTCGGCAATCCTTTCGGTAACACGGGGAGAAAGCCCAAGATTAAAATCTTTTATGTTATCCATTACCATCCAAATGCTGATATCATTATCAGCAGCAGCCACAATCATTTTATCGAATGTAGTATCGCCAATTTCACGTTTCGGATAGTTGATAACCCTTCTCAAAGCCTCTTCGTCATGTTGATTGATAGCTAAACGGAAATAGGCCAGCAAGTCCTTAATTTCCTTACGCTGATAGAATGAAAGTCCGCCATAAATACGGTAAGGGATATTGAGTTTTATCAACGCCTCCTCAATGGAACGTGATTGTGCATTGGTTCGGTATAGTATTGCAAACTCACTATTGGCAGCTTGTTTGGTAGCTTTGAAATTAAAAATAGATTGAGCTATAACTCTTCCTTCGTCAGTATCGCGTTCAGCACGCATCAGCTGGATCTTTTCGCCTTCACCGTTTGATGTCCAAACGGTTTTTTGCAACTGGTCACGGTTTTTAGAGATAACTAAATTGGCAGCGTGTACCAGAGTTTTGGTAGAACGGTAATTCTGTTCCAGTTTAAAAACCTGGGTATCGGGGTAGTGCTTCTGGAAGTTTAAAATGTTCTGAATATTCGCTCCGCGGAAGGCATAAATACTTTGTGCATCATCACCCACAACAGCTATGTTTTGGTGGCGTGCAGCAAGCTGGCGCAGAATCATATACTGTGAAAAGTTGGTATCCTGGTATTCATCCACCAATATGTAACGGAACATGTCCTGGTATTTTAACAGCACTTCAGGATGATCACGGAGCAACATATTTGTCTGGAACAAAAGGTCGTCAAAATCCATGGCACCGGCTTTGAAAAGCCTTTTATTGTAGGTGAGAAAAATATGTGCGAAATGCTCCCTGCGGGCTGCCCTGTCATCACTCATATATTGTGCATCGTTCACATATGCTTCTGCTGAAATGAGCATGTTTTTCATACTCGAAATACGACCCAATATGGTTGATGCCTTGTAGGTAGAATCATTCAATCCTAATTCCTTGGTAATACTTTTTATCAAGCCCTTGGAATCATCCGTATCGTAAATGGTAAAGTTCTGAGGGTATCCTATTTTTTCAGCTTCTTTGCGCAATAAGCGTGCAAATACCGAGTGAAAAGTACCCATCCAGAGATTACGGGCATCGCCACCAATAAGCTCAATGATACGCTCTTTCATTTCGGCGGCGGCCTTATTTGTAAAGGTTAGCGAAAGCACCCTGAAAGGATCAACACCTTGTTTAAGCAGGTAGGCAATCCGATAGGTAAGCACCCTTGTTTTGCCTGAACCGGCACCTGCAATAATCATTACAGGGCCTTCGGTGGCTTCTACCGCTTTGCGTTGTTCCTCGTTAAGTTCATCTAAAAAATTATCTATCCTCGATTCCATAGCTTGCAAAGTTACTCCTATTGGGTCAGACCATAAGCCCTGTTAATAATTTTTGAAAAGAGTTTATTCTGATCTTGTACACTTATTCAGTAAATATTGGCATATGCTGTAACAAAACCGTGAATCATGTAATTTTCATAGACACAAATATAACACGGAATGAGTGGCCTCTGGCGACTTTTGTAACGAACAAATTAATTCCCTACAAAATGAAAAAACTAATATTTATGCTATGCTTATTTGTTGCAGTATCAATGCAAAGTTGTGTAGCTTATGTTCACCCGATGGGTGATGGAAGAGGGCGTGGAGGAGAACATCATGATGAAGGACACCATGATAATGGACATCATGAAGGGAATGAACATCATGATGATCATCATTGAAAGTGCACATAAGTAGATTCCCATATCCGTTAATAATTGTAAGAGGTTAAATAATAAATAAAATAAAATCAGTATGAAAAGGTTACTTCTTGGGCTATGCCTATTATCAATGCTTTCAATGGAAGGTTGTTTTGTAAGAGGGCGGGGATGGCATGAACATCACGGCGGCGGAGGCCATCATGAAAGGCACTAGGATTTTTTAGCTGGCGGTTTTCTGAACCCTCCATTGATGGAGTACAAAAATGGTAGAGGCAAAAAGCAGAAATGCTCCAGTTTGATGTAGCACGCCAAGTACAACCGGCACAGTGTAAACAAGTGTAAATACGCCTAAAAAGAATTGCACCAACACCATACCAATAAGAAATTTAATACCGTGAGATTGGGTTGGTAAAAGTTGAAGTTTTAATGATTTGAACCAAATAACTATTACCAGCAAAACAACCAGATATGCATTGTAGCGATGTATAAATTGAACACCAACAAGACCATCTATAAAGTTGCGCCAGATTGGGGAGATGGCTGTAACCTCCGGAGCAATCCAGTTTTCGCCCATTTTAGGCCAGGTGGGATAAACCTGTCCTGCATGGAGGCCTGAGGTAAAGGCTCCATAAACAATTTGTATTACCACAAGTATCAACAATGCCCAATTCCATTTTCGTACTATTTCGAATTTTCTATGGACTACCTGAAGGGTCATAGTGCTTTTATCTGTTACCGGATACATTAAATCAAGTGCCACCCAAAAGCTATACCCAAATGTGATGAACGCAGTTATTAAATGTGCGGCCAAAAAATAATGACTTACGTGAGGCACATCCTGCAACCCGCTCGCCACCATATACCAGCCAATTATACCCTGTACTCCTCCCAAGGCAAATATGATGAGTGTTTTCCATATTAAAGAACCTTTCAACCAACCTTTAATTATAAAAAACGCAAATGGAATAAGAAATACCATCCCAATAGAACGACCAATTAGACGGTGAATAAACTCCCACCAATAGATATGTTTGTAATCTTCTAAGGTAAAGTTGCTGTTTACTTGCTTGTATTCGGGAGTTTGTTTGTAATCATTGAAGTCTGAATTCCATTCTTCATCGGTATGCGGAGGAATAACGCTCGATATTTTCCACTTAGCCATGGAGAGGCCGGAGTGGGTAAGGCGGGTAATTCCGCCAACTACAACCATTCCCCATATTAGCAGGCAACCTGCCAATAGCCATATTATAATAGGTTTGGAATGATTCATGGGTATAATTTTATGCAAATGTAAAGAAAGAAGAAATGTTAAGAATGACAACTGTCATATTCCATACACGGCAAAAGACTGTGAATTGTATAAAATAGATGTTTTCGGACAAGCTAATCCCATCAGGATGGTTGTCTTTTTAATTCTGAGGGTCCAAATGAAAGCCAATATAATTTTTGGCGCAGAAATCCTTAACCGCATTTTTAAGTTCTTCAACCTGACCTGACTTTATATGATTATAGGTCCATTCCGTTTTAGTAAGATTGCCGTCGTCAATGTGCATCAATTCTATAACATGGCTATCGATGCTTCTATAGTGATAGATTGTCCGGAATGTAATGGAAACGCATAAGGGTGCGCCAATAACATCCATTTTTTCCAGGTCTTCTCCATGACGCTCGTAGCCAATTGCAAATGCATTATCATAAACATAAAACTCTTTGTATTTTACAAGCCTGATAACAAGGAAAACTATTAGAGCAGCCGATAATCCCCAAATGAAAATATGTTGAATAACATCGATACGGCCAAACAGGAAAAAGGTAAAAAACAGGTAAACCCCAATTCCGCCTGAAGACAGAACAGTATTCATAAGTGTTCTTCCTTTGGTCCGGTAAATTAAAATGCCGGGGTCTATATTTTGAAAACTCTTGAGTAATTCTTCTCGGGCTTCGGTTATTTTAGAGAAATCTCCCGAAGGGTCCTGATTTAATAATATGCAAGTCTGGCGATAAATTTCAGGGTGTTTTTCTTTAAACTCTTGGGATGCCTCAAAAAAACATTCCATGCAAACAGCAAAAAACTCTTGCTGATTGGTGCCGCCATAATCCCTGAAAAAGGAGGTTTCATGCTTTGCAAGTTTCTTAAACTCTGTGCTTGAAATAGCCCACCATCTGTCAAAATAGGCATCAAAGAACGCATCTCTGCCTTCATCAATTTTGTCAGTCAATAGTAATGCATGCGCCATTTCATGCAAGCCCAGGTTCGTTTTGCCGTGTTCTTCATTGTATGCCTCCTGAAAATCTTTCCATGAAAACACAATAGCACCCATAATATTAGTTTCTCCTTTGTGCCAGTGCTTTGTCAAGCCATTATAGTAGTCATGAGGATAAATAAATATTTTAGAGAAATGCGGTAATTCATATTCTGACAGGCCGAAAGTTAATTCAATGGCAGCCGCTGAAATGAGTGTTTTAATATTGTCCATCTCATCCAGTATATCCTTCGCATCCCGGGTTAGGAATTCTTTATTGTTCGCAAAGAGATAGGTACGGTCAACAAATTTTTTCTGGTCTTCGGGGTTAAGCTTTTTATAATACTTAAACTTCGCAGATAGAATCAGTTCTATCTTATCTTTATCAAAATCTCCCGAGGATTGTTCCATGCTAATAACCTATTGGTTTTAAGAGATAAAAATAACAGAAAATTTTAGAAGAATTAATTTTATTTATTAAATCGATTATTCCTTAAGAATATTTGAGCGTAAAATTCAGAAGCAATTAAAACCGCATAAGTTCTTCGTAAACCTCTTTAGTAGGTAGGCCCATTACATTGGTATACGATCCTTCAATTCGTTCTATTCCTATATATCCGATCCACTCCTGTATTCCGTAGGAGCCTGATTTATCGTAAGGGCGATATTTTTTTACATAAAAGGTTCGTTCTTCTAATGTGAGTTCTTTAAAAAACACATCGGTAAGCACATGAAAAACCTTTTTCTTTTCTTTCGACCGCAAGCAAACCCCTGTTGCCACTCTATGTTTGCGGCCTGAAAGTTTACCTAACATATTTATCGCATCCTGTTCATCGGTTGGTTTTAAGAGCGACTTACCATCAAGCCATACAATTGTATCGGCAGTGAGTAGAATAGCATCTTCCGGAATTTCATCATTTGTAAAAGCCTTTGATTTTTTATCAGCCAGAAATTCTACCACCTCTTCACATTGTAAATGTTCGGGATAGGATTCTTCAACGTCTTTAGGGCGTAGTTCATAGGAAAATCCAATTTCTTCAAGAAGTTGGCGGCGGCGAAGGGATTGGGAGGCGAGGATTATTATCATTTCAGAAAATCAAAAATTTTATTATGTTGTTGGTACCAAATATCGTATGCAAATACAAAGAAATAAGAAATTCCTGTAAACATGATGAACTTAAGCCATTTGCTCACAATTTTAAAATCCTTAGGTGAAAAGGCCATGCTTGACTGCACTATTACCATCAAAAGGGGTAATTGAATGAATAACCCAATATAATAAGCTGAGAATGGCATGTTAGGAGTATGGCAATATTCATATTGATATGTTCCAAGCAAAGGAATCATCACAAAAGAAAGTAATTGAACCAGGCTTTTTGAAGCCCTTATTCCGATAGTAATTGGAACAGTTCTACAACCTGCATGGGCATCACCTTCAATATCTTCAATGTCCTTAACAATCTCCCTGATTAAGGTAGATAGAAATGCAAACAATGCTACTCCCCATGCTAAATACCGCAATGAGTTAATTTCTATAGGATCAATTGGTGCAGAATGTTTGATAATATATTGCGACTGTATATATATCCCTGATAACGGAACAAGTCCTAAACAGATTGAGACTAAAATATTGCCAAACAAAAAGGTTGATTTAAGTTTATAGGAATAAATCAATAAGCCAATAAAATAGAATAGAAAAATGAAAGCAAGCCATGGAACTTCTGCTTTAATACAAGAGTAAAAACCAATGATTAGCCCGAAAATGCTAATAATCCAGTATGTCCTGAGAGCATTTGAAGGAAGAATTAATTGCCCAATAATCAATTTTGTCGGTTTGTTTATAATATCAATCTCAACATCATAATAATCATTAATAATATATCCCCCGGCGGCCATTAATAAAAAGGATAATGAAAATAGAGCATATGTAGATTCATTTAATCCAATATCATTATGGTAAAAACCCCGCAAAGGAAGAATGATACAAAACCTTACCATATATAAGGTAAAGGCAATAATAAACAGGTTAAGTGGCCGAATCAACCTTACATATGCCAAAAACAGCTTCATGTGATTGGATTTAAGCTGTCAGATAAGTTAATTATTCTTTAAGCTTTTGCGGTAGGTCCACCAAAGTTCATTGGTATTGCATTAACTTCACTATCTTGTATGGGCCCATGCATCGATTCAAACTTCGAAAGGTTGTCTTTTAAGGCTTTCATAAGCCTTTTAGCATGCTGAGGGGTAAGCAGTATTCTTGATTTAACTTTAGCTTTCGGTACTCCGGGCATAATTCTTATAAAATCAAGGATAAATTCAGAATTAGAGTGGGTAATAATCGCGAGGTTTGAATAAATACCTTCGGCTACTTCTTCGGGCAGTTCTATATTGATATTTACTTGTTCAGGGGCATTCTTTTCGTCCATTGGTATAGATTATAAAGGAGAAATTAGGAATAGTATATCTTTGGGCAAAAGTAGCATTTATTGACGGAAATAGGCTCAAAAATCACCCAATGATTAATTTGAGGTTTGTATGTGTCAATATTTATTACTTTTGCACCCAATTTAAAATTAACCAGACCATGACAAATAAAAATGATGCCACCATTGAAGCGCGCGTAAAATCAATTATTGTTGACAAATTAGGTGTCGATGAAAAAGAGGTAACACCACAAGCCAGCTTCACCAATGACCTGGGGGCTGACTCTTTGGATACTGTAGAGTTAATCATGGACTTCGAAAAGGAGTTTAACATTGCCATTCCTGACGAACAAGCTGAAAAGATCAATACTGTAGGAGAAGCTATTGCCTACATTGAAGCTAACGTAAAGTAATCATTTCCACTTGCATTCACAATGCAGTTGAAACGCGTTGTAGTAACGGGTCTGGGAGCCCTTACCCCTATCGGGAATACCCTTCCACAATTCTGGGAAAATTTGATTGCCGGAGTCAGTGGTTCAGCTGCTATTACCCGTTTTGATGCTTCAAAATTCAAAACCCGTTTCGCTTGCGAGTTGAAAGGTTTTAAGATAGAGGACCATTTTGAGCGTAAGGAAGGTCGCAAGATCGATCCGTATGCTCAATATGGTCTTGTTGCTTCTGCCGAAGCTATTCTTGATTCAGGGCTCGACCTTGAGGTAGTGAATAAGGATAGGGTAGGAGTCATCTGGGGTTCCGGAATTGGTGGATTGGACACATTCCTTGAAGAATGTGGCAATTATGCCAAAGGTGATGGAACACCTCGATTCAATCCTTTCTTTATTCCAAAGATGATTGTGGATATCCTTTCGGGTCATATTTCTATTAAATATGGATTCCGTGGGCCAAACTTTACCACCGTTTCAGCGTGTGCTTCTTCTACTAATTCGCTTATCGACGCCTATACCTATATAAGATTAGGGAAGGCCGATGTTATTGTGAGCGGTGGTTCGGAAGCTGCTGTAAACCCTGCAGGTATGGGAGGTTTCAATGCCATGAAAGCCTTGTCGGAACGAAATGATTCACCGGAAACAGCATCCCGCCCATTTGATAAAGACCGTGATGGTTTTGTTATGGGGGAAGGCGCAGGCAGTATTATCTTGGAAGAATTGGGACATGCCTTAAACAGAGGTGCAAAAATATATGCTGAGGTAGTTGGCAGTGGAATGACTGCTGATGCACATCACATGACAGCACCACATCCGGAAGGATTGGGTGCGATTAATGTTATGAACCTTGCTTTGCAAGATGCAGGATTGACTACATCGGGTATTGATTATATTAATGTTCACGGTACTTCCACACCTTTAGGTGATATAGCTGAAACCAAAGCTATTCTAAAAGTATTTGGAGCAGATGCGTATAAGCTGAATATAAGTTCTACTAAATCAATGACAGGGCATTTGCTTGGTGCCGCTGGTGCGGTAGAAGCTATTGCAACTATTATGGCGGTGAAAAATGATATCGTTCCGCCTACTATCAATCACTTTACCGACGACCCTGAGTTAGATAATAATCTCAACTTCACATTCAATAAAGCTCAACATCGAGTGGTTAATGCCGCCCTGAGCAATACCTTCGGTTTCGGAGGACACAATGCTTCAGTCATTGTGAAGAAGTTTCAATAAAAGAGGTAAAAGTTTAAAAGTATTCTGGCTTTTGGGAAAGCTTGGAATAAATAAGCCAGTATTCGTATATTTGCAAGTATATAATTGAAAAACATTAGTTCTATGCAGCCAACGATTCAAAGCAATAAATCTGTTTTGCCAAGATTAGAAAGGCAAAAAAATACCCTTGCAAAAAAGGTTCTTTCTATAAAAGACGAGGAAACTATAGCATTATTATCATCTTATTTCCAAGACTTAGTTTCTACCAAACGGATTACCAAAGCACAATACAATAGAGAATTAGATGCAGCGGAAAAGGCCGTGAATGAAGGAGAATTTGTTACCAATGAACAGGTAATGAAAGAAATGAAAAAATGGTAAGGTGATTAAAGCTAAAAAGAGGCTAAAAGTTGTTTGGCATATAAATGCCCAAAATCATCTGAAAGAACTTATTGAGCATTTGTCTGAGAGATATTCTCTAAAATTTATTGAGTTGATCAAAGGTGAGATTGAAAGGAACACCAAATTAATCAGCCTTCGGCCAAGGATATTTCCTTTGGATATTTTGAAATCAAATAATGACGGAAGCTACCGCTACTTTAATGTTCCCGCCATAAGGATCGCATATAAAATAGAGCCTAAACGAATAATAATACTTCGGGTGCGGCATCAAAGCCAAGAGCCGCTGGCATACTAAAATCCTTCGGTTTCGGAGGACACAATGATTCAGTTATTGTGAAGAAGTTTCAGTAAGAAATAAAAGTTCTTAAGGTTTATAAAGTTCTAAAAGAGAAAACTCTCTTTTAGATTGCTATCTGGATTTATGTTATTTACCCCGAAAGAACCTAAGGCGTTTCCCAGAATGCAGCAGGGTTATTGGTTTTATAAACAACGTAAGTTGTATTTGAACTTTTAATAGTGTTTTTATCAATAGCGGGAGTTTGTTTATAATACTCTAATGGTAGCAATTTGATGTAACTAATTGTTTTTCCATCTTCTCTTGTTTCCATGTTATATTCACTGTTAACAGGGCATTCCAGCATATATAGGTTTTTCGCCATGTAATATTCAAGGTAGTATTTTTCGTTTTGCGAACTTTTGTGATTCCAGTTTGCATCCGGATTAATTAGTAGGGTTTTTCCGGCAATCAGCCTTTCCCTAACCTCTTCAATACTTAATAACTCACCTGTTTCATTCATAACATAGGCATCGAAAGTGGGGTCCATCCAAACCCATTTTTTCAGAGAAGGCAGATAAACGGAATTAATAACATGGCAGTCCGGGTCAATTTGCATACTGTCTTTCGGCAGGCAGGTAACTATTCTCGACTTAAAACCCATGGATAAATAACATTCATTTAATACGGTTGCAAGCCCCCGGCAATTCAATCCGCGATTATCTTTTTTACATATGGCTATCATAGCCATGGCATTTTTAACAGTTGGGTTTTCGTGGCTTCCATCGTGCGGTATCAGGTTATGAATAAAATGAAGCATGCTAATAACCTTTGAAATATCATTGCCTTTGCCTGCTACTGAATCTAATTTGAATGATTTTCGCAACTCAACCAAATTCGGATTGTCTTTACTTTGGTATGTAAATGCCGGCAGTTGCCTTGAGTCGGCGCGATTATATTTACTGGCGTTTTTCAGTATATATAAGTAGTCGCCAATCTGCCTCATTTTGTTGGCAATTATCTTGAATTCGATTTCATTGCGGATATTATTGAGGTCACTGTCTCCCAAAATATGCGTGTAATTATAATATTCTGCCTCATACGATTTTCTAAAATATTCCAATGCTTTCGATTTGACATTTTGCAAGGAGTAAAGGCAACACAAATTATAATAGGCACCGTTTAAATCTTGCATAAACTCTTTTTTGCCCGAAGAATCTAACTTGTCATATTTTTTTAAAAATAAGGAGAGTTGCTTTTTGTATGCATTTGAATCCCTTATATAGTAAGCTTTCATACAAACACTGTCGGTAAGATGTGCTAATTGCCTGAACTCTGCATTCTCTTTTTGTGCACTACCCGCTATCGAAATAAATAATAAGATACAGGAAATAAAAAATCGAAATTTCAAATGAACTGCAATCATAGGTATTGAATTAATAATTGCAAATATAAGGTGATTTAAGAATAAAAAAATATTACTCTCTCTCCATCATTGCCATATAGAACCCATCAAACCCCGATTCGGAGGGAAGTATCTTTTTCTCTTTTACTTTTTTAAAGTTAGGGTGTTCGCTAAGAAATTTATCTACAATCTTTTCATTTTCCGATGGAAGAATACTGCAAGTGGCATAAATTAATTTGCCACCTTTCTTTGTCATCACACAATAATCCGAAAGAATTTTAGCCTGTTCTTTCCTTATATTATCAATGCTTTCAGGACTAAGTTTCCATTTAATATCGGGGTTGCGTTTGAGTATGCCAAGGCCAGAACATGGTGCGTCAATCAAAACACGGTCTGCTTGTTCTGCAAGGCGTTTAATTGTTTTTGAAGATTCGATTATTCGGGTTTCAATAATACTGACTCCCGCTCTCTTGGCTCTTCTTGAAAGCTCTTTCAGTTTCCATTCAAAAATATCCAGTGAAATTATTCTCCCTTTATTCTGCATCAAAGCAGCCATGTGCAAGGATTTACCTCCTCCTCCGGCGCAGGCATCTACTACACGCATTCCAGGGGTGAGGTCCATGAAGTAGGCCACTTCCTGCGAAGATGCATCCTGCACTTCAAACCACCCGTCCTGAAAACAATGGGTAGTGAAAATTCGCTTCCGTTCACTTACCACAAGTGCATCCGGATGGTTTGGTATTACAGCGGTTTCCGTTTCTTCGTCGCGTAACGCTTTCTGTAAACTATTCCGGTTTACTTTTATCGTATTGGCTCTTATTACAAAATCGGCTTGTTTGTTGAGTTCTGCAATTTCTGTTTCCCAAACATCTCCTAATTCTTCTTCAGCAATACTGTCGAGCCAATCGGGAATAGATTCACGTATAACACGTATTCCTTCAGCTTTATCTAATCTGTCATGAACGGCATTCAGGTTAATATTTTCAAATTCTTCCCAGGCTGGCAAATACATACCTTTATTAACAAGGTAAACTCCGCAAAGCTTCCATAAGCCTGCGTTGGTTAGATTGGGTTCTTCACCTACTACAAACCACAGTTTGCGCCACCACCGTACAATATCATATATTGTTTCTGCAATAAACTTGCGGTCTGATGAGCCCCATTTCGGGTTCGACTTTAGCAGGTTGTTTACAACACTGTCGGCATGTTTTCCATCCGTATAAATCTGCCTGAGGCCCTCAATACAGGCTTTCACCAAATTAGGATGTAGCCTAACCCTTGAACGCTTTTCATTTTCGTTTTCTTTGTTCATATAAAAAGAAAAGGCAACCGTCTGGGTTGCCTTTGTAAAATTATTACTTGAATTATTAGAAAGAAGCTCTTGATTTGTATTGTTTCTTTTCAAAGAATTTCTTCTTCATGTGCTTGGAAATTTTTGGATTGATCATGAATCCAAAATTGATAGCCGTGGTTACAAAACTATCGTTGTTCTTTGAGTTTCCACGTGGGCTACCCGGTCCATAGTTAGCAAGTTCTTGTCTGGTGATACCCGGTACAAACTGAGATTGATTGGTAAGGTATTTACTATAAGTGTTTGGAAGATTAACGTCGTAACCATACTTAGGGTACTTTCCACTTACGTCATCAATATAATCGGTAAAGGTTTTATCCCAGCAAAGTTCCCATCCTAATCTGAAAGCTTTATTGAATGTATAGTAGAAACCAATACCTACAGGTATAGCAGCCTGAATTAGCTTGTAAGGGGCCTCTCCTTCAGTAGTTAAGGTATGTAATGGATCATAATCACCGGGAGAATATGTAATACCATTCACTTTGTCGTGCCAGGTATGGGTGAACATAGCTTTCGGGTTCATGTGATAAATTCCTACTCCTGCAAATAAATAAGCAGTGAAGGTAGTAGTATAGTTAAAGTTGCCACCAACATCCGGGTTATCATAAAAGGTCCATTCGCCTCTTACGGATCCTTCCATAATGTCATTTCTGTAGTTCAGGTTCCTGTCGCGGATTGAAGTAACCTTTGAAAGGCTATCAAATCCTTGCAACCGAATATAGTCAAAATGACCTGAGATGTGGAATCTTCTGCTTAATTTAAATCGGAGGTAAGCTCCTAAGTCCCAGCGAATTTGACTTGATTGCATATCAAGTAACCAAGGACGTCCGGCATTATTTACCCCACCAATGTCACATAATCCAGTGGAAGCTCCTGCTTTTATTCCTGCTTCAAACCCGATTTGACTGAATCCGAGTGTAGGAATAATAAAGCATCCAAGTAATAGTATTTTATTTAGACGCATATCTTATTGTTTTAGGTGACAAATATAAAGATTAATTGGAATATGATTGCACGGAATTTCATTTTTTTAATAAAAAAGTCATATATGTTTAATATGCCTTTGAAATACAGTGCCATAGAAGCCCATAAATTTATTAAGAATAAGAGCATATTTTGAAAGGGCTATATAAATTATTTAATTAAAAATCGGAATGTTTTATTTTTCATAAATTAGCAAAAAATTTACCCTATGAATATTAAATTAATTGTGTTCGCATGCATGGTCGGAGGATTGATGTTTGCTTTGACGTCTTTTACCCGGAATGCCGACAAAAGTACATTGTACGATTTTAAAGCTAAAACCATTGATGGCAAAGATTTTGACTTTTCTACCCTAAAAGGTAAAAAGGTTTTAATTGTGAATACGGCTTCGTTATGTGGGAACACCCCCCAATATGCCGATCTTGAAAAGTTATATAAGGAATACGGTGGGGCTCATTTCACCATTATTGGTTTTCCGGCAAATAATTTTGGAAGTCAGGAACCCGGTTCTAATTCTGAGATACATGAGTTCTGTACCAAGAACTATGGCGTTACTTTCCAGATGATGCAGAAGATTTCAGTTAAAGGAGATTCTATTCATCCGCTTTATTCATGGCTAACCGAAAAATCGCTGAATGGTGTTCAGGATTCGCCTGTAACCTGGAATTTCCAGAAGTTTTTAATTGATGAAAACGGAAATTGGGCAGGAGTGCTTACTCCAAAAGAATCGGTTCTGGAAGACCGTGTTATTAAATGGATAAAAGGAAATAAATAAAATTAAAAAATGGAGAGTAGAATAGAATTCTAACCCTCCATTTTCATATTATAATTATTGATGTTTAGCAGTATTCTTCGTAAGCTGCTTTAAGGTTTTCTGCAACCATTCCCGCTGAATGGCCTTCAATCCGATGACGCTCGATAAAATAAGCGAGTTTACCATCTTTAAATAATGCTATAGAAGGGGATGATGGAGGATATGGTAAAGTATACCTGCGTGCTTGTGCTGTGGCTTCCACATCGAAACCTGCAAAAACAGTAACTAAATTATCCGGCTTTTTATTATTGTCGAGTGACATAAGAATGCCCGGGCGGGCTGCACCTGCGGAGCAACCACATACGGAATTAAATACTAATAGTGTAGTGCCTTTTTCCTGGATTGCATTATCAACTGCAACTGGGGTTGTGAGATCTCTGAACCCGGCTTCGGTAAGTTCAGACTTCATGGGTATTACTAACGCTTCTGGATACATATTGAATTTATTTGTTTAAATTAAAAATTAAGGAGTGCAAATATAGGCTTTTTTAGGGAAAAGTAGTGCGTTTTAAGTGAAAAGCCTTGAAAATCATACGTTATGTATGACTATGAAAACCCTTTTTCTTTCTTCACAGTTTCATAGGCTTCCTGCACTTTTTTGAACTTCTCTTCAGCTGATTTTCTTACGTCTTCACCTAAATGGGTAACCCTGTCAGGGTGATATTTAAGTGCCATCTGCCGGTAGGCTTTCTTAATTTCTTCTTCAGTAGCACTTTTTTCGATACCTAATATTTCATAGGCTTTCGATTTGTTGGCAACGCTACCACCTCCTCCGCCAAACATGGCCCCCACTGTTTTAAAGTCTGTGGGGCTTATTTGCAGGTAAACTGATATTTTGTATAATAAAGCTTGCTCGTGGGTCGAGAAGCTTCCATCGGCGTAAGCTATTCCGAATAAATAGTGCATTAACTGCAACCGGCTGTGGTAGGTCATTTTGCTTTGGGCTGCATAACAAATCCTTTCAAGCGGTATTTCATTCTTTAAGGCTTCGCGAAGCATAAGCAGGTTTTGTTTGGCTTTTTCAACCCCGAACTGGCGCACAAAAAAATCTTTTACATATTCCAGTTCCGAGCGGGTAGTTTTACCATCGCTTCGCATTACTGCGGCGGAAAGGGATACAAGTATAAAATTAAATCCCCCGCTGTAATTCTCAAGTATTGAGTCAAGGTTCGGGTTTCCTGTACTCCCCGGAGTATCTTTCGGATCTTCTTGTTTTGATCGCATGTATTCATCGTAAAGGGCACCAAGCAAAAAACCTGCTATAGCCCCATCTAACCGCGCAAAAAACCAACCAATAATTACTCCGAAAAACTTTCCTGTTATATTTATCATACCGATTATGGTGTAAAAATAGGTTGTTTTAAGCAGACCGATGTTAAAAAAGCTCCGATCCATTAACGAATGGCTATTAGCTAATTTGTTAATTTTGGGCTGCACAATATATATGTACGCACTTTTAAAAAAGGAAATATCTGGCTTTCTGGGGTCCCTTATCGGATACATTGTAATAGGTGTATTCCTTATTACCATTGGGTTACTGCTATGGGTAGTTCCTTCCGAATCGAATATCCTAAGCAGCGGGTATGCAGGTATCGACCCCTTATTTGTTTTAGCTCCCTGGGTATTTATGTTTCTTATTCCGGCAGTTAGTATGCGTTCTTTTGCAGAAGAGAAAAAGACCGGCACCATAGAACTTCTTTTAACCCGACCCCTCAGCGACCTTGAAATTATCCTGGCAAAATATTTGGCTTGTATTGTTCTGGTTATTCTGTCCTTGTTGCCTACGTTGGTATATTATTTCTCCGTTTCTATTTTAGGCAGCCCTCCCGGAAACCTTGACAATGGCCGTACATGGGGTTCGTACCTGGGGCTGATTTTCCTTGCCAGCGGCTTTGCTTCTATCGGGGTGTTTGCTTCCTGCATCAGTGGCAACCAAATAGTGTCATTTATAATAGCGGTGATACTTTGCTTTATATGCTATACCGGGTTTGGCTTTGTCGGCCAATATCTTTCTTCGGGTATGCTGGGTAATTTTGTTCAATCTATGGGGATAAGCCTCCATTATTCCTCCATGAGCAGAGGAGTGATTGATACCCGCGATGTGCTATATTTTGCCAGTATTTCAACGGCTTTTATTTTAATGACCAGAACCTCTCTTGAAAGCAGAAAATGGTGAACGGAGAGCATAAGAATAAAAAGAAAACTGCCGGAAAAGACCTGCTAAGACTGGGTTTGAGTCTGCTTATTTTATTTTTACTGAATTACGTTGGGTCATTTGTTTTCCACCGGTTCGATCTTACCTCCGAAAAACGTTACACGCTTTCTCCTCAGTCGAAAAAGATTGCCGAAAATATTCAGGGTACTGCATTCTTCAAGGTTTACCTGGAAGGAAATAAACTACCTGCGGGCTTTATCCGAATGCGCGATGAAACCAAAGAGATGCTTGATGAATTCCGGGCTTACTCGGGTGGCAAGATACAATATGAGTTTGTAGATCCTTCTGCTAATCCTGACAAAAATGCAAGGATGGCATTTTACGAACAGCTTTACAGGGAGGGACTTTCACCTATCAACCTGCATCTCCAGGAATCGAGCGGCAATTCCGACATAATGGTAGTTCCCGGTGCTATTCTTTCCTATCGCGGTAGGGAAATTGCCATGAATATATACCAGGATCAGGGCAATCCCAACACAATGGCTGCTGTTAATTATTCCATTGAAGAGCTGGAATACAATATTGATAATGCCATCCACAAACTCACCATTGATTTCAAGCCCGATATTGCCTTTCTGCAGGGGCATGGAGAATTAGATTCAATACATGTTGCAAGTTCAATTAAAACATTGAGCGAATACTATAATATAAGGAGCATAACCATCAACCATCGTTCAGGTGCGTTGCTCGATTCTTCGGGCAATGTGCGCTACAAAGCTATTATTGTTGCCAAGCCCGATACCGTTTTCCCTGAGCCCGATAAAATTGCCATTGACCAGTATATTATGCATGGCGGAAAAGTGTTCTGGCTGATAAGCCCTGTTTATGCGCCTATGGACTCCCTCTCTAAAAATGGTTATACGGTGGGCTTTCCGAACAACCTGAACCTGGATGATATGATGTTCAACTATGGGGTAAGGCTGAATACCAATTTAGTAATGGATTTTCAGTGCTCGGGAGTGCCCATAAATACGGCCATGCGCGGAGAACCGGCCCGCTGGGAAGTCTGCCCCTGGTTGTATGAACCGCTGGTAGGCTCAACAGGCAACAGCACTATAGTTAAGAATTTGAACCTGGTGGAATTGAATATGGCGAGCAGTTTAGATACCATCAAGGTTCCTAATGTAAAAAAAACCGTTTTGTTAAATACATCAAAAAATACGAAATTGCAAAACGGAACTTTTGCGCGGATTAGTTTTCAGTTGGCCATTAAGCTGGCGCATCTTTCGCCGGCAGATAGGGAACAATTGATGGATGCCCAGTTTAAAGAAGGGCATCAACCTGTTGCTGTATTGCTGGAAGGTACGTTCAAATCCTTGTATCAGGGCCGGATACCATATCCTTACAATACTCCTAAATACAACTACCTTGCAGAAAGCAAGCCCACCGCCATGATTATTGTTTCGAATGGTGATGTAATACGGAATGAAACGGAATCGGGCGGGAAAGCCGCTTCACCATTGGGGTGGGATACATATGCCAGGCAAATGTACAGCAACAGCGATTTTGTGCTGAACAGTATGAATTATTTATGTGGCGATTCAGCTTTGCTGAATGTGAGAGATAGGCAGTTGCAAATACGTTTGCTTGATGATAAACGTGTAAAGCTCGAGAAAACCCAATGGCAGGTTATCAACTTAGTTATACCTGTAGCATTAATAATTATACTCGGATTGATACTCGCCGCAGTGCGGAAGGCGATGTACGCAAAGTAACTGTTACTTTACCCTTATTCCTTTTGTTTGCGAGGTATGTGCACTGAAATATCCCAGTGCATTGTTTGAAATATTTGAGAGCGGATTATAAGGTGTCACATTTGTTGAACCTGACGCCTGCCGGAAGGTGCTGAAATAATTGTAGGCTCCCAGGTCGATGCATTGCATTTCTACACGAACAGTGTCTCCAATGTGGAGGGATGTATCTGAACGCATGGTGTAGTTAATGAATTTACCATTGTCAAACTGATCGTTAATTGTAAACATGCGTGTAACAATCGAATCATTGCGGGTTTCCACAAAGTGATAATAATTTACAGAATTGCCCGGGTCAAGAAAAACGGGCATTGGGTAAATGGCGGTATCCCGGAAGCGGAATTGTTTAACAGAAACAAGCGTATCAAAGTTCACCTTTTGAGGCATTGTGCAGGTTGAAATGTATGTTTGTCCGTTCGCAATAACTTTCAAGGTGTAAGTATGTCCCTGCGCACCTGCAATTTTGGTGGTTTTGTAAGTGCCGGGAATGCTTTCAGCAAGTGTATCTATAGTGCCCATATCATCGGAAATAGTAATAAAGGCACTACTTATAGGAGGAAAAGTATTATTCTGGCTGAAGTTTACGGTTTGGTTCAGGGTAACTATGTAAGGTCCGGATTGGTCATTCACATTGCCTACAATTACAATGGCAGGAGAGGCTGAATTCAAATCCACATTTATTACTTTTTGACAAGAGATAAAAGATAAAAGTGAAAAACTAAAAATGAAAAATAAGGTGTGCCTGACACTTTTAATTTTTAGTTTATAATTTGTAATATTCATTAGAATTTGAAATTATAAGAAACAGAAGGAATTATTCCGAAAAGTGAAGTAAGCACAGCCTGTGTTTGCTGGGAGTTATTTGGATTCTGTTGGAAAGTAATTGTGTAGGCATTCCAACGGTCATAGGCATTGTAAACAGAAAATGACCACTCCGCCTGGTAGTGCGGATGCTTTTTGCAATGATATGTTGCACCTACATCCATTCTGTGATAGTCGGGCATGCGGTAACCATTTCGGGAGGTGTAGTAATAAATTACATTGTCGTTAATGGCATATTTCCCGCTGGGAAAGGTAACAGGATATCCTGTATTGTAAATCCATGTGGCGGAAAAGGACCATTTTTTATTCAGGTCGTAAATTACAACAACATCAATATCATTTGTAATATCCTGCCTTGCTGGATACCAGTCTCCATTATTAACACCAGGTATTTGCAATTCTGTTTTCGACAGTGTGTAGCCCAGCCATCCGGTTAGTTTACCGAATTTTCTTTTCACAAAAAATTCCGCACCAAAGGAACGGCCGCTACCAAAGAGTAATTCATTTTCCACATTCTGATTGAGGTTGAGTTGTGCACCATTCTTATAATCGATCTGGTTCTGCATTATCTTATAATATGTTTCTACCGAAAATTCATATTTATTATTTAAAAAATTACGGTAGTAACCAATGGAGAACTGATCTGATATTTCAGGTTTTACATTGTTACTGCTCGGAATCCACAGGTCAGTCGGGTTGGAAGATGTGGAATTGGAAAGCAAGTGCAGGTTCTGCACATTACGGTCATACGAAGCTTTGATGGAAGAAACCTCATTCAGCATGTAATTCGCATTGAAGCGGGGTTCCGGGTTGATATATGTTTTCACAAACTGTCCGCTTGAGTACTTGGCTGAATCAACCGGATTGCCATTTGCATCATAGGTATAGAATGTTCCCGCACCCAGCAGTGAGAAGGATGTTAACCTTATTCCTGCTACAAATTTTAACCGTTCACTCACTTTAAATTCATCGGAAACAAACAGGGCGGCCTCAAGCGCATAGCGGCTTTGAATGTGTGTGCTGTTTATATTCGAATCATTCGAGACGATGTTGCCTGGCACAATAGTGTGATGTATAACATTAAAGCCAAATAGAATTTTATTTTTTGAATTCGGATAATATTGAAATTCCTGTTTCAGGTTCCAGTCGTTAATAGTAGATTGTATCCCGATATTAAGACTTGGTGTTGTAATACTTATATTGAAATTATAGTTGCTGTAAATTAAAGAAGTATTCGAAAATAGCTTAGCCCCGAAGATGTGGTTCCAGCGCAGGGTTCCGGTTGTATTGCCCCAGTTAATTCCAAATTGATTATTCGCACCCAACACATCTTTACCCAAATATCCCGACAGATAAATACGGTCGTTTTCACCCAGGGTATAGTTGCCTTTAATATTGAAATCGTAAAAATAAAGGCTGCTGTTGCGCAATGAAGTATTGTTGGAAAGTTTCAAAAACAGATCGGCATATGTTCTTCTGGCCGAAACCAAAAATGAGCCTTTGCCTTTTTTTATGGGTCCTTCAAAATTCAACCTTGATGCTATAAGTCCTATACCGCCGCTTACATGATATGATTGATCGTTGCCGTCATTCATGCGGATATCCTCTACCGAAGCGAGGCGGCCACCGTAATTCACCGGCATTCCGCTTTTATAAAGCGTTACATTCTTTATAGCATCGGAATTGAAAACGGAAAAGAAACCCAGCAAGTGAGATGCATTATAAACCGGGGCTTCATCCAGCAGAACAAGATTCTGGTCGGCAGCACCTCCACGTACATAAAAACCGCTGTTACCATCGCCGGCAGAAATAACGCCCGGCAGCAGTTGCATGGTTTTTAATACATCTTTTTCACCAAAGAACACCGGTATTTTGGCAATCTCTTTCACATCAAGCTGAACCATACCGGTTTGTGTGCTGGTTACATTCTCCGTTGGCTTTGCACCCTGCACGCTTACTTCCTGCAAGGTGGAACTATTGGAAGATAGGGTGACATTATGTTTAAAATTCTGCTTAAGTGTAATTTTTATGGAGTCGGTATTATAGCCCAGGTAGGTATAGTAAAGTGTATAGGAACCTTCAGGCAAGGTTAATGAGTAAAACCCATATTTATTGGTGCTTACGCCTGTAGCCTCCAATTCTTTCACCGAGACTATAGCACCAATAAGTTCTTCGCCTGATGCGGAATCTTTAATAGTACCGCTTACCGTAAATTTTTGCCCTGACTGGGCAAAAACTAAATTGGTAATTAGTAAAAGAGCAAACAGACTTAGTTTCCTTAGTGACATAAAGTGCCAAATATACACATCATTAATAAGCTTACAGAAAAGAGTAAAATAACCTCAAATAGTTGTTTTGTGTGATTATAGCGTATTTGGTGTACTTCGTTTTAGTGGTAGACGATGAAGCAAACGGAATAGTTGTGTAGAAAATAAATTATCTCCAAGTAGATGCAGGTTTTTATTCCTGAATCAAGTGAAAACTAAGCCATAAAATTGTAAAAGAAATATGGGTGGCCCTATAAATAATCGTTATCAACCAGCCACTTTACAATGCGTTTCAATGCCTCTGAATTGCGGTCGATGGCTGACCAACTTTTTTCGATATGATCCTTTAAAACTATAGGAACCGACCTTGTACTGTTATCTTTCATGGTGGTCATATCGCATTTTTGAGCATTATTTCCATCAGTGAAACTTGCTCTTGCAATTACAACGCCCGAGGGCAACCTGAATTCGTAGGTATCAACCCCGCTTCCATCAACAGTAACATCCGCAAAGCTGCCGATGGTTTTACTTTGTTTAATGGTTTTATCTGTCTGCAATTCAATAATCCAGCTGCGGTTGCGGCCAACAAGCGTATAATCAATACGGTCATCCGGCATTTTACCTTCCTTGGTAATAAAGGCTTTCACCTTGTCGGCATCCAACTTGCCATTCACAAATATTCCGCTTTTGCCTATCAATTTTGCCAATGATTTTTCGGTGCCCAATTTGGAAACACCGAAAATGCCTTTCTGGTTGGTGGTCATAAAGGTGAGGTTGTAATAATAGCTCATGGTATTTTCCTGGTTTTCAACAGCCTTATCGTTATATACAGCCGTAATAAGTGTATCGCCACTCATCGATAGTATTTTAAAAATATTCATAAGGCCCATTGGTCCCTTAATTTTGTATACCGTGGCAACAGCATTGCCATCAACCATTATGGTATTGTCTTTATAGTCTACTTTTTGCGCCGACAAAATACCGGCGAAAAATAAAATTGCCGAAAAGAGGAATATTTTTCTCATGTTAAATTATATTTATATAGTTGAAATAAAATTCAAATATACTATTTTATATATTCTGCTAATAAATTAAATAGTAGGCTGTTCGACCCAAATATGGAATGTGATTGAAGTCTTAGGAAAAGAATAAGATCTCACAGTCCGCCGGAATAACAAGGAGTATTAACGCTTCCCCGAATGGGGAAAAGGAAGGGGCCAAAACTACCTGAACAACAAATTTATTACGCCGGAGGCTGATTTCTTGACAGCATCGAAAAGTTTGTCTTTAATATCATGAGGGTCTTTTTGAATATTTACGGCCGTATCAATACCCTGAGCTACCAGTAACTCAATTATTTCGCTCTTTTTCTCTTTGCCTTGTTTAAAGCGGTCGCCAATAATACTTCTGATTATAATTGAACCGGCATGGTCGGTTATATAGTCGGTTTGGGCATTAATTTCCTCTCCTTTGGCTTTGCACTTTGCAGCCAGTTCAGCTTTGCGGCTTTGCAACTCCGCTAATGCATTCTTCTTTGCCATAGTTAATCGTTGTTAGCGTTTGAATCGGTTTGTTCTAATACCTTACGGATGATATAATTCCGCACCTGTTTACGGCCAAAAGTTGAGAAATACCATAGTAAAAGCAGGTAAAACCCTGCCGAAATAAGGAATCCAAGCCCATAACTATGCACCCACTGGCCTATAAAAAAGGATAAGGCTATAAAAAGGGAAAGAAAAACAAGTGAAATAAGAATGAACCCTATTATTGCGGCAAAAATTAACGATGCCACCTTGGCAATATATTCAATTACCGATAGGCGGGTTAACTCGGTTTTTAATTCAATATATTCCAGAATCTGAGCCTTCAGGGCTTTAAGAGGTTGGTCCGTGTTTATATCCATAGGTTGGTTTTATGCTATAAATATACAAAATAACAACCATACGGGTTTTGGGGTAATGACAGATGTCATAATAAAGTATGTTTATTCACCAATCAATTAAACGGTTATATTTGCAGCCCGAAAAAACATGGTGGATGTAGCTCAGTTGGTTAGAGCATCAGATTGTGGTTCTGAGGGTCGCGGGTTCGAGCCCCGTCTTCCACCCCAAAAACAGTTCGGAGCGTGAGATAAGAGAGTGAAAAGTTAAATTTTTACTCTTCTTACAACTTATCACTTACAACTAAAGACTATATTTTGTAAATTTGCGATTCATTACCTCTTAACCCTTATGAAATTAAACCCGCGCTTCGTTGTCATTACATTACTTATAGTATTAGCTGCTTCAACACGCTTGTTCCCACATTTGCCAAACTTTACCGCCTTATCGGCTTTGGCTTTGTTCGGTGCTGCCCAGTACAATAAAAAAATAATGGCCTTCCTTGTGCCGTTGACGGCACTTGTATTGAGTGATGCAATCCTTGGGTTTTATGCAGGGATGGAATGGGTGTACGGAACTTTCATTTTAATTATTATTTCCGGGTTTGCCTTACGCAATAAAGTAACTGCGCCACGTGTAATATTGCTTTCCGTTGTTTCTTCACTTCTAATGTATGTTGTTTCCGACTTTGGCATGTGGATTGGTAGTGGAATATACCCTCATACACTTACTGGATTTACCACATGTTATGTTGCTGCGCTTCCTTTTCTTAGAAATGAATTACTCGGAGACTTATTTTACTGCGGACTTTTATTCGGGCTCTTTTATCTTGCCCAACTCAAGTTCCCTACACTTTTAAAGCAACGTATTAAATAGTTTCTTCCTATTGATTACATATACGCCGGTTAGTTTTATTATTAATTGCTATTTATCCGGTTATGCGTATTAAAGTAGTATCATTCCTTATTCTTATTGGCTTTTTATCACTGCTTCCCTGCAAGGGAAATGCTTTGCCATTCGATTCGGCTTCGCTGCTGAAAGTTTACGAAGACTCCATGAAAGCGGTGCAGTTTATCCGGATAAATGCCCGCAGCGACAAAGAAAAGATGGAGGCTAATACAAAATTGTATAACTGGATGAGCAAAGCTCTTGCACTGCCCACTTCGTTCGATTATCCGTTTGATTCACTTAAAACCATAGGTAGGTTAATGTCACCTGACAAGCAATTCCGGATCATAAATTGGGATGTGCCAGTGTCGGGCGGAAAGGTTGCCTATTATGGATTCATTCAATCGTTTAATGCCAAAAAAAAGAAATACGATGTATTTGTGCTTACCGATAAAACGGAGGATATCATTAACCCTCAAAATGCTACTTGCACACCCGACAAATGGATGGGGATGCTTTACTTTAAAATAATTAAAGAAAAAGGAGTTAAGTTTTATACGTTACTGGCCTGGGAAGGGGTAAGCAAACAGATTACCCGAAAAGTTATTGATATACTAACATTCAATTCACAAGGTATCCCGACCTTTGGCAAAGCGGTTTTTATGAAGCTGCCTTCAACCTATAAAGGGGCTATTAAAAGAATGATCTTTGAATATTCGGCCGATGTAACTATGTCGTTGAGTTATAATGACCCGAAGAACCAGATAGTGTTCGACTTACTTGGTCCGCGGGAAGATGGTCTGGAAGGTCAGCACCAGTACTATGGCCCTAGTTTTCAGATAGATGGGCTGAATTGGAGAAGCGGTATGTGGGAATATATAAGCAATGTAAAAGCCCTAAACCCCAATGATAAAGGCGACCCGAAATACAAAGACCCGAAGAACGATGATTACAAAATAAATAAGAAGGTTTATAAGACCAAGTAAGCGGGTTTTAGTACTTTTGACCATAATAATATTGTTCATATTTTATGAAAGGAAAACACAACTTTAGCGCAGGACCTGCAATCCTTCCTGCGGAAGTAATTCAGGAAGCAGCAGCAGGCGTTTTAAACATCAACAACTCCGGACTATCCATTATTGAAGTATCGCACCGGGATAAAGATTTTGTTGCCATTATGGAAGAAGCCCGTTCACTCGTAAAAGAGCTGATGGGTCTTGGTGACGAATACAAAGTTTTATACTTAGGCGGAGGTGCAAGCCTTCAGTTTGCCATGGTGCCGAGCAATCTGCTGGCAACGGGCGGCACTGCGGCTTATCTCGATACGGGCGTGTGGGCGCACAAAGCAATTAAGGAAGCTAAAATGGTTGGCAACATTAATGTTGTTGCTTCTTCGGAGAAGGAGAAATATAACCATATTCCAAAAAATTATGTAATCCCTACGGATGCGAATTATCTGCACATTACATCCAACAATACGATTTACGGTACACAAATGCACCACTTTCCGGATTCACCAATTCCGGTGGTGTGCGATATGTCATCGGATATTTTCAGCCGCCGCATGGACTTTAACAAGTTTGACCTGATATATGCAGGAGCCCAGAAAAACATGGGTGCAGCAGGAGCCACTATGGTTATTGTGAAAGAAAGCATTCTCGGTAAAACCGGAAGAAAAATGTTTTCGATGCTCGACTACCAGGTGCATATTAAAGGAGAATCGATGTATAACACACCTCCCGTGTTCTCGGTTTATGTTTGCTTGTTAACACTAAGATGGCTCAAGAAAAATGGCGGCCTTGCATGGATTGAAGAAATAAACCGCAGAAAAGCAGAAGCCATGTATGCTGAAATAGACCGCAATTCACTCTTCACTGGAACGGTTGTAAATGAAGACCGCTCCTGGATGAATGCTACCTTTCTGCTCACCAAACCCGAACTGGAAGAAACTTTTAACAAAATGTGGAAAGAAACCGGAATAGTGGGTATTAAAGGCCACCGTGATGTGGGTGGTTACCGTGCTTCAATGTATAATGCACTTACTATTGAGGATGTGAATGCCCTGGTAAATGTAATGAAAGAACTGGAAAAGAAAAACGGATAAAATAATTGTAAATGAAATTCATTCAGCATTTACAATTCACAATTATTTAAAAATAGTACATGAAAAAAATACTGGCCAACGACGGAATGGAAGAAGAAGGAATCCGCATGTTGGAAAAAGAAGGATTTATTGTAGTAACTGAAAAAGTTGCACAGGATGAATTAGTGGAAGTTATTAATGCCGAAGATTTTTTGGCACTGGTAGTGCGGAGCGCAACCCGTGTCGACAAAGCCCTGATAGATGCTTGTCCGTCTTTACGCCTTATTGCACGCGGTGGAGTTGGTATGGATAACATTGATGTAGAACATGCAAAATCGAAAAACATACAGGTTGTAAATACACCTGCGGCTTCTTCTTTATCGGTGGCGGAATTGGTGATGGCAAGCATTTTCACTATGGCCCGTAATCTGGATGATGCCAACCGCAACATGCCCGTTAAAGGCCAAACCGATTTCGGCGGATTAAAGAAAAAATATTCCAAAGGCATTGAAGTAAGTGGAAAGAATTTGGGAATTATTGGTTTCGGACGTATAGGCCAATGCCTTGCCAAACTTGGTTTAGGGACAGGTATGAATATATACGCTTACGACCCATACATACCGGAAGCTACATTGGAAATGACTCTGAATGGTTCACAAAAGGTGAATGTGCAAATTAAAACCTGTACCATGGATGAACTCCTAGCTAAGAGTGATTTTATATCGCTGCATGTACCCGGAGGAAAAGTGATAGGCCATGCCCAGATAAAGAAAATGAAAAAAGGTGTAATGCTTGTGAATGCCTCTCGTGGCGGGGTTATTGAAGAACAGGCGTTGCTGGACGGATTAAACTCAGGTCATATTGCACACGCTGCGCTTGATGTTTTTGAAGACGAAAAATCGCCCCGTGCCGAAATATTACACCACCATAAAATATCGCTCACTCCGCACATTGGCGGTTCCACCGAAGAAGCACAACAACGCATTGGTAAAGAACTAGCGGAAAAGATCATTCACTTTTTGAAGTAGTCGGAGTCCGACTGGCAATTATCCTCCGTTTTGCACCATTCTCTTTATCAGCACAATCTGCCCCAAATGATAATGGCAATGTTCAATAATACCATGCAGATTGCGGTAGTAGTTGCCATATTTTTCATCCACAAATGTTTCCCAAAGTTTGCTCTCGGGTAATTGGTCAATCATACAGGCAAAGTTTTCTACCTCAGCGTAAGTTTTATCCAATAATTGTTTCCACTCATCTTCGGAGGTTATTGACGGATGAATAAAACTGTATTCATCTTTGGAATCGATAGGTTTCCCTTTGAACACCCGTGTTACAGCCTCCATGTAATAATTGGTGTGAAAGACAAGTGTAGCGATCGTGTTAAAGGAATAAACTTTTGTTGTCGCTTGCTGCCAGGTCACATCTTTTAAACTATCCTTAAAGTTTACAGCAGTCCAGTTGCCTCCAAAATAAACCTCTCGTAAATGCTTTGCTATTTGTCCCGCAATATCGGTCATAACTTATAACTCATAACTTATAACTGACTTTATGAGAACTTCTTATGGAACCAGAACAGCCTTGAAATGATTCCAACCCACATTAAAGTAATAATGCAAAAGGCTACCACCGGTAACCAGAAAGCAATAATAGCACTACCCAGTACAATAGGAATTGCTAAGCGCGGTCCATGAATTTTGGTGCGCATTTGTTTCTGGCTGTGTTCATCGCGAATAAGTAGTTTGGGTTTAAATGTAGAGTAAAGCAGCAGCGCATATCCTGTAGATTGCAACAGATTAAATGCACAGTAAATAACCACTGCCGGCGTCGCATATTCGGTATCTAAATATTCCGCTACAAGGGCAGATGCAAAAGGAAAAAGCACAATAGTGAGCAGATAAAAACCATTGGCAAACATTAAATGCAGCGATGATTTATCAAGTAGTTTAAAGATCCCATGGTGCGAAAGCCATCCCAGCAGGATAATGATAAAACTCAATACCACAGCGAATAAGTTAGGCCACAGTTTGCTTAATGCAATCCAGAATTCATGCACCGAATGAACGGATTCCGCATTGGGTACTTTTATTTCCAATACCAGCAACGTGATTGCGATGGCAAAAATTCCATCGGAGAAAAACTCTAACCGTTCATTTTCTTTTATAGCAGACATAATGGGGTGTATTGTGTTACAATATTAAGGAAAAATAAAATAATGCAGGAGTTGTTCATTAAGACTCATTTGAAACCAACGTAAGGGCAATAAAAAGATAATTGCCAGTTCGGCTCCGCCTACAATTCATAGTTCATAGCTTATAGTTCATAGCTAATTGCCTAACTTTGCAACTATGGAATTTCAATTAGAAGCCCCTTTTAGCCCAACAGGCGATCAGCCGCAAGCCATTGAACAACTTACCAAAGGGGTTACAAATGGTATTGCCAACCAGGTTTTGCTAGGTGTTACAGGCTCCGGTAAAACATTTACCATTGCCAACGTTATTGCCAATACCAAGAAACCCACTCTTGTGTTGAGCCACAATAAAACGCTGGCAGCACAGCTTTTTGGGGAGTTTAAAACGTTCTTTCCGAAGAATGCGGTGGAATATTTTGTCTCGTATTATGATTACTATCAGCCCGAGGCTTACCTTCCAACTACCAATACATACATTGAAAAGGACCTTTCCATAAACGAAGAAATTGAAAAGTTGCGTTTGGCAACAACGTCGGCACTACTCTCCGGAAGGCGCGATATTATTGTGGTTTCATCGGTCTCGTGCATTTATGGTATTGGTAACCCGGTTGAGTTTGAAAATACGGTTATTGCCATACAAAAGAATCAAAAAATAAGCCGTACCAAGTTTTTAAATTTATTGGTCATTGCCCTCTATTCCCGCACCGAAGGCGACTTTGACCGGGGTAACTTCCGGGTGAAAGGTGATACCGTCGATATTTACCTGGCTTACGCCGACCATGCTTTACGTGTGCAGTTTTTGGGTAATTCCATCGAAGGAATTGAAACCTTTGAAGCCTCTACAGGTAAGAGAATTGAATCACTGGATTCCATAAAAATTTATCCTGCAAATATATTTGTCACTTCCCCTGATACATTAAATAAGTCGTTGCAAAACATTGCGGAAGATTTAGTGAAACAAGTCAATTTTTTAAAAGAGATTGGAAAGGATGAAGAAGCTGAACGGCTGCAAAAGCGCGTGAATTATGACCTGGAGATGATGCGCGAACTGGGCTACTGTTCAGGCATTGAAAACTATTCGCGTTATTTTGACGGCAGAAGACCGGGTGAAAGGCCTTATTGCCTGCTTGATTATTTCCCGAAGGATTACCTGATGGTGATTGATGAAAGCCACGTAACCATAGGACAAATAAATGGCATGTATGGAGGCGACCGTTCACGCAAAACTACGCTTGTTGATTATGGTTTCCGTATGCCTTCAGCACTGGATAACCGTCCGCTTAAGTTTGATGAGTTTGAAGCTTTCCAGACACAGACCATTTTTATGAGCGCAACCCCCGCTGATTACGAATTGCAAAAGGCGGAAGGTGTTGTGGTGGAGCAATTGATACGGCCCACTGGCTTGCTTGACCCGATTATTGAAGTGCGCCCTACACTCAACCAGATTGATAATTTATTGGAAGAAATCCGTAAAAATGTAGAGATAGAAGAAAGAGTAATTATTACTACGCTCACCAAGCGCATGGCGGAAGAACTGGCCAAATACCTTGCCAAAGTAGATGTGCGTTGCCGTTATGTTCACTCCGATATTGATACGCTGGAGCGAGTTGAAATACTTCACGATTTGCGAATGGGCCTCTTTGATGTGCTGATTGGTGTTAATTTATTGAGAGAGGGTATTGACCTTCCGGAAGTATCGTTGCTGGCTATTTTAGATGCGGATAAAGAAGGTTTCCTGCGTTCGGAGCGTTCGCTTACGCAGATTGTAGGCCGTGTGGCACGTAACTCAAACGGGCGTGTTATAATGTATGCAGACCGCATAACAGGCTCGATGCAGAAAACAATGGATGAAACCCAGCGCAGGCGCAAAAAGCAAATTGCTTATAACTACGAACATAATATTACTCCTACTACTATCATAAAAGGTAAGGAAAGTATTATGGAACAAGCCGGCCTTGGAGATTCAAGAAGTACGAAAGCGAAAATTTATTTAGCAAATACGGAAGCCCAGAATGCCGCTCTGGCTGCGGAATCACTTACTGAATACCAAAGTATACCTAAATTGGAAGACGAAATAAAACGCACTAAAAAGGCCATGGAAAAAGCAGCCAAAGAAATGGATTTTATTGAAGCAGCAAGGTTGCGCGACCATTTGCAGGCATTGCAAAAAATGCTTGAAAGCAAAAAATAAATCAGCGGAAAAGCCTTAAAACATTTTCGATCCCGAGGCCGGATGCTTGTGTCTGCTGGAAGCATGGCCTGCATCGCAGGACACTAGAAATACAGCAGTCAATAGTACTCCGCAAACCAACAACGATATTTTTTTAAGTGTTTTCATTTCTTTAAGCTTTAACTTTTTGAGATGCATTGTAATCGGCAAGGAATTTCTCCAGTCCTATATCGGTGAGTGGATGCTTTAACAAAGCCATAATAGAACTCAATGGGCAAGTAGCTACATCAGCTCCATACTCAGCACATTTTACAATGTGAACAGGATGCCTGATAGATGCGGCCAGTATTTCGCACTTGTAATTGTAATTATCGAAAATCAAACGGATTTGTGCAATCAACTCCATTCCATCCTGAGAAATATCATCTAATCTTCCAATGAAAGGTGAAACATAAGCAGCACCTGCTTTGGCTGCCAATAGAGCCTGTCCGGCGGAAAAAATGAGCGTGCAGTTCACCTTAATGCCATTATCGTGTAAATATTTTATCGCCTTCACACCATCCTTTATCATCGGTATTTTTACCACAATGCGTGGGTGAATCTTTACCAGTTCGGCAGCTTCTTTAAGCATTCCGTCATAATCTGTAGAAATTACTTCTGCACTCACATCACCGGTCGTGATGTCGCAAATTTTACGGTAATGTTCCATTATATTTTCCCTGCCAACAATACCTTCTTTTGCCATAAGGGATGGGTTGGTCGTAACTCCGTCAAGTACGCCCAAGTCCTGAGCTTCTTTTATCTGTGCCAGATTGGCTGTATCAATAAAAAATTTCATTTTTCGCTATTTTGTTGCAAACATAACAAATTTAAGCATTTTGCCCGATATTATTCTCTTCTTCTTTTGTAAGCACTATTGCAAACCCCGTCTGCCAAATAGGAAAGCTCCAAACGGAGAAAAGAAAATAATTTTCCATACGTTCTTCAAAAATTACATGATGATGGAAATAATGAACCTTTAAAAATGCAGCTGTCAGAAAAACAATAGTACTTCCTAAACTTACAAGAATGATACTATTTCGCGCCCGCTGATAATGCCGTACTCTTTTAATGAGGTTAAAGTAGGCTGCCAGCATAACATAGGGGTACACCACACTTATCATTATGATAGCAATAGGAATGGAATAATTATGCATGGTTGTTAACCACAACGCAATTGCAAATAAAATGTATACTATTCCGGTTATGCTGATAAAGATCTTTGCTTTACGCAGGTTAATTTCCCTTTCTGCCATTAGCAAAGAGATGGGGAATAATAGTCCTGGAATAAGCCCTGCAAGCGCAAAGGGTAGTATAAGTGAGGTTTCTTTAGGGCGGTAGCTTTCATAATAAATCAAGAGTGATGATAGCAGTCCGCTAAGAAAACAGTACAACACTTTTTTATGCTTTAGCCTCCCTAAAATGGATGTATTCGATCCGGTCATTTTGCTGCAATTATGCTTAAACCATTAATTCCGCTGTGCAAAGTTAATCTATAACGGTCGTAATTTGCTAATACAATGTAAATAAGAGCACTGACTCAATATTTTTTGCATATTTGTATTAGCTGAAAAACCATTAGATATTTATTTAATCCCTAATTTAAATCGTATGCCAACCAGAAGAACAGTTGCGAAAAAGAAGAAGCATAAAGTGGATCATTCCATGATGAAACTGGGTAAGCACAATGTAAAACACGACCCCAGAACCCTTCATATGCACAATTATGTGGATTTGAAAAAACTGCCCAAAGCTCCCGGCGAACATGTGTGGGCAAAAAAAATACCAAGCAAAAAATGGGGCCTTATGCTGAATACCTCCATTGAAAACTGCACTATTGCTTCTGCCGCACACCTTATTATTGAATGGACTGCCGACAATGGACGACCTATTATTCCTACCGATGAACATATTATTAAAGCATATTCAGCTGTTACCGGCTATAATCCGAAAACGGGCGAGAACGACGACGGAGCAAACCAGCTGGATGTTTTAAGGCATTGGAGAAAGAAGGGTATTGCGGGTCACAAGGTTATGGCTTATATAAAACTTGACCACAAAAACCACGACCATATTAAACATGCCTGTTATCTTTTTGGTGGCTGCTATGCAGGGTTTTTATTGCCTAAAACTGCCTGGCACCAGCCTATGTGGAGGCTTACTTCGCTTGGACTGAGAGGTAGGGGTAAGGTCGGTTCCTGGGGCGGACATGCAGTTGCTATTATAGGGTACGACAAAAAAGGTCTTACCTGTGTTACCTGGGGTCAAACCAAACGACTTACCTGGGCTTTCTGGGATGCATATTGCGAAGAAGCCTATGCTGTAGTAAGCCACGATTTTGCTACCAAAAAAGGCTCGCCTAGCGGGTTTGACTTGGAAATGCTGGAAAAGGATTTGAAGTTAGTGAAATAGTTTAATTAACTATGAAGGATGAACTATGAACTATGAACTATGAGATATAGCGGAACTTTAAAAATAGTTCATAGTTCATACTTCATCGTTAAAATTTCACCCCTCTACAAAGTACATATCAATTTCGCCTTTGTTTTTAGCTTGTACTTTTCCACGGTAGTTGCATTTAAACTTGTCTTTTACAAATTCGTAGGTAGTGCCGGAAATATTCACTTTGCCCGGCTCTCCGCTCGATTCCATGCGTGATGCGATATTTACTGTATCGCCCCAGATGTCGTAAGCGAATTTTTTAATGCCCACAACCCCGGCCACAATATGGCCAGTGTGTAAACCAATCCGTATTTCAAAGTAGGGTTTATTCTGGCTGATCCTACTTTGTTTTTCTTCTTCAATAAAATCGCGGATGGCCAATGCGGCTCTTACTGCATCTTCTGCATTGGTAGTGTTTTTTACAGGTAATCCGCCTGCGGCCATATATCCGTCGCCAATAGTTTTTATTTTTTCAATTCCGAATTTTGTAACAATCCGGTCGAACTCGCTGTAGCAATAATTTATTTCATTCACCAACTCCTGGGCATTCAGCTTTTCACTGGCAGCGGTAAAGTTTTTAAAGTCGGTGAACAACACAGTTACCATGTCATAATCTTTGGCAACTGTGCTTCCTTTCGATTTTAATTCCTCTGCCGTTTCGGCAGGAAGAATGTTCAGCAATAAATCTTCGCTGCGTTTTTTCTCTTTGCCAATCCTTACACGTTGCCTGAAGAATACCAATGAAAATATAAGTGCAAGGCCAAACCCGCCGATGAAAACATCGCGTAATATTTTCTGCCGTTGTATTTTTTTCTCCGACTCTTCTTTGGCAATAGCTTGTTTGTTTTCAAAATCCTTTTTTGCTAAAGCCTGTTGTTCTTCATTTTCGTAGGTCAGTTTTTCGTTCTCAATTTTATGCGCCGCGCTTACGCTGAAGATGCTGTCGCGATAAGTTATATAAAGCTTGTAATGCGACAATACAGCATTCTGGTTGCCCGAGATGGAGTCGTAATGCGTAAGGGCAAGGTAGCCCTGCATTATTTTTTTCTTGTCATTTATCTTTTTAGCAATATCCAGTGATTGAGCATAAAAACTACTAGCTTCGGGGAACCGTTGCAACTTTACACAAACCTCACCCAAGTTGAAATACACCATAGCGATTATTTCCTTGTCGTTAATAGAATCGGCTACTGCCAATGCTTTTTGGTAAGAAGTGAAAGCATCTTCCTTCTTTCCTTCGTTCATAAAAATATCACCTAAATAAGCAGACGAATAAGCTTCAACAATTTTACTGTTTAAAATTTTGCCTATTTCATTTGCTTTATTTTCAAAAAATAATGCCGAATCTACTTTCGCTGATCGGAGATAATTGTCCCCTAATGATGCATAGGTAAAAGCCAATCCAAGTGAATCATTTATCTCATGATCTATCTTTAATACCTTATTCAAATATACCCTGCCATCTTCAATATCACCTTCTTCAGTATACACATCAACCATATTGTTATATGTATTTGCAATAGCTTCTTTATTACCCAGCTTTTCTTTTATTTTTATTGACTCAATGTAATATTTAAGGGCACTTGGATAATCTCCCGTATAGAATGCAAGCAACCCCAAATCATTCGTTACATGAGAAATTCCTTTCATATAATTTATCTCGTTTGCAATTTGGTATGCCTGAAGGAAAATTTGAAGAGCATCGGAGTATTTTCCCATTCGAAAAGCAATACTGCCAACATTTTCATTGGCAACTACCATGCCAATTTTGTATTTTAAATTAGTTGCTAAACTTAATGCTTGTTCTCCATACTTTTTTGCCGAATCATATGTTTCTCTTATATAGAAATAATAACTCATGAGATTCATGGTTTTTACCTTCATTGAATCTAATATTTCATCTTTCAAATGAGTTCGCATAGAATCAATTGCCCTCGTCTGTGCAAATGAATTGTTTGCAAAAAAGACAATGGTTGAATAAAAAATAAAAATTCTAAATGGCCCTTTTAACCCATTCAACATAACTGAGGGTTACTTATGTTTATATTAAAGTTCAAAGATAAATATATTTATGCTGTACTTATATTGTCTGAAATTTAATTCTATATTTGTAACCTAAACTAATCAACTATGGCAACAAAAAAGACAACTAAAAAGGCAGTAAAACCTGCAGCTAAAAAGGCAGCAAAGCCTGCTGCTAAAAAAGCTGTTAAAAAGGCTACCAAACCTGCTGCAAAAGCTGGAAAGGTTACCAAAGCTAAAAAAGGATCTAAAAAAGTGAAGATGGGTATTGGGAAGACAGATAACCCAAACTGATAATCACATTTCTAAGATTTAGAACCTCTTTCCTAGCGGATAGGGGTTTTTTTATTGACTGAAATAAGCAAGTTGTTTGCGCCTTGCGCCACATAATCATACTGCCTTTGCCCATTTATTGCTTACTTTGTATCTTTATTCAACGTAATGCAAAACCCAAAAGACAACTTCATATTCGGATTAAGGCCTGTTATTGAAGCCATAGAAAGCGGAAAGGAAATTGAAAAAGTATTTCTGCAAACCAACCTTACAAGTGCAGTAGCAAAGGATCTTCAAAGACTACTGAGAGAAAACAACATATTATTTCAATACGTACCACTTGAAAAATTGAAGCGGATAACTTCCAAAAATCACCAGGGGGTAGTTGCTTATGTATCGGAAATTAAATACCAGAAGATTGAAGATATTCTTCCCTTTCTTTTTGAAAAAGGAAAAACACCATTAATTCTTTTGCTAGACGAAATTACCGATGTAAGGAACATGGGTGCACTTGTCCGCACGGCCGAATGTGCAGGAGCCGATGCAGTGGTTATCCCAAGAAAAGGTTCAGCACTTATAAATGCAGAAGGCATGAAAGCATCGGCAGGTGCATTGAATATTTTGCCGGTTTGCCGTGAGAACAGTTTAGCCGAAACGGTAGATTTTCTGCAAGCTTCGGGCGTACAAGTTTTGGCTTGCGACGAGAAAGCTGATATACCATATACCGACATAGATTTATCAATTCCTACCGCATTCATTATGGGTTCCGAAGGAAAAGGAATCTCTTCTGAACTGCTCGGAATGTGCGATAAACAAGTTAAAATTCCGCTGATGGGTAAAATAGAATCGCTGAATGTATCTGTCTCGGCAGGTGTGGTTTTATTTGAGGCGTTGCGCCAAAGAATGGTTAACGCAAAGTGAAAAAATGAGAAACAAGAAAAAGCATAACGAAAAGAAAAAAAGTAAAAAGACAACACCTTTTAAACATAGGGAAGGGGACTTTCATAAGGTTAAGGAAAGCCGTATCATTACAGGGAAGGTAGATATGAAGTCTTCAGGGACTGCATATATTATTTCCGAAGAATCTGCCCACGATATTTTTATTCAGAAAGGTAAAACGGCCAATGCACTACACGGTGATATTGTAAAAGTTGCCATTAAAGAATCGGCCCGCCACACACGCCCTGAAGGACGTATTCTATCGGTAGTCTCAAGGGAAAAAACATCATATAGCGGTACCATTGCATTGTCAAAAGATTTTGCATTTGTTACGCCCGACAATGCAAAATTACCAACCGATATTTTTATTCCCGGCGACAAAATAAATGATGCGAAAGACGGACAAAAAGTACTTGTAACAATTACGGGCTGGGAAGCCGGCGACGATAATCCGAAAGGAGAAATTACCCATGTGCTGGGAACTCCGGGCGAACATTTTGCCGAGATAAACTCTATTATGGAGGAATATGAACTGGCTGCGGGTTTTCCACATGAAGTTGAAAAGGCGGCCGAGTCAATTGCAAAAAATATTAGTGGAGACGAGATAAAATCGCGCCGTGATTTTAGAAATATTACAACCTTCACCATCGACCCCGTTGATGCAAAAGATTTTGATGATGCACTTTCCATCCGCAAAATGGAAAACGGGAATTGGGAAATAGGAGTGCACATAGCCGATGTGAGCCACTATGTAATTCCGGGCTCAGTGGTTGATGCAGAAGCAACAGAACGTGCGACTTCGGTTTATTTGGTAGACAGGGTGATACCAATGCTTCCGTTTGCCTTGTCAAATGAAGCCTGCTCATTGAATCCGAACCAGGATAAACTTTGTTTTTCTGTAGTATTTGAAATTTCTCCTATTGCCGAAGTGCTCGGGCATTGGCTGGGCAAAACGGTTATCAATTCCGACAGGAGATTTTCTTACGAAGAAGTTCAGGGAATTATTGAAGGTAAACACGATGCGCTTTCAAGCGAAATTCTTACGTTGGATGTAATATCCAAAAAACTTCGTGAACAGCGGATTGCAAAGGGTTCTATACCGTTTGAAAAAACAGAAACAAAATTCAAACTGGATGAAAAAGGTATTCCGGTAGATGTGTTTTTTGTTGAATCGAACGATGCGCATGAATTGATAGAGGACTTTATGTTGCTGGCCAATCGCACCGTTGCCGAGATAATGGGCAAAATAAAGAACAGTGTTTTTGTTTACCGTGTGCATGATGTTCCGGACGATGAAAAGCTGAAAAAGTTTTCGGAGTTCCTTAGTAAATCAGGTATCATGAGGGACTTTAATAAGTCTAAAAATCTTGCTGCTTCATTCAATTCATTACTAAAAGATGCCCATAAAAAGCCTTACGAAAACATCATCAACCTGCTTGCCATTCGTACTATGGCAAAGGCTTTCTATACTACAAAGAATATAGGTCATTATGGATTGGGCTTTCATTATTATACCCACTTCACATCACCTATCCGACGTTATCCTGACTTGATGGTTCATCGTATTTTGTTCGATTACATCCGCGATAAACCATTAACAAGTGACAGAACTACCATTGAAGACCGTTGTAAATATTGTTCGGAAATGGAGCGAAAAGCCGAACAGGCAGAAAGAGCTTCTATTAAGTTCAAGCAAGTTCAATATATGGAAATGCACCGAGAAGGTGTTTACGAAGGTGCTATTTCAGGAACAACCGAGTATGGCTTTTTCGTTGAATTGAAATTAAACAAGTGTGAAGGCTTTGTCAGGGCCAGGGATATTGAAGGTGACTACTATTATTACGATGAGACTTCCTATACCCTCAGGGGTAAACGAACCGGTAAGAAATTTCAATTGGGCCAACAAGTAAATGTGCGTGTGAAGAAAACCGATTTAATTGGAAAGAAGATAGACTTCGAACTGGTTACACCATATTGATCTTATCTAAAAACTCTTCTTTGTAAAGGCCGCCAAGCGGAACCACTGCCTTATTATCCAGAATAACATTGTTGTGATCAATGGTGGCTACTTTATCTACCGCAACAATAAATGACCTGTGTACCCTTACAAAAGAATCAGCAGGTAATTTATCCTGAATGCCTTTCATAGTTGAGCGGATTACATATTTATTATCAAGTGTGAAAATATTTATATAATCTTTCAAAGCTTCAATGTAAACAATGTCATTCATGTAAAGCTTTATCAGTTTAGTGTCGGATTTAATAAATAATACATTCTTTTTACTATCCGATTTTGTCAGATTATAAAGCAATTCATTTTCCTTTTTTAATTGTGTCTCTTCCTTAAAACGGTTTAATGCTGTTTCAATAGTAGCCCGCAGGTCATTTGCTTTAAAAGGTTTTACAAGGTAGCCAAATGGTGCCGAGGTATTGGCATTATTGATTGTATCTTCATCGGAGTAGGCTGTGATGAATACCACAGGTCTGTGAAATTTATTGCGTATTTCTTTCGCTGTTTCAATGCCTGTCATATCCCCTTTAAGCATTATATCCATCAGAATAATATCGGGCATATTCTTTTCAATCAGCAATAGTGCTTCTTCGCCACTGATGCAGTGGCCGACTACTATGTATCCTAATTTACCCAATGTTAGACTCAGGTCTTTTGCAATAATAACTTCATCTTCTACTATAAGAACAGATGTCTTTTTCATGGTTTACCGGTTTTACTTTTTACTTTTTTTATTACTGAGTCTGTTGCAAAAGTGATTAAATATCCAATGCCTTTGGAGGCGTTTTTTCTGCCAAGGTTGCCATCTTTCAGCTGGTGTACAAGGCTCTCGACAAGCTGCAAGCCGAGGGAACTTTGTTTCAATGGTATTGTGCTTTTTGCAATGCCAATTCCATCGTCGGAAACTTCGAGCCATACATTGTGGTCGGTCTGCCGCAAGCTTACATTAATGTTACCTTTCCGGTTATGCGGAAATGCATATTTAATTGAATTTGAAACCAACTCATTTACAATTAACCCGCAGGTTATAGCCTGGTTATATTCAAGGAATATACGGTCGGTTTCACACTTAAGTGAAATATTTTTGTGCGGATATGAATAGGAAATAAATAGGTTGTTGGTTAAATCTTTAAGGTAAGTTGAAATATCTATTTCTTCTTTATTTTCCGATTGATAAAGGCTGGAATAAATAGATGAGAGCGCATAAAAACGGTTCTGGAAATCCTTCATTACAGGTACAAGTTTTTCATCTGTCAGCTGGTTTATCTGCAGGTTGAGGATACTTGTAATTATCTGCAAATTGTTTTTTACCCTGTGGTTCACTTCCTTTAATAACCATTCTTTTTCTTCCACCATTTCCTTTAACCTTTCTTCCAGTTTGCGGTGTACGGTTATTTCCCATTGCAGGCGTTCATTCACTGCTTCAATAACTTGTCTTTCAACTTCACTTTTGTGGATTCGTTCTTCCAGTGTTGTGTCATGGCATACTATTAGGATAACGGGGTCTCCGCCCCAGTTTAATGGTAATGCTGACAGTTCTACTTTTACCAATTTCCTGGGTTTTTCAGTACAAATAGTGAGGAGGTTTGTAGATGTGGATTCGAACCGTGCCAGCTTCTTTTTATTCTCTTTTACTATCGGGTGGAATTCAGGTAAAACATATTTCATTACCTGTTTCCCTTTTAAATTATTTGACGATTTTACCCCTAACATATTGTTCATTGCAGGATTTGAAAATAATATGATCCCATGCAAATCATGAACACAGATGGCTTCAGGAAATGCCTCCAGAATATTCAGATAATTTCCGAAAAGTTTGTCGCTTATTTTTTTAGCAGTAATATCCCTTACAATTAACATCCTGCGCTTTTCTCCTTTATATATAATGGGATGGCCACGTAGTTCAATATATCCCAAAGACCCATCGCCACGGATAAACCGTACATCATAAATAACTTGCCTGTTTTTGCGAATTTCTTCCTGTGTTAAGGGAACATCATCTTTGAAAACAAAACGCAACAGGTCTTTACCAATGATCTCCTCGCGATTTCTTTTTAGTATACCAAGGAACTGGTCATTTATTTCAATTGGATATGAACCATCGAGTATGGCCATTCCGTTATTGGATATTTTAAATGCAGTTTTAAAAAGGCTGTCGGGAAATTCCTCCTGATTTTTTGGGGAAGAAGTTCTGTTAGTGGAACTGATTTTTGGCAAAGGTTTTCCCATGAAATTAAATTACTATCAAAAATATAAAATAAAAAGGAATGAGCCTTTTAGCTGAATATCTCCGGGTCAAGCAAAATTTCCTTTGCAAGCTGCATTGGTATGCTTATGTATTTCTTTTCAAGGTAATCAACTACCTTTTCCAGTATAAGTTTGGAATCAGGACTCATGGCTTCAATTTCTTTAGAAAATACAGAAGTAATGGCCTGCTCCCTTAATTTGTGCACCTTGGCAGGAACAACACTCATGGCACGTTCTATCTTCCTTCCCTGAATATCTTTATAATATTCCTCAACGGCAATTTCAATAATAGCAGTGGCAGCACTCATTTCCGATTTACGGCCTTCGAGGTTTTCTTTTGCAACAGCTTCAATGCTTTCGGTAGTAACAAATTGAACATTATTCAGCTCCAATACTTCTTTATCTACATTCAGCGGTAAGCCCAGGTCTACAATGGTTTTAATTGAGTTGTCGCCATTGCGTAGTTTTTCAAATAACTCTTTATTCACAATTGGTTTGGCACTCTTAACGCAAGTTATTAAAACATCAAATCCTTCGGTATATGTTTCCAGGTCTTTAATGGAACGGGCCTCGATATTATATTTTACGGCTAACTCCTTAGCGTGTTTAAGTGTGCGGTTGAAGACCGTGAATTTGTTAAACCCGTGTTTGCTTAAATATTTAACCAAAACATCAGCCGTTTGGCCTGCTCCAATCATAATTACCTTTGACTCGCTGCTAACGCGCCAGTCTTGCAGTTTACGGCATGCGAGTGACATAACCGAAACAGGTTTTTCAGCAATTTTGGTATCGGTATATACTTTCTTGGCTGTTTCGATGGTTTTGCGCATCAATATGCGGATGAAATCATCTGTCAGGCCTTGTGTGTGAGACCATTCATACGCATTTCTTATCTGGGTGATGATTTCACGTTCTCCCACAACCAATGAATCGAGTGAGGATGCTACATTAAATACGTGCCTTACTGCATCTTCTGCGGTAAAAATTAAGGCTGAATTTGCAAACCGTTCTGCTTTTTCAGTTTTCCAATCGGGGTGTAAAACTTGAAGTAAGGTATTTACCTCTTTCAGTTTAATAGGGGAGGAAGAAGAGAAAACAAATTCCATCCTGTTACAGGTGGCAAGATACATTAACCCTTGTGCTTTAAGCTCATTCTTAATGGCTTGCAGTCTTTCGGTCAGAACTGTTTCATCCACGAATATTTCATCCAGATTTTTTATCTTGGTTGAGTGATGATTGAATGCGATTACTGTGTAACGGTTCATGGGTTATTTTGACGGTACAAATGTCAGTCAATATTGCTCCGACATTGTCATAGAAATGTCATTTCTTAACATGATTTATGTCATGAAAAGAATTGAGCATCTTTATCATGTCGTCCCTCAACTTTTCACGCCTGTCGAAACTGGACCATGTAACAATATTGTAAAACCTGTCTTTGGTTGCAATGGTCTCTACCTCACTGAATATCCATATTCCATTATGTATTCCTGCTATCTCGGAACGGTATACTGAATCATTGTCAATCATGATGAGTTTGGCCGGGGTTATTTGGGCTGAATCCAGCACGGTTTTAGAAACCATGGTATCATAAAATGTTTTTAGGTCTGGAATATCAATATTGGCTCTCGATGTGTCGAAAATAAGCAGGCATACTTTACCAACACTATCCTGATATTGATGAAAATTGGTGGAAGTAAAGGGCATTAAATCGGTAGTTGGGTGCAGGTAAACAGGTAGTTGCATAGAGAATAGGCCATTCACTTCAATTTCTTTGAATTCGGTGGGTTTGATGTGCTTGCAACTAGCGAACAAAACTAGTGCCACAACCAAGATAGCTAGGCAGTTAATGAGCGGTTTTTTCATAGGAATAATGTAATGTTCACGATATACGATAATTTGGCTGCAAAGTTAGGGAATCTATAAAATTATGGGAAGTTTACTTAATCTTGCTTAGTTACAGACTAATATCAATAGGGTTGCAGAAAAAATTGAATAGATTTACCGCCACGTAAGCTTGCATACCCTACCATTCTTTTAACCATACCTTACAATGAAATTGAAGATCAAATCGCTCTGTTCAGGCATAGTAATTGCCATGCTGTTTTATTCATTTAATGCCAAAAGCCAGAATAAAGTAAAGCCCGATTATTCGAGTTATCCTTACTGGATAAAAATGATGGATGATACCACAGCCAATTATTTTGATGCAGTGCTTGCATTCAATACATACTGGAAGGATAAACAAAAACCGATGGAAGAAAACGAGCGGTTTGAAGAGGCCGGGATGCCCGATACGGTTGCTAAAAAACAAAGGATACCCTATGGCTTTGAATACATGAAATTTAAAAACTGGCAGATGCAAATAGAACCTTATGTACAGGATAATGGAAGCATTCTTTACCCTTATCAACGCCTAAGTATTTTACAGGATGAACGCCGCTCAACACCTATAAATTCCGGAAAATGAAAAAAGTAATATATACCGCTTTTACGCTCCTGTCGGTACTTTTAACTAACACAGCTTTCAGCCAGATCTCAGGCAAGTGGAGCTTAATAGGGCCTATTGAATTCCCAACCGATGGTGTTGGGCAAATTAATGGAATTGGCAGAATGGAACAAATAAAATTCGATCCGTTAAACCCATTAAAAATGTATGCTACCAGCGCAGGCGGAGGTTTGTTTGTAAGCTCAGATACAGGTACTACCTGGGCATCTACAGGTACAGATACAACATCGGCATTTGCACAGGCCGGTGCTACGGCTGCTTCGGTTTGTATTGATTATACCAACGACAGCATATTATATCTCGGAACTGGTGACGCCAATTATTATTCTACAAGATATGGAATTTGGAAAAGCACCAATGGAGGGGGCTCCTGGAAAGCATCTAACAGCGGCATGGGTAACCGGCTGGCAGTTGAAATCCTGATGTCAACAAAAGACCACAACACGCTTATTGCAGCCACCAACGATGGAATTTGGAAATCCATAAACGCCGGTGCCACCTGGGTTGAGAAGCATACTGGTGGAAAATTTCGGGATATGCAATTCAAACCCAACCCATCTACTTCAACCCTATATGCATCCACCGATTCGTCTTTCTTTCTTTCGAATGATATGGGTGAAACCTGGACTAATATTGTAGTTCCTGTTCAGGCTGCAGGCCGCCAGGGAGGTGGAAGAATTGCTGTCACTAAAGCCGATACGAATATGGTTTTCTTAACCTACGTGGGTGATGACAGTGCTAATTGCACACCGCTTTTAAAATCGGATAATAGCGGGCAATCCTTTTATGTTGTGAAGCCTGCTAACTTTTGCGATTTGAACGGATATGATACCAACTCGCTTGGCGGATATTACCAGGGCAATTACAATTTTTATATGGTTGTTGACCCGAAAGATACCAATACCATTTATGTTTGTGCGAACAGTGTGTGGGAATCAACTGACGGAGGAAAACATTGGATGACCTATTACCGCTGGTGGACAGGCATACATACGGACATGCACTATATGGCTTTTTCTCCTTCAAAACCGACTGTTCTTTTCAATGCCAATGATGGCGGTGTGTGGAAAAGTTGGGACGGTTCTAAAACCTGGACTACCGCCAGTAACGGCCTTTCAACTACCGAATGTTATCATGCAGTGAATAGCCCGATAAAGAAAGAATATATCTGCATCGGCACGCAAGATAATGCCGGACTTTATTACAATAATTCCGCTCCTTGGGTAACTTACAATGGTGGCGACCTTACAGATATTTTTGGTGCTGACTATGTGGATAGTACCACAGAATACGATATAGGACGAGGCAATCGCCAGGTTTTGCTAAGTGCATCCCAATCATTGAAGTTTCCTTTTTCAAATGGAAATTATGACCGCATGGATTTCCCACCTACTCAAACGAACGTTGCCTTTGCCGCCGATTCTGATATTTATGTAACCACCAATTTGTTGAACAACCCGCCTACCTGGAAGTTAATTGCAACAATTGGACAGCCAGTATTGGCAATGGCTTCTTCACCAACGAATGCCAATGTGCTTTTTGCTGTTACCAAAAACGGGAAGTTCTATTACACAAAAAATGCTTTGGGTACAACTCCAACTTGGACCATTGATACAACACCTTCTTCAGTTGTAAATGGTACTTGTCTTGCAACGGTGAAGAATGATTCTAATATTGTGTTTCTTTCCTGTGGCAAATACATATATAAGTCCACCGACAAAGGTGTATCATGGACGAACATAACCATCAACTTACCCCCAATAAATATCATTAATATTTACAATGATGCATATACTCCGAATGATGCCATGTACCTTGCAACTGGGGACGCAGTTTGGTATAAAGATACAACTATGGCAAAGTGGCTGAATTTTTCCAAAGGGCTTCCAGCAACTTGTCACATTTCAAATATGATGATGTTTAACGATGGCAGTGCGAACAGTGTTGTACGTGTAAGTTTTTTTGGAAGAGGTGTTTGGGAATCCCCCCTCCAGCGTATTATTCTGAGCGGTGTGCAGACGGTGAAATCAAATGTAATAACTACAGTATACCCAAATCCGAGCCGTGGAATATTTACCGTTTCATTACAAAATAATAGTGATGAAGCACAAATTGAAATGTATAATTTAATTGGTCAAAGTATTCTATCTGCAAAGCTCAACGCAACCAAAACCGAATTGAATTTGAACGGAAAACCTGCCGGGATTTACCTCTATAAAATTACATCAAAAAGCGGGGTTTATATTTCAAGCGGAAAGGTAATAATTGAATAACGGCGTTTATTATTTTGGTATTTAAAGTATGTTTGAGAAAGATGTCTCAATTCCCGGTTATATTTGTGTTTAATAGACATGCAATTTCCAATTGATATAACCATTGGCAGTTTCAGTATCAGCTCTCACCTGGTATTTGAAACACTAGGTTTTATTATTGGGTTCCGGTATTACATCATTCTCCGGAAACAAACTATCGACAGGATTCCGGAATCAAACCGTGCTTTGATATTGATAGGAGCGGCAGCAGGAGGATTTTTATTTTCAAGGATAATTGGGTCGCTCGAAAGCCCCGGAGAATTCTTCCATTCAACGAATCCAATGCTTTATTTTTACGCCAACAAAACAATTGTGGGTGGGTTAATTGGCGGACTTCTGGGGGTTGAGATAATTAAAAAATTTATTCATGAAAAGAGATCTTCCGGTGACCTGTTCACTTTTCCCATTATCCTTGCTTTAATGATTGGCAGGATAGGATGCTTTACAATGGGCGTTCATGAAGATACGTATGGTTCAGTAACAACATCCATTTTCGGAATGAACCTGGGTGATGGCCTGAAACGCCATCCTGTAGCACTATATGAAATATTTTTTCTGTTGTGTTTATGGATATGCCTTATATTAATAGAAAAGAAGGTTAAGCTAAAAAATGGATACCGCTTTCAGTTCTTCATGATAGCCTATTTTATTTACCGCATATCGGTTGACTTTATTAAGCCAAGCGACAAATATTTTTTTGGTTTGGGTACAATACAAATAAGTTGTATTTTTGGTTTACTATACTATTCACGAACAATTTACAGGATCTTCTTTAAACCATTATTATTGGCAGAGCATGAGTAACACAAAGGACTACATTTATTACGACCATACCATAAGCTTATGCAATGAGTGTTTGAAAAGGATCGATGCCAAAATAGTTTTTAAAGATGGAAATGTATATTTGAATAAAACATGCAGGGAGCATGGGTTTCAGCAGGTATTGATTGCCACTGATATTGAGTTTTACAAACAGATACGTAACTATAACAAAGCATCGGAATATCCGCTGAAGCCTCAAACAGAAACCCTTTACGGTTGTCCTTATGATTGTGGTATCTGCCCCGACCATGAACAACATTCCTGCCTTACACTGATTGAAATTACCGACCGCTGCAATCTTACTTGTCCTACCTGTTATGCAAATTCTTCTCCAACTCACGGCAAGCATCGTACGCTGGAAGAAGTAGAGTTTATGCTGGATGCAATTGTGAAAAGCGAAGGTGAGCCCGATGTGGTGCAGATTAGTGGGGGAGAACCCACCATACATCCGCAGTTTTTTGAAATACTCGATATTGCGAAATCCAAACCTATCAAGCATTTAATGCTTAACACAAATGGGTTCCGCATTGCAGATGATCTGGAGTTTACACACAAACTTGCATCGTACATGCCCGACTTTGAAGTCTATCTTCAATTCGATTCATTTAAACCGGAAGCATTAATTGAAATGCGTGGCAAAGACTTAACGAACATTCGAAAAAAAGCCCTGGAAAATCTGAATAAATGCAATCTTTCAACAACTCTCGTTGTAACGTTGCAAAAGGGATTGAACGATGATGAAATAGGTGAAATAATAAACTTCGCATTAAAACAACCCTGTGTTCGGGGTGTTACTTTTCAACCTACACAAATAAGCGGACGGTTGAAGAACTTCAATCCGGCAACAGGCAGATTAACAAATACAGAAGTAAGGCAAAAAATAATGGAGCAAACAAACATTTTTAAACCTGCCGACCTGATTCCGGTACCATGTAATCCTGATGCGCTTATAATGGGCTACGCGCTAAAATACAATGATGAAGTTACCCCGCTTACACATTTAATTGATCCGGAAGTGTTGCTGAATTCATCTAAAAATACCATTGTTTATGAGCAAGACCAGGAGTTACACAAACATGTAATGAAAATGTTCAGCACGGCCAATTCTACCGATAAGATAGGAGAAACATTTCACCATTTACTTTGTTGCCTGCCCGATATTGTTGCTCCCGATCTATCCTATGATAATCTTTTCCGCATAATCATAATGAATTTTATGGATGCCTATGATTTTGATGTAAGAGCTATAAAAAAATCCTGTGTTCACATCGTAAATGAAGATGGGCGTATCATTCCGTTTGAAACCATGAATATGTTTTACAGGAAAGAATTGCAGGAAAAGTATAAAAACCTGATATCTGCCAAAGTTTGAAAAATATTGGCAAAATAGCAGGGTATAATATTGCATTCATATTTGGGTATGATATTATTCTTAGGTTAATTACATCTCCAGGAAATGTAATGGGCCTTTCAACGATTTTGGTGATAGGGCAGGTAATCGCAAATATTCTGATTGCTTTATACTTTTTTGCAAGTAAAAAAAGTGACATTGCCAATTCATTTATGCTAACTACTTTTCTTGTATTGATAATAGGGTTTGGTGTTTGTATGTCAAATTTAAAGTAAAAACTAAATGCTTTGAAATGGAAGATTTGGGTAAGATTGCCGGTTTTAATATTGCATTCATTTTGTTTTATGCCGTAGCATTAAGAATGTTAACCAGTCATTCGAATGTTATGGAGGCCTCTATGTTGTTGGTGATAATGCAAACTCTTTTCAATTTCATTATGTCAATCGTTCATTATGGCAATCGCGAAACCCGGAAGGCCAATTCATATTTGCTCACTACATTCTTAGTATTAATAATAGGTTTTGGCGTGTGTGTCATGCGCTGATTGAATAAGGACTTACGTCTGGTTATTAGTGATATATTAATAATAAATCAGTAGATTAGTTTATTCACATTGCATATTTAAAGCGCAGTTTTATTCGTTTTGAAAAGGCATTAAATATCCATACTTTTCAACTTTCGTACGTTAATTACTTCTTCGAAATCAATTTTTAAGGGCCTTATCATTGGCTATTTTTGTGAAAATAAGTTGTGCTGATGATAAAATCTTTACTAGTTCTTTATAACCTGTTGGGCCTTTTTTTATGCCGGTTATTTTTCCCTGTCAGTGTAAACGTAAGTCAAACGGTTCCGTACTCCTCATCTATTAACAACTCATTTATTGTTCAGGTTGCCATTAACAAAGGCGATTTGAAAGGAATTGCCAAATTCACTGAAACCTTACCCAAAGGTTTTTCTGCAACCGCAATAGACAATCAGGGTGCTAAAACGATGTTCGATAATGGCACCATTCAATATTCCTGGGATTCTCTTCCTGCGGATAATATCCTTAATATTTCTTTTCGTGTAGATGTTGGTGGTTCTTCGGCTGCTATACGTGATACGCTTGTAGGTAAGTTCTTTTATATAATGGACAATCAAAAACTGGAAGCGGATTGTCTTCCATCTTATATAAATATTACGGGAACTACAGATGCCGACACAAAAGGGCCAAGGGTAATAGATAGTATTAAAACCTGCCAGGGTGGGGTTTTTGGTGTAAGGCGTTTCCCGTTTGCCGCAGTTCCACCAAATTCAGATGCCAAAGTAACGATTATACTGCATAAAACCAATGTAACCGGGTTTGCAAAAGTGGAAGATAGTTTGCCTCCCGGATTCACTGCTGCGGTAATGGATGCAGCAGGAGCTTCCTTCACTTTTGTAGATAACATTGCCAAGTTTGTATGGCAGAATATTCCAGCCGATTCTGTCATTACCATTTCCTATCATTTGCTCGCAGGTTCACAGGTATCCGGCACTCATGCTATGAGTGGTAATTTCTCCTACATATATAATAGTGCACCACTTTCATGTTCGTTGGGAACTACTATCTTTAATACATCCGTTGTTTCAGCTAATAATGCGCTTGCAGCTAATAATGCAACACAAAGTTCAGTTCAGGCCTCCCCCCCTCGTTATCCTGAGGACCCCTCAAAAGGGAATATGGTAACCCAGAAGCAGGATACCATGAAGTCTGCTACAGGCGCTAATAAAGAGCCTGTAGCAGCTGCAAGTGCGGGTAATAAAGCGTCCGGCACTAACAACAATAGCCTTCAGCCTTCTTCCAGTTCTAATAGTACGCCTGGTATAGGCAGCTCACCTGGCGGTCTTAACTATAGGGTTCAGATAATGGCATTACGTAACCCAATAGATGTTTCTTATTTCGCTTCAAAAACAAATATTAAAGATCCGGTAAATATGGAACTTCACGGAGGCCTTACCAAATACACCGTTGGTAATTTCTCCGACTACAAAACCGTAAGGGATGAAAGAGAAGCGATACGTAATAAAGGTATAGTTGGTCCATTTGTGGTTTCCTATAATTCCGGAGTCCGTATAACGGTTCAGGAAGCATTAATGATAAGCCATCAAAAATGGTACCAATAGAGATACGTTAGAACTGGTAAAGTCAGAAAAAAGACCAAAACACAGCCTTAATACGGATTAAAACATCCAATTTTAACTGTTACTTTTACGATTGATTATCAATGCGTATGTGTGTAACATGTTCACACAATCCTATAAATCTATAGGGAAATGTAGTGTTTATTTGAGAAAATAGATTATTTTTGCCTTATCCGCCTCCTTTCAGGGTGCGTTTATGCCTATCCAAAAACCGAAAATAGATTTATTTGAACAAAAAATTATGCAAAAGTTAGGTAAAGTATTTTTCCAAATTCTGGTATTCGCTTTATTTTTAAATAAAGGAGTCTCTGCCGCAAGTTTTACTGCTCCCGGAGATAGTACCAAGGCTAAAAAAGGTCATTCAACAAAATCAACCACAAAATCAACTTCAAAGGAGTCTTCAAAATCGTCGGCAAAAGCACCTGCTAAGTCAAGCAGTAAGGCTAAAGACGAGAATACTACAGACCAGCCTTTGGTTCTTCATCCAATAGTAAGATTAGGTACCGGTCTGCTTTCCTATATCGGAAATGCTAAAACCGGAACCGGCAGTTCTATTATTCAAAGCCCTGCCAGCGGACGTATTGGCTATGAACTTGGCATTGCGCAAAAGCTTTCACCTGTAACAGAATTCAACCTTTACTTTTTGTATGGTAATTTGGCCGTTACTGACAGAACTCCAACCGTCAACTGGAACTTCCAGTCTACCATTGCAGGTGGTGGAATTAACCTGTTGTTTAAGATCCTTCCTAAACAGGAGGTAACCCCGTATGTTATTGCAGGTGTTGAATCGTATGAGTTCCTTTCACGTGCTGATATATATGATAAGAATGGATTCCAATATTACAATTGGACCGATGGAAGCTTACGCAGTCTTCCCCAAACCTCACCAAATGCGGCTTCAGCAAAAGTATTGTACCAGAGTTATAACTACTCAACCGACATCCGTTCTCTTAACCTAGACGGCTCCGGAAAGTACACGCAGCAAACCTTTGCCATCCCGTTAGGTATTGGTTTAATGTTCCATGTTGGAACCCGTGCCGACTTTATGTTGGGAACTACCCTACACTTTACCTTTACTGACCATATTGACGGATTGACACCTCAGGTAAACGGTGCCTTAAAAGGCAGTTTAAGTAACGATATGTTTGTGATGACCTACGCTTCCATTCGTTTCAATCTTACCAGGGATCATCCGAAAACCCACCGTTACGATGATATTGATAAAGACCCTTACCTGGCCAAAGATACTGTACATCCTAACCAGCCGGGCAAGTTCGATACCTCTTTATATGCTTTGCAGCATCAGTATGAAATGTACACCGATAGTACCGGTAAGTTCGGTAAACGCCAGGTTGATCCTTTCCACTGGAAGGTGGCTAATGCTATTCCTGACAATTCAGGTCCAAAGACAACCGTTCCAACAAAGGTTACTCCTGCTAATACTACCAATGCTAGCAGCGATGCTGTTATATATAAGATACAGTTGCTGGCTACATACGTTAAACTAGCTGAAGGCATAACCTTTGCAGGTATTAACGACAGAGCTTCGGTGGATGTGGACCGCGGCATGTACAGGTACACCACCGGAAACTTTACCGATTATAATGAAGCCTTAAAGTACTACAACCAACTGCGCGCTATAGGCTATACCGATGCCTTTATTCGTGCTACCAAGAATGGAAAGGATGTGGCTGTTAATGCAGGACACCCATCTACAAGTGCCGCAACAACCACTACAGCAGCTAAAACTGCTACCCCTACAGCCAACTCATGGGTAGATAAACTTGGAACCGGATTGGTATTCAAACTACAGTTAGGCGTGTTTGGCTCTATAGCCCCTGACCAAGCCTTTATGAGTACACTCAACCAATTTAAAGATGTAGTTATTATTAAAGATAATGCCGGCCTGAGCCACTATTTGGTTGGCGGATATAAGGACTTTGCCAGTGCAACTGCTGCAAGAGACCAAATGAAAACCGGTGGTATTAAAGACGCCTGTGTAATGGCATTTAACAATGGCCGTTACATCTCTAATGCCGACGCAATAAACTTGCAAAAGAAATAAGGCAATACGCCTATGAATTAAAAGGCATCTGCGAAAGCGGGTGCCTTTCTTATTTTAGGGAGAATCGGAAAGTACCAAATGATTTTGTTTTACAACGATGTATTGAAACGGTAAAAAACCGTTTTGAAATTGGCAAAAATAACAACGAAAATAACAATGAAATATCAATGGAATAACAATGAAATAACAACAAAATATCAATGGAATAACAATGAAATAACAACAGACTCGAAAATTTAGTTTGTTGATTATTAGTTTGTTAAATTCAAATTCGTTGTTATTAAAAATAAATAACAACACTAAAAGGAAGGGAATTATCCCTGGAATTAATTTCAGATATGCCCAATTGCTTTTCATACTGCAAAGATACTGCTCAAAAAAGCGATTCTTTAAAAAGTCATTGACCGGGAATGAGGGAAAAGTAGAAAGGGAAAGGTGAAAAGTGGCCGTTCGTCATGGCGGGACTTCCGTAGTATTGCGGAACAATCTTAACCCTAAGCTATGCTTAGTGGGTGAGTAGCCTTTTAAGTTATGCCCGTCCGAACGGTTCATCCGGGCGGGCCTAAACCCCATCGGGGTGCCCTGTTTGTAGATAACCCAAACCATCAGGAACCAATCCCCGCGCAACGAATGATATCCACCGCCATCGTAGGGGCGGACCCACGTGTCCGCCCGCAAAATGAAACATCCAATACGAATACGGGAACATCCGTTACGAATGCGGGAACATTCATTGCGAATGCGGGAACATCCGTTACGAATACGGGAACATTCATTGCGAATGCGGGAACATCCGTTACGGATGCGTGAACGTCCATTGCGAATATAGGGCAGACACATGGGTCTGCCCCGACGATGATGATATAAAATTAATGGGGCGGACACATGGGTTCCCCAAAGGCATTTGCGTGAGGGATAGCAGCGGAAAGCCAAACGCAGAGATTGAGAGACAGAGACTGCTTTACGGGTACTATAGAACAAAAAACCCCGACAAATTTGCCGGGGTTTTTTCCTTTTAGAACCTAACAAAAATTAATTATGCATCAATATTTGCATAGCGTGCGTTCTTTTCAATAAAGTCGCGGCGAGGGGCCACATCATCTCCCATAAGCATGGAGAAGATACGGTCGGCTTCGGCAGCACTTTCAATGCTCACCTTACGCAACTTGCGTGATTCCGGGTTAATGGTGGTTTCCCATAATTGTTCGGCATTCATTTCACCCAAACCTTTGTATCGTTGTACGCCTACATTGTCTTTTCCGTTCTTGCCTATTTCAGCAATGGCAGCATCACGTTCTTCTTCGGTCCACGCATAGCGTTGTTCCTTGCCTTTCTTAACCAAATAGAGTGGGGGAGTGGCAATATAAATATGTCCGTTCTCAATCAGCTCCTTCATATAGCGGAAGAAGAAAGTAAGGATAAGTGTGGTAATGTGGCTACCATCTACGTCGGCATCGCACATGATAACGATTTTATGGTAACGCAGTTTTTCAATGTTCAGTGCGCGGTCATCTTCGGCAGTGCCTTTAAATACGCCCAATGCGGTGTAAATATTTTTTATTTCCTCGTTTTCATAGATCTTGTATTCCATGGCTTTTTCCACATTCAGAATTTTACCCCTGAGTGGCAACACGGCCTGGAAGTTACGGTTACGGCCTTGTTTGGCGGTTCCACCTGCCGAGTCTCCTTCGACCAAAAACAACTCACATTGGAAAGGATCTTTTTCGGAACAGTCAGCGAGTTTACCGGGCAAACCTCCGCCGGTGAGTGCACCTTTACGTTGCACCAACTCACGTGCCTTGCGGGCTGCATGGCGTGCCTGTGCAGCAAGTATAACTTTATCTACAATTACTTTAGCTTCTTTCGGATGCTCTTCTAAAAAGTTATTGAGCATTTCGCCAACCACGGTATCTACAGCACCAATAACTTCTTTGTTGCCCAGTTTGGTTTTGGTTTGTCCTTCAAACTGCGGCTCGGCAACCTTCACAGAAATAACGGCTGTCAATCCTTCGCGAAAATCATCACCATCAATTTCAAATTTCATTTTGGCAAGCATCCCTGATTTTTCGGCATAACTTTTTAGTGTACGGGTAAGCGCACGGCGGAAACCTGCAAGGTGCGTTCCACCCTCATGGGTATTGATATTGTTTACGTAAGAGTGCAGATTCTCTGTGTAGGAAGAATTGTAAAGCATAGCCACCTCTACAGGAAAACCATTCTTTTCCGATTCCATATAAATAGGTTCCGGAATTAATTTTTCACGGTTCTCATCTAAATAAAGTACAAATTCTTTCAAGCCACCTTCCGAGAAAAATGAATCAGAAATAAATTCCCCTTTTTCATTTTTTTCACGTTCATCGGTAATAGTAAGCCTAACCCCTTTGTTCAGGTAAGCCAATTCCCGCAGACGTGCCGTAAGTATATCATAATGATAAACTGATTCGGTGAAGATGGTATTATCAGGTAAAAATGTTTGTGATGTACCTGTTTTGTCTGATTTCCCAATTACTTTAACGTCATACAAAGGTTTGCCTTTGCTGTATTCCTGGGTGAATATTTGGCCTTCCCGTTGAACAACGGTCTTCAAGTGAATGGAGAGTGCATTTACGCAGGATACACCCACGCCATGCAATCCACCTGATACTTTATAGGTGTCTTTATTAAATTTTCCACCGGCATGTAATACGGTCATAACAATTTCCAATGCCGATTTATTTTCCTTCTTCATGATACCGGTAGGAATACCCCGGCCATCATCATTTACCGTTATGGAGTTATCGGTATGTATAAAAACTTCGATGTTTTTACAGTATCCCGCAAGGGCTTCGTCAATGGAATTATCCACTACTTCATACACCAGGTGATGCAGGCCGCGAAGACCTGTATCGCCAATATACATGGCAGGGCGTAAACGGACTGCTTCAAGTCCTTCTAATACGGTAATGCTTTCTGCTCCGTAACCATTTTCTTTTTCAGACATAATTTTTTTTGTTTCTAATTCAGAATCAACTAATTCTGTTGTTTTTACTGACATATATTATGGGGCTTAACTGTTTCTTGCGAATTTACACTAAATCCACGTTATACAGCACAAAAACAGGTCACAAAAACAGGGTTTAATTATTAACAAAACAGGATGCATTTTGTTGATATAAAAATGCCTTCAAATTTTGAAATATGAAAGATTCTAAAACCTCATTTTCAGGGTAGGTAAATAGGCTCCTGACTTCGTATGGAATGACAAGCTTTATAGAATTAAAAGGGGAGTGTTGCGGCGGGCTTCGC
>CAIPDV010000070.1 GCA_903863935.1 uncultured Bacteroidota bacterium
CATGAAGATTAACCAATTGTTCATTCCCGCAGGTATTTTTTGCACTTTGCTTATTGGCTGCAATCCGCCAGTAAAGCAAGAAGCGGCACAGAGTACCGATGATATTGTCTGGAAAGCGAATCTTTCCTATTGCCTAAGCAGGGAAATATTAGATGCCGGCGATTTAAAGTATGGGTTGGAATTGGAGAACATGAATACCTACAATTTTAAAATAACCGAAGAGAAAGGAAAGTTCAAAGATCTCATGCGTTTGCTTTTTGATTCTGCCAGGTCAAAAACATATCCGCTTTATGCTGTAAACCCGGTAACATGTCTATCACCCGATGTTTTGCTACTACCGAAAGAGAAACAAACCCTCTTTGGTGACAGCCTTTGGGATTTAAAACATACAAAGGCAACTATTATAAATGGTGATTTATTCCAGTTAATGAAAGGCATAACTTTTAATCATGAGTTCCTGTACGATGCTAAAGCCGGAGTGCTGCATTCAACCATAACCGATGCCACTTTCCTTGAAAAAAACTCCGCTTGGGGAGCCTCCTTCGTATCTATTGCAGGTTTTAAATTCTACAACCGTGTTATTGATACGTTAGGTACCGACCAACCCGGATTAATCTCCAGTATTACCTGGGGTCGCGATTTACTCATGCCTATTGTTGATTCGGGGCAAGGGCCAAATCTAAGAACTGACCATTCCTGGTATAATAAGGATAGCTTGCTCGAATATGCCGTAAATGGTGTTACCTCCAAAGCATCTCCTTTATTTACCCAATCCATACGTACAGACTTCAACAAAAAACTGGCCGAATGGATTTGGCGGGCAGCCCGCAGCGGGCAATTACCGGCCTATTACTGTGTTGGCACCGATAAAATTGGTGACCAGATTCCACTGAAAGATTTGAAAACGTTTGGCGCCAGAACCGATACTGTTACGGATGAACATGGAAAAACATTTCTTGTTACTATGCAAATAGACCAATATTCCCTCAATGGGTTGGAATTAAAAGAAGAAATAGCTTTTCACAAAAAGAGTTTTACATTCGAATCGAAGATTACGTATGCAGGTTTGCTGACTATGTCGGTTAATCACAATACAGGCGTTGAGATTCACAACACTGCAAATGTATTGTACTGGGTAAAGCTGAACTAAAACATTATTCATTTTAAACTCTACAAACCTTACATTTATTTTCATTAACCTTTAAATAACCCCACATGAAGATTAACCAATTGTTTATTCCGGCAAGTATTTTTTGCACAATCCTGATTGGCTGCAATCCGCCAGCAAAGCAAGAATCCGCTACGTCAAACAATGATGATATTGTTTGGAAAGCAAACCTGTCGTATTGTTTAACCAATGATAAACTGGATTGGCAAGGGGTTAGAGATGGATACACAATGGATTTTTGTGAAATATATAATTTTAAAGTAAGTGATGAAAAGGGAGATTTCAAGAAACTTATGAAACTGTTTTATGATTCAGCAAGTTCAAAAACATATCCTTTTTATTGGGGTGACCCTGTATCCGGCTTATGTCCTGTATCAAAATTCTCCCAAAAGGATAAGCATGAAATGTTCCCCGACAGTATTTGGAATAATGAGCATACAAAACTTCTTTCTGTGGGTAGTTATTTTCAAAATATCAAAGCTCTTTCATTTAACCATGAGTGGTTGTTCGATTCAAAAGCCGGAAAATTAATCTCGAATATCACTGATGTTAATCTGCTGGCAACGAATATACCACCTATTGATTTGCTGTTTAGCATTGGTGTCCTAAAGTTTTCTGACAGGATCAATGATTCTTCGGGCACTGACCACTTAGGATTTAAACCTGAGATTATGTGGGGGCATGAACTATTAATGCCTATTGTTGATTCGGGAAATGGCCTCGAAATGATGAATAATGAACATTGGATAAAAATGGACAGTTTGTCAAGGCACACACTGAATGGGAAACCCTATATTTCATCAGACAAATATCCTGTTGTAATAAAAACAATGTTTGATAAAACACTTGCTGAATGGGTTTTGATTGCTGCCCGAAGCGGGAAATTACAGGCATATAAATACATTGGAGAAGATAAAATTGGAGATTCAATTCCTGCGAAGGACGTAAAAACACTTTGCACTATAGTCAATATTTATCCGGATGAACATGGAATTAAGAAAGGCTACCCACACAGGATTGACGGGAATGATCTTTCAGGGGTAGAAATAAAAGAAGAAATTACTTTCCATAAAAGCACGTTTAGTTTTGAATCAAAAATTAGTTATGCAGGAGTCCTTTTAAATGTGACTGATACCAACACCCACAAACCTATTCGAAATAGTTCTACAACACTATTCTGGGTAAAACTGAATTAACGTACTACTATATAGTGTTCTCGCTTTAAAGTGTACTTTGTGGAATTCTAATAATTCCCATATACTTTAAAGCCTATGTGTTTTTCAGCCACTGCCAGTTTTAGCGCAAGTGTTGTGCTTACCGCCATAGGTATAGTATCCATTAAGCAAGTAACGCACAAGTCGCAAATTGTGTTTGCATGTATTCCGTTATTTTTTGCGGCTCAGCAATTTATTGAAGGTTTGGTCTGGGTTTCTTTTGCAGTACCATTTAACGCCACGTTGAATTTGTATGCCACGTATGGGTTTATAATCTTCTCTCAATTAGTGTGGCCCATATGGGTACCCCTTGCCATGGTAATGGTCGAAAATAAAGGCAGAAGGTATAAAATACAAATGCTTTTTGTTGCCATAGGATTGACAGAAGCTCTCTATCAGGTTTATGCGGTACTCACATATCCGGTTCAATCGGTAATTACAGGTCATCATATTTATTACGAACTGAAAGAACCGGTGAGTATTCTTAAATACATTGAACCTGCATTTTATATTATTGCAATAATTATTTCACCTTTCTTTACAAGCATTAAAAAAATGTGGATTTTAGGTGTGGCAATATTTCTTTCGTGTCTTATAACGGTTATTTTCTACCAACATTACACCGTATCGGTATGGTGCTTTTTTGCTTCTGCCATCAGTATCTCCGTATATTTTATTATGCGGGGAATAAAGAAAAAACACAACCTGATTCCTCTCGCATAAAAATAGAAACTGCCGGCAGATTTTGACTTTTCATGTACCTTTGAAGTATAAAAATGAAAATAATCGGGATTAGAAATGAATATCATTTACAGGAGGCTTACTAAAGTTGATACCAAAGAATACAGGGCCATCCGGCTCGAATGCCTGAAAAATTACCCGCTGAATTTTGGTTCGGATTTTGAAGAGGAAAACGAAAAACCTAAACTTGGCTATGAAGAGTTTATTGAACAGCAATCACCGGACAAATTTATTATTGGGGCATTCGACAATGAAAAATTGATAGGTATTTGTGGCTTTTTCCGGGAGTTAAAAAGAAAAAACAGGCATATAGGATTGATCATTCAGATGCACGTAAAACCCGAATATGCAAACAAAGGCATTGGCTTTAATTTGCTTCGCGCTATGGCTGAAGAAGCCTTTAAACTGGAAGGAATTGAACAATTAACCTTGGGTGTTGTTTCTACCAACATAAGTGCTAATAAAATTTATGAAAAGCTAGGTTTTAGGGAATACGGAGTCCATAAAAATCACTTTAAAGAAGGGGATACTTATTTCGACCAGCGTTTTATGGTGCTTTACCGCGAAGACTTTATTCTATCTGGCCTGTAGAGATTCATACTCCTTGTGCCTGTCAATATAATCTCGCGCATAAGGGCACTTTGGAATAACCTTCAACTTGTTATCACGGCAATAATCCAACGCAAATTTGGTAACCTCTGCAGCAATACCATGCCCACGATATTCCGGCGGTGTATACACATGAATAATAGTCATTATATTTCCAGATAAATGATAATCAGCATGCGCCGATTTGTCGCCTAAATCCAACACAAACTGGCTAGCTTCCGGAAGATGTTTTACTTCGTGGTTCATATAGTATGCAAAGTTATACATTAATTAAACCTCATTAGAAGTGGTGATCTTTATGGTTGGTTACTTATCTTCATAAATTATTCATTAATAATATTTACTTTTGGTCCGTAATACAAAAACTATGAAAACAAACTCCCTGAAATTATTCGCATTAACTGCCGGAATATCAATGATAGCTCAATCTTGTTATGGACCTGCCTATGTGGAAGGTCCGCCACCAAGACAAGAAGTATATACCCAGGCTCCGCCCCCACCACCTCCTCCGCAACAACAAACATATGAGCAACAGGCTCCGCCACCGCAACAAACTACATATGTGCAGCAGACACCGCCACCTCAGCAAACTACTTATGTAGAACAAACTGCACCAGCTCCCGAGCCGGTTGTTACAGTAAGCTACCAAACGTTTTATAATGAATTAAGCCCTTACGGACAATGGATCACTACACCTGAATATGGGTATGTTTGGATACCATCAGCCGGAGCTGATTTCCAACCTTATGGATCATGCGGACATTGGGTTTTAGCTGATTGTGGCTGGACCTGGGTTTCCGATTATAACTGGGGATGGTGTGCATTCCACTATGGAAGATGGGCATTCGACGGTGCTTTTGGATGGTACTGGATACCCGGTTACGAATGGGCTCCTGCCTGGGTTAGCTGGAGAAGCAGCCCCGGTTACTATGGATGGTGCCCTCTTGGACCAACTTATGTAGAAGGTGGTTATGCTTCCTATAGCTGTCCTCCTGAAAGATATGTGTTTGTAAGATCAAATTATATAACCTATAATAACGTTCAAACCTATTACGAACCAAGAAATCAATATACGACCTATTACAATAACTCAAGGGTTGTAAGCAATACCTATTACGATAACAATGAGCACCGCACTTATTATGCCGGACCACAAAGAAATGAAGTGGAAAGATATACAGGTGCACCTGTAAGGCCTGTTAATCTGGTTCAGGCACAATCTCCTGAAAGAGGTGGCGTGGAAGGCAACCAGGTTAGAATATTCAGGCCAACGGTTCAGCAGCCACCTGCAGATGCCCAGGCCCAAAGACCTGCTCCGCCAACGGTAGTTCAGAGAAACCAAGTTGCACCAATTACTCAACGCCCTGTTCTTACTCAACCTAACCAAGCAAGGGTTCAACCTTTTAAGCAGGAAAACATACAAAGGCCAAACACAACCCAGAATAATCAACAGCAGCAGCAACAAAGACCTCCGGTGCAACAACAACAGCCTCCGGTTCAACAACAGCAGCAGCAGCAACAAAGGCCTCCTGTACAACAACAGCAGCCTCAGGTTCAACAGCAACAACAGCAGCAGCAAAGACCTCCTGTGCAACAACAGCAGCCACCGGTTCAACAGCAACAACAGCAGCAGCAAAGGCCTCCTGTGCAACAACAGCAGCCTCCTGTGCAACAGCAACAACAGCAGCAACAAAGGCCTCCTGTACAACAACAGCAGCCTCAGGTTCAACAGCAACAACAGCAGCAACAAAGACCTCCTGTGCAACAACAGCAGCCACCGGTTCAACAGCAACAACAGCAGCAAAGGCCTTCTGTACAACAGCAGCCTCCTGTGCAACAAAGACAACCTGTGCAACAACAAAAACAACCTGTACAACAACATGCTGCTCCTGCTCAACAACAGAGACAACAACAAAAACAGCAACAAAAACCTGTTAAACAAAGCCCTCCTGCAAAACAACAAAGCTCAAACGATAAGAAAGATAAAAAGGAATAAAACTTTGTTTTTGCCTGGTTAAAACCTTTGTTAATGAAAATAAACCCTTCAGTTATTATATTAGTCTACCTTCTGCTTATAGCAGGAGGTAGCTGGTATTTTGGTGGGTATTCACAAAAAGTCTATAATCAGGTTAATAGCTATAATCATTTTAAACAATGTGTAGCTAAGGCAGAAGAAGGTATGAATAAAAGAGAAATCAAGACCTACGACAATTTGGCAGGAATTTCCGGTGGCAGAGGTTCAAATTAAATCCGCCCTGAAGTTTTCTCTTAAATCCCGGAATAAATATTTAGCTTAACTCAAACTGAAGCTTGCTCAGGCTGCGGTATAATCCATCCGGAATTTGCATCAATTGATCGTGATTACCTATTTCTTTCAAAACACCTTTTTCCAATACTAAAATAGTATCCGCTTTGCGGATAGTGGATAACCTGTGAGCAATTACAAAAGATGTTCTGCCTTCCATAAGCTTATCCAATGCCTCTTGCACCAGACGTTCCGACTCAGAATCGAGAGAACTTGTAGCCTCATCTAAAATAAGAATGGCCGGATTCCTGAGAACCGCCCTGGCAATAGCAATACGCTGCCTTTGTCCGCCCGAAAGTGAAATCCCCCTCTCCCCTACAAGTGTTTCATATTGTTGTGGGAAACTCATAATAAAATCGTGTGCATTAGCTTTGCGTGCGGCTTCCATTACTTCTTCATCAGTTGCCAGATGTTTACCATATAATATGTTTTCCTTGATAGTACCGCCAAAAAGAAGAACATCCTGTGGTACCAATGCCATCTGCGAACGCAATATGGATAAAGGATATTCTTTAATTCCTTTTCCATCAATACGGATTTCACCGCTTACAGGATCATAAAAACGTAGCATTAATTGCATCATGGTTGTTTTACCTGCACCGCTTGGGCCAACAATAGCAATGGTTTCACCCTTATTTATTTTGAATGAAATCCCATTCAATACATTAAAATCCTTGCGGGAAGGATAGAAGAAATGAACATCATCAAATACTACATCACCTTCTATTTTCTGGCTTTGTGTAATTGCATCAAGCTGGGTTATTGCAATGTCTTCAATAGGTTCTTCCAAAATATCCATTAATCGTTCAGTTGCCCCAACGGCGCGCTGAAGGGTTGCATACAATTCAGCTATTCCGGCAAATGAAGCACCCATAAAGGCTGTATATAATACAAAGCCGAACATCTTTCCGGGAGATAATTCCCCTTCGGCTACTAAAACGGAAGCCCGCCAAATAACCCCAACTATAGCCCCGAACATGCAAAAAATAATGAAGGCAATAAATGCTGCTCTGGCTTTTCCTCCTTTAATGGCTTGTTTTACGACTGCTTCGGTACTTTTTTTATGGCGAAGGGATTCAAAAAACTCATTTGCAAAAGCCTTAACAGTAGCTATTGCCTGCATTGTTTCCTCTACAATGGTATTCGATTCAGCCACCTTGTCTTGTGTTTGTCTTGACAATTTCCTAATGTACCTGCCAAAGAAAACCGCCGAAATAACTACCACCGGCACAATGGATAGCATAATGAGGGTTAGCTTAAAGGATATATAAGCAAGGAAAAACAAGCCACCGATAATCATAAAGAACTGCCTGAAGAATTCAGCTATAGTAGAAGTAAAAAGGTCTTGCAGCATAGTCACATCCGATGTGATGCGACTGGTTAGTTCTCCAATTCTGCGTTGGGAGAAAAAATCCATATGAAGTCTTACAAGGCGAGAATAGGTTGCCTGCCTGATCAATGCCAAGGTATTTTCAGTTACATACACAAAGATGGTAACTCTGAAATATGAGAATACGGATTGCAGGAAGAACAACCCAAATAATAAATAGGCATAAAGGTTAATGTTCTGAAAATTCTTATTGGTTCCGGCATCAACCAATTTACCAAGTAACCAGGGAAAAGCCAGGGTAGTAACACTGGTAAGCACCAAAAAGCCAAAACCAACTATATATCTTGTTCTGTAAGGCTTAAAAAATTTCAATACCCTTATAGCCCGCTTAAACGATTCCTTTGAAATCCGCTTATTTTTCTGATCTGATTCGTTAGTTTTGTCCCGACTATCATTGTCGGGAGGCGTTTCCTGCCCTTTTGCCATAAGTTTATCTTAAAAAAAGAGGTGCAAAGGTAGGATTAAACAGCCACTACAGGATAAGTTAAAGGTAAAAAGTAAAAAGTTGAAAGTAAAAAATCAACATTGTGATACTCAACTTAAATGTACGGATCCTGGCCCAACTTTCACCTTTTAACTTTCACAATTTAACTTTTTCGTGTTTGTATTGAAAAAGAAATTATCTTTGCGCCTCCATTTAAAGAATCATGAAGAGAACGTACCAGCCATCCACCCGTAAAAGACGCAACAAACACGGCTTCCGTGAAAGAATGTCAACTGCCAATGGCAGAAGGGTACTATCCGCCAGGAGAAGGAGAGGCCGCAAGAAACTGACCGTTTCTGACGAAAAGTTGCACAAAAGATAGTCCCCCCTATACTGTTCATAAATACTGCTTTAAATCACCTCAACTCATTTTGGGGTTACTTAAATTTGCTTTCATCCGTAACTTGGCTGAAATGAAGTTTTATTGTACTCTGTCGTTAATTTTATTTAGTACCTGTTTGCCTGTCTTACTAACGGGTAACGCATTAATAGCGCAGAATGGTCCAACTTCCACCTTAATAATTTACGCCGGAAACAGCCAAACGGTATGCCATCCGGGAGATAGTGTAACGCTGGGAAGTGCCCCAACTGCAACAGGCGGAGTTGCCCCCTATACATACGCATGGACCCCATCGGCAAATATGAATAACAATACGCTGGCAAATCCCCAAGTTTCCATATTGGCATCGGTTGAAAAATTCTATTTAGTAGTAACTGATTTTTCGGGCAACAAAGCAACTGACTCAGTTACCATTTATATTGATTCAATCAATTATGTTTCAGCAGGAGCAAGTCAAAGTATTTGCGGCGGAAAATCAATTCAGTTAGGTAGTCCATTAAACCCTAAATCATTTACGTATAGTTGGATAACGGGAGATTCGCTTACCTGTGCCAATTGCCCACAACCCTACTCCAGGCCCACAAGTGCCATTACTTACACTATGAACGTAACAGACCCGTTAACTGGGTGCTCAAGTGCTCCAACGGTTACATTAACCCCGTATGGACCTCCTCTTTCAACTACATCCCCTGTTTACCTCACGCAGGGACATAATACCAATTTGAATGCAAGTGGGGCATATCGCTACCAGTGGTGGCCTGTATACCTTATGTACTATTCAAATACTGCAACCCCTGAAGTGGAAATAGAACAAACCTATACCTATTACGTTGCAGGGTATGATGGCAATGGTTGTGCCAGTTACGATTCGGTGGAAGTTATTGTTAAATCCGACACCGACCTTGTATTCTATAACACATTTACTCCGAATGGAGATGGAATAAATGATACCTGGTATATTGGAAATATATGGTTATATCCTAACAACGATCTATACATCTATAACAGGTACGGGAAGCAGGTTTACTATACCCATAAATACGTAAACAACTGGGAAGGAAAATGCCAGGATGTAGATTTACCGGCTGCTACCTATTATTATGTACTTAATACGAATACAGGGAAAGTATACCGTGGTTCGGTAACCATTATACGAGTAGAATGAGCAACAGAAAAGCGATTCTATTTTCTTTTCTGCTGTTTCTCGGATTCTTATCGGATGCCCAGCAATTGCCATTCAACACTCAGTTTGTAGCCAATGAATTACTTTACAACCCTGCCATTGCAGGTACAAAAAAGACATTTGATATTCGACTTTCCTATCGTAATCAATGGGTAGGTTTTCCGGATGCACCGGTTACCGAAACTTTCAGCATGAATTATTCAGTGAAGAATAAATTCGGCTTAGGAGCCTATATTTACCAGGATGTTACCGGCTTTACCAAAAGATCAAATTATTCTATTTGCGCAGCCGGGCAAATTCATTTTACTGACCTGACTCTATCTGCAGGCCTAAGTTTTGCTATGGTAAATTATTCTGTGGATGGAACAAAAATTACAACCAATCAAACCCTTGACCCGGCAATTGACCGCGCAATAACAGCATCAGCCTGGGCTCCTGACGCAAGTTTTGGACTTTATTTATATAATGAAAAGTGGAGATTTGGAATCAGTGGTTCAAACTTCATTGCATCTTCAGAAAATTTCTATAAAAAATACGGGTTTCCGGGAGACACTTCACAAGCAGGAGCACTGCAGCTTTTAACCCATTTTTATGCCTATTTGGGCTATATTTACGGAGCTAACGAAAACATAACCTGGCAAAACAGTTTATTACTTAACTATATGGTAGGACCTCCCATTTTTTTGTCTTATGAGGTAAGATGCTATATCCAGCAGAATTTTATTGTTGGTTTATCCCTTAGGCTTAATGATGCTGTTGCGCTTGAAGTAGGAATAATATCTCACAATAGCCTGCAGGTTTGCTACTCCTATGATTATGTAACAAGCCAGATAAACCATTTTACTTCCGGCTCACATGAAATAACACTCATTTACAGTTTTGATAAGATTGGCGGAAAAGCGGGCTCCAACGGTAACAGTTCCGATAATTCATTCAAACGCAGGAAGTACCGTTATATGTTCTGATAAAGTAAATGGTGTTCAAAAATCGTCTATTAATTTGTGAACATTAGTAGTTCAAATCTTCTGCTTCATTTGATGTTTCTTAATATTATATGAAGTCTCTTTTTAATAACTTTGTATTCTAATACTTAAAACTATGGCAATTGAAATAACCGATTCAAACTTTAAAGAACTCGTTCTTAATTCTGATAAACCTGTAATGCTCGATTTTTGGGCTGAATGGTGTGGCCCGTGCCGCATGGTAGGCCCATTTGTAGAAGAAATTTCAAAAGAATATGAAGGTAAAGCCGTGGTTGGCAAAGTGGATGTGGATAACAACCCTGAAGTCTCTATGGAATTTGGTATCCGCAATATTCCAACAATACTTTTCTTTAAAGGAGGAAAAATAGTAGACAAGCAAGTAGGGGCTGTGCCTAAATCTGTGCTTGAAGGTAAATTAAAAAGCCAGCTATAAACCAATTACGAATTAAAAACGTAATTTTTAATTCGTAATTTTTAATTGCAAAATGCCTGTACAACTTAAACCGGAAGACTTTAAAGATATTTCTCTTCTCGAGTTACTTGCCAAACAAGTTGTAGAAGGCTTTATTACTGGTTTACATAAAAGCCCTTTTCACGGATTTTCCGTTGAATTTGCTGAACACCGCACTTACAATTCAGGTGAATCAACACGTCATATCGACTGGAAAATGTATGGCAAAACAGAACGGCTTTATACCAAACGGTATGAGGAGGAAACCAATTTGCGTTGCCAAATTGTTATCGACGCTTCTTCTTCCATGTACTTTCCCGAGCATGGTTTAAATAAAATAACTTTCTCCATTCAATGTGCTGCAGCATTAATTGAATTACTGCGTAGACAAAGGGATGCGGTAGGGCTAACCATATTTTCAGATGGTATAGATGTTCATACTCCGGCCAAGTCAACGAATATGCATAAGAAATTATTGTATTCAGAATTGGAGGAACTGATGATAAAATATTCACCCGAAGATAAATCAAGAACCTCTACAGTGGAGGCGCTGCACCATGTTGCAGATAATATTCACAGGCGTTCGCTGGTAATTATATTCAGTGATATGTTTGACTCAAGAGTTGGAAAAGAAAAAGAAATATTTTCGGCTTTGCAGCATTTGAGGCATAACATGCACGAAGTAATTTTATTTCATGTAACTGAAAAAGAGACCGAGGAAGATTTTGATTTTGAAAATCGCCCCTATCGCTTTATTGATATGGAAAGCGGAGAAGAGGTTAAAATACATCCATCGGAAGTTCGTGAAACTTATGTCAATTCTATGAATGCGTATCGCAAAGAACTAAAACTACGCTGCCGCCAATACCGTATCGATCTTGTTGAGGCCGATATTAAAGAAGGTTTCCGGCAAGTGCTTTTACCATATATGGTAAAACGGGTTAAAATGAAATAGTCTTTAACGAAGACTGTTCACGGAAACTGTTGTATCTCCATAAATTTTTTCAAGGCCGTAAAAATGTGCTTGCTGCTGGTTTATCCAGTGATTGCAGCCAGGCTGAATATCCAGCACAAAAAGGCTAGCAGGCTTATTTTGAAGCGGAGCAAATGTTACCTTCTTTATTCCCTTTTCTTTTGCGAATGCGATTTGTGTATAGCGATTATTCATTTCCCTATTAAAACCTGAGATTTTGCCTGTGGCAAGTTCCATAAGAGCCGTGCCTGAATTACCGGAAAACAATAAGCTTAAAACCAACAAAATACCGAGTCCTACTTGTACTATAGGTGTTAAGGCAGTTTGTATTTTATCCGCCAAATTATTCTTTGAAACTACAGTGTGAACAAATAAAAACCAAAAGGGTATAAAATAAAAACAGGCAGTATTTAAGGTTCTGTGCTGGCCAAGGATTCCGGTACTCCAATAGGGTGGAAAAATGCAGAGGAACAAAATTACCCATAATGCAGAAAATGCTATCCATGGCTTTATTTGACCTAGTTTATTTAATAAAGGAACATGTGTGTTTAACTTGGTAATGATAGTACAATACAATATACTGGCAATCCATAAAGGAGCAAAAGAAATCCAGGCAAAAAAGAAACGAACCGTTTGTAAAGCCGTCATCAAAAAGGAATTAATTAAGTTATGGTTATGCGGAAAATATTCGCCCCGGAAATAATTACCTGGAGCAAAAAACATTACGGAAGAAAAAACTATACATCCGATAAATAATATGAATGTGAAAGAATTAAACCTGTTTTCCTTACCAATAGTTAACCACATTACAAAATGAGCTATTACAAAAATGAGCATTTGCACTTCGTTGAATCCGATAGAAAGGCCAAGAAACAGGATACATAATACAATATGAAAAGAACGATTTAAGAAAAAGGACTTGTCGTAATACCTGATAATTAACCCAACATAGCACAATGCAAAAATGCAACCCAGAATATATGTCATGGCCCCAGGATACCAATAAATTCCTTCTGCCAAGGAAGGTAACAGACCTAAAATTAAAAAAGTAATGATTATTGCGGCAATGCTTTTTTGCTGAAATGAAAAAGCTTTACCAATCAAGGATTGAACCAGAAATAATATGGATAACGGAATTAAAATTATTAAAATTACTGAAGCTAAACGATAACCTATGATCCAATTGGAAATAATTGGATTAGACATGATTAAAAAATTAGCGGTATACCGACCATTCCAATGTTGAAATAACTGTAGTTGTGTATTCCAAAATGGAAAATCAGCACCATACGTGTAATCATCGGCAACCGGATGCGAATAAAAACTCAATAGAATGTACGGGATAAACGACACTGCTAAAAGCAATAGAAAAATCAGTGCGAAACCGCCTGAATATGTTCTGTTTTTCACTTGCATGCTTTACAAAGCTAAGATATTTAAAAGGACCTAGGATTTGCCAAACAAAAAAACCCTCAATGCCTGAGGGATTTTTATTCTTATTGTTTGCGGTCCGGACGGGACGTTTCAGGTTTCCAACAAAAAACCAACCAGTTTTTGAAAGTGTTGATTCTATTATGGTTTAAAAGGTACTTCATATTCTGTGTCCAACCAGAAAGCCACGGGTTTTAGTTAATTCTGTCCATAAAGTTGTCCATATTTCTAACTTTGTTATACGGTTCATTTTTCTTACCTCCCGCCTCACTCAACATATCCATCCTCAACCGGCATTTTTAAAAATTCTATTCGGTCATTTTCGTTTTCCCAGGCGATAATGTCCAATAACTTGTTATGCACCTTGTCATATATAACATCAATTTTCAACTCTCCCATCTTATAGAAAAACCCCTTCTGCAATTTATTTTCATGGAATACATCAATGTATTTCCCTTCTGTAAATACCAGTTTATTCCTTTCTACAAAGGGCAGAGCATTGAAATCTTTTCTTGCAAACATATCCTTAAAAGCAACACTTCAAATGTAGCAATTTTAAGAATCTCCAAATATTTTTTTAGTGAGAGCATGGAAGAATCTCTTTGGACCAATCCCAGCAGGGTCTTTTGGGATTTTATTTTTAAATTTTTAGGACATTTTTTTAATACTGAATGGAGAAATTTTAAAGGAAATGCGGAAGATCCAATTGTACAAAGTTTAGTTTGGGCAGAATTTAAATCAATTGTTAGCGGGTCAAGTAATCTACAATAGTAGAAATTTTCAGGGTGTTTAAGACTGTTGTTTCGGGTGTTAGTTCCATTTTTATCTACAATAGTAGAAATTTTCAGGGTGTTTAAGACTTTATTGAACTCAAATCGGCATAACTATCTACAATAGTAGAAATTTTCAGGGTGTTTAAGACCGGAAGTCAGCAGAGCGCAAAGGCCATATCTACAATAGTAGAAATTTTCAGGGTGTTTAAGACTATTTTCCTGTGAAGTGTAGAGTTCTATCTACAATAGTAGAAATTTTCAGGGTGTTTAAGACTATTTTCCTGTGAAGTGTAGAGTTC
>CAIPDV010000071.1 GCA_903863935.1 uncultured Bacteroidota bacterium
ATTTATATTATTAATATCAGATATAAAATAATTTCTTAAATTATATGTCAGTACCCCTAAAATACTGACATGACTTTATAGGTTGAATTTCAGTAATTAGAGGGTCTTATTTTACACTTAAAAAAATGAATTTTACTGACATATAATGCATTTTCCATGTTTCAAAAATCGGTATATTCGTTTTAATAAATGAAAATTATTGGCGAAATAGGTAGTATCATTATTTGCCAATCCGGCAACAACCAATGTTCATAAATAGCTATATGCCGGATTTCAGTTTTTCTAGGAAAGTGATATTTGCAGTAGTAACTTTACATCATGAAAAGCAAAGCAACATTTCATCCGGTAATTTTAGAAATATTTCCGTCAATTTTTTGCTTGTTAATTTTTTTAGTTAACAATGAGTATTTGCATAATGCGTATAAAATCAGTGTTTTGCAGTTTTCACCTCCTTGTTATTCCATTGTTATTTTATTGTTATTTTCATTGATATCTATTGTTATTCTACTGTTATTTTCATTGATATTTCATTGTTATTTTCCGGCATTTTTCCGGCATTTTTCGTCCTATATTTCTCCATTTCCGGCTTCATTTTCCGGTTAATTCGGTCGTGAATTTTGGGTGGGTTGCAAACGGCAGGCTAAAAATCACAGTCGGTTAATAAACCATGCCTGTTATCCTGCAAAGTGGGTCTATTTCCCTAAGGAAGGTGGTATGTTCATATCTTATGTATCCACATAATCAGCAAGATACGTCCAATTTCAGTATAGGGTATAAGTAGTGCGCTGAAAGCCCTGTTAACAGGGTTATTGCGGAAGCAACATGGTATGTGTATAACTATCTGTAACGGTTTCAGGGGCAGGCCGTAATAAATGTCCGAAAGCAAAGGACAAAAGCCTTTGCCGACAACACAAACCAAAACACTCACTTTCACCCTGAACGTTATGAAAAAGTTACTCGTACTAGCACTGGCACTATCTACTCAAATCAATGCCCAATTAACCCTTATAGGCTTATCGCCCGAAAGTGGTTACAACAAACGCGGCACTATATTTACCATCAGCACCGAAGGCAGCATTTCTACCATGTATAACTTCAATGATGGAGGCAACGGATGCACCCCCAAAGGTAGCCTTGTCCAGGATGGCGATGGCAGCCTTTATGGAGTTACCGCACGTTGCGGGGCCAACGATATGGGCACACTTTTTAAGTTCAACGGATTGAGCGACGGGCTGGTTAAGCTGGTCGATTTTTCATCGAAGATAGGGGCAGGGCCTACTGGAAGCCTTATCATTGGCATTACCGGCGACCTTTACGGAATGACCAACACAGGAGGAACGGATGATGTAGGTACAATATTCAAATGTACAACCGACGGACAGGTTACAACCCTTGCCAGCTTTAACTCGGCGAACGGAGCTTTCCCGCAAGGCAGCCTTGAGCAAGATAAAGATGGAAACTTATATGGTATGACCCGCCTGGGTGGCGAGTTCGGCAATGGGGTTATCTTCAAATTAACTGCATCGGGCCAGTATACAGTATTGCATAGCTTCTCAGGAGGTGATGGTTCGCAACCTTCGGGCAACATAACCATTATAGATGATACCTTACTATACGGACTTACAGCCATAGGCGGAGCTAACGACGGAGGTGCCGTGTTTTGCTGCACAGCCTCGGGTAAATATACCTTGCTCAATAGTTTAAGCCCTGAAACCGGAACCAAGCCACTGGGTAGCCTTTTCCGTGCCTCGGATGGGTATTTGTATGGAACCGCTAACGAGGGTGGAACTTCGCAACTGGGAACCCTCTTCCGCATTAATGATGCAGGAAAGATATGGGTGGTAACCAACTTTAACGATACTAACGGAGCTCATCCAATGGGCAACCTTTCAATTGCTACCGATGGCAATATATATGGCGTAACCAAAGCCGGTGGCGCAGTTAACGAGGCAGGGGTGGTATTCAAATACAACACCACAAACGGAACTATGGAAAACATATATGAGTTTTCAAGCTCCAGTTCGCAAATAGCACAAGGCGGCTTAATTGAAATGAGCAAAAACAACGACTTACGCATGGCAACCAGCAATAGGTTTAAAAGAAGTCAGGCTCATAAAACCGCAGGAACGAAAATGGTTGAGAAGCCAAAAGGGCTATAATCCAAAGTAAAATATCAAAAACCGGAGGGGTTTTAGCTAAAAAGCATGAATTTTGTGCGATTTTAGGTCTAAAACTCCATTCGGTAGGGTTTTGTATAAGGTAAGCAGGATTTGCCAAATTTTCGCCCTTACGTCTTATTAACATCTGGTTTTACCCCTATTTTTCTATTTTTGCTGCTCACACAGAATCAGGATATGAGTTTAGCACAATATTATAGGAAATATGTTTTTTGTTTAGAAGGGGACTGGCAAAAAGACCTGCGCGATAATTCGAGCGTGCGGGCAGCCCTTAATTTCCTTGAACAGAATTGTAAGATAAACTACATTTATAAGCAGTGCGGTACCCGCGAAAACCTGGAGTATTACCTTTCACTGTGGCAACAGAAAAAGTACAAAGATTACTCCATTTGTTACTTTGCATTTCACGGGCAACCGGAAAGCATACAAGTGGGTAAAGAGTTTGTAACGCTCGATGAACTGGCCGATATTCTACAGGACAGTTGCCACGATAAGATCATCCACTTTGGAAGTTGCAAGACCCTGAATACCGAAGAGAAGAACATCCGCCGCTTTTTGCAGCACACAGGTGCACTGGGTGTTTGTGGTTTCGAAACAGAAATTAACTTTGTGGAAAGTTCCGCTTTCGATATGATATTGATAGAAATGTTTCAGCAGTATAAGGATATTGCAATGCTCGATAAGAACATCCGCAAGAACTACCGCGGCACAGTGAAGAGGCTGCAGTTTAAACTTGTTTACCAATAATGGCGAATAAGAAACCTGTACAAAGGGCTATAATAAAACCTAAAGGTGCACAGGCGCCGGCACTTCCGCCGGTAACTCCCGTATTCCCGTTTAATTTTAAAACCAAACTCATCATTCTTGCATTGCTGAGTTTTGTTATTTATGCCGATACACTTGGTAATACCTATTGTCTGGATGATGGAATTGTAATTGAAAAGAACCGCTATGTTCAGCAAGGGTTCAGTGGCATTGGAAAGATAATGACCACTGATGCCTACGATAGTTACTATAAAGAAATGAATGCTGGTCAGCAATTGTCCGGTGGACGTTACCGCCCACTGTCAGAAGTTATTTTCGCTATAGAACATGCCATTTTCGGAGAATCGAAAGACAATCCTATACCGTTGGAAAGACACATGATAAGTGTGCTGTTCTTTGTGGCGGCCGTGCTGGCAATATTTTACTTTCTCAGTAAGTACTTGCTCTTCAAATTCCGTTATGGGGAAGATATGGCCTTCTTTGCTTCGGTACTCTTTGCGATACATCCTATCCATACGGAAGTGGTTGCTAATGTAAAAAGTCTGGATGAAATCTTGTCTATACTTTTCATTTGTCTTACCTTTATTTTCAGTCTTCGCTACATCGATTTCAAGAAACCAAAAGACCTTATTATAGCGTTAGTGTCATGCTTCATGGCTCTTCTTGCTAAGGAGTATGCAGTGATTTTAATAGTGATACTTCCAATGTGTTTTTATTTGATACGGAAGAAATCTGTTTCCGAAGCTATCATTGATTTTGCACCTTATGTTCCTGTGTTTTTTGTTTACTTCCTTTTACGGGGGCATGCCGTAGGCTTTAATGGCCACATTTATACCAACGAAATATTGGATAACCCGTACTTGCTGGCTACCAAGACTCAAAAAATAGGGACTGAATATTTTGTACTTCTGAAATATTTGTGGCTGCTTATTTTCCCTTATCCGCTTGTAAGCGATTATAGTTATGCCCAAATACCTTACAAAGATCTTTTTAGTTTGCCCGTTATTTTTACTATTCTTCTTTACATTGGAATTGTTGTTTTTGGAATACGACTTTTAATAAAAAAGAATGTACTTTCAATACCGGTTTTCTTTTATCTGTTCAACTTGCTTATAGTTTCCAACCTTGTAATGGACATTGGCGCAACTATGGGCGAACGTTTGATATTCCATTCATCATTGGGTTTTGTTGTATTAGTTTCGTATGGATTATTTGAACTGGTAAAGAAATGGGATATTCAAAAACAACGGTCGTTGGTATTTGGTTTGACTGGTGCATTAGTAATTGTTTTCGGATATCAGACCATGGCCAGGAACCTGCAATGGAAAAGCGATGTAACATTATTCATTCACGACGTGAAAACGGGTCCTAACAGCATCATGTTGAATGGCAATGCAGGTGCCCGTTATATTGAATTGGCAGATACCTGCAAAAATATGGCTAACAAAAGAGCCATGCTCGATTCATCTATCCGCTTGCTGCGTAAGTCAATTTTTCTGCATAAGCGAAGTGCGTATGTTAGTAGCTATGTGAATATGGGTGATGCATATTATCAATTGCAAATGCCCGACAGTGCTGAAGTCTACTGGAAAGAAGTTAGAAATGCTTACCCCAATTATCCCGACTTGGCGAATTACTTCTTCATTTTAGGTCGGCAATACCTTACAATAGGGGCCGACATGGGCCAGAAGCAACATAACTACAGGGGTGCCATAAATGAAATGAAAAAAGGCCTTCGGATAAGTCCGAATGATGCTGAGATATGGTATAATTTAGGTGGGGTTTATTTTACAATGGGCATATTGGATTCTGCTTATATTGATTGGAATCAGACGTTGAAACTTGACCCGAAACATGCCGAAGCAAAGAAAGGATTGGGTTCTATAACGGTGAAAAAGAAAGATAACTAACGTGGCAGCACCAGGTAAAAAGCAAATAGTAAAACCTGCACCGGTTGCAAAGCAACCAACTATTTTCCCGTTCACATTCAAAATGAAATGTCAGATACTAGCTTTGATCGGGCTTGTATTTTATATCAACTCATTCACCAGCAGGTATGCACTGGATGATAATATTGCTATAGAACGTAACTCTTATGTTCAAATGGGAATAGCGGGCATTCCGAAAATATTGACTACTGATTCGTACTACAGTTATTATAAAGATATGGGCGGAGACCCTGCCCAACAGCTTAAAGGCGGCAGGTACAGGCCATTATCGGAAGTGGTTTTTGCTATTGAAAAAACCATGTTCGGCTGGCTTGATGCCAAACCTGATAGCAAAGATTCGAAAACTGAGCCAACCTTTATACTGGCGCATATAATGCATCTGGTAAATATTGTTGCGTACATGTTTTGCCTGATAGCCATCTTTTATTTTCTCGATAAGTTTCTACTGGCTAAAATTCCCGGTGGAGGCGATATGGCTTTTCTGGCAACTGTTTTATTTGCCATACACCCTTTGCATACAGAGGTTGTTGCCAACATAAAAAGTCTTGATGAAATACTTTCCATAGGGTTTATCATGCTCACTTTTATTTATAGTTTGAAGTATCTGAGAGAGAAAAAAAGTAAGCAACGCTTATTGGCAGGTTTGTTTTTGTTGCTGGCACTTCTCTCTAAAGAATATGCATTGACTATGGTTTTCTTCATCCCGTTTTTATTTTATTCTATCGAGAAAAAGAAACCTGCAGAAGCATTGCTGGCCAGCTTCCCTTATTTTGCAGTAGTGTTTATATACATTCTTTTACGTTTGAATGCTGTGGGCTTCAATAATACAGTGGTAGGGTCAACCGATATTTTATCCAACCCATACCTGTATGCAACCCACACCCAGATAAGGGCTACAGAGTGGTTTGTTATGGGCAAATACTTAGGATTATTATTTTTCCCTTATCCACTTTCATCCGACTATTCTTACTACCAGATCAAGTATCACGAATTTACAGATATTACGGTTATACTTTCCATAATGATCTATCTCGCAATAATTGTTTGGGGCGTCATTCTCTTCCGGAAAAAGCATGTGTTAGCCTTTGCTATTCTCTTCTTCCTGTTCAATATTTTCATGATATCGAACTTTGTAATTGATATTGGGGCAACAATGGGTGAGCGTCTGGTATTCCATTCATCCTTAGGGTTGGTAATTATTTTGGCATATTATATTGTTAAACTTTCGGCTAAGGTCCCTATGGAAATGAAGAAGATTATCGTGTTTGGGTCAGTATCTGTAATTGGAATCGTTTGTCTTGGGGAGACGATAATGCGCAATACCCAATGGAAAGATGATCAAACCTTATTCATTCATGATGTTGGCGTAGTGCCTTACAGTTGCAGAGTAAATAATAATGCCGGATGGGGTTATCTCGGGCTTTCAGAAAGAGTTGGTAATACTGTTGAACAGGCTAAAGCCTATTTGGATTCAGCTCATAAATATTCCTTAAGGGCATTATATTATGACCCGAAGTATGAAGGGGCGTTTTTAAATTTGGGTGGCGTATTCCTTCACCAGGGGTTACTTGATAGTGCCAAGTATTGCTGGGATATGGTGGAGAAGATACATCCGAATTATCCAACTTTGCCTCCAAAGTATGTGTTGCTCTCGCAATTCTATTTTTCAAAAGGGCTTGAGTTTGGAAAGAATGGCAGAGCGCAGGAGGGTATCGTTTACCTCAAGAAAGCCTTGATTCAGGATACCGCCAATTTTACAAATATTTGGTATAACCTTGGAGGGGCTTATTACACTATCCAACAATACGATTCGGCACGATACGCCTGGAATATGGCCTTGCACTATAACGCAAACAATACAGATGCTCAAAGAGGTCTGCAGGCACTATCACAAATAAAATAGCTAATTCAATTATTGTATATTTGAAGCAATAATGGCTAAGAAAACTATCAAACCTATTCCACAACCTGCCTCTGCTGCATTGCAGCCTTTGTTTGATTTCCCTGCAAAGACAAAATATTTTATTCTGATTGTAATCGGGTTGATATTTTATGGTAACACTTTACTAAACACATATGCACTTGATGATAATGGAGTGATATTAGGTAACAAGTATGTTCAGGATGGATTTAAGGGCATTGGTAAAATAATGACTACCGATGCATATGACAGTTACCTGGCACAGTTACATGCCAGCCAAAGTTTTACAGGTGGTCGTTACCGTCCGCTTTCAATTGTGTTTTTTGCTATAGAGCAAAGTCTGTTTGGCGATAATGCAGGTATCAGGCATTTTATAAATATCCTCTTCTTTATCGCAACGGTTTGTGCAATATTTTATTTTCTTTCTAATTTTCTGTTGAAGAAAATGCCGAGGGGTGAAGACTGTGCTTTTATTGCGGCTGCTCTGTTTGCAATACATCCGTTGCATACAGAAGTTGTTGCCAATATTAAGAGTTTCGATGAGATACTTTCCTTGTTTTTTATCCTTCTTACGTTCATTTTCAGTCTGGAATATATTAAACGGAACGATTCAAAGTTTCTCATTTTCGGAATGGGAAGCTTCTTTTTTTCTTTGTTGGCAAAGGAGTATGCAATAATGCTGGTGGTATTGTTACCAATGCTTTTCTATCTGTATCCTTCTGAAAATAAAAAGGGCTTTATACTATCAAGCATTCCATATTACATAACTGCATTTGTATACATAATTCTCAGGTTCTCTGCTGTCGGTATTCCCCATTCCAATGCGGGAGTTAAGTATATTAACAACCAGTTGCGAATGGACCCATACTACCTTGCAAGCCCTTTACAAAAATTTGCAACAGAATGGTATGCGCTTGGAAAGTATTTATTCATGTTATTTGTCCCTTATCCATTGGCTTGTGATTATTCCTACAATCAAATTCCCTATAAAAACTTTGCGGACATTACCGTTTGGCTGTCCATTGCTGCATACATAGGTTTATTATATTGGGGTTATAAGTTACTTAGGAAAAAGGATGTAATGGCATTGGCTATATTTTTCTTTTTGCTTACACTCGTTCCAATCTCTAACTTCTTAATTAATGTGGGTGCAGTATATGGCGAGCGATTTGATTATCATGCATCGCTCGGTTTTGTAATTATAATGGCCTGGCTTGGTATCCGGTTAACCCGCAAAATAGAATTTACCAAACGAAAGATGGCTATTATTGGAGTAATGGGTACATTGGCTATTGTTTGTGCATACGAAACAATAACCCGTAACACCGATTGGTATAACGATAACACATTATTCATGCACGATGTTAAGGTAGTTCCGAATAGCGAATTTGCCGATTGCGATGCATCAGTAGGGTATATAAACCTATCTATGGATAGGGCAAATGCTTCCCGTAAGACACACATGCTTGATACTGCGGTGATGCTTTGCAAAAGGGCCATTGCTCTCGACCCTTCATTCCCTGACCCGTTTATTAATGCCGGCATGGCGTATTACTTTTTATCAAACCTTGATTCAGCCAAATATTATTTCGATATCGTTCAGTCAAGATTGTATCCTAACCATCCGAAAGTTAAAATCTTTCAACCGCTTTTAGCGCGAGCCTATTTTAATAAAGCAGGTATGGTTGGAGCAAATAACCCGATGATTGCATTAACAGAAATGAGGAAAGGTATTAGCGAAGATTCTACTAATGCGGAGTTGTGGTATAATATAGGGGTTGCTTATGCGAATACACAGCGTTTTGATTCGGCACGGTACGCCTGGCTAAAAACCCTGCAATTAAACCCGGATACCGGCATTGCCAAAAATGCGCAAGGTGCATTAAATTCGTTGCGGGTTGTGCCGGCAAATGGTACCAAACACTAATTTATTCCGGTAATGTGGCTGTGGCTATAAAAAAGAAACCGGTTCAATCTGCTCTGCTTAAAAAGCCTGCCCCTGCCATTTTTAATTTTCAGGGTAAAGTAAAATATGCGATCCTCGCTATCCTTGCAATATGTTTTTATGCCAACTCATTTTCCAATGAATATGTGCTGGATGATGAAGCCATTATTCAGCACAATGAATATGTTCAGAAAGGGTTCTCAGGCATCGGGAAAATCCTTACCAGTGATGCGTATGACAGCTATTTTAAGCAAACCCAGGCCAATCAACATCTCGCCGGAGGCCGATATCGTCCGTTGTCGATCGTTTTGTTTGCAGTTGAGCATCAGTTATGGGGAGAGTCACCGCAAAGCAGGCATGTTGTAAATATTCTGCTTTATGTTTTATGTGTGCTTGCTATATTTTATTTTCTGCGGAATTATTTGTTGAAAAAAATGTCTTACGGCGAGGACATTGCATTTATATCGGCTATCCTCTTCACAATACATCCTATACATACGGAGGTTGTTGCCAACATTAAAAGTTCCGATGAAATTCTTTCCATGTTATTCATCATGCTCACCTTTATTTTTAGTATTAAATACAGGGAGACTAAAAAGAAAAATTCACTTATAATTGCTTTGGCCGCTCTTTTCTTAGCTTTACTTGCAAAGGAGTACGCATTGACTCTTGTGTTGCTACTACCACTTTTATTTGCGCTTTATTTCAAAGAGAAGATTTTAAAAGCTGTAGTGAGTTCACTGCCTTATTTTGGGATAATCCTATTGTATATTGTTGTTCGCATTGGGGCAATTGGGTTTCCACACCAGGCAGGGCAGCTTGATATTTTAAATGATCCGTATCTGTTAGCAACACCACTGCAAAAAATTGCATCAGAGATTTTTGTCTTGGTACGGTATTTAGGTATGTTGATTTTTCCTTATCCGCTGGCTGCCGATTATGGATTTGCCCAAATACCTTATAGCAGTTTTGCAAGCCCTTTTGTATGGTTGAGTGTATTGGTTTATGGAGGAGTTATTTACTGGGGAATAAATTTATACAGGCAAAAAAACATGCTTGCATTCCCGGTTTTTTTCTTCCTCTTTAATTTATTAATGATCTCGAATTTCATTCTGAACATTGGTACTACCATGGGAGAGCGGCTCATATTTCATTCTTCACTTGGGTTTGTAATTATTGGAGGATGGGGACTTGTTAACCTAACAAAAAAATTGAATGCACCTCAAAAAAAGCTAATTATAACCAGCGTACTCGGAGTATTAATACTTGTATGTTTTATAGAAACAATTAACCGCAACAACGACTGGAAAAGCAATTTCACTCTTTTTACAAAGGATGTGAAAACGGTTCCGAATAGTGTTCTGGCAAATAATAAAGCGGGACTTGAATATGTGAATTTAAGTGAGACTATAAAGGATACGGTTAAGTCAGATTCTATTGCCCATAAAGGGATTCTGTATTTGAAGCATGCTGTTCAACTGGATGAATCGGACGTGAACGGATATTTAAATTTAGGTATTGGTTATTGCCAGTTAATAGAACCTGATTCGGCCAAGTATTTTTGGGATATTGCAAAAAGACTTTACCCTGAAGAACAGCACCTGACCGACTATTATGCCCTCGTTGAAAAAATATTGTTTTACAAAGGGCAGAAATATGGCGGGCAGAGAAACTTTAAGTTATCTATTCATGAGTTTGAAACTGGAATACAAGTTGACTCAACCAATGCAGATATGTGGTTCTATCTTGGCGGAACATTCTTCAACAGCCAGCAGTTTGATTCGGCAAAACATGCCTGGCTTAAAGTAAAACAGCTAAATCCTAATTATCCTGATTTGAATCGGTGTCTGCAGATGCTACAGACGGGACAGTAACACTGTTAAACTCATCTCCCGGCTTCAGGTAATATCCTACAGTATTCAAGCCTTTGCGGTAATATTCAGGGTCGGCAAATTTCACACCCTCTAATTTTTTTACTTTCAAAACAGTACTGCCATCTTTTGCTTTCACTACATGAAAGCCTTTGGTGGTTCTGCTACCCACAGGATTTATCTGGCTGGTATTGAATAGGACTACTTTATTGATACTGCTTAATGCCACCAGGTCAATATCATCTATAACATGTTCAATAAAAATCAATTTTGATTCGTTGTTATAAGCACTATTAAGTTTCTTGCGCTTGGTTTCGGTTTCATAACTTGAGAAGTTAATTTTAGCAACCTTACCATTTTCAAATGCGGCTATCAGGTAACCAGAGTAGGTTGAGGTGCCGGTCATGTAAATGGGTTTTTCGCCAGCCTCAAATAATATCTGACTTAATATCTGGCTATTGCTGCTGAAAGATGTGTTTTGCACTTTATAAACATTATAAAATGTTGTAAATACAAGCACTTCGGAATAGGTGAGAACATTGCTGTCTATTTTTATTTTTACTTCAGGTTGATGCTGTAAATCGTGTGTTTCCATATGTTTTTGATGTGTTTAGTCAGGTTAAAAGTAGATAATATTTGAATTCCGGGAAATTCTGTTATTTTTGTATCAGTAAATCTATCGCCATGAGATTTGACCTGCACAAATCCATCGAAATTTTAGAACGGACCCCATTTGTCATTGAAGCAATGATTAAAGGCATTTCTGATGAATGGACCAAAAGCAATGAAGGCCCGGAAACCTGGAGTGTTTATGACATTGTCGGGCATCTCGTTCATGGAGAGAAAACGGATTGGCTAACCCGAATGGAAATTATTCTTTCGGAAAATGCCAATAAGAAATTTATTCCTTTTGACCGTTTTGCACAAGTGAAAGAAAGTCGTGGAAAGTCTTTGTCCATGCTGATAGAAGAGTTTAAAACCTTGCGGAAAAAGAATATTGTTAAACTGCGCCTTAAACGTATTGACTCTACAGAATTACTAAAACGTGGAATACATCCCGAGTTCGGAAAGGTAACTTTGAAACAACTTCTTTCAACGTGGGTAGTACACGATTTGAATCACATTGCCCAAATTTCTAGAGTGATGGCAAAGCAATATAAACCGGAAGTGGGCCCCTGGGTAGAGTACTTGCCTATATTGAACAAGTAAAGAAATACTGTAAATATTAATATTGGTCAATAGTCCAATGGAACTGCGTTTGAAAGACCGGAAGTTTGCTAAGGTCTATCTTCTTCAAGTTGATTTGTATAGAATCACCCTTAATGCAACCTGATAATCTAAGTGTGCTATCATTCACTTTTTCATAGTTTAAATGATTCAATAGCGTATCATTTTTTGTGCCATAATAAAATGCCTTGTGAATGGTGTCTGCCGAAAACATATAATCTCGCATGGATTCATCCATAAACTGAATTATTAAGTATCCCCTTCGGTGAATGAACATGCGTTTCCAGCGGTACTTATCTGTTTCCAATGGTGGTAGTGTATCATGGTTTTCAATAAATGAACTAACATGATAGGCCCCATGAAATAGTGGTCTGGGGGCTAAATCGTCATTAAAATTTTTGGCTTTTACATAATCAGAAAGCCCGTCAAAAAGGATGAAAAGAATAACTAATGTTTTGCAGGTCAGGTAAAGGATTCGAAACTGCTTTGGATATTCATAATGTAATGAAGAACTACCCGGATTGTTTTCACTTTTGAAGAAGAAAATAAAAAGGCTTTTTAGATTGGGTAGAATAATCAGCGCAGATAAAAGTAAAAGAAATGAACAGTAAACTTTTACTGAGATATCATAGCTGAAATTAATTAGGAGCACGTTCACCAATACTGCGATAGATAGCAAGGCACCCAACAGAGTTGTCTTCCTGAAGAGTAAGAGTATTCCTGCAATAACTTCAATTACCCCCAGGAAAACGGTATATGAATATGAAATCCCCATGGTGCTCCAATATAAAAGGTCGTGTGGGGTATTGCCCAGTGTTGTAAAGAGTGTATTGGGTTCCGGGGTATAGAATTGCCACTTGAAAACTTTATTAAAGCCATAATCCAATAATTGGATGGCCAGATAGTAACGGATTACAATCATGAATCCTGCAAGTAGCTTTTGGTAGGAGTTCAATTTTTTGTCAATTATCCCCCAAATGAATCCGCCTAGTAAGGCAAGGACAAATAGATTAAATACGTGCAGATACATTCCGGTTGAATCGGATATTATCTGAAATATGTACTTATGCCCGATATTGAAAAGATACCTTCCAGACAAACGAACCAGATATTCAAAGTACGGGCTTACGCATTTTCCCATATCAGGAATATAAGTGTGTTCAAAAGGTATTGTTATAATGAGCAGTATTACAAACACAAATGCGAATCGGAAAGGTAACTTTTTCATAAGCTTAAAATTGAAGATTGTTGTTTCTTTTGACATAGGCAAATGTAGTGTGCCTCAGCAGGAAATGCTCTTGCATAATGCTTGTGCAACATTGTAAAATAATGTGCAATTATTGTGCATTGAAAAAATTAGGATTAAGATCATTCTATCCTGAATATTGCACTAATTAATAACCAATAAATTTTTTACCATGAAAACAATCATTCTATTTTTGGGGCTAACAACAGCCATGGCAACAACGGCCTTTTCCCAAACTAAATTAATTGCCCTAAGAAGTCACAGCGGGGCGAATTCTGAATTTGATCCCGGTGCGGAAGGAAATTATGGGAATGTTCCGATTTATATTCGTACCCCGGATCAGGAAAAAAGGGATGCTTTTGAGAAAGCTTTGCGTGATAGCATTGCTAAAGTTAATGCAGATAGTGCTAGGAGGGCTTCCGATGCTCAAAGAGCAAGAGATAGTGCTGCTGCGTCAAGAGGCAGAAAGGGTGGCAAGAAAAGGAAGTAGTATGGTCTTATCTAAAAGTAGGGTAGAGGTTGGAGGCAATCTTTGCCCTGCTTTTTTTCGTATATTTGGATAAGTAAAAAATACTGAAATGCGACTAGTAATATGTATTCTATTTTTATCCCTATTAACTTCATTCGGAGAGGCCCAGCAACTAAAAAATGTGCCGCTAAGTTTCTTGAATAATAATCAGCCTTCAAGGCTTACTATTTTTGAGAATCTTCCATCCACTAATGGAGTAAATTTAAGTCTGATTAAAACCGTAGACACTAAATACCCGGAACTTTATAATAATATCTCCTGTCAACAGCCGTTGCCAAAAGGAGCTATCTTTTGCCGAATGGAAGATGTCATTCACGCTCATTTAAACTTTTGGGTGAAGTTCAGAATGGGAACTGATGACAGGTATAGCAATTGAATAGGTAAAGCGGTTACTGCTTTTTCTTCCTGTTCATCCTTACAAGTAGAAAAACTCCAAGTCCTGCAAGGGCTAGGTAAAATAGACCTTTTCCAACAAGTTTCCCTCGTTCGTAGCTTGAATAAACAAGTATAAGTTGATGCAATATATATATCATATTATTTACACATCATTCTTAGTAAGATGATGTTTGTGTTTCTTTTTGAAGAGATACCCTACAGAAATATAATAGAGTGTGCTTTTTTCTGGTGTATACGTTTCTGAAATATTGGTACCGGGCAAATAAATGGTAGATGTCCTGTTTTTAAGAAAATCAAATAAGTAATATTTGAAACGTATGTAAGAACCACTGTGAAAGCGCAATTCACCAAAGACTGAAGGGTTAAATAAATTCACATCCTGGGAAGAGAAGAGCGGATCATTAATGATGGATTTGCCACCATTGTATAATACTTTCTGTTTAAATGCAAACATGCATTCAGCTTCAGCCCCAGCGGCAATATAAGTACCCGATGGCATATTGCCCAACTTAAAAGCAAGCGGTACGCCAACGCTATAGGAACGCTGTTTAATGGTAGCATCGTATGAATCCGACAGTTTATTAATGAAGCCCACATTTATAATGGAGAATCCGGTGTACATACCAAACGCTTTTCCAAAATCATAATGGAACTGATGTTGTACGTGAAAAAAACACGTAAAGCGCAAAACACTGGCAAGGTCCTTTCCACCGTCATTCACGTTACCGCCTGAGAATATCAACTCTGCGCCCGACATTCCATACCATGTATTTACAGGAGCTGCATTCATCTGCGCAGGTGTTAGTTCCTGAGCTTTGGTTGCAAATACGCTTAAAACAATAATTGCCGTTACTACTATTCTTTTCATACTTCTTTATTACACAAAATTCATCAATTCAAACTTTTTACCAAGCACTTTTTCGGAACCTGTTCCCAAAACCTTTTCCAGCAAAGTGGCATATACTTGCCTGAAATCGGTATTATAAACTAAATCACCTTCATCCAGGTTTTGCAGGTCAGCCATTGGGTTGTAAATACCGGCTTTGTTGAGTTTTCCTCCAATTACATAAATATTATTTGCCGTGCCATGGTCGGTTCCACCACTTGCATTTTGAGCTACACGGCGACCAAATTCGGAGAAGGTCATAATTACGGTGTCATCAAATTTACTGTTGTCTTTTAAATCCTGGCAAAGCATATTCAACCCTTCGGAAAGACTCTTCAGCGCCCTGCTCTGTTGGCCTTTCTGGGCCACATGTGTATCGAATCCGGATAATGAAATATAATAGACCGAGGAATCGCAACCTGAACAAATCAGCTCAGCAATTGTTTTCAGTCGGTTGCCAAAAGCATTATTTGGGTATATACGCGAAGATTTAAATGTTTTTGAGTGCGCATAAATATAATCGGCTGATTCCATCGTTTCTGCCAGTGTTTTTTGTAAATACTCAACCTCGGGATGATCGCTATTGGCTTTGTAATTATTTGCAACTCCTCTGATAATCGGGTTTTGAGATGTACTATGCAACAAGTTCGGATTGCTGAATGCAAGTCCTTTCATTACATCTCCTTTAAGGGAAAGACTTAGTGTATCGTCAAGTTCTACAGCAGAAAATGGTTTAGCACAGGTTCCGCTGCATGTTGCATCGAGATACCTTCCCACCCAACCGGAGTATACATATTGGTTTTCTTCGCTGGCGGATTGCCATATATCCATGCTCCTGAAGTGGGAACGGTTTGGGTTCGGGTATCCAACTGAATTTATGATTGCCAGATTACCATTGTTAAACAAATCTGCAAAGCCTTTCAGATTGCTGTTCAGGGCTACCTCATCTGTTATTTTAATAATATCATCATCTTTCAAACCGAGGGATGGGCGAGCTTTGTAGTACAAATCATTCCGGAACGGAATTACACAATTCAGACCGTCATTACCACCCGATAATTGAACCACAACGAGGCGTTTACCTGATGGATTTACAGGCATGGTATAAAGTCCATTTTTGTTAAGTCCAAACGCTTTTAAAAAGCTAGGAACCATCATTGATGCGGATGCAAGTGCTGAATTCCTTATGAAATCTCTCCTATTCATAACTCAGATCAATTGAAATTCGGGTAAGGTCATTATAGCGGCCATGCTTAAAGTGAGATTATCTTTATCAGAATCGGTCCAGGTTGTTTTTAAAAGATTGCGGTCAATCCGGGAAGTATCGCACTGTATAAAATATTCAAGCATGCTATCCATTTGCGATTCTGCCGGAAGGTTTTTAAATGCATTATCCAACGCAGTCCAGTCCGATTCTATTTTACCTCTTTCGTCCTCCGGTGGCATATCTTCCGGGTTTTCTTCAAAGTGAGGTTTTGCTTTTATTTTTAATCCGACTCCGCGAATTATATACATTGGCATACTCAAACGCAATAGGAGGGAAGTACTGTCGATCCATGTATTGCCACCTTTCCAGCCTGCCACATTGGGTGGGAAAAATAATACTTGGCCCAATGCTTTCTGAACGTCAATTAAGGTTTTGTTATTCTTTGCTTCAACGCTTACTAATTTTTTAAAACGTACAATTAATTCAACCGGAGAAATAACTTTCGCTCCTATATTTTCATCATCGTAAAACCAATCGGAAGTGAATATCTCACGCATCAAGACACTAATATCATAGCCTGATTTGAAGAAGCTGTCTGCAAGTGTTTGCACTCTGTCTGTATTGACAGTTGGATTGACAAACTCGCGGTATATTTTTGTACAGAGATAAACTGCAACCTGTTTATTGCTCAAAATAATATCAAGAATATCTTCTCCTTTAAAATTTCCTTTTTGCCCTAAAAACTCTTTTTCGTCAAAATCATGGACCTTTTCGTTGAACACGAATTGGCCTTTACCATCCACTTCCCAACCGGTGAAAGCACGGGCACCTTCCTTAATATCTTTTTCGGTATAGTTACCTACACCAAGTGTGAACAACTCCATCACCTCTCTTGCAAAGTTTTCATTAGGATGGGCTTTTTTATTTTGCTGGTTGTTCAGGTAAATAATCATGGCAGGGTCTTTGGCAATTGCATGAAGTAGATCGCCAAACTTTCCGAGGGCATTTCTCCTCAATGTATTATTCTGCTCCTGCATCAGGTAAGCCAATGGAGTTGATGTTGAAAAATGATTATGCCAGAAGAATGTCATCTTTTCCCGCAATACTGCGGGCGTATAGGTCATTTTGAAAAGCCACTCATTATTCAGCTCTTCCATTTCTCCAAAGGATTTCAAGAACATTTTTATGAGTTTAAAGCCACCAACACCATTTTTTTCCTCATTTTCCTTTAAAGGGTAAGGGAGATAATTAATGTCCTTGCATTCTTGTGATTCGGTGAACAACCCATCCACAATTTTGGAGATAGGAGCATTTAAAAGAGAATTGATACGGTCGGGTGTTTCACCAAAACCAGCCCTCAGAAATAAATGTTGTATTTTCTTTTGTGCAGTTGCCATTTTCCGAAATTAGACTTTAATACGGCGATAAAGTTAAATCGGAAAAATGAATGTTAAATGAATTTACCTGAAACCCTTTATTCTATTACGATTTTCTTCTCCAGGTTTTGGTTTTGTCCTATTATGGTGAACATGTAAATACCCTTGCCAAAGGCCGAAAGGTTAATAGAATTGGTAAAATGCCCCTTAACATTTATTTTATCGGAATAGACTTTTTGTCCCATTATATTGAATACCGATAAGGTGTATTCTCCCGAAGTCAGTATATCCAAATCGAAATTTATTTTTCCATTACTTGGGTTAGGATATACTTTCAATCCTGCATTATTATCCGCAATTGTATTTATGCTAGTTGTATTGGTATATGTAGGTGTTTCCCAAACACCTCTTCCATAGCTAGCTGCAAGCAGGTTGGTATTTCCATCGACTATTTTCAAATCATTAACCATTACGTTTGGTAAACCTGTGTTATAAGATATCCATGCATTTAAAATGGTATCGCGGTAATAAACTCCTTCATCGGTTCCGACATATATTCCCGAGTGATTACTGGGTTGGAAAACAATACAATTTACTGGCAAGTTTTGCAATCCATTCGAAATATTGGTCCAGGTAGTACCTCCGTTATATGTTTGGAAAACCTTTGCCGTATCAACATATCCTGAGAAGGTAACCCATGCATGATTGTAATTAGTAGGATCGAGTGCTATGCCGGTCATCCATGCAACGCTTACCGGTAAATTTTTTGTTATGTTCTTCCATGCAGGGCCTCCTGTAGTTGTCATCCAAATCGAATCATGCCAGCAGGCATATAATACTTTATCGTTTGAAGGGTCTACAACAAGGGCAGTTATTCTATTGTTACTTGAAGAAAAAGAACTTATTTGGGTCCATGAATTACCGCGATTGGTAGTTTTCCATATGTTCGAAAATCCTGCAAAAAGCGTAGCTGAGTTTTGTGGGTCCTGCAACCAGCGTGTAACCCAGGGGCCATTTTCCGAAATACTTCCGGCAATATAGCTCCAACTTAAACCTCCGTTATAAGAGCGGTACAAGGCACCGTCCTGTGATGCACTGTACATAGTATTATCATTGGAATAATCAATGAAAGGAACCATTCCATCCCCACCATTTACTTCATTCCAGGGTAAGCCGGATTCATTGGTACCGTTATCCTGCCAGCCTGAAAGCCATAATCCGGAAGTCAATGTAGATGGGCCTATTGCATAAATTTCTGCTATTTCAAGATTGTTGCTTAAATCGGTATAGGTGAGCCCGTGATTGGTTGCTTTAAAAATTCCACCATCGCAAGCATCGTACCATGATGCACCACTACCCGGAGTAAATATATAATGATGGCCATCGGCATGTGCATATGGACTTCCGCCGGAGGACGCATTCAAACTCCAGGTTGTGCCTCCGTTGGCTGACAGGTATACATCTATGCCACCGGTTAGCACTGAATCGACATTAGTTGGTGACACAGCAAGTGGTAAGCCATACCATCCATAAGCCATACCGAGGCTACCGGCGCTGGAATTGGAGCGTTGCGTAAAGGTTTGGCCTCTGTCTGTGGAGCGATATAATCCGTAATAACTCCAACTTGAGGCATCTTCAGCTACTACATAAACATAATTCGAATCGGCTGGTGTAACGGCAATAGTCATTCTGGCAGTAAGTCCGAAGGCCGGTAATCCGGTTATTGTTTGGGTGTATGTCTTTCCCCCATCAGTAGAACGGAAAAACTTTCCATCACCTGTAGCTGCATAAACGGTTGATGGATGAAATGGTTCAAATTCCACTGACTTGAAGTATTCGGTATCTTCCTTTGCCCATGTGGCTCCGGCGTTAGCAGAGTAATACATTCCGCTGGAAGTAGCTGCTAAAATAATATTAGTGTTTGATGGATTTAACGCAAGTTCAGTTACAGTTCCGTAAGCAGGGCCCGTACTTTGTTGTGTATACGATAAACCCGTAGGGTTCCAGGTATTCCCTCCATCGGTAGACTTTAGCACACCAATTGTTGAAATAGACCAAAAGTCAGCACCCGGTCCATCACAGTCCCCGGTTGCGAGATACATCACATTCGGGTTTGTAGGGTCAATTGCAATATCACTAGTACCAAGTTCAGTAAGTTGATCCGTATTTGTTGACCAAGTGGTTCCACCGTTTGTTGTTTTCCATAGTCCTCCGGTAGGAGCACATGCAAACACAGTAGAACTATTTCCGGGATAAAAGCGCAAACGGTTTACTCTGCCATCTCCGCCATAGGTAGGAACACTTGTATTGCCTTTGTATGCCCAACTTGCAGTTGATTGAGGTTTGTCTGCATTTTTTGTTTTACTATCATTCCCGTTGTTGGTAGACCTTGAAATGTTTACAGCAGGAATATTACCACTAGGGTACGAACGGGCTTCCATTAGCCATTCCCAGCGTTTATATAAAGAATAATTATTATCTTCTTTTTCTTTATCCCCACCATTTTTCACATCTGTCTTTGGTTGGGATTCATTCCATTTACTAAAGGCTTTTTGCACATCTTTAAAGTTGGTCTTCCCATCTTTCATCATTCTCGCCCAGTCTTGCCCAAATAATGGAAGTGATAAAATAGAAAACGCAGCAAAAATGAATGTGTATTTTTTCATGGAACTATTTTTTTAAACGGACTTAGTATAGAACGATCTTCTTCTCCATTGACTGGCCTTTACCGCTAATGGTAAAGAGATACACACCTTTGCTATATCCTGAAAAATTAAGCGATGAGGAATAATTGCCCGACACATTTAATTTATCGGAATAAACTTTTTGTCCCATTACATTATAAACTGACAATGTATATTCACCTGAACTTAAATTATCCAAAACAAAATTTATTTCTCCATTCGTTGGATTAGGGTAAATCTTGATACTGTTATTGTCTTTTGTAATGTCATTAACACCGGTGTAAACAGGAGTAGACCATACACCACGCCCGTAAGTAGCCGCAAGAAGTGTATTCGTTGGTTTGAATATTTTCAAATCATTAATGGTAACGTTTGGAAGATTTGTATTGTAAGGAGTCCAAAACGATAAAGTGGTATCACGAACGTAAACACCTCTATCTGTACCTACGTAGATACGTTCATCATAACTGCCTGTTTGGTAAACAACGCAGTTTACAGGAAGGTTTGGTAATCCTACCGAATAATTAACCCATGTGTTTCCGCCATCCTTTGACATATACACTTTATCAGATCCTGAGTAACCTGAGAAGGTTACCCAAACGTGATTGGAATTAGTTGGGTCTAATGTGATATCACTTATTCCGGCATTTCCAACCGGTAATCCTGGAGTGATATTTTTCCATGTGGTTCCGCCATCCGTTGTTTCTTCAATCCTTCCGGGTTGTGCCGCATACATTACATTGCTGTTTGCCGGGTCAACAGCCATCGCGCTGATAAAATAGTTTGTATCTCCCCAAGTGCTCATCTGAGTCCAGGCTGTTCCCTGGTTTATAGACTTCCATACATCATGAAAGCCGCTATAAAGAGTTGTTGGAACTGTTGGGTCTTGTATCCATTTTGTTACCCATGGGCCGGTTCCTAAGCCTGTATTTATAGCTGTCCATGCCGCACCATTGTTGGTAGAAATTTGGAGATCGCCTTGGTAATTTTCAGCATACCAAACTCCATCGTTTGAATAATCGATGAATGAAACCATACCGTCTCCGCCTAAAACCTGTTCCCAGAAAGGGCTTGATACGTTTACACCATTGTCCTGCCAGCCTGAAAGAGAAAGCCCTGCGGTAGAACCTGAAGGGCCTATATTGTAAAGTGCGGCAACATGTAAATTATGACTGATATCTTTCCAGGTATTAGCTTGTGTTCCTTTAAACACACCGCCATCGCATGCAATGTAATAATTCGAGCCGCTTCCAGGCGCAAAACTGATAGAATGCACATCGGCATGAACGTAGGGGAAAAGAATACCAAGGTAAAGTGTTATCAAATTCCAAGTGGCACCTCCGTCAACAGAAGCATAATTATCCAATCCACCTTCAAGCAATGAATCGCGATTGGTGGGAGATACTGCTAGTGACATGGTATACCACCATTGGTATTGGATCTGGTCGCTTGTAGACATATTGGTAAATGTTTGTCCTCTGTCGGTTGAACGATACGTTCCGGTTTGTCCCACAACCATGTATACATAGTTTGAATCAGCTGGTGTAACGGCAATTTTTATCCTGTTCATTGCAGAATCTTTAGGAATCCCTGCTGTAATTTTTGTAATGGTATTACCACCATCATCTGAGCGATAAAATTGTCCGTTAAAAGTACCTGCATAAATTGTGTTGGGATGGAAGGGTTCAAACTCTATTGATTTAAAATCACCTGTTTGTAACTGAGTCCAGGTTGAACCTGCATCGATAGTGCGATAAAGCCCAAATGAACATGCGGCATATAAAATGGCAGTATTGGATGGATTGATCAATAGCTGGTTAACAGTAGTAAATGCAGGTCCGCTAGTAGATTGAGAGTATGATAACCCGGTTGGATTCCATGTAACACCTCCATCGGTTGATTTCAAAACCCCAACAGTTGAGAGCGTTGTATATCCTCCCATTATTCCATCGCCGTCTCCGGTTGAAACATAACGGATATTAGTATTAATATGGTCAATCGCAATATCGCTTATTGACATGTCTTGCAAGTTGTCTGTATTCGTGGTCCATGTTGCTCCTCCGTCTGTCGTGGTCCAGAGTCCTCCGGTAGGGCTGCACGCAAACATAATATTGTTATTTCCAGGCATAAATCGCAGGTAGTTTATTCTGCCATCGCCACCGCTTACACTGCCAAATCCACCAATGGATGGTGGTACAGAATCATTCCCGGCATAAACCCAATTGGCTGCGGACATTGGCGAATTATGATTTACGCTTTCCGTTTTTTGGGTCTGCAAAAAAGCGGCATATTGTTTTGCTATTTCACCTGATTTAGGTCTTTCTCCATTTGGAAAGGTGCGTGGTTCCATAAACCATTCCCATCTTTTAAACTGAGCATAGTTTCCATCATCTTCTTCTTGTTTGGCTAACTCGCCGGTAGAAGGATGCGTTTGCTGATAATTGGAATACCAGCTATAAAATGCATTTTGAACATTGTGCACATTGGTGCTCTGGTCCTTCATCATACTTGTCCAATCTTGTGCAATAATTGGTAAGGATAGAAATGACAAAGCCGATAGGGCGTAAATAATTTTTTTCATGGTAAGGCGTTTGGTATGTTAGTACAATATTAGTAATTTATTAATTACAAAACATAAGCAATCCAATTTGGATATTTCTATTTCTCATACATTCGCAGTCAACACTATTTTTATGTTTCTTAGAAACAAGCTGAAATACATTGTTTTACTTTTAAGTAGCTGTTCAATTCCAATCAGCTTTGCATTCAACTTGGGTTTGAAAAAATGGAAACAGATAGATTCAGTTACATCTCCATTTATTGTTGTTCTTGGAACCGCTCAAGATGGCGGTTATCCTCACGCGGGATGTAAAAAATCTTGCTGTGCGAAATATTACTTAGGCAAGGAATCTCGTCACTATGTTTCTTGTCTTGCATTGATTGATCCGGTTACAAAGCAGCGATGGTTTTTTGACTGTACACCCGATTTTATTTTTCAATTGCATGCTCTCGATAGTATTTATCCGGTTGAAGGAAACGGAATAAGTGGTATTCTGCTAACCCATGCCCATATTGGGCACTATACAGGCTTGATGTATTTGGGCAGAGAGGCTATGAATACCAAAAAAGTTCCGGTTTATGCGATGCCCAGAATGCGTGAGTTCCTTAAAAATAATGGTCCATGGAGCCAGTTGGTAAGCATAAAGAATATTGATATTCGAAATTTATCGAATGACAGTACGATACATCTTAATGACAGAATTTCAATTACTCCTTTTATAGTTCCACACAGAGATGAGTATTCAGAAACGGTTGGATTCAGGATTTCAACTAAAAATATGAATGTTATTTATATACCAGATATTAACAAGTGGAATCTGTGGAATAAGGATATTGCGCAGGTTGTAAAAGACAACGACCTTGTTTTTATTGACGGTACCTTTTTTAAAGATGGAGAATTATCCGGTGTTAAAATGCAGGAAGTGCCGCATCCTTTTATTGAAGAGACGATGAACTTACTTTCTTCCCTTTCAGATAAAGATAAGGCCAAGGTGCATTTTATTCATATGAATCATACGAACCCTGTTTTAATTGGCGATACAGCAGCTACAAATGAAATCCATAGAAATCATTTTCAGTTAGCAAAGGAGTTAGATGAATATAAGTTGTAACAAATGATAAAACTCCTGATCAAAGTAAAACCCAATTCATCGCGTGATGAAATTTCAATTGATACTGAAAATAACCTGGTTGTCAAAATCCGGGCAAAGCCGATAGATGGAGAAGCAAATGAATACCTGGTAAAATATCTTGCTAAAGAGTTTGACATAAGCCGTAGTTTAATTCAAATAGAAAAGGGAACTACAAGCCGTTTTAAGCGGATTGTTTTGAATATTGTCCCAACTAAGCTAGATCAAATCATCAGTAAATATAAATAATTAGCTGATTTTTTTCCCTGTTTTCGGTAGGATTTTTTTATATTTTTACGCAATAAACAATATAGGTATACTTGCAAAAGTAGGTTTAATGTGGTTTGATGTTATTCAGTAATTGTGGAATAATAAAAGATGAAAAAAGTATTTGTTGTTATTGCATTTTTATGGGGAACTAATTCCGCTTTTTCACAAGAGCATTCTATTTGTAATGATGCGATTCCTGTTAATGATGCTTCGTACGGGCCAGTTATACCCACAGGCTGGGCGGATTCTTCCTTGTATGAAAAAGGAAATGAAAGCATGTATTTAGGTGAAACCCATAAAGTAATTTGGTTTTCATTTATTGTTCCTTTTGATACCGTACTAGCCTTTCAAATCGTTCCCGATATCCCTACCGATGATTTTGATTTTATGCTTTTCAAAGCAGACGGAGGTGATTTCTGCCGGCAGGAAAAGCTAAAGAAAGTGCAACCTATACGTGCCAATTTTGCGAAACCGACCGAGTACAATAAGGGTATATCCGGACTTTCTGCAAGGGGCACCGAAGCGTTCATCGCTCCCGGATTCCATTCTCCTTACAGTTCCGTTGTGAAGGCTAAAAAAGGAGAATTGTATTATATAGTTGTTGATAATAATGAAAGTAATAAAGGCGGTTTCACGTTGAAACTTCCATTTATGGCAGACATTAAAAGCCCAGTCATTAAATCGAATTTGGATTCAGTGACTTTTAAAAAGGCTTCTCTCACCGAATCTTTGCTAGTTCATAAGCAGCCGGAGCCCCATAAGGATACAGTAAAACACGATCCGGTTTCTGGCGTAAGTGCCAATGATAATATTCTACAAAACGATGCCGTTCCCAAGTTTAAAATAGGGGGCTATATAGATGTTTATTATGCCCGATATACAGACTCTGCCGGACATGGACAACCACAAAAATTCGGAGCAATTGCTCCATACAGTAATAACTTCGGATTAAATATTGCCCAACTCACTGGCCAGTATAATGCAGAAAGGTTAAGGGCAACATTTACATTGCAGTACGGTGATTTACCTACGGTGGCATGGTCGCCCGTGTATAACTATATTCAAGAGGCTAATGCGGGAGTCCGTTTGTATAAAAACCTCTGGCTTGATGCAGGTTTTTTCAAAACACATATTGGAACGGAAGGTTTATTGCCCAAGGATAATATCTGTAGTTCTGTTTCCATCATTACTTTTTATGAGCCCTGGTGGCAATCAGGTGTAAGACTTTCCTGGACAGGAGATAAAGACAAACTTTACATGGCATTATATGGTGTTAATGGGTATAACCAATTCGTATCAACCAATAATAAAAAGGCAGCAGGGCTCGCAGTTACCTATAATTTCAGCGACAATTTCAGCGTTGGTTATTATAATTTAATGAGCGATGATACGCCCGATTCTATCCCAATATCACATTGGAGGCTTTTGAATAATTTGGTTATTAATCTAGTCATTAGTCATAAGCTATCCGCCTTAATTGGCTGCGATTTTATTGTACAACAAAACACACTTAATGGAACTGGATATGCACAAGCTTACAGTGCTATTGGTACCCTTAAATATCAATTCTTGAAAAAGATGGCGGTTTACGGCAGGTTTGAAATGTTCAACGATCCTCAAAGCTTTTTGGCGGAACCAATAGTCAACTTTAAGTTGATGGGCGGAACTTTCGGCATTGAATATAAGCCATTAGCTAATTCATTTATAAGGCTTGAAGGACGAGAGCTGAACATGGCTCCGGGCGAAAATATATTTTATTCAAATGGGGAATATGCAAACACACAGGGAGAAATAATGCTTGATATGGGTATATGGTTCTGATTTTTTTATTAGTATTGACATCTAAACAAAAACAACATGAATACATTCGACACAGGGACAATCGGCTTTATGCTTCTTGCTACAAGTCTTGTTATGTTAATGACACCGGGACTGGCGTTCTTTTATGGCGGATTAGCGGGTAAGCGCAACATTCTTGGAATTATGATACAGAGTTTTGTATCAATGGGTATTACAACCATTATGTGGTTCGTTTGCGGATATTCTTTATGTTTCAGCGGTGATGCCCTAGGTGGCGTAATCGGCAATCTGGACAAAGCCTTTATGAGTGGCATTGATCTTAACACTCCTTTCCCCGGAAATCATCATATGCCGGAGTTTGTATTCATTGCGTACCAAATGATGTTTGCCATTATTACCCCCGCACTTATAACAGGTGCATTTGTCAATCGCGTTACATTCAAATCATACATTTTGTTTTTGATTGTATGGCAAGTGCTCGTGTATTATCCTTTTGCACACATGGTTTGGGGTGGCGGTCTCCTTGCAAAATGGGGCGTGCTTGACTTTGCCGGTGGTATTGTGGTTCATGCTACAGCAGGTTTTGCTGCATTAGCTTCGGTTATATACGTTGGTAAAAGAAGAGATGTTGCTTCTCCTCCTAATAGTATCCCACTTATAGCAATCGGGACAGGTTTGCTTTGGTTTGGCTGGTATGGCTTTAACGCGGGCAGTGCCCTGGATGTAAACTCCATCACAGGACTTGCATTTTTAAACACCGACGTTGCCGCATCATTTGCGGCCATTACATGGTTGGTTATAGAATGGAGCATGGCTAAAAAGCCAAAATTTGTTGGCCTTCTCACTGGTGCTGTTGCAGGGCTTGCAACCATAACACCAGCTGCAGGGTTTGTTTCTCTTCCTTCAGCCGTTATGATTGGAGTTGCAGCTGGAATAGTGTGTTACCTTGCAGTTCACCTGAAAAACAAAATCGGTTGGGATGATGCTCTGGATGTTTGGGGTGTTCACGGGATTGGTGGGGTGCTTGGAACTATTCTCCTTGGTGTATTTGCTTCAAAAGCCATGAACTCTACAGGTGCTGATGGGCTTATTTCCGGAGGCTCCGGATTTTTTATGAAACAGGTTGTGGCCGTAGTAGGTGCCTCGATATATGCATTTTTATTTACGTATATAATGCTGTTTTTAATAAATATGATAACACCTGTAAAAGTACCGGTTGAGCAGGAAGATGCCGGATTGGACGAGGCACTGCATGGTGAAAAAGCATACGACGAAGGTGTGTTGTAATATATAGTATATGAATAAAAAAGGCCTGTCACAATTAAATCTGACAGGCTTTTTTATGGATTAAAGGTTATTTCCAGATTTTAAAATTAAGGTGCAATTTCTTCTCGCGGATGAATTTCCTCCAATCTATAAACAGAAGCACTGTAAGGAGGAATAACCCGAGTATCAAACCTGTAATAGACTTCCATGAAATGACTCCTTCCATAATACTTGGTGTGTTTTCTGCGGCGTATTTACCCATCAATACAGCCAGCATATCGCTCGTGAATTTTCCTACAAAAAAGGCAGGGATAATAAATAATGGTTTCATTTTGGCCATTCCACCAGCAATAAATAATGGAGTTGTGGGTAATGGCAATAAGGAATACGTGAGAATCATTGCCTGGCTTCTCCACCCTTTTTCTTTCAGTTTAGCTCCCAGAAATTGGACATCTTCATTTTTAGAAGGCTTAAAAATCCTTTTTGCAACAAAAGGGATGTATAAGGTTAAAATATAACGCCCCAATATTGAGCCGGCCACACCTACAAAAATTACCCACCAGATATCAAGATGAAAGTAGATCTGAAAAAAGATCATCAGTACAAATGCCGGTGGCAATGGCAGCGGGACTATATCCACAACCATCGAACTGGCAAATACCAATAAATACTTTGCAAACATCAAGGTTTATTTATCAATTTTTAAAAACTTTCATATCCTAAACTAAACAAATATGGCAATTTCTACAGCAGTGAATTATGACTGCTATCATATGGAGAAATGATTTTTGATAAGGGGAAGAGTAAGTTTTTCTAACGTGTAAATTACACTTTTACATAATACAAACGTTAAACATCGTGCATTTACAAATTTCAGGATGTTATGAATTCATTATTTAAGGGAACGATAGTACATGGATATTTGCCTATTTCAACTTCATAACTTCCGCTATTAGAGGAGCCAGTCCGCCAACGCGGCCCTGATCGTCATAAAAACTCATGACACAATGGACATACTTACCCCGCACCACTGCAGTAACAAAATAACCTATTAGTACGTTGCTTGCACCTCCGGCTATTATTCTTGGGAAACCCATTTTATAAGTTACCCGTTTAGCCATTGTTTCTGTTCCTTCAAAAATTACCGGAACATCTTCTTCTTTTAAAACCGTTCCCTTTGTACGGGCACAGGCAAGTTGAATTTTCGTGAATTCTTTTGCTTGCTCCAGCGTTTTATGGATACTCCAGTTCATTTCTCCACGCATGGAACACTGTACGTTATGCGGAGATACCCAGTGACATGCAGGACCCAGCATGATTTTTCGGCCAATAAAATCAATGGAGTCAGCTTGAACAGTAGAAAAAAATGATTTCTCTATTCCATCATACAAAATAGATTTTGAAACATTTATTTGAAAAGTATAGTCAACAGAATTAAATGTCATAAATCCTACGGTTAGCATACCCTTTTCCGGGCTTGGAAATATATACATCGTTTGAATTGCAATAGCTCCGGGTGCTATTGTATCAAGTTTTTGTATCGTCTCATTGGGAAGCGGAAAGTCAGCCGAATTTGTGGCGGTAATTTTACAACCGGGTAAAAACTTGGTTCTTATTCTTTCAAAGCCCTTAGCATCAGGAGTCAAATTATCCCGTTCAATGAACATATCGTATCCTTCTCCTTCCATATAGATTTTTTCATTTACTGATAAACCATGAAAATTCTCGAATAGTGTTTTAGGAGCCGGCAATTCAGATGGCCTGTTGCCGGGGTTTGGTTCCCATGAGGAGGCAAGTGGCAGTTTTTGAATTTCACAGGATGAACATAGCAATAGAAAAACTGAAAGCAAAAAACAGGTAAAATATTTTCCTGCTTTTAGAGGCATCGGTAATTTATGTGAAAATGAAAGAAAGGGTTTATTATTGCTAAGCATTGCACAACAAAAATAATATATTTTATAGGCAATCTATTGAATTTCAATAAAAATATTTATACCCTATAATTATCTTCTTTCCAGTTTTTAATCGCCTTTTTGATATCGTTGTTACTTAAATTTTCTATCGCCGCACGTTTGGCAAGGTCTACAAATTCTTCATCGGGGGCAAACCTGAGTGCAATAATTTGGCTAATTGTAAGAGCTTTATCAAGTTGTTTACCTGTAAGCAGGTAATGCCTGAAGTTTTCTTCGGTGCGGATACCCCTGTCCTGTGCCCGCAATGCAAACGAACGGAAAAGCAAATAAGCCAGAATAAACGAAAAAGAGGTTAGCACAAAAAAGACTGCCGTAATTCTTCCATTGGCAAAATAAAGAGCCCGGCACAAGTTGGCAAGTGTTAAAAAGAAAAATGGTATTACAAAAAGGTAATAGAGTTTATGCGAAGGGGTTTCTGGTTTAAGTTTTTTATGGTTCAGGTAATTTTGGGTTGTCATAATTTATGGGTTTATTATTTGCCGACAAGGTAAGCTTTATCAGAAGAAGGGACAGTTTATGCCATTTACCTTTTTAAATTTATCATGCTTATAAGGTAATAAAATGGCTAGGGATGCCTCGTGGCTTCCTCCTATAAAGGCTGTTAATTCTGAGGTAGTATAATCATAACTATATCCTATCCGCATAAAAGAATTTTGATAACCGATTGTGAATATCACAGCATTGTTGAAGCGGTATCCAACCCCGGTGGTCAAATGCCATTTGCTTATATAACATTCAGCGACAGTCTGGTTAAAGTCCTGTTGTTTTTGATAAAGTAGAATAGGGGATAGAGTAAAACTTCCTATAGGAATCATGCCTCCTGCATTAACAACATATTTAATAGGCAATGGACTTGCGCCTTGCACAAAAGATTCATCAGGCTGTGTAATATGATTAATTGCAAAACCGAAAAAGTAATTTTTGCCATACCCCTGAATACCTGCTGAAAAATCGGGAACTTTAATATCTGAACGAGTTACCATGCTTTCTGTGCTATAAACAAAGCCTCTTACCGGATTAGCCATATCTCCAAAGGAGAGATTGGTTGTGTTAATACTTTTTTCATGATAAGTTGCTTGCGCTCCTATGCTAAGTGTGAGCGTTTTGATGTGAAACTGGTGGGATAGGATAAGGCTCACATTTTTTGTGGTTAATGTTGATTGCCCAGAATTATCGTAGGTTGCAAGTACTCCAATTGCATTATTAGAATCAATAACATTCCTGTCAAATGAAACATTTGCAGCAATAAAACTACCAGATATATTAGGCCACTGGTCGCGAAAATTAAGTCCTATTCGTTGGCTTGTTCCCGTGCCTGCAAGGGCAGGGTTAAGATATAATGGGTTTGCAAAGGGCTGCGAAAAAGCAGGGTCTTGGGCTAGCAACAGTTGTCCAAGAAAGATAAAAATGAGGATGAAAAATGCAGGTTTTTTCATTTTTTGGATCGTTTATTTAAGTAATTGTATTGTTCCACTATAGGTATGTGAGTATCCACAGGCATCAGTAGCATTTATCCGATAAAGATAACTCCCTTCCTGACATATAGTATTGGAGCCTTGCACAGTGCCATTCCAAGGGGAGTTAATATCTGAAGTTTGGTAAATTTGATTGCCATTTGCATCAAATATCCACATATCAAAGCTTTCTATTCCGGTTCCTTTTGGAATAAATACATCATTGATTCCATTGCTATTCGGAGAAAACGAATTGGGTATATAAAAAGTCCATTCAGGGCAGATTTTATCCTCCGCTTTTTTACACCCTCCGCCAATTTGTAACATCACCAACAAGCAAAATAATAGTACCCAATTATTTTTGAAGATTATCCGCATTGTATTCTGATTCACGAATATACGTATATTAATAATACGCTATAGGTATTTGATTAGAACGAATAAATGAGCATTCAAAATCGGATTTGTTGAAGTTTTAAATAAATAAGAATTTTAATAGAAAGTTTTGGAGTTAATATTTTTCTTACTTTTGCGCCTCCAAAAAAAATGGCCCGTTCGTCTAGGGGTTAGGACGTCAGGTTTTCATCCTGGAAACAGGGGTTCGATTCCCCTACGGGCTACAATTAATGATGATTGTCAATTAGTTATAATATACTATTGACAATTACATTGACTAAAAAGAGGGTTTACGCTTATGGGTAAACCCTTTTTCTTTAAGTTGTCGTTTGGCACAATCAAAATCTTACCCATTTTCAAAAAGCCAGTTTTGGGTTGATTTTACCTTTTTCACCCATTTTGAGGCAAATTATTTTGCCCCCCCAATAAAACCGAACTTTACTACACTTTTACGCACTTTTTCAAAATAATGTATTTGGGACCCTGTTACTACCAATCTCAGGGTAAAGCACCTCTTTTTGAATTTCGGGGTAATTGGTATCTCTGTTACGGTGCGAAATATCTTTTGAAATTGTGTGATAACTCAAAATTTCGTTTGCAGAGGGTTTTAACAAAGCCTGTATTTCTTCTTTTGTAGTTTTCGGGTCAACCCATTGCCGCCAATCTTCATTACTTAGGATTAATGGCATACGCTTTTTAGAATTGTGAATCATTGCCATTATTTCATTTGCCTCAGTAGTTACTATGCTAAATGAGTTTATTACTTCCCCGGTCTCTGTATTGTTCCAAGTATCGTAAATGCAACCGAAAGTAAAGGGACCACCGTCTTTGGGGAATATGTAGTAAGGGTATTTGACCTTTGTAATTTCCCGCCACTCATAAAACCCATCCACAGGCAAAATACACCGTTTGCTCATTATGAGTTTACGAAACATAGGTTTTTCAAATATGGTTTCAGCTTTGGCGTTTAATGCCATGTTACTAAATTCCTTTGCTTTTTCCTCGTCTTTGGTCCATGAAGGTATAAGCCCCCATTGCATTAATTCAAATCCTTGCGGGTGTTCCATTGATAATACGGGCAATTTCGGGTGTGCGAAACCGGATATTTGATAATACCCGTCAAAGTAGGCATGGTCATAATCAATTCTTACACCATACATATCCTGTAAAGCCTTTATACGCTCTTTTGCTGCAAGATTATAGCACATTTAATTATCTTTGAAATTATCATAGGGCTATTTACCCAAAACAACTAAAAAAATCGCCGAAATACCAGAGTCAGTACTTCCATCATGAATTTTGGTTATAGTAACAATATTCCAACCCTTATTTTCCTCTAAAATTTTATTCAAAAAATCTACTTTGTGAACATGGGTGGTAAAGTTCTTAGGTCCCTTTGTAATTAGTGGTGATTCTACAATAAATGTTTTGTATTCCATAGGGTTTAATTATTGGTTTATGGCAAATTTAGAAATTATATATACTTCTTAAATTTCAAACCTGTATTGTAAGTAAATCACTCCACCGTGTAGTATAGCAGGGGGATTTTTTTTCTTGCCTCAACTTCCAGGTTCGGTCAAATCCCATTACACTTAACCGGACCATATCTCTACCGATTGCCCGGTTCACTTTATCTACCGATTGCATTACACTTTTGTTTTTGGCAAACTTAGGGTGTTCAAACATATTCAGTTGTACCGATTGCTCCGGCACTATCCCCGTTACCATAACACCTGCCTTTTTATAATTATATCCTTTACGGTAAATCATTTTAAGCCCCGTTAAAGCCGCTTTTACCAAGTCATAGCTAACATTACTTGGGGTGGTTAGTGTTATGCTCTTAGAATTGAAATATTGGGGGTCTTGCTCCCTAAATGGGTTGGTATGTATGAACACTTGTAACACACTCGTTACCGTGTTTTGTTTCCGTAGTTTTTCTGAGCAACGGCTGGCAAAGGTTGCAACCGATTCTTCCAATTTATTGTAATCTTTTACGAGTGTGCCAAAGGAACGGGAAGTACAAATGCCTTTTTTTGCCGGGGGTATTTGTTCCAAATTAAAACATGGTGTACCTCTTAACTCTAAAAGGGTTTTATGCCCTGTAACACTCATATTTTTCTTTACCCATTGTTCATTAGCCTGAGTAAAATCAAAGGCGGTTTTGATATTGTACTTATTTAGAAACTTAGTGTACTGCCCTCCAATTCCCC
>CAIPDV010000072.1 GCA_903863935.1 uncultured Bacteroidota bacterium
AGGAGTATCAAATGAATTTAAGAACCCTGAAGGGGTGAAATTATATCACCCTTTCAGGGTTTGAAATGCGCCGATATTTGTAGTTTCTATAATAATTACATCCCTTCGGGATTGAATGCAAAAATAAAACCAAAAAGCGGTTGGTTATTTATCCACGACCTGAAGTGGGAGTGGCAATTGGAATACATTATTTATCGGAACAATGATAAACTACTGTTTGACCGTTTGCCTTTGACATCAGATCCAATTCAGTATCTGAAAGCCCAATTAAGTAATCATAAGAAATATGTCCTTTATCATTATATTGAATCAGTACATTTTTTGATTTTCCATTATAGATTTTTTCAAAAACAATTTTGAAGGTGGATGCATCTCTTGATTTAAAATGTAAATTAACATTAAACAAGCTATCCTGTCTAAAATATAAAGTTTGAGCAGAGTCCCATGTTCCAACCCATAATTTATTACATAATCTATGAATGATGCTATCATTCATTTTTAGTGTGTCTTTGGGCTGGTTCTCATTAAATAGTAATGAACTTGCAAATGCATGGTGGCAGTTAATCCCAATATGGAGAATTAAAATACAGAATAATATTTTAATTTGGTTTATAATCATTTCACCTCTCCTTCTCCACAAACCTCACACCCAATCCCTCCAATTCCTCCAACAGAAGCAGGTATATTTCTTTTACGGTTGGTATTTGAACACCTGTCAGTTTTATGTTACCTTCGAGAATAAGTTTAGTAATTATTCCAACTGGTAAGCCTACGGTTTTAGCCATAGCAGTATGAATGGCGTCATCTCCTTTTACAACTAATGAAGATTCTATTTTATGTTTGGTGACGCTTCGGTCACCACCATGACGTTTACCGTCATTGGTTTTATCTTTCTTGGGCATTTCATATTCAAACTGGTGCTGCATAACAATCATGTCAATATCACCATCCTTGAGTTTCCATTTCTCCTCTAAAAGGGTTTGCAGCATCATAGCAGGAGTGGCATTTTTAACACCCAGTTTGGCATCACCAAATAAGCCGAGCCATTCTAATTTGTATAGTATCTCGTTATTCATTTCATGGCCCAGATAATCAAGCAGGCGGGTTTCGGTATCTTCTTTTTCCAATGGTAAGAACAATTCTAAAAACTCCTTATTGGTAAGCTCTTCCGAATTCGGAATGATATACGTATCATCTGTCATTCCTAATTGTACAAATACATTCCATGCTTCGCAATAACCTTCCTTGCGCAAGGTGCCTCGCAAAAGTGTTTGCACGTCTTCAATTCCATAAACCGAACGATAGCTTATTGAGTCGCGGTTGGCATAGCCTTCAAAATCTCCGTACCCGTCAATGCTAATAGGTTCAGTCCGAGTAAAAAGTTTGTGATAGGGAATGAACGCAAATTTTCCATTCTCCAGATATTTTGCCGTGCCTTGTCCTGCTAATATTACATTCTTCGGGGCCCAGGTAAACTTATATCCCCAGGGGTTGTCATCCGATTCAGGTGCAATTAAGCCACCAGTATAGGATTTAAAAGAAGTTAATTTTCCGCATTGTGCTTTAATGTGGTCAATTATTTTCATTGCAGATGCGTGGTCAATCCCCGGGTCTAAACCCGATTCATTCATCAAAATGATTCCAGCTTTTTTTGCTTCTTCATCTAACGCTTTCATTTCCGGAGAGACGTAAGAAGCAGTTACCATATTCTTCTTGAATTTTACACATTGCTTTGCTATTGCTGGATGCAAGAATGCCGGTAACATAGATACGACCAAATCAGCCCGCTGAATTTCTTCACGGGTTTTGGTTTCATCGTTTGTATCAAGTGCAATCGCCCTCGATTTTGGATGGTTCTTAGTTTTTTGTTGAGCGAGGTCCAAGGATGTATCGGCAACGGTAACTTCATAGTCGCTAATCGACGCAACTTTTAAAAGGTACTCGATTAAGGTGGATGCTGAACGCCCTGCGCCAAGTATTAAGATTTTTTTCATTTAACCTCAAATTCCAGAAGTTTTTCAATACCTATAAAGGCTTCCAGCTTATCACCCACTGAAACCGGTCCGACTCCTACAGGAGTTCCGGTAAATATCAAATCACCCTGTTTCAGAGTAATAAATTTCGATACGTACTCTATAATAACATCGAATTGATAAAGCAGATCGCGGGTATTGCCTTCCTGAACAGTTGTTCCATTAATATCCAGGTGGAATGGAACGGTATAAAGATTTACAAAATCACTTTTAGGAATGAATTTCCCGATGGGAGCAGAGCCATCAAACGCTTTAGCCATTTCCCACGGGAGGCCTTTCTTCTTGCATTCGGCCTGCAGATCGCGGGCTGTGAAGTCAATGCCTACCGAAATTTCTTCGAAATATTTATGGGCGAATTGCTTTTCAATGTTTTTTCCGTTCCGGTTAATTTTCAAAACTATTTCCACTTCGTGATGTACATCTTTCGAAAAATCAGGGTAGAAAAATGGTTTGCCCTCCGTAATTAAAGCAGTTTCCGGTTTCATAAAGAAAACAGGACTTCCGGTGGCTTCCGCTTTCATTTCCTTAATGTGTTCGGAATAGTTTCTTCCAATGCAAATAATCTTCATAGGTGCTATTTATGATATTGTGTTTTCAGGCGCTTATACGATTTTGCTGCTTCCCTGAAGCTATGATTCAGGTTAAATGAATGTGCGTAATCGTACATGGCATTATCAATCTGGTTAAGCTTTTCATAGCAATTTGCCCTTCCGTAATAAGCCATATAATAGCTGGTGTCACTCTTTATAGCCTGATTAAAACAATCCAATGATTTAGCATAATCATTTTTATTCTCGAAGTAAATATCGCCCATGTTATAAAAGGCATGTTTGCGCAATGTATCCGGTAACTGATATATGGAATCAACCTGCATAATTTCACTGTATGCCTTCAGTGCATCATCATAATCTCCGCCAAACTGGTAGAACAGGCCTTTGTCGTAATATGGCTCAGGATTTTGCGGCTGTATTTGAATAGCGATGTTATAATAGTTCAGGGCAAGCGGGCTGCCTTTGCTTGCAAAAATTACCCCAAGCTGAATGTAGGCAAGAAAATATTTAGGGTCCTGTTCCACGGCAGTCTTCATACTGGAAATAGCCAAAGCCGTATCATGTTTTTCCATAAAGATCATGCCTTTCAGGAAATATTCCTTAGCTAAATAGGGGTTGACCTTTATTGCTTTATCAATCAAGTCAATGGCTTCGGGGTATTTCTTCACGTAAAAATAAAGTTCGGCTAGCTTTAGCATGGCCTCCGTATTTTTCGGATTTAAGCGGATGGAAGCTTCAAATGCATCTCTTGCTTCGTGCGTATGCCCGGTAGTAAAGTCAACATCGGCAAGACTGAAAAAATATTCAGCTTTGGTGCTATCAAGTATTACTGCTTTGGTCAGATCCCCAAGCGCAGGCCCCAAGTTTTTGTTAAGTGCTTCTAATTTACCCCGGTTCCAATAAGCATCTGCATCTTTCGGGTTCGCGGTTAGCTTTCCGGTATAGAAGTTTATCTTAGCTGAAATAGTATCCGCATGTTTCGATGCCGAATCCGCACCTGTAACGGTAGGGTTCGTTTTAACATTACCAGTATGGCACGACGAAACTAGAAAGCCAAAGCCTAAAAGCCAAAGTTTAAAAACTGAATTCCGGATTTTGAATAAAGAAGGAGTTTTCAAATAATTCATAACCCAAAGGTCAACATTTTTATCGTTACGCTTTCACCGCGAGTGCTTCTTTTATTTTGTTTTCAATTTCTTCTGCAAGTTCCGGGTTGTCAAGGAAGATTTGTTTTACAGCATCGCGGCCTTGTCCAAGGCGGGTTTCACCATAACTGAACCATGAACCACTCTTCTTGATGATATTCTTTTCAACGCCAATATCTACAATTTCGCCTACTTTGGAAATACCTTCTCCATACATGATGTCAAACTCTGCTACACCGAATGGAGGAGCCATTTTGTTCTTAACTACTTTTACGCGGGTACGATTTCCAATTACTGCTTCCGCTTCTTTCAATTGCCCTATTCGGCGAATATCGAGTCGGATAGAAGAATAAAATTTCAATGCATTTCCACCGGTAGTGGTTTCCGGATTACCAAACATAACACCGATTTTTTCCCTTAATTGGTTGATGAAGATACAGCAGCATTTTGTTTTGCTGATGGTGCCTGTAAGTTTACGCAATGCCTGAGACATTAACCTGGCCTGTAATCCCATTACTGAATCTCCCATTTCTCCTTCAATTTCACTGCGTGGAGTAAGAGCGGCTACGGAGTCAATTACAATAATATCAATTGCCCCAGAACGGATAAGATTGTCAACAATTTCAAGTCCTTGTTCGCCGTTATCGGGTTGTGATATTAAAAGGCTTGAAATATCCACGCCCAATTTCTGTGCGTAGTTCATATCAAATGCATGTTCCGCATCTACAATAGCAGCTATACCGCCAGCTTTTTGCGCATTAGCTATGGCATGAATGGCCAACGTTGTTTTTCCGGAAGATTCAGGGCCATAAATTTCGATTACACGGCCTTTTGGAAGACCACCAATACCAAGTGCAATATCCAGAGTAAGTGAACCGGTTGGTATTACTTCCTGAATTTCTATAGGGGCGTCGCCCATTTTCATTACGGTTCCTTTTCCGTAAGTCTTCTCTATTTTATCAAGCGTAAGCTGAAGAGCTTTCAGCTTTTCTGAATTGTTATTGATTTCTTTTTTGTCTTCTTTTTTCTTTTCTACTACCTTTTCCATGAGTCAATTTTTTATGTGTTTTATTTAAGGAATTGTAAATATATGTAAATATGAAATTGCCGTAGATGAATGTTAACAACTAAATGACATTTAACTACAATACGTAGTTATTTGCGACTAAATACTGTGTGGTTGGAATTATTTTTTATCGAGTTCCGTAAACACGGAATTGTTGCTAATGTACTCAGGCACTACTTGTTTCATCTTGCCTACAATACTCATGTCGTTTTTTGTAGATGCAAGCCTTGAAAGTTCATCGATATATGTAGAAATAGTGTTGAAGTCATATTCCTTCACTTTTGCTATCATGATAAGCGGATGATGCGTAGGCAATGTATTTTCGGAAGTATGCAAAAGTTCTTCGTATAGTTTTTCTCCCGGACGGAGACCTGTGAACACAATTTTTATGTCTTTATCTAACGTAAGGCCTGAAAGCTGGATCATTTTCTTAGCAAGGTCGAGCACCTTTACGGACTTACCCATATCGAAAATAAATACCTCGCCGCCCTTACCAATCGCCCCGGCTTCCAGCACCAATTGGCAACTTTCGGGGATAGTCATAAAGAAACGGGTAATTTCAGGATGGGTGATTGTAACCGGTCCTCCCTTTTCTATTTGTTGTTTGAAACGCGGAATAACTGAACCATTCGAACCAAGTACATTTCCAAATCGTGTGGTTATGAATTTGGTTTTATTCTGATGTGCATTTAACGACTGTACGTAGATCTCGGCTACACGTTTGGATGCGCCCATTACGCCTGTCGGATTAATTGCCTTATCCGTAGAGATCATTACAAAGGTTTCCACATCGTATTTCACCGAAAGATCTGCGAGGATACGGGTTCCTGCTATATTCACATTCACCGCCTCCACCGGGTTATCTTCCATCACGGGAACGTGTTTATAAGCCGCAGCATGGAATACCGTTTGCGGTCTGGTATCCTTGAATATAGATTCCATGCGGCTTTGGTTGCATATATCTGCCAAGATTACGGAACAAGGAATACCAGAGTTCATTTCATTTATCTCCAGTTGAAGGTCATAAATAGCAGACTCAGCTTGGTCAACCAGAACAAGTAGCTTAGGATGATATGGAATAATTTGCCTTACAATTTCACTGCCAATAGAACCTGCAGCACCTGTAATTAAAACCGTTTTATTTTTAAGCTGAGATTCAATTTTGTCTTTGTCTAATACTATTGGGTCGCGTTCAAGCAGGTCTTCAATACGTACTTTTTTAATTTGCTTAAAGCTCAGTTCCCCGTTTATCCAATGGTTGATTGGAGGAACATTCAGTACCTTGGTATTGTATTTAAGACAGATATCGGTTATCTCATTTTTGCGCTCATAAGAAATATCGGCGGTAGATAAAACCAGGTGGGCTACATTGTTGCTTTCCAGCAGTTCTTTCAGTTTAGTGGGAGAATATACGGTGATACCTTCCAACCGTTTGCCCCAGTTGTTTTTATTTTCATCTAAAAATGCAAGCACCTCGTATTTTGTTCCTGCATCACGGTCAACAGCCCGTTTGGTAACCAGCCCGGCATCATCGGCACCATAAATAATAATGCTGCGTTTATTTTTCGGGGAGGTGGAGGTTGCTTCAGTGTAAATGCTTTTGTAGATCAGTCTTCCGGCAATCAACAGGAATGCAGAAGAAAAGCACTCAATAATTACGATGGAGTAGGGCACAATAAAATGTTTCCAGGGGGTCATATAAAACACAACATTGGAAACTGCAAAAAATGCACTCACCACAGAAAGTATCACTACTATCTGCACCATATCGCGTGAGCCAGTGTAGCGGATTATGTTTTTATAAAGCCCTGTAACGTAAAAACTGATACCCCTGCAGACTAATACAAAAGGAAAAACATAAATGAATGTTACCCGTTCCGACTCGGGGATGTAGAAGTTAAAACGTAGCAGGTAGGCAAGCGTGAGGGAAAAGAAGCAAATGAACACATCTATAAGAAGTATTGACCAACGCGGAAGAAAACTACGTACTACGTTCATAATGAATAATCACAAAGGTAGGGAATTAGGAATTAATGTGTAGGGATAAAATAAAACCACCCATTGACATTTGTATCTTTTATTGGGTAACCTAATTCTTTCGCCTTATACAAATCAGGGATACCCCAAGTTGTTGGTATGCCATTTTGTAACATACCTAATCGATATCCTCTATCATAATATGCTTTTGCAAATTTTGGATTTAATGCAATTGATTTGTGATAATCACTCCATGCCCAAGAAGTATCATGCGGACGAACAATTGAATCTTCATGAAAAAGGTCCCCGTCTAATAATGTGTTTGCTCTTTCATCATACGCTTCTGCGTAATCAGGCTTCAGTTTAATTGCTTTGTCAAAGTCAAATAAAGCATTTAAATAATTTCTCTGTTTAGAGTAAATCAACCCTCTTTGGTAATAAGCTGTTGCATTATTGGTGTCAGCATTAATCACTTTTGTTAAGCTATCTTGGGCAGAGCTCAGTTGCACAAAGAAGCAAAAAAAACAGGTATATAAAAAGGCTTTCATACATTCTCAAAAATAACAAAATCTACCCAACCATCCCCACCGCCCTCACCGGCGAACCATACGCTTGTTCTATTTTCAACGGCAAGCATTGAAATATAAATTCCGTGTTCGGCAATGTATCCATATTACACATGTTTTCGATGATGAGGATTTCTTTGGCCAATACAATTTTATGGTTGGGCAGACTCAAATCCGGGACAGGGTCCAATGAAATGGAATCAAGCCCTATTCCCTTTAAATGGAATGTTGTGAGCCATGTAGCGGCTTCGGTTGTAAGCGTTGGAAACCCTTCAAAATAGGCCTCTGTTTTCCATTTGGCAGACCAACCCGAATTGAATAAAATGAATTCAACATTCTTGATTTTATCTTCAAATTGTTTCAGAAAATCGAGCGTAATATTTTTTCCGGCAAGATGTTTGCAATCTATTACTATAGCTTTTCCCATGAATTTATCTACCGGAAAATCATCCAAACATTTAGCCCCTTTAATAATATGAATTGGAGCATCCATATGGGTAGCTGTATGCGTGTACATAGTAATCTTTACCTCCGGATACCCTTCTATTTCTTTGCGTTCAAAAATGGGTTTTTCAGTCCCCGGGAAAACAGAAATATCAGGAGAGAGAATGTGAGAGAGGTCGATAATTTTCATCCCTATAATTTCAACAGCCTGTAAGAGTGATGAACTGTCAAAATATCAATAGTAGTTTTGCTGATGATATGATACACTATTCTATAAGAACCAATAATAAGTTCCCTGATATTTTCATTTCCGGCTTCCGGAACTATTCTGCCTGAATATGGGAATTCTTCCAGAATTTCCGTTCTTTTAAAAAAGTTGTTTACCTGGATTCGGGCATATTTTTTTGAATCCTTGGAAATGTATTCAGCAATGTTATTGATATCATCTATAGCTTGGTTTGTCCACCTTACTAAAGCCATTTCTTTAATTTTGCTTTTGCCTCTTTGGTAGAATGTATTTTGCCTGCTTTTGATTGTTCAAGCCCTATTTCTATCTTTTGCAGAAGAATTATTCTGTCGATTACTTCTTCCACTGAAAATTTTTCAGGAAGGGTCTTTAATGTTGACAGGAGTTTCTTTTTCGTTAACATAATCGTGTATTTACAAATGCTAATATACCGCTTTTTACTTCATCTAAGACTTAAAACCTAATTCTTCCTTTCCCGGAAAAACAGAAATATCAGGAGAGATAATATGGGAGAGGTCGATGAGCTTCATAGAAGAAAAGGTCTCCTATTTCTTAACCGTGAACGTGCTTAAAATATTCTCACCAAGTTGCTGAGACTTTGCCCATTTATCCTTAGGGGTAGTAAGCGTTAGTATATAAATTTTGCCATCATACGGACGGTACAGTTGTTCATAGGTCATACCAATAGAGTATTGGTCACCGCTGAAAATAACCTGCTCATAATCTCCATCTTCATCAGTAAGCTTTTTTTGGGATATCATGGTAAAGTTGGTCAGTACGTTTTTAAGTTGTTCCGCTGCCATTTTCGATAAGGCATCCAGATCAATATTCTGGCCCATCATATCGCGGCTGGTCATATTTATCACCTCAATATTCAGTGGATTGGCACTATCAGGCTGCGCAGTTATGGTAAACGGAATAGAACCTTCGCCCGGCTTTAATGTCCATGTAGGAGGATATTGAATGGAGTACTTATCTTGTGCAAAGGTTTTCCAGTCAGCAGGCGCAGTAAACGTTTTTGTTTTGGCTGTTTTATTTCCTCCCTGTCCGCAGGAAGCAAGTATAACAATGGCTAATAGTACAGCTAATTTTCTCATAGGCTTGGTTTTGTTGATGGTGTATTAAAGGTCAAAAGTAAAAAAATAATCGGGGTACTACTATTAATTATAGGGGAGAGGTTTCAATTAGTTACATGAATCCAAAAACCATTGGTGGGTAAAACAAGCCCATTCGGAAGTTTATACTTTACGTATTGAATAGCCATAACAGAATTTTGGGTAGACTGATTTATAAGTTCAATCATTCTTTTAGTAAAGTATTTATCGTTTGAAGTAGTGAGGACTGTTTGTCCGTTTGTTGTTATTGCCATTTCAAACTGACAAATTTTAGCAGAATCAGCACAATCTCCCAGCAACTCCAAATGCCCGATTTGAAGCAGAGAATCTTTACTTATAGTTTGATCCCACCATTTTCCATTTAGAGCAGCCACGCAAACATGTGTTTGTTTTTTCGTGATTTTAATGGTACCACTTTTTTGTGCAAAAGCGGTACCATTTATAAAAAGGCACAGTACTATGGAGAGAAGAATTCTCATAGCTTAAAGTAAAAAAGTTGCTATTACTTCACCTGAAACTTAAAATCCAGCTTCTGGGTTTCTTCGGCTGATTTATAAATTTTTTGTTTCAGGTTTTCTTTATAGGCAATTACTTTTTCCTGTAATGCTGCATCGCCGGTGGCAATAATTTGTACGGCTAATATTCCGGCATTCATAGCGCCATCAATAGCAACGGTTGCAACAGGAACTCCGCCAGGCATTTGGGCAATGGATAACAAGGAATCTATCCCTTTAATGGAGTTACTTGAATTAACAGGAACACCAATAACAGGCAATGGTGTCATAGCTGCAACCACCCCCGGAAGGTGTGCTGCTCCTCCTGCTCCGGCAATAAATACCTTCAATCCTCTTTCTCTTCCGGTGCGTGCATATTCCAATGCTTTGTCCGGTGTGCGGTGTGCCGATAGTACATTTATTTCAAATGGTACTTCAAATTGTTCCAGAATTTTGGCTGCTTCTTTCATAAGTGGAAGGTCTGATGCGCTTCCCATAAGTATTCCAACAAGTGGTTTCATAAATTGTTAATTTAATAAGTTGATGATAGGGTAATTTTTGGACCGCAAAATTACATAGTTTTCAATATCAAATCACCAAAGTATATAATCAATTGACTATTGAATATTTATATCGTAAGGTATCCTTGCCTGAACTCCTTTAATGTTCTTAAGTTTTGCAATATCTTCAACAGGTTTGTACGCTTCGCCTAATTTATTCTTTAAAAATGTTTCTCCCGATTCGGTAGAGAGTTGGCTCAGGTATTTATGAAACGGACTCATCTGTGTTGGTAATTCCACAACCCTGTAGCTATTAACCTTGGCTTTTCTGGCGGCTATTTCTATCGCCACTTTTAGTGAGCCAAGCGTATCAACCAACCCCAATTTCTTAGCCTGGTCTCCGCTCCAAACGCGCCCTTGTCCAAGGCTGTCAACCTGGGCTACAGTCATGTTTCTTCCATCAGATACCCGTGTGAGGAATGTATGGTAAAAATCTTCAATGGCTTTTTGCAACACAGTTGCTTCTTTTCCTTCGAGCGGGAAAAACAAGGATGGTGCAGCCGAATGGGTATTGGTACTAACGGTATCAATTGTAATTCCAAGCTTATCCTCCATTAATTCTTTTGCATTTGGCAGCAATCCGAAAACACCTATGGAGCCTGTAATGGTAGTGGGTTCTGCTACAATTTCATCGGCAGCACAGGAAATATAATATCCGCCCGAAGCAGCATAATCGCCCATGGATACTACAACAGGTTTTGCTTTTTTGGCAAGTACTACTTCTCTCCAGATAATATCAGACGCAATCCCATCGCCACCCGGAGAATTAACACGCAATACAATTGCTTTTACATCATTATCCAGTCTTGCTTCTCGTATGGCTTTTGATATCCGGGTAGAGCCAATAGTTTCATCATCTCCGTCGCCTTGAATAATATCGCCATTAGCATAAATGATCGCAATTTTTTGTGTTGCCACTTTATATGTACTGAAACTACTTCTGTATTCATCCAAACTTACAAAACGATTCTCAGCTTCTTTTTTGTCGCCTTTTACACGATTCATGTTTACTAACTGTGCCTTCACCTGGTCGGGATAAAGCAGGCTATCGACCAATTTATATTTGAGTGCTTCATCAGCTGAACTGATACTAAGACTATCGCACATGGTATTTATTTCGCCAACGGTCAGGTGCCTTGATTGACCAATATCGGCAAGCATATCACCCCAAACCGAATTGAGCAATCCACGCAGTTGCAATTTATTATCTGGGCTCATTTTATCCAAAATATAAGGTTCCACAAAACTCTTGAACCGGCCATGGCGGAATACCTGCACCTGGACGCCCAGTTTTTCAAGTGCTTTTTTATAAAACATTATTTGCGCTGAAAGTCCTTTCAGGAAAACTTCCCCTTCGGGATAGAGATAAACCTTATCAGCTACCGATGCGAGGTAATATGATTTCTGAGTGTACCCAATAGAATATGCAACGATGAATTTTCCTGACTTTTTAAAATCCTGCAACTCTTTGCGGATAGTTTGAACAGAAGAAATTCCTCCGGGAATGTCTCCGAGGTTAAGGTAGATACCTTTAATTTTAGTATCGGTTGCAGCATTGTGAATACATGCAATAATATCATTCAGGCCCGATGATTCACGCGATGAAGCATTGTCTCCCAAATCAAAATTGAATGGGTTTTCTGCTGTGCGCTCTGTTATGGTATGATTGAGTTTTATCTCAAGAATAGAATTGATTAATACAGGGTGTATTTCCTTTGATTTAAATGATTTCACCATTCCGGCAAATATTCCAATTGTAATAAGGAATATAATTACGAGACCTATAATAGCTCCGAGGAATGAACCGAGCATAGAACCGAAAAATGTTTTCATGGATGTAATATTAGGAGTGCAAAACTAGCAAAAAGGCGGGTATTAATTACTCAACCCCAACTCTATAGCTTTCAGCCCCAAACCCCTAAAGGGACTTTGAATAGCACTACTTAAAGCCCCTTTAGGGATTTGGGGCAGAAGAATAGCTAGCGGGTGAATAAGGAGTTAATACGACTGATACTGCTGCGTATCCTGCCAGTCGCGCTTGCGGGTAAGTTTTAAGTCACGCAAAACGGATGATTTAACGTGTATCTCCACCGAAAAATTCTGGTGATACCCGAACGGAATAGAACTGAAGATCATCTCCCAGCAATGCAAATCACGCGTAGCGGATATAGAAGTGGAAGTGAACTGATGATTTGTAAAATCATATCCGGAATAAATGGCTGCATGCCAGTATTTGGTTACCTGCGCACTCATATTTACCATTAATCCCTGAACTGTAATATTTTTACCTAACCCTTGCGAAAATGCACTTGTTATACTGTAGTTCATAGTAACCGACCAGGCCGCAAGTTCAAGTGGGGCATAATATGCCGGCCGATTTTGAATATACTGGAAGTAGTCATCCGGTGAGGTAAGTTGCATACCTCCGCCGGAGCTGTTACCCGAGGATGACTGCTGTGTGGTTTGATGCCCCTGCCCCGCCTTTGATTTGGTAGTACCCGGAGTTAAGGTAGTAGAAAGTGTTAAGGAGTTCTCTACAAACCTTCCTACTTTTCCGTTGTCCCAAAGTAACTGTTTCATATCAATACCATCGGCATTCATTCTATAGGGATCGATTATACCGCTATAATTTACTGCCAGTTTCTTGAAGAGCGTTGTACTTCCGGAAATTGATATTGGAGAAAGCCTAAAACTATCTACAGCCGTGTTATAATTGGCACTTACCGTGAATCGCTCGATCAGTTTTACCTTATTATACACGATTCCCGAATCGGTGTGTTGTCTCAATTTCATCTCGAGGTTATTGCCTAACGACATTACAATGTCTTCATGTTTTCCCGAACCCGGGCCTCCATAAATACCGTTGCTGAATATTGAATATTTCTGGGTTATTTTAGTTTCTGTACCATACTCCACCGAACGGTAGTAATTATATGCAGACGATGCAAAATCGGGTTGGTAGCTGAACCCAATACTCGGATACATTACGTGCCGCACAGTTATTGCTCTATGCGCCCCAAGGCTATATAATCCGTAAACACTGGTGTTTAGCGATGCTGTTACATTATACGTGTTGGCAGATTGCAAACCCTGTAAAGTATCTGTTATAAGGGAATCTCCGGAAGCATGTTTGCGGATCGTCTGGAAATATTCAACGGAAGTGAAACTGATTCCCGGAGTAAATGTAAAATAACGGAACACCCTGAAATTACCGGAGAGCGGGATGGACGTATTAATTCCGTTTTGCATTTGTTTCAGGGTTTTTGGTTTTAACAAAAGGGAATCGAGGGTGGAAATTTTATTTTCTGCTGAAGTGTTAACTGTGAATGAAATATTGTTGTACCACTTGTTCGGGTTAACCGTGGCATTCTGATCAGAGAACCATTTGGCAGGGTACATCCTGTCGACCGAGAAAGTGAGCACAGGCAGGTCAATATTCATTGCATGGGTAATGGTATTTTGGGAATGGTCGGCACTGGCAGTCAAATGGAAGGGGGTCCCCTGAAAATTTTGCGAGAAGGAAATATTCGATGAAAGGGTGTTTTGCAAAAATGTGGTTGGCGCATACGAAGTGTTGGTGTAATAATTACTGCTTCCGGCATTCACACTTGCCATGAAGGTACTGTTGGGCCTGGCTTTTGGGTCCTGCTGATCATTCCAGGTAATGTTAAAAGATTTTTGTTTTGATGTTTGCGCTGTGCCTGTAATGGGCAGAATGGTAAGTGCATACCCCACATTAAAAGATCCGTGGTAATGGTAACGGTCACTGTAGTTGATAATATCCCGTAAACCCCAACTGCCATAGGAGTAAATATCTCCTCGCAATTGCATATCAAAGTGATCGCTTAAGCCAAGGTAATATCCTCCGTTTTGCAAATAAAACCCCTGCGACTGGGATTCGCCATAGGCTGGAATTAGTATACCCGAATGCCTTCCCTGCTGCAACGGGAAAAATCCGAAAGGAATTGCTAATGGTGTAGGAACACCTTCAATAACAAGCCATGCCGGACCGGTAACCACCTGATCGTGCGGTACAACCTTCAACTTTACTGCTCCAATATAAAAATGGGGGTCTTTCTCTTCTGAGCAGGTAGTGTAGGTTCCGTCTTTCAGGTAATAAACACCACTCGAATCTTTTTTAACCACCTTGCCCGATATATATCCTTCCCCTTCTTTCGTCCGGATATTATTAATCCTTCCCTTCTTACTTCTGAAATTATAACGCATCTGGGTGGCATAAAATACATCGGCCCCCTGGTGGAATTCGGGATTGCCCACTAGCTTGCCGCTATCCATAATACCATGGGCATTAGCTATATTGCTATCCATTGAAATATCAATATACCCGGCTTTAAGTTCCAGGTCCTCATACTTAACCGAGGCCTCACCATACAAATACAACCGTTTGATATTCGCATCAAACCGGATAGAATCCCGTGCATGATAAACTACTTTCGCATCAATTGGTGCTTTATGCTTAACTTTAGGTTTAACAGTAAGTTTTGCAGAATCTCCCGGCACAAATGCAAAGACTGCCCCCGCGTTAATTGTGTTTATTAACAAAGGCAGGAGAATAAAAAGCTTGAAAAATAACTTATTGCGCAAAATGAATTAATATTTTTGCAAGATGCTTTACAAAAGTATGCAATACACCGCTAAGTGTGCCCTGATAGCATTTGTTTTTTGTGAAACTTTGTTAATTACAGGCTATTCAAAACCCTTTTTCCCAACCGGAAAGAAGAAATGGGTGGTGGTTATTGATGCAGGCCATGGCGGGAAAGACCCCGGTTGTCATGGCAAAAAGTACAAGGAAAAGGATGTGGCTCTTTCAGTGGCCCTTAAACTGGGTAAATACTTGGAACAGAACGATAAGAACGTAAAAGTGATCTATACCCGGACTACTGATGTGTTCATTCCGCTTAATGAACGTGCCGAGATAGCCAATCGCAACCATGCCGATTTTTTCATTTGTGTGCATTGCAATGCCTCGAGGGATAAAACGGCGTATGGTTCGGCTACGTATGTTATGGGTTTATATAAATCGGAGGGTAATCTGGAGGTATCCAAACGGGAGAACTCCTCCGTATTATTGGAAAAGGACTACAAAAAAACCTACGATGGGTTCGACCCGAATTCGGATGAAGGAAATATTCTCTTTGCCATGTATCAGAATATGTACCTCTCACAAAGCCTTGACCTTTCGGCAAAAATTCAGAAGGAATATGTTGGTAAAGCATCCAGAACTGACAACGGCGTAAAACAGGCCGGATTTTTGGTGCTATGGAAAACTGCCATGCCCAGTTTGCTAACGGAAATTGGATTTCTCACTAATCCTGCAGAGGAAACGTATATCGGTTCCCAGAAAGGACAGAATAAAATTGCCCAATGCCTCTTTTTTGCCATGCAGCAATACATTGACGAAAAAGAAGGGGTAATTTTTAATGCCGGCGATTTCAGCTTTAATTCAGATAAACCGGATACGGTTGCTTCGCAAGATACAACAAGCATTTCACAGCCTGATACAGCGGTGAGCGTGAAAGAGAGTAATACCGTTATTCAGCCAAAACCGGATGCCCCAAAGCCGCTAGAGACCAAGCAACAGGTTGGTACCTCAGTTGGCACAGCAGATAAAATAAAAGAATCGATGAAAGGTTTGCACGCCGATTCTAGCGCAAATTATAATAAAACATATATTGGCGATTCGGCTAAAATAGTTTATAAAATACAAGTCGCTGCAGCAGCACAGCCCATCTCTATGGATGACCCCCGATTTAAAAATTTACCTGATGTAGAATTGTATATGGATAAATCCATTTATAAATATACAGCAGGGCATGTATATACTTTTGATGCGGCAAGCAAGTTGCAAACTCAAATTCGTGAGCAAGGCCTGAAAGACGCTTTTATTGTTGCCTTTAAAGGCAACAACAAGGTGGCGGTTCCGACTGGGAAATAGAGAAATCAGTTTCCAATAAAATGATGGTTAAAATAAATATATATTTAATTTGCCTATTTATTTTATTTCCATTATTTGGAATAACCCAACAGTGCAATTGTAATCATGGTGTGCCGGTAATCAATTTCCGTGACAGGGTTGTGGTGTGCGGGAATGATGCAGATACAATAAGCCACTTAGAGTGGATGGTAAGTGATTTTGTTTTGATGGATTGTAAGGCAGACAGCATTTTAGATGATAACTCGAATGAAAATGTCACCAAGTTTTTCTTTAAAGATTGTGTGGACAGCCTTGTGGAGATTCTGACAACCTATCTGCCCGATTCATCTATGAAGATATATACGCTTGCACCGCTTTATTATCATTCTATTACTTTTGACAGGCACGGCAAACTTATTTATGGTGGTGCAAAATATTGCTTCAATACCTTTGGATTAAATAAACACCAGGAAAAAGTAATCGATGATTTATGCGATTCACTGGAATTTAAGATAAGTAAAAAGGACAGTAATTTTAGCCCGTATGACGAACACTCATTGTACATCCTTTTTATGGGAGCCATCAATGAAAAGCCCCGCGCCAAATCGTTATTCGAGAATATCCGGAAGTATTTTAAAATGAATTATGGTGCTTTATCAGAAACGCTCAATCATGAACTTCCGTACCGGGATATCATGTTCCATAAAAACCCAGATTGGTAAAAGGATTGAGAATATTATCTTTTAGTCTTTGTGTAATAGTTACTATCTGTGTTCATTATATAAGTAAGAGAATAAGTAGAATCAATCATTTTATGACTTATAGAATCAAAATGGGATTTCTTTCCGAGCAACTTCAACTTGTCCCAATCACCTGTTTTATCGGGGACTGGTTTTAAATTCTCGTCAGTGGATGAATAGCTTCCGTCAGTAGAATCATAAGCCCCTGAATTATCATCCAATGATTGAAATGTAAAAACTATTTCCCCGTTGTGAATATTAAAATAGTTTTCGAAAATCTGTGTATATCCCTGACCTGTAAACCCAGACGAGATATGCAATACGTACTCTTTACCGAAATTTTCCAATGTTACAGTACCACCGTTTCCCCAGCAACCGCACATATCAAAACTTCGTGCGCTATTTTTGATGGTATATGAATCCCCGTCCTTACTCAGCAAGGCCATGTCATAGGTGGCTTCAGCCGCATGGTAATCTTCCCTTTTGCCCTTGTCATCATATTCGTATGAAGTGAAAACAACCAAGTGGGCATCATTTTTATCTCCCGGAATTTTAAAAATCTCGTCAATATTAGAATGACACAACCCATCCGAAGAAATTTGTTCATCCGTATTGTCGCTATCCGGCGGATCCCAATAAGCAATACCATCAACAATTTTTTGCGGAGAGAAAAAATCAGTTAGAATAGCAATAGTGTCATGAATGGAGTGAATCACCATTGTGTTTTTAAGTTTCTTTTCTTCATCCTTTACGGTATCATTTTTTTTCGCAGTATCCTTGCTGTTCCTTTCCTGAGCCTTATCCCCTGAATGAGTATGACAGGCAACAATAAAAAAAGACAATAAGAATATATAGAATCGCGGTTTCATAAAACAAAATTAAAGTACTTTTTAACACTAAAAGAAGGAGTTGAAAAATAAAGTTCGGAGTGAATATTGGGGTAGAATGTATTTGAATAAAATTCTACCTTTGAATTCAAAATATACCTCGCACCCATGCACCCATCCTTGAAAAAATTTGTATTACTATTTTTCATTTTTCACTTTTCACTTTTCACTCTGCAAGCGCAGCCGTATAATCCTTCGCTTTTCAATTGTATGAAATGGCGTTGTATTGGTCCTTTCCGCGGTGGGCGCACCATTGGTGCAACAGGAGTGATTGGCCATCCGAATATGTTTTATATGGGTGTGAATGATGGTGGGGTTTGGAAAACGGATGACTACGGCAGAACCTGGACTCCCATATTCGACAGTATGCCCACTGGTTCTATCGGCGATGTGGCCGTTTCACAATCGAACCCGAATGTAATTTATGTCGGGAGTGGGGAAGGTGTTCAACGTCCTGATCTATCAGTCGGTGATGGTATGTACAAATCTATTGACGGAGGTAAAACATGGAAACATCTTGGACTTGCAGACGGATACCAAATTGGTGGTCTTGCCATTGATCCGAAAAATGAAAACAGGGTTTTTGTGGCGGTACTCGGACATCCTTACGGACCAAATGAAGAACGCGGCGTTTACCGCACCACGGATGGCGGTACAACCTGGACTAAAGTTTTTTATATAGATGAAAATACCGGAGCGATACAAGTAACAATTGACCCAACAAATTCAGATATTGTATATGCAGATATGTTTGCTGCAAGGCAGGGACCATGGGAGAATGGAGAGTTCACAGGTCCGCAAAGTGGATTGTTTAAATCGGTTGATGGTGGCTCTACCTGGAAGAAATTGGAAAAAGGATTGCCCGGAAAAAATGAAGGATTAGGTAGAATAGGTTTTTGCATTGCTCCTTCAAATCCAAATCGGTTATTTGCTGTTGTAAGTTCACAAAAACAAGGCGGAATTTACCGCAGCGATGATGGCGGAGAATCATGGACTATGCTGAACAATGATATACGATTCTGGGATCGTGGCGATGATTTTGCAGAGATGAAAGTGGACCCGAAAAATCAGGATGTTGTTTATGATATAAATGTTGTAAGCTGGAAATCTACTGACGGCGGCAAAACATGGACAGGCTGGAAAGGTGCACCGGGCGGGGATGATTACCACCGGTTGTGGATAAACCCCGAAAATACGGATGTAATTTTATTGGCGAGTGACCAAGGTGCTGCGGTAACCGTGAATGGTGGCAGAACATGGAGCTCCTGGTATAATCAGCCAACGGCGCAGCTTTATCACGTTAGTGCTGATAATGCCTTTCCATATAATGTATATAGCGGTCAACAGGAAAGTGGTTCGGTTGGTATTGCGTCACGCGGGAATGATGGACAAGTTACAGAACGTGACTGGCACCCTGTAAGTGCTGAAGAATATGGTTATGTTGTTGCAGACCCTCTCGATCCGAATATTGTTTATGGTGGAAAGATATCGAAATATGATAAGCGAACGGGACAGGTTCAGGACATTTCTCCAAATTGCCACGATGGGAAATATAGATTCCTAAGAACCGCCCCAATCCTGTTTTCTCCGATAGATAATAAGACACTCTATTTTGCAGGAAACGTAATTTTTAAAACAGAGGATAAAGGAAATTCATGGCAGGTTATTTCTCCTGACCTTACCCGGACAAGTTATGAGATTCCTTCATCAGTCGGGGTTTACACAACTGATATAATGAAAGCGATGAAGCCACGTGGTGTGGTTTACACTATTGCTTTATCTCCGCTTGATGATAATTTAATTTGGGCCGGTTCTGATGATGGGCTTATTCACGTAACCCATGATGGTGGCAATAATTGGGAAGATATTACACCTCCTTCAATAACCGATTGGAATAAAATATCGATGCTTGAAGCAAGCCATTCCGATAAGATGGAAGCATACGCTGCCGTAAATTGTATTCGTGTGAACGATGAGCATCCGCATATATACAGAACTAAGGACGGAGGTAAAACCTGGAAGGAAATTGTAAATGGCTTGCCCGAAGTGCCTATCAATTCTGTGAAAGAAGACCCTTTTCGAAAAGGCTTATTGTTTGCAGGCTCTGAGAGGGCTGTTTATGTTTCATTTGATGACGGTGACCATTGGCAATCGCTGCGGTTGAATATGCCTGCAACCTCTATCCGCGATTTGGTTATTAAAGACAACGACCTTGTGGTTGCAACACATGGGCGTTCATTTTGGATTTTAGATGATATAACATCTTTAAGGCAAATTGATAAAAAAATATCTCAGGATAAAGTTATACTTTACCAACCAGAACCGACATACAGGGTGCGCTGGGATATGTGGCCCGATACTCCACTACCAGCCGATGAACCCGCTGGGAAAAATCCACCCGATGGTGCAATTATTGACTATTATCTGAATGGAAAAAGTAATGGTGAAGTAACCCTGGTAATAATGGATTCAAACGGTGGTATGATCAGAAAATACAGTAGTAAAGACAGCCTTACAAAAATCCCGGATGCAAATATTCCATTGTATTGGGTGAGGCCACAGCAAACCCTTTCCTCAGACTCAGGTTCGCACCGTTTTTTGTGGGATATGCATTACACACCATTGAGTGGGCCTCCAGCTTATCCTATTTCTGCAATTATGGGAGAAACCGCGCCTGCATCAAGTTCCCCTTGGGTTTCTCCGGGTAACTATACTGTAAGATTAACTGCGAACGGAAAAGTTTATATGCAAACGCTTACTGTGAAAATGGACCCCAGGGTTAAGACTTCTTCATCAGGATTAGAAAGGCAACATGACTATTCAATGCTATGCTATCACGATGAGCAAAAAATTCTGGAAATAGTAAAAAATAGTACCAGATGGCAAGATCAATTGAAGGAATTACCGGGAAAAATCACGCAAAACAATCAGGATAGTTTGCGCAATGAAATTGACACATGCTATTATAAATTAGGTATGGCAAAACACTATTTAACCGATGGAATTCCTGAAGGACGGGCTTCGTTGAATGATCAGTTACAACAATGCTTTGGAATGCTTGAAGGAACGGAAATGGAGCCAACTACCCTATGTATTGCACAAATAAATTCTGCTAATGACCGATTTGAAAAAATATCGAAATTTTGGCAAGACCTAGTAACAGAATTAAAGGCATTGAACAAAAGGTTGAAGACTCTAAACCTTCCGCAACTGGATATAAAAGAACCTGTCTTTGAATTTTAATTCAGTAAAAACATCCAAAGGAAAATATCATAAGTGTGAATGCGAAATATCACATCCGTTGTTTCACCATTAATCTATATTTGCGGCCTAAATAATTCCCCGAAAATGAGACAAAAATATTTTTCCTTCGCACTATTTCTTTTTGCAATAGTATTTGTAAAAGCACAGGTAATAAGCACAGCCAACATAAAATCAACCATCTATTATCTGGCCGATGAAAAACTGCAAGGCAGAGGCACATCCTCACCCGGTGAGAAGATGGCGGCAGAATATATTGCAAAAAAATTCAAAGAATATAAGCTAGCACCTAAAGGCGATAGTGCAGGGTCGTTCTACTTTCATTTCCATAATAAATACAATCCGGATAAAACGGACACTATTCCCGATCATGGCACTGACCGCACCGGTATGGATGTTGTAGGCTATCTTGATAACGGAGCAGAGAACACCATTGTAATTGGCGCCCACCTCGACCATCTCGGTTTAGGTCATGATAAAAATTCACTCGATGCAAATCCGGAAGGAAAGATACACCCTGGTGCTGATGATAATGCGTCAGGCGTAGCAGGCGTTTTGGAGCTTGCCCGTTATTATACTTCCACTAAAAAGAAGATGCATTACAATTATTTGTTCATCTGTTTTTCGGGGGAAGAATTAGGATTATTCGGTTCAAAAAAATATTGTGATAACCCAACTATTGATTTGTCGAAAGTGGATATTATGCTCAATATGGATATGATTGGCAGATTGAACGACTCTACCAAAAGGCTTATTGTATATGGTGTTGGCACAGCTCCTGATCTCGTTCCGATGATAGATTCTATCCCTACAAAATTCTCCATTAAAAAAGATTCTGCAGGAATAGGCCCATCTGACCAGACTTCATTCTATCTGAAAAATGTTCCGGTTATTTTCTTCTTCACTGGCCAGCATGCCGATTACCACAAACCAACGGATGTGGCCAGTAAAATAAATTACGACGGAGAAAAAATGGTGCTGGAGTATATCTTAAAAGTACTGACGGTTATTGACAGCAAACCAAAACTGAAATTCCTCACCACTAAAAACCCTGAAATGGGCCGCCATGGCGGAAGAAAGATAACCATGGGTGTTATGCCCGATTATACCTTTGAAGGCAAAGGCATGCGTGTTGACGGTGTAACCGAAGGCAAGCCTGCATTTAAAGCCGGAGTGCAAAAAGGCGATGTGGTTATACAACTGGGCGACTATAAAATTGGCACTATGATGGACTACATGAATGCTTTATCTAAATTTAAAAAGGATGAAACCACCACGGTTATTGTGGTAAGAGATGGGAAAGAGGTTTCGCTTTCAGTTACATTTTAGTGCTTGAAGCCATAGATCCACAGATTTTTTTGATTACGAATAATCTTTATCTCTGAATCTGTGGCGAGTATTTTATTCCTAATTTTGCATTTCAAATCTCATTCATGTCCATTGTTCCAACCTTGCGGGTATCAAGTCATGAAGTTTGGGTTACACTAACCCTATTATTCTGTTTATTATTATTTGTCTGGGTCCGGGTCTCGAATCCTAAAAGGATCCCATCGCTCGTTTCAGGTTTCTTTCAGACGGGTACAAGCGGCGAAAGAACCATCACTCCAGATTCTATTGCCCTGTTTTTCATATTCATCTGCTCCGCAGCATTGCTTGTATTAAGGGCCTTGAAATATCATGGAGTAGTATCAAGATTTAATCCGGTAGAAGAGTTTTTGCTATTAGGAGTAGGCCTGGCAGCCTATTATTTCTTAAAAACTTTCATCTTATTGATTTGCGGAACCGTTTTCCAGGTTCAAACCAATGCGCGCGATTACATTAATGAGATATATGCCTCAACCCACCTGGCATCATTGGCTTTATTTCCTGCATTATTGGTTATTACCTATGCCAATAACATTAATGAAGACCTGTATTATAAGGGAATAATAGTGTTTATTGGTATATTTTTGGTTTACCGGACGATAAAAATGTTTATTCTCATGATGAACAGGGGTTTAAGCATGATGTATTTATTTTTGTATCTTTGTGCCCTCGAAATTATTCCCCTTGTGCTATTGTACGAATGCAGAAAAGGGATTAATTTCTAATCTTTGAAAATAAACCACAGGTAAGGAAGTTCACACGTTAATGAAGATTAAAAAAATACTGATTTCACAGCCAAAACCGGAACTAGAACGTTCCCCTTATTTCGAAATTGCCAAAAATTTCGGAGTAGAAATTCATTTCCGCCCGTTTGTTCAGGTGGAAGGTATTCCGGCCAAAGAATTCCGCAAGCACCGTGTGGATATTTTGTCGTACACGGCGGTTATAATGACCAGCAAAAATGCGGTCGACCATTTCTTCAGGGTGTGTAATGAAATGCGCATCATCGTTCCGGAAACCATGAAATACTTCTGTATTTCGGAAACAACAGCTTACTATCTTCAAAAATATATTCAGTTCAGAAAGCGTAAGATATTTTTCAGTAATCATTCCTACGCCGACCTGGTTGACATTATCCGTAAGAAACATAAAGACGATAAATATATCCTTCCAATGTCCGATGCTCCAAATGAGGAGTATACCAGCCTTCTCGACAGGGATGGAATTAAGTATGTAAAAGCTCCGCTATACCGCGCCGTTTATTCCGATATTAAGGACATCAACTTTGGCGAGTATGATATGTTGGTATTGTTTAGCTCAGCAGGTATTTTATCATTATACAATAGTTTTCCGGAGTATAAACAAAACGAAACAGTTATTGCAGCATTTGGCGAACAGACCGCTAAGGCTGTTACCGGCGCGGGTTTAAAACTGCACGTGGTAGCACCTCAACCAAATTCACCTTCTATGGCTTCGGCTATGGACCTGTATTTGAGAGGGGAATATGTACTATCGGATAACCCATTTGCAGAAATTGTTAAGGCAAAAACCAAGAAGCCTGCAAAACCTGCAGCTCCTAAGGCTACAGCTCCTAAAATTGAAGAAAAACCTATAGTTGCTGCATCAAAATCTGCTCCAGCGGTTGCTCCTGCACCTAAAAAAGCAGAACCAAAACCAGTTGCTAAAAAAGTTGTTCCTGTGGCTGCACCTAAAAAAGCAATGCCTGTAGCTAAAAAGCCCGAAATAAAGAAGCCTGCCCCTAAAAAGGTTGCACCTGCACCTAAAAAGAAACCTGAAGCAAAGAAACCTGCTGTAAAGAAAAAGGCACATGCTGCAACCAAACAGAAACCCGTGGTGAAGAAAAGCAAACCGGCTCCTGCTAAAAAGAAACCTGCGCCTAACAAGGCTAAAAAGGCAGGGAAGGGTAAAAAGTAAGTTTACATCTCTTATTGGTCATGACTGAAACACCCCGCAAACAAACCTTGCGAAAACATGAACGTTTGTATGAGAAGGCGGCCATGGAGGAGGTATTTCAGAAAGGGAACTCCATAAAGAACTCGCCAATCAAGCTTTTATGGTTGAACGACAGTAAGAAAGGCGACCTGGCTGTTAAGGTGGCTTTTAGTGTTCCCAAGCGTATTTTTAAAAAAGCTGTAACCCGAAATCTTTTAAAACGTAGAATGCGGGAAGCTTACCGGAAACATAAGATTTATGAGACCGGATTAGACGGAACCTGTTCACTTATTTTCATTTATACGAGTAATAAAATAAACCCTTACGCCGAAATCGAATCTAAAATTGTGCTAACTTTACAACACTTTAAAACTGCGACCGCTGTTAAGTAAATTTTTTCTTGCACTCATAGGGATCTATCAAAAGATGATCTCCCCGTGGTTACCTCCGTCGTGCCGCTTTACGCCAACGTGTTCGGAATACAGCAAGGAGGCAATAAAAAAATACGGTGCTTTTAAAGGTGGTTATTTGTCAATGAAAAGAATTCTGTCCTGCAACCCATTTAACCATCGTCATGGGTATGATCCTGTACCATAATAATAAACTATGATTCAACGAATTTTTCAAATAGTAAAGAAGCTCCGTTTGCTATTGGCAATTATTGCCATTGGCAGCTATGCTTTCCTGTCTTATAGTTTTACCGACAATTATTTTGAGATCTCCAAAAGCCTCGACATAATGACTACCATGCTCCGTGAATTGGATCTGCATTATGTAGATACTATTAAGCCCGGAGAACTTGTAAAAACGGGTATTGATGCCATGCTCGAATCACTTGACCCCTATACGGATTACATCCCGGAATCGGAAATAGAGGATTTCCGTTTTATGACAACGGGTGAGTATGGTGGCATTGGTGCACTCATTCAAAAAGACAGTAACATAATAGAAGTGGCCGAACCTTATGAAGGCTCACCTGCCCTGAAAGCAGGATTGAAAGCAGGAGACAGGCTTATGAGTGTTGATGGAATTTCCTTAACCGGAAAAAATACGGATGATGTTGGCAAGCTTTTAAAAGGCCAGCCGGGTACCACAGTTAAGCTAATGATTCTTTCTCCGGGTGCTACCGCTCCGGTTGAAAAGACATTGATACGGGAAGCTATCAAGGTGAGCAATGTACCTTATTATGGCATGGTTTCCGATGATATCGGATACATCCGTCTTTCTGAGTTTACCGAAGAAGCCGGAAGAAATGTACGCAATGCATTGATAGAACTTAAAAAGAATCCGAATCTGAAAGGGGTGATACTGGATTTGCGCAGTAACCCGGGTGGCTTGCTGAATGAGGCTATTGACGTGGTGAATGTGTTTGAACCAAAAAACCAATTGGTGGTGAACACACGCGGAAGGATGAAAGAATGGAATCACATGGACTTAACAACTGTTGATCCGGTGGATACCACCATACACGTGGCTGTGCTTGTGAACAGCGGTTCTGCATCTGCTTCCGAAATTGTGACTGGAACCATACAAGACCTTGACCGTGGAATTGTTGTTGGAACCCGCACCTATGGCAAAGGATTGGTGCAACAGACAAGGCCATTGAGCTATGATGCGCAACTTAAATTCACCATTGCAAAATATTATATCCCCAGCGGAAGATGCATTCAGGTGCTTGATTACACACACCGCAATCCGGATGGAAGCGTTAGCAAAGTTGCCGATTCACTTAAAACGGCTTTCAGAACCAAGCATGGCAGAGTGGTGTATGATGGTGGCGGTATTGAACCCGATGTTAAAATGGATGCCCATAAAGCAAGTGCAATTTCCATTAACCTGCAAACACAATTCCTGATTTTTGATTATGCCACTATTTATGTGCAAAAGCATGCTGCTATTAGCGACCCTACAACTTTTGTGCTGACCGACGATGAATACAACGATTTTGTAACCTTTGTAAAAGGGCATAATTTTAAATACACCACCAAGTCGGATGTGTTGTTAAAACAACTAAAAGAAAGCACCCAGAACGAAAATTATTACGATGACCTGAAAGATGCCTACGCAAAAATTACCGATGATATCAGCGAGGCTAAAAAGAACGACCTTATGAAAAATAAAGAAGAGATAAAAGAAGTGCTGGAAGAAGAAATAGCATCGCGTTATTTTTACGACAAAGGCAGAATACAGATAGGGCTTAAGAACGATAAGGAAACCCAAAAAGGAATAGCCTTACTGAATGATCAAATGAAATACGACTCTATCATAAAAACGATAGTGCCATCTACCCGTCCATTCAATAACCGGGCAATGAAATCCTGGCCTATTGGGCAAGGGAAATAAAGTGACTTTTCCCTCTCCTCGAAGGAGAGGGAAAAGTTATAAATTGGCTATTATTTTTGAAGTATCATTCTCTTCGTGTCTACCACTTTGCCATTAACTACCAAACTATATGAATAGATACCGTTAGTAAGGTTTTCAGGGCTGATATTTAATGTGCCGTTTCCGGTTTGGCTCAGGTTAACTTCCTTCATTTGGTTTCCATAACTATCATAAAACACTATGGTTGCTCCTTGCACACCTTCCGGCAAATAGTAGTTTATCTTAGTACTTGTGCTGAAAGGATTTGGAATATTTTGATAGAGCAATGGTGTATTTGTTGCCGATAATGAAACGTCTTGAACATTGGTTAAACTGCCGTTTGTACCGCCTGAGTTATTATTTCCTCCATTGCCATTGCTACCGCCATGTTGTGGAGCATTGCCGCCATTGCAAAGCTGATTTAAGCAATTTTGAATGTTTTTAAATGCGGTACGGAGGCTGTCTACAGTGTTATGTAGACTATCGATAGTTTGTTGTTGCTCTTGCATTGCCTCGGTAAGTATAGGGGTTACTTGTGTATAATCAAGAGCATTTATTGTGGAGGAAGGTACGGTAACATGCAAACCCGTATCAAATTGCAATGGAGTTACAATATTACGGACAAGACATGGTGCTGTGCGTTTTACTTGCTGCGCAATAAACCCATAATGCATAAATGTATCAAACTTCATTTTATAATTATTTGTGGAATCATAATAATAAGTTTTGGGTTTTAATTTTTTTATTATTGAAATTGCATTTGAAAAACTATTTACTTTTGTTTTGATAGTGCTATCAGAATAAAGAAAAGTTCCGACACCATTTATATCCCCTTGAAACCAAGTATTTCCATCAAAATATCCAGCCCAATCTGTTGTGTACGTATTTGCTACCGAGTAAACACCATAATTACTAGTTGAACTCGAAGCCCCGGTAGCAGAAGCATACACACCAATATTAATTGAACCAGTAGGGCCAGAAGACATTCCTTGAACCCCATTATTAAATGTATTGGAATTTGAGGCAATACCTATTGCCCCAACATTATTACTAGAAGTAGTAATACTAGAATTTGCAATAAGTGAGGTTCCGGCACTGGTATTGGTAACAGTTGTTTGCCCCTGATTGTAAATTTGCCCATCAACCTCCAAAGTTGCAATTGGGGCTGTAGTACCAATACCAACAAGCCCACCGCCAGATGGAACAATAATTGCATGATTTGTTACTGAAGCGCTACCTCCAGGTGCTTCAAACCACCCTGCAACCGAGACTACATTATTATCTGACGCAGGAACAAGGCTTTTAATACCAATTACTGGATAGGCAGGTGTAGTAGAACCGTTTGCAAGGTCATCATTTTCTACATAAATACCTATGCTTGATTGAGATGTTGGCGTGGCACCGGAATTTTGCAGGACATCAAGTTTTGCAACTGGTACATGGCTGCAATCATTACCGATAACTACATTATTTTGACCTAAATTGCGTGAAGTATTTCCAGCAAAATAAAAGTTATGCGTGTGCAAATCATATCCACCGTCACCAGTAATAGACGTTAACGAATTGCAATACCCAATTCCTGTACCACCTCCTCCTGTCGGTGCTTGCATTAACACTACATTCCCCAAATCATCTACGGTTAGGAAATTATTGGAATAATTTGGATAAGGAATGGAAGCAAAAGTAAGATCGCGAAATTGTAGTCCGCTTGCCCCCGTTGGAGTTACACTACTGCAAGGGCTTGCTGCAAAAGTTGAACTAACTGTAGGTGCATTGCATGGCTTGGGCCCTGATGCATCACTATAGTTGCTTATCTCTAGCCGATTTGTAGGCCCACCAAAAATTTGAGACATGCCAATCCCCACATTTTGGGCATTATTTCCAAGTATAAAAGCATTGTCATTATTAACAATTGCATCTGCTCCAATAGCTACTGCATTAAAAATAGGGCCTACGTGCGGTGGCGGGCTAGTAATAGAATATGCATCGGCACCGTAACCAAGGGTAATATTATAATTGCCGTAAACATTGTTTATAGCTGCATTTCCTCCAATAAATACATTCATGTTACTTGATTGACCTACATTACTAGCGGTGTTAATACCTGCACTTGAACCAAGAAATACGTTATTGTTTCCTCCAATATTTTTAAAAGCACAATAATTACCCATGAAAACATTACTGTCGGTATTTATATTCGATTGCCCTGCGTTAGCACCAATCATGCAGTTAAAGGAACCATTATTTAAAAGTGCAGCATATATGCCTGAATACACATTATTATTTCCTGTAATCCCATGACTATTGCAGTAATTTCCCATAAATACATTGCTATCAGTATTCTGGTTATCATTACCTGAGTGACCTCCATACATGCAATTGTCGTTCCCATTATTACCATATCCTGCAGCTTTTCCATAATAATTATTCGCATGGCCTGAAGTATTAAAAAGCCCACATTCATAACCAGTCATTGTATTATAGCTCCCATCATAGAAATGAGTACCACCCATCGTAGAAAACCCTGCTAAAGCACCTGTGAAAGTGTTCCGCCCTCCACTTGTTAGAATATATCCTGCACCATTACCAGTCATTGTATTATAATTTCCAGTGATACTTCCATTACCAGCTTGTACTCCAGTATATAGCGATGTTGCATCACCATTATTCCATAACATATAACTCCCTCCTATCTGGTAACCTTTAGTGCCTCCAATTATATTTAAATCTCCTCCTGTGGTTAATTCCATTTGGTAGGCACCAATACCGGGATATGCCGTTGCAAAATCTAAAGGACCCGGTGTAGCCAATGCATATCCCAGATAATTGGCAGGTGCCCAAATACTCGTAGCTGTTGTGGATTGAGCATTCCCCTTTTGAATAATCAAACTGAACAGTAGAACTGCTAATAAAGTGTATTTTTTCATGATTTTTAAAATTAAAGTCATGAAGGGTATTAAATACACTTCATAACAGGTTAGTCTTTTATGAATTTTTGAGTAAAGTAGTTGTCTTTTATTTTGATATTTACAAAGTACATTCCGGCAGAAAGGGAGGAAACATCCATTGAAAGTTGGGAATTAAGAATTGAGAATTGACAATTAACAATTTCCCTACCAGTAATATCTAAAACAGAAAGGGTAGCAAGCCCGTTAAGTTGCTTATTGAATTGTAAATTAAGTTTCTGATTGGTTGGATTAGGATATATAACAATATCATTATTATCTGCAATGTTTTCAATTCCTGTAGGGTGATAAACTATTTCTCTTACATCATTATTATACACTTCAGAAAAGCAAACATTGCCGTATTGGTTGACTGCAATTCCAATGGGTCCGTGTAATTCGGCAGCCGTAGCAGGCCCTCCGTCTCCCGAACGGCCACCACCTCCGTTTCCTGCAATTGTTGAAATTATTCCTGAAGTATTTATTTCGCGTACGCGGTTGTTGCCTGCGTCACAGAATAAAAGATTACCGGAAGTATCAAAACATAGTCCGAAAGGGGCGTATAATTCGGCAGAAGTAGCCGGCCCACCATCTCCGTAATATCCGGCAAACCCATTCCCGGCAATAGTGGAAATAATTCCCGAACTGTTCACTTTGCGAATTACGCAAACTGCTCCCGACCCCATTGCTATATAGATATTCCCTGCTGAATTTTCGCAAATGCCGGTTGGTGTAAGTATTTCAGCAGTGGTGGCAGGGCCTCCATCTCCGCTATATCCGCCAATTCCATTCCCGGCAAAGGTTGAAATAATTCCGGATGCGTCTACTTTTCTTACTACGAAATTACCCAAATCGGATATATAGATATTTCCCTTAGTATCAACAAAAACATAAACAGGTAAATCCAGTTCAGCATTTGTAGCCGGACCTCCATCTCCGCTATATCCAATAAAGCCTGACCCAACTACCGTTGATATAATCCCTGAAGTATTTACCATGCGTATAACTGCGTTGTCGTAATCTGCTATATAGATATTACCAGCAGTGTCTGCACAAACATCTTCCGGTAAATTTAATTCTGCATTAGTTGCAGGGCCTCCATCTCCATAATATCCGCCATAACCGTTTATTTTAATTCCTGCAAAAGTCGATATAATGCCATTTGTGTTTACTTTTCTTATTACATTGTTCAAGCAATCATCGATATATATATTCCCATATTTATCAACACATATACCTGCAGGTTGGTACAATTCACAAAAACCTGAGTTTGCCAGGTAGCCATCGCCACTATATCCCATATTGCCATTTCCGGCAAAATTTATTATATTTTGGGCTTTGTTAATCAGGGGCAATAAAAGTAAAAGCAAGGCTGTAATTAAATGTTTAAGGTTGTTCATAGCTGGTAGTTTATTATTCTACCACAATATTAAAAAAAATTAGGAATAAATGGCTTTTACGGAGTTGTTACTTTAAATAAAAATAAAATTAAATGATAAAAATGTCCAATTATCGGAAATTCGTAATAACCACATTTGTTTAGTAAAAACACGAATGAATACTATGAAGGTTTGGAGTTCCGCTCTAATTCGGTCCCACTCATAAGTGGAATTTGTTTCCTTGTATCTCTGTTATTATAATTTGTGGCATAATTTTTCTTTGCGACTTAGCGTCTTTGCGAGAAACTGTTCTTGAACATGAAATAGCAGTGTTCATAAATTATTGCCGGTCGGGCTCCAACCTTTTTTAGAAAAACACATTTCATGAAGTAACTTTGTGTTATGAAAAATATAACAGCTATTTCAGGCGTAATTTCGGGGAAGCAACTAAAACTTAAATTTCCTGTTAATAACAGGAAAATATGCCATAACACACACATAATCAAAGGGCCAAAAAAAAGCCTTTCCTGTTATTCTTCCTGTTACTTCTCTGTTATGCCCCTGTTATTGCTCCTGATAAATTCCTGTTATTTTCCCTGTTATTTTGCCCGTTTTTCAGCTCTAAAAGGTGGTTAATTCTCAGTGAAACTACATGGTGTTTTCCAAGTAAGTTTAGTGGTTTAACCAATGCAAGGAACGTAGTAATCTATTGCCGAAAGCAACTAGGTAATTAAAGAGACTGCTTCGCAAAGCCTAGCAGTGACGTAAAGGCAAGGCAAGCTCCTATCTCAGGCTAATTGCCAGTCGGGCTCCGACCTCCGACCTAGTTGCCACCTTCACCACCACCCATATCAGGTCCGGTGTCGATGTTATTGTTTTTATGTTTGAAGATAGAAACATCCATCTGTCCGAAACGGTAACTCAGGTTGATGGAGAAGAACCGTGCATCGCGGGTGCGGCTTGTAGTTTGGTAGTAGAGTGGTACTCCCTCCGGCGATATAGCAGTAACTTCCGAACCATTTTTTGCCGTTGCAAAAATATCCCTGCAATTAAGTGTTATGGAGCCTTTATTGTTTTTGAAAAATTCTTTTTTAATGGCTATATCCATCGAATAGTTAGCGTCAATGTATCCGCTGGTAGATGGGGTAATGCCGCCACCGTAGCCACCGCCTCCCCATCTGCCGCCTCCGCCGCCTGCATCAGGGGATATCTTGGAACGTGAAAGATATGTACCATTCAATTGTATGCTGAAATTCTTCGGCAATTTGAAAGTGAGATTGAGCTTGGCAAAATAGCTGAGGAATTTTTTAGAAGTATCCGGTATTTTAAGATTGGTAGCATTCACCCCCGATTCAAACAGATTGAAGTTGGTGGTTATGTCCAACCAATTACCAATGGAGTTTTGCAGGGTGGCTTCTGCGCCTTGCTGGTAGCCATAGTTGGCGTTGGAATAGGTATTGGTATCTACTACCTCTTTCAAAACTGAATCGTAATGGTTAGAGGTTAACTGTGTTGTAATAAGGTTATAGGTTACTTTGTAATAGGCTGATAGTAAAAGTGAATTTCGTTTATTAAATGTGTGCATATAATTTAACTCAAACGAATTTTGGTAAGCAGGTTTCAGGTTAATATTCGCAATTTGTATACTCGCCGGATTAGAGTAATTATTTACCACCAATTGATTGAAGGATGGACGGGTGATATGGGTTGTATAGCTCAATTGAAGATCGCTCTTTTCCGTTAAGTGATAGGTTACAAATAAGCCGGGGAAAGGCTTCAGTAATGATTGGGTATTCAGGGTTGTAGTGGAATTTCCGGTTGTTTCTGTTCCATTGTATAAAGATTGTTCAACACGTAATGCCAGTTGGTAGCTCAGGCGGCTCGACAGGTCCTGGCTGAAGGTAACGTATCCTGCTAAAATGTTCTGGTCGAACAAATAGGTACTGCTTTCTGCCTGGAAAAGATCACCATTCAGAAACATATTGTTATGTGAATTTACCTGGTTGTAGGAATACTGGACACCCGCTTCCAGCTTGGTTTTTTTGCTCAAAGGGTCGGTATAATCCAGCTTGCCTACATAATATTTGTTGGTTCCGCCGCTTTCCTGCATCTGGCTAAGCGAGTAAAGTGGGGTATAATTATAATTGTAATTCTGAATATCATATGTGCCTGTTCCGCTTGATGAGCCTTGGTTTGCCGTTACGCTCGCAGTGATGTTTTCATCCTCTTTCGGGAAGAGATGCTTGTATAATAATGAAATACCTGGGCTTGTAAATATCCGGTTCGAGTTGGAAGTTTCATTAATGAAATTGGCAATGGAGGGGTTGTCGGAATAAAGGTTATTTGTATGCAAAAGGTCAAGTGAATTAAAGTCACCTCTCACAAACATACCCGAAACGGTAAGCGTATTGCGGTTATTGATAAAATAGTCGAAACCTGCACGTGCAAAGGCAAAGTAGCCGTCCATTGTGTTGGTATCGCGTTGCATGTCTATAATTTTTGGGGATGGCTGACCGGCAATAGTATCCTTATTTTCCAAACCATACATTTTATGTTTCACCTGGTGGTAGTGAAGGTTCAGGAACACATTTATTTTTCCATCTCTGGCATTAAAATCAAAACCTCCATTCATCTTTCCATACTCATCAAGGCCTGCACGCAGCGAGCCATTGTAGCCTAATGTTTTATCATGCTTTAGCAGAATGTTAATGATACCGCCACTACCTGCTGAAGCATCAAACTTTGCAGATGGGTTCGTTATAACTTCAATCTTATCTATTTGGCTGGAAGGTATCTGGTCAATGGTCAATGTGGTTGGAAGCCCGTCCACATAAATGGTTGGGGAAGAATTACGAAGCTTAACATTACCGTCGATATCCACATTCACCGAAGGAATGGTCTTTAAAACATCTTCCGCCGTTCCGCCTGTGGTGGTTATGCTTTTGCTCACATCAAACACCCGTTTGTCGAGTTTCAGTTCCATGGGTGGAGCTTCACCGTTTACGGTTACTGCTTTAATTTGTGTGGCATCCGGCGTAATTTTAATGTTCCCCAAATCCTTGTCTATAGCATTAACAAGGCTTTCTATGCTCGACATATTCGGCATATCGCCGTTGCTTTGGCTTTGCATTTTCTGACCGGCTTTCATCAATTTACTCATATCAAACGAAGCCGTTATAGAGTAAGGCTTATACCCCATCGCATTTATCTGGATCGTGAACTGGCCTATAACAGGAAGTTTATCAAAACTAAATTCTCCGTTGTCTCCGGTAAGCATTCCCTGAAGCGGAACTGTTATCATAGTTTTTTTAACCGAATCCCACTGCGGTCCTGAAATTTGAATAGGTGCAAATGGAACAGATTTACCTGTAAGGCTATCTACTACTTTACCGTAGAAATGCCCAACCTTGGCTTTTCCGGCTCCCTTCATGCCACCCATGCCGCCTCCGGGCATTTGAGCAAAAGAAAAGTTCACGAAAATTAGAATGGATAGAAAGGGGAGAAATCGTTTAAGCATAATTGAAAAAGTGCAAATTTATAAAGAATCCTGGGTTGCCCGTGTTGTACTAAGGTTATGGTGTTTAAGAAATTCAGCCGACATATTATCTATTAACTCGTCAAATTGTTTTTGCTGGGCAGACGAACAGATTTCTTTAATGTTTGAAAAATGGCTGAAAAATTCTTTCGTCATGGCAACCTTCAAAATGCCCAATGAGTCGGCACAACGAGAGGCGAACGTAGTATCTCTGCCATCTTTCAATGCATTGAAGAGATTCTTCTGGTTACGGTTATAGGCAATTAAAAACTTATCGTGAATGGTGAAATGCGTCTCCATTATTTTATCCAGTTTTTTTTGTTGAACGGAATCCAGTCCTAGTGTTTTTACAAGGTAAATTTCTCCTTTAGAACGGTCATTCATAAGGGTAATGGTTTCCGTTACAATTGGTTTTTGCGGATGATGGTATTTGCGATGACTCATCCACCATTTGCCAATAAAAGCAACGTTAAAAACCAGTAAAATAATAAGCAGTATGTTCGTTAACTTGGTATTCATCTGTATCTGTGGAAATAAATTATCCGGGTGGTTTCTGGTAAATTATCTGCAAAATTATTATTGTAATTCAAATGGAATGTTAGTTGACATTGGTACATTGATTCATTCCAATGTTGCAAGAATTCCGAAAGCCACCGTAGTACCCTCTATATTTACTACGGCAGGCTCCGAAACATTGATGGAATGAACTTCTGCCATGAAATCTTCCACGAAATTGGTTACGCATTGCCAGCTCATGCCGGTTGTGGTTATGCATGTCGGAACTTAAAAGCCCGGTAAGAAATACACCGTTTATGGCTATCAATGCTATTAAAAGGAGGTTGGTGAGCTTAGTGCTGTTCATGGGCAGGAGTAGAATAGGTAGTGGTTACTATTTCTTCGTTCGCATCATTAATCTGATATTCGTTTACAAAATCTTTAATGGTAACATAAGGTGTACCCTGCACTGGCTGAGGGCTAAGTGCAAGCCGCAATGTAAACACATTTATAATAATGATAATGAATACTGCGGCAATCTTCAATAGCGGGGAAATAGTATACATACTCCTTACCGGGCGGACGGATACCCTATTCATAACCCTGTCAGAAAAACCATCGGGTAGTTCTGAAGGGGGTATGTTTTTAGCAGCCGCAAGGGTTGCATTTATCTGGTCTTCTATGTCCGGTTTCCTTTCCATATATGGTTAATTAGACGATTGAACAATTAAGAACTTGCGTTATTAGTATAATAGTCGTGCAGCTTTTTACGTAATCCAGCCCTAGCCCTTGACAGTAAAGATTCAACAGCAGGTATACTTACGGACATGGTTTCAGCTATTTGCTTATAATCCAAACCCTGCATTTCATAGAGTGTAAAAGCGGTATGCTGGTTTTCGGGCAGGGTAGCCAAGGCACCATAAAGGGCCTTGGCATGCTCCTTATTTTCAAGGGTTATACCCGGGTGGGCAAAATTCGAGGGTATCTCAATGGGGTTATCTTCCTTATCAAACAACGATTGTACAATTCCGCTGCGCTTTTTCCTTTTGGAATACTTAATATGATCGTAACACTTGTTTAACGCAATGCGGAACAGCCAGGTTTTAATGTGTGCACTTTCCCTGAACTCCCGGATGTGTTTGTAGGCCTCCACAAATACATCCTGAGTAATATCCTCCGCATCTTCACGGTTGGGGATCATACCCAGACAAAGGTTGAAGATTCCCTTCCCATGCAAATCCATAAGTTGGCGAAAGGCCCGCTCATCTCCGGCTTTTAATTCCTGGATATCTACTTCCAACTGGTTGATTCTTTATGAGAATTGACGATTTTGGGGAGGAAAACCGTTGCCAAGATAGACATAAAATCAATGTTGAATTTTGAATCAGTTGTGTTAAATTATGCTAATTCATAAGATATATTCACCCTCTTAGCTGGCTCTATCAATAGCATAGGATGCAGGGGTGAGTAGTATTATTCCTAAATTTGCAACCATATAAAATAAACTATGAGTTCAAAAAAGATAAAAGTCGGAAATATTGAATGCGGAGCAGACCAGTTATTCCTGATATCGGGTCCTTGTGTTATTGAAGATGAATCCATCATGTTCAAGACCGCTGAGAAATTAAAACAAGTAGGCGAAGAATTAAAAATACCCATCATTTATAAATCGTCCTTTTTAAAAGATAACCGTAGCGACTTGAAATACTACGATGGACCGGGATTGAAAAAAGGCTTGGAAATGTTGGCTAAAATAAAAGCGGAATTCGGATTCCCTATTCTTACCGATATCCATTACCCCGATCAGGCAGCACCTGCGGCCGAAGTGTGTGATGTGTTGCAGATACCTGCTTACCTATGCATGCAAAGCAGTTTGATGGTGGCAGCGGCAAAAACAGGACGTGTTATAAACATTAAACACGGACAGTTTCTTGCACCGGAAAATATGAAGCACCCGGTTAAAAAGTGCACCGACAGCGGCAATGATCAGATTATCCTTACTGAAAGAGGATACACTTTCGGCTATAATGATTTAGTTGTAGACCCTCGCAGCCTTTACCACTTAAACCAATTGGGCTACCCTGTTGTGTTTGATATTACACATTCCATTCGCAAATACGGCATACCAAGTGCCGATGCAAAAGGCGGAGCGCGGGAATTTCTTCCTGTGATAAGCCGCGCCGGTGTGGCCTCCGGAGTAGATGGGGTTTTTATTGAAACCCATCCTGAACCTTCCAAAGCCTTGTGCGATGCTGCAAGCCAGCTTAGTGTTTATGATCTCAAAGCCTTTTTGGAACCGCTGATTGAGATTCATAATACAGAGGTTAAGTATAGGGGGAAATCTTAACTTCAAAAAATGAAAAGATTTTTTTTAATCCTTCTTTTAGTTGTTTTTTGTAATGGAATAGTTTTATGTCAAAGCAATAGGGACACTAGCAAGATTAAGAACGATACTGGGGTACTTAGAGAATATTCAGCAATTGATAATCCAGGAGCAGGAGAATATGCTCCTTATATCAAATGTGATAGTGGAATTTGGAGATCATATTATAGTAATGGGAAGGTAATGGCAGAAGGAAGAATGCTTATGAAAAGAAAGGAAATGGTTGAGGATGGAATTTGGAAATTGTATTATAAAGATGGTTCATTAATGCAGACAGAGGAGTATAGAAAAGGGAAACTTATTAAGATTTGGTAACCCGAAGGTAATATTGAAGTTGCACTTCATTGTTAAGTAACCTTTTACGTTTTGCTTTAAGAAATTACAAATAATTCATATCTTTACATTCTGATAAACATATCATCCAATGATAACCGCATCTGAAAGAAAAAAAATAGCGAAAATTGTGTTAACCACAAAAGATGAGGTTTTTATCCGTAAAATTGAATCGATGATATCCTCTAAGCCTAAAACAGCACAACATAAAAAGAGAAGCGGGGAAATGCAAGTAACCGAATTTCAAAAATATCTTCTTGAGTGGCCTATCATGTCAAAAGATGAAATGAAGGGAATTAAGGAAAGAGCGAAACGTTTGAATGAATGGAGATAATTTGCCTGGATACAAGTGTGCTAATTAGCCATAAAAGAGCACTCAAAAAAGCAAAATCGGGAACTTTTCTTTTTCATTTGGCACAACAATATCAATTTGCTATTACCGTAATTAGTGTATTTGAATTGCTGCGTGGTGATAATAATGATGAGGATAAATTCTGGATGGATTTCTTTTCAAGGGTAGTCATTTTGCCTTTTGATTTTGAAAGTAGCTCAATAGCCGCCACTATCGACAGGGAACTGATAAAACGGGGCAACAAAATCAAAGTTACTGACCTTATCATTTCTTCCATTGCCATGCGAAATAAGTTAACCATTGCAACGGAAGATAAAAGAGACTTCACACGTATAAAAAATTTGAAACTTATTCTGCCTTGATTTTCCCGAGCCTATCCTCTATGAAAGCATTCAGGCTTTTTATTTTTCTACTCTGCTGCGGAATATTTTTTTCATGTAGTAAAACCAATGTGGGTTCTCCAACAATGAGTGCAAGTATTAGCGGAGGTGGTACAATTAATTTTTCGGCAAGTTATTTCAACCAAATTGGGATTCAAGGAAGTGGCAATGGCTATACAATTAACTTTTATGTGAGATTGAACGGAGCAGGAACCTATGTTCTGGCTGACCCATCAACAGGTAACTTTGCAACAGTTGTAAGTAATGGAATAACTTACACCACCAGTTCAACCAGTACCGGGCAAATAACTTTTTCGCCCATTAATAAAACGTCTTACTATAATGGAACATTCTATTTCGCTGCAATATATAACGGTCAAAGCATTATTATAAGCAATGGGCAGTTTGCAAATATGTAGGAAGAAAGCAGAATTAATTATACGATATTCTGGCCTCTTATTAAACGGAAGATGATTGCTATTACTGCAAAAATAAGGAGCAGGTGAATAAAAGCACCTAAGCTGAAAAAGAAGAATCCTACAGCCCAACCAATAATTAAAATTACTGCGATTAAATAAAGTAAGTCTCCCATGATATTTAGTATTAAAGGTTTATGAATTAGATAAAGTGAGGGAATAACCCCTCACTTTGTAATAGAATGAAATTAACATACCATATTAGATAGTTGATCTTTCACTCTTGGTATTTCCCTGTTTTGAAGATTGGTTTTTTTCTGAGGTCGATTTTGTTTTATCACTTTCCATTCCGGGTTTACCGTTCGAACTTGCAACTGGAGTTTTGTAATCATGTTCGTGATTCTTATCTTTCAGTTCTTTTCCTGAAGCGGCATTTTTATCCTCATTCATGGAAGAGGACTTTTGGGTGGTTGAAGCGGAACCTGTCTTTTTAGAAGAATCCTGGTTGCTTTGACCGTTTTGGTTTTTAGAAGTACTAGGGTTATTTGAAACCTGTTCGTTTTTTTGATTTTCTTTCATTTCGTTTAATTTTTAATGCTGTGAATCTGATTTCCCAACACCTTTTGTTTTTAATTAATGTGAATTCATTTGGACACCGCAAAAGTCTGCCTATTAATGCCAAAAGGCATTACAAAACCATTGGAAAAATTTACAGAATTCACAGATAGGGAAATGAGATGTGTGATTATCCACCTATAGGTAATTGTTCTTTAAATCTGAAATTGGATGTTTCACCGAATAATTTCGGCATGGATTTAACTTTTAAGTAATTTAGGAGTCGAATAACAAATGCTTTCCCTGTTTTTGTCGTCAAATCACATATAGAAAATATTGAATTATGAAACGCCTGGCTATTTTAATCATTACAATTGCTTCCTTTTGGAGCCCTGCTGAAACCTATGCTCAAAGCGGTGCAGGAATAAGTCTTGAAATAACGGTTACTCCACCCGAGTTGCCTGTTTATGTTCAACCAGAATGCCCTGTTGAAGGTTATTTATGGACACCAGGCTATTGGGCCTGGGGACCTGATGGATATTATTGGGTGCCTGGTGTATGGGTTCGTCCGGCACGTGTAGGTTGGTTATGGACCCCCGGTTACTGGGGTTTTGAACGTGGATATTATTTCTGGCATGGTGGTTATTGGGGTTCACATATTGGCTTTTATGGCGGGGTATGTTATGGCTTCGGCTATTACGGAAGCGGTTTTTGTGGTGGGCGATGGGAAGGCAATGCTTTCCGGTATAATACAGCCGTTTGCCGTGTAAATAATGGTGTTATCCGTAATACATATGTTGATAAAACAGTAATCAATAATTCCGGTAACCATGTAAGCTATAATGGCGGAAGTGGCATAAATGCAAAACCAAATGCCTCGGAGCAATCGGCTATGAAAGAAGTGCATGGGCAGCCATCTGCAGAACAACTGAACCACCAGCATACTGCAAGCACAAATAAAGCTCAACTTGCCAAAGCCAACGGAGGGCATCCTTCAACCATGTCGATGGCATCTATTGGCGGGAAAAAGTTTAATGCAGTTGGTAAAGGTGGGGGAATGAACAAAGGAGCGAATAAAGGAACACGTGCTAATTCCGGGCAAGGACAGCGACAGCATGCAGCCGGACAAGCAGCACACAATACCGGGGGTGGAGCCCAACGACAACATAATAATGCCGGAGCCCAACACCAGCAGAATGCAGGAGGAGCCCAACGTCAGCAACAAAAGGGTGGAGGTGGCCATCGCCAGCAAAATGGGGGTGGAGTGCAACGCCGACAAAATAGTGCACACCAGGGTGGAGGCCAGCGGCAAGCCCCGCCGGGTGGCAGGCAAGCGCACCAGGAAGGCGGCGGTGGCAGAGGAAAACGCTAAATTTAATTATGCAACTTCTTCTCATGAATTTTCCTGATTGATTCAGAGAGGATAGAGTTGTATTTACATTTCGTAGGGTTTCTTACCTTTACACCCCAATAAGTTAAAAGTTTACAAAGTTCATAATGTAGAAAGTATGAATGAACTTTATAAACTTTATGAACTTTATAAACTTTACAACTATGGAGCTATATCTTGATTCTGCAAACATGAAGGAAATTGAAGAAGGATTCAAACTTGGTTTCCTCGATGGTTTAACAACAACCCCAACCTTTATGCAAAAGGAAGGTATTACTGATATTGATGGAACGATAGTTAAGCTGAGTAAAATGGTGCCTGTATTACAAATAGAAGCATTAGGTGCGAATGCTGATGAGATAAAGAGGGAAGCATACCGCCAGCTTGAACTGGGATTGGATCCTAAGAAAACCGTTTTCAAAATTCCTGTATCGCTGGAAGGGGTACGTGCCTGCAAAATATTGCGTAACGATGGCTTGCTTGTAAATGTTCATTTGGTGTATACGCTTCAACAAGCTTACATGGCAATGCATGCAGGTGCAACCTATGTTTGTCCTTTGGTTGGCCGTTTGCAAGATCAGGGGCACGATGCGCTTACATTGGTAGAACAATGTGTTGATGCAGTGAATTACTATAACTACGATACCAAGATCATGTTTAGTTCTGTTCGCCATAATGAACATGTACGGAATGCAATAAATATTGGAGTGCATACAATTACTGTTCCATTGAAAGTATTGAAATCACTCACAGAAAATAACTTTACCCAAATTGGAACCGAGCAATTTTTCCGCGATACCCGGATGATGATGGTGAAGGTGAAAGAAGCCATTCGCCCCGTTAATCCTGTTGTAAATAGCGAAACAAGTATAAAGGATGCCATTGTAAAAATGACTGAATTCGGTTACGGAACGGTTATTGTTACAAATAAAGATAACAGTGTTATGGGTGTTTTCACCGATGGTGATTTACGCAGACTTTTACAAAAAGACGGAGAGCATATTCTGAATAAAAAATTAAAAGAATTGGAATATAAAGCACCTATCAGTATTGATGCAAATGCCATACTGAATGAAGCAGCAGCACTTTTCAAAAAATCGAATGTGGATACCATTATGGTTACGGATGGCGGCAAACCGGTGGGAATGCTGGATATTCAGGACTTGAAGAACGACTAATGGAAATCGAAGAGGTATTCAACGGCAGATTCCTAACTCCTCCGGCAAATATTCTGGCTAAGCTGGAGAAAATAAAAGCATATGTTTTCGATTGGGATGGCGTTTTTAACAATGGCCAGAAAGACGAAAATAACACCAGTCTTTTCAATGAAATTGACGCAATGGGCGTGAATATGCTGCGCTTCAATCATTATAAAAGAAAAGGCGTCATGCCACTCTTTGGAATTATTACCGGTGAACGCAACTCCGCTTCACATTCTTTCTCCAACAGGGAACACATGGATTTTTGCTACTATAAAATAAAGCACAAAAGCACAGCACTTGAGCATTTATGCAACGAACATAATCTTTCTCCTGATGAAATTCTTTTTATGTTCGATGATATTTTAGATTTGGATGTTGCAGCAAAAGTTGGAGTGCGTATGATGGTCTCAAGACCTTCTAATCCATTGCTGATTAAATATGCGGAAGAAAGGCAATTAATGGATTATCTGACTGAGAATGATGGTAACAAACATGCTGTCAGAGAAGTGGTCGAAATGCTGATTGGCCTTACAGGACGATACGATGAAACCATTGCTGACCGCATTGCATATAATAATACTTACCGGGAATTCATTACCAAACGTAACAGTCTTCCAACTGAATATTATACAATAGACGGGGATAATATCATTCCTAAAAAGCCATAAGTAAAAGAGAGATAATGCTCTTTACCTTAAAATAAAAAGCCATCCCGACTTTACGTCAGGAATGGCCGATTCATAGTAACAAGAACACTATCCTCCAACGAGTATTTTAAAACCCTCCGATATTTAAGCCAAATACATAGGCTGGTAATTGCGGGTATGGGTTACCAGAAGCATCGGTATTCTTAAGTAACTTTGATAAACGGTAATTGAAATAAAATGATAGCCCTTGTGTACTGCCAAACCGAACAGTAATTCCATAATTTGTATGGTTTACGAAACTCAGGTTTCTAACTGTAGTTTTTACAGAAGCTGCATTCGGGATATTATCATCCCAGGAAACAAGTTTGTTGTGAAAGGTCAAGTCTCCGTACAAACCTCCATCTAAAAAAATATGTTTGCCAAAATAAAAACGATCATACACAAGACCTCCGAAATTCTGGAAACTTATTTTTTGCGACTGGTGGTGGCTGCCATCAATAATTGATTTGCCCGAATCTTCAGAGAGGTAATATCCGGTTGATTTGTAATATACGTCCAATCCCACTGAATTCCATTTACACAAAGTATGTCCTCCTCCAAAACCAATCATAAATTCTCTTGAATTGCCATATTTTACAGATGCACCATTGCTACCGCCTGTTACAAATCCGCCTCCAATAAAGGCATCACCAACTATAGTTATTTTCTTTTTGCTATCCGAATCATTTCCCATTTCCATAAATGAATCGTTCATAGTTGAATTTTCGCGGGTTGTTTCTTCCCCTGTATCCTCCATTCTAACGGATCCTCCATCCGAAGCGGAAGTGGTTCGTTGTGCAGGGCTGCCTTTAATGTGCACATTACTTCCATCAGTAGCTTTAGCGGCAATACTCTGAACTGCCCAAACATCCGCATTCGATCCATCAGAAGATTCAACCCTAACCCCTTTTGCACGCAAAGAAAACCCACCTACATGAGAGGCGTCTGTAACCCGTACATCTAAAGAATCTGAAGACCCCGCAAGCGTTACATTAGCTGCATCATTCGCTTTTACCCTGATATAACGGGCATTCACCAAAACATCGATCCTGCTTGCGTCAGATGCGTGAACAACAAGTTTATCTGACTTCAGTGTGTCCTTGCAACTTATTCTAACCGCATCGCTGGCTTTAATCGACTGTATATGTTTTACGTGTAGTTCCATCGTTCCCCTGAAAGGAGAACCGGTAATTTTAAGCACTCCATCATGTACTTCTATCTTAGGCGATTTCAAATTCGGGTCTTTTGATTCAAGCACTATATAGTTGCTATCGGATTGGATAAGATTTACCCGGGCAGCCGAATTTACTTCTATCGAATTGAAATCTTCAAGACTTTTCTTTATTGTTTGTTGCGCTTCCATATTCATCAGGAATATCATGGATGAAGCAAGGCAAATTATTTTTTTCATAATATGTTTATTTTAATTCTGTTTGATGTATGACGCACTGCCCTTTCAGTAAGTTACAGCGCATAGTTAATCTTTCACCGGAAAATTTATTTTTTTATTTCCAAGGTCAAGCTGGTAGGCTATAATGTTGGTAGTGTCAGAGTCGTACCGTTTCTCGAAATTAATATGCTGACCCGTAATTTTGTGCAGCCCTTTACAAGTAAATTTTGCAATTACATAAAAGAATTTATTCCTTTTTTTCTCCGTGATGATTTCTTTATCGGGTTCCTGGGATGCAAATTCTTTCTCAGCATTGCTAAAGCTTTCGTATTTGGTCATCCAATCGGCTACAGGTTTTGTTTCATTGTTCAGGGTATCGCCTGAAGCTATATCTTCAGCCGGAAGGGTCCACTGGGACTGGGAAGGCAAAATGTGCATTTTACTTGCTTGTCTTACTACAAAAATCTGTGAACTGTTGTTTGAATTTCTAACAGCAGGATTGTTGTTTCGTGGATTTTTTGCAGTATTTGGTAAGGCGGCTACCTGATTATTTGTCGCTACTGTGTTTACAGAATTAGTTGTTACAACTGAATGCGCAATATTACCAGTATCTCCTGATTTTACAGGCTGTTTGGCTACTATGCCACTATCGGTCGAATGATTGTTTTTTGTAATGGTTGTTCCATCGGGAGTTGCATTTTTATGCAATAAAAAGTAAGAAGCAACAATAATAGCCACCGAGGCTGCCGCCGACCAGTAATAGAATGCAGCAGGTCTTTTGTAATTTCTTTTTAAAACATGTTTATGCTCAAAAACAATAGTAGTATCTGGTACTAATTTGGTTTTTGAAAATAATTCCAGATCTTTTTTATAGCCGGGATCCTGCGCAATAAATGTCATCAATTCCTTTTCCAATAGTGGAGATAAACTGCCTTCAACATGGGCTACAGCATATTCTTCAAAGTTCGCTGCATTAATTCCTAGAGCGGATTTTTTCAACGATTCTTTATCGCTGAATTTTATTCCTTCAGTATCATTTAATGTAACTTCTTGAAAACTTTCAAACTCATCTTTCAGTTCAGGATTTTGGGCAATGAATTCCATCAACTCCTTTACCAAAGCAGGAGAGAGGCTACCTTCATGGTAGTCTAAAAAATAAGCTTCGTAGTTATTTAAGTTGATGATCATATTTCAATTATATCACGGCCTCCATAGAGCCAATGTAGTTTTTCAAAAATTTTCTTGCCCGGAATATGTACACTTTCACCTGCGATTCATTTAATCCGGTTATTTCTCCGATCTCCTCATAATTATATCCCTCATAATCGCGTAGCATAATTACCGAGCGTTGTATTTCCGGTAGTTTACTTACTGCATCATTTAATATTTCTTTTAAATCACTGTAAGACTTAGTATGGCTATGCAGATACATATGAGAATCTTCCAGCCGTTCCTGTTTTTTTTCACTCCTGAAACGGTCAATCATGGTTCGGTAAGCAGTAGTGAACATATAACTCTTGGCATTCGTGCTATGAACATCACTTACTTTCAACCATAACTTTTCATAGGTATCCTGAACTATATCCTTCGCTTTATCTGTATCCTTCGTGTTCTTCAGGATAAAGCGATAGAGGTTATCTGCATACATATCTACACAGGTATTAAATTCATCTACTGTCATGCCGTTTCTTGTCGCTGTGAATCAAAAACCAATTTACGTCTTTTGCATAAGACGCATAGGTAAAATCAAAAGTTACAGGGGTGCTTGTTTTTTCTTCTTTTCTTTCTTTTTCTCCTGAATTACAACAGTTTCCGCAATACGGTCGTGCAGGCACATTCGGTTCGGGTTCCAGAATATTTGCAGGAATCCAAGCCCGGCTTCGAGGGTAGATGCTGCATAGCCAAGTGATCTTTCAATACAATGCCAGAAACTGATATGATGATGATAAAGTGAAACAACCCGAATCCGCGTAATATATTTACCTATTGTTTTCCCATTGGTGAAATAGATGAACAAGGCAAAATAAAGTAATGGTATTAATGTGAAACCAAATTCAATTAAATCCAGAAGACCCTCATTCAAGCCATCAGCTTTTACTATCACATGAAAACCACTCATGGATACTTCGTTTAAATGAATCCCGAAACGAGAAACTATTTTTACAACCTCATCCAAAATAAAACCAACAATAGTAAGGTCAATCATCATTGCTCCCGCCCTTGGCCAGAAACGGGCCAGTACTATATCTTCGTTGGTTAAAACTGAATGTTGGGGAATATATTTCCTTATTTTCATCGGGATTTTTTTACGAATATACAAGTTAAATTTATTTTACTTCAATTCAATAAATGGTAGTTCATCATTATAGAATAAGGCATACCTTTGAAGTTTAATTTAGTTGGCATGACACTTATTGATGAAGGCGAATTAATTACAAAGGGACAGGCCCTGTTTTTCCTGATTATTATGGCCATATTTGCGGTGGTAATGATATTCCTGTATAAACAGGACTTCAAACGTGACGCTTCTTATTTCAAAGGGACCTGGAAAATATTTGTGGGGATAATTGTAGTATTTGCTGTGCTCTTTTCCATTGTAATGAGCAGGAAATAATTATTGACTGCCTTTAAAAATATCGGCAATGGTATGGGGTCGCATATATCCATACCAATGAAATCCACCTAATAGAAAATCTGTCTGCTTCACATCTTTCATCGGAAATAAAGTTGCATCCGGCTTTTGCAAAAAGGTAATGCTGTTTATTTTATTTTCTACAATATAAATTATCATGTTGCTACAATCGGCTCGGTTGGCTCCAAGTAAGGTTGTATTGTTGTCGGAATAAACATAATAAATGGTTTGCGCATTACCCATTACATTCACTTTGTAAATCTTATTATCCCTGAAATACCCCTTCATATTCCGGCCTTTTATCTGGTTATATTGCAATGTGTCGCTTCCATGAACTATTTTGTGCACAGGTAAAGAATCCTTACGGATATGTTTTATACTGTCGTTATCTAATATATTGGCAGTTAATGAGGTATCATGCCGGGTTGAACCCATGTGAAAATTAGATGTGCTCTTCACTAATGAATCCCGGGGACTTCTAAGTACACTGTCTTTTGAAATATTTTTTGCTCCAACTGTATCCTTAGGATTATTCGCTGAATCGGCTTCCATTAATTTGGAAGCTAATGTATCCTTCGATGCAATAAAGGAATGGCCCCGCATATCCAGCACATCCATTTTTTTATTCCGCATGTGCAAACGCATGGTATCTGCCGTTAGCTGGTTTACATCCGACCATAAAATAGGGTTGTAAAACATCCGCATAATGGAATCTTTTTCATCGTAAGTAAGAGAGTCGCATTTGCCCTGCAAATCTTTTTTGTAAAACTTAACATGGTGATACGCCAGCATCAGCTTGGGTTTTCCGTTCTTATTGGAATCACTCATCGAAATGTTTTTCCCATACAATGTATCGCCATGTAAATGAAGTGTGTCTTTATTGTAAACCTGTAACAGCAAGGCTTTGCAGGTGGCAAGCATTGTTTCGCTATCACCTTTGTACTCCATGTAATCACCTTTCAAAATAATGTTATCGGTAGTATCTACAAGACTTACATTGTCCAGTATCTGTCCATAATCTTTTGCACGGTTATAATAGATCTGATCTCCGCTAAGACTATCACCTTTTTTATTTTTGATATAAGGCTTTTGCCAGAACTGGCAATAATTTTTCGAGGTATTGTAGTATCCGCGTTCGCAGTACATGAAATTATTTTTGCTCGTTATCCTTGTCGGGCCTATGAAGTAGGCAGTAAGGCTTTCGGGAGAATAGAGCATCGTGTCGCAACGAATCACATATTTTGGATTTGTCAATACTACCTGCTGCTTAAAGTAACACAGTTTTAATTTGGTGTTGTAAATCCCTATCTTGCTGGTAAGAACATTATTCGTATCAACAATAGTCCCGCCATCCCAATAGTTCACAGTATGGTCTTTCAGTGAATACAGCATGTGTTTGGTAGTTAAGGTCATTCCCTTGCGCAGGCAGCGGATATCGCCATATATTTCGGCCATGCGGGTAGCTCCGTCATAGTGCAATGAATCACCGTAAAGGTCCATAGTATCTTTGCGTGCAATGTGCACATGCCCGAATGCACGAAAAGAATTATCGGAATAAAAATAAGCACTGTCCGAATACATATCGGTACTGTCATTGGCTAGTTTAACATTACCAATCAGGCGCTGGGCACCATCTCCAAGCTTTTTATCATACTCGCCACTGTTGGCATGTACAAGCTGAATGGTCTGCTTTTGTTGTGCATTTACAACAAAACAAAAACATACTAGAAAAGATAATAAAAAAATCTTTATGGTAAAAACGTTAGATTTATTTTCAGCCTTCATGTGGTGCAGATCACCGGGTGAGCGTCTGGTTCCGCTCAGGACCCATGGAAATAAGATTAATGGGTACTCCAACGGATTCTTCTATAAACTTAATATAAATTTTTAGTTCTTCCGGTAGTTTATCATAAGAACTAATATCGGTAATTGTGCCCCAACCTTTAAATGTGCGGTATATCGGTTTTAGGTTTGATGCACCCAGATCATATGGAACCTGATCGGTTTGCTTATCACCAAGCATATAATGTGTGCAGACTTGTATCTCATCAAAATCATTGAGAACGTCTGTTTTCATCATGTTGAGGCAAGTAACGCCATTCAGTATGATAGCCCTCTTTAAGGCCGGAATATCAAGCCATCCGCAGCGTCTTCTTCTGCCCGTTGTAGAGCCAAATTCACGGCCAATTGTACACATCTTGTCGCCAAACTCATTCAACTGTTCAGTTGGGAATGGCCCTGAACCAACCCGTGTGCAATATGCTTTGAAAACTCCAACTACGCTGCCAATAGTTGATGGTGCTATGCCAAGCCCTATGCAGGCTCCGGCGCATGTTGTGGAGGAGGATGTGACAAACGGATAGGAACCAAAATCAATATCAAGCAGTGAACCTTGTGCACCTTCAGCAAGTATTTTTTTACCTGCTCTTAACGCATCATTCAATAAATATTCAGTGTCGGTACATTTCAGTGTGCGAATGAAATCAATGCAGTTCATCCATTTCTTCTCATCTTCTGCAAGCTTATCGTGGTCGTATGTAAAACCAGTTGCTGTAGCAAGTATCTGTTTGTGCTTTTCTACTAAAAATCCATAACGTTTAGCAAAATCAGGTTCCAATATATCGCCAATACGCAAACCATTTCGCCCAGTTTTATCCATATAAGCAGGTCCAATACCTTTTAAAGTAGAACCTATTTTCTCTTTGCCTTTCGAAGCTTCCGATGAAGCATCGAGAAGTCTGTGAGTTGGCAATATCAAATGAGCCCGGGTTGAAATAACCAGCCTTTTGCAGATCTCTATTCCCAAGGCTTCAATACCTCTAACTTCTTCCAGGAAACTAATTGGATCGATAACAACTCCATTGCCAATTACATTAAGGATATTTTCATTAAAAACACCCGAGGGTATAGTATGAAGTACATATTTAACGGTTCCAATTTCAAGCGTGTGCCCAGCATTAGGCCCACCCTGAAAACGGGCTACAATGTCATATTTGGGTGCAAGCACGTCCACAACTTTGCCTTTGCCTTCATCGCCCCATTGCAAACCCAATAAAATGTCAACTTTCATGATTGAAAAAAATATTGCTCAAATTAAATAGAAATCGGATTTATTACGCTTTAAGCTTTTTAACAGCTTCTTCTACCGAAGGTAAAATTTTAAAAATAGTGTCGAGCTTGGTAACCACCAGTAATTCTTCCACCTTTTTAGAAAGGTTGCAGACCGTTACATCGCCGCCGGCATTGCGGGCTTTGGTAAGTATGTTCACCAGCACATTTAGCCCGCTGCTATTCATATACCTTAATGCTGAAAGTTCAAGTACAATATGGTTCTTGCCCTTCGCAATCAAATTAGTGATCTGTTCCATGAGGGAAGTAGCCTGGTTCTTGTCAATAATCTCACCTGCCAGGGTAAAAATGGTAATACCTTCTTGCTGTGTTGTCGTGTAACTGAATGTCATTTGAGCCTGTAATTAGCGTGCTAATATAATACACTTTTTTAAAGTGGGCAAATATCCGAATAATTTGTCACAAAAATACCAATTGCTTTAGATCGGAAACATGAATAATATCATACGAATCCTTATTTGTCTTCTTTTCCAGCACCAGATGACCTAAAGGGTTAACACCAGTGATGGTTCCACGGATGGCTTCGCCATTTAGTCTGAAGTTGCCCTCGGTGCCTCTCCTGTAAAGTAAATTGAGGTATGCCTCGTCTATTTGCTCATAGTTACTTGAACGTAAAACCAAATAATATTTCTCTATGAAAGAACAAAGCAGATATAAACAGTCATCAAGGTTAAAATCCTTATTAGTTAAGGTTTTTAACGATATCGGGTTAGGTAAGGATGGATCGAAAACCGTTTGGTTGACATTGATACCGATACCAATAACCGAAAATTTAAGAGTGGAGCGTTCAAGAACATTTTCGATGAGAACACCCCCTATTTTGTAATTTTTAACATAAATGTCGTTAGGCCATTTAATGCTGACATTTTTATGATCATCCAGATAATGCGAAATAAAACCAGCAATACCCAAAGCAACCGCTTTAGTAAGTTGAAACTGGTTGGGAACAGGCAGAAAATGCGGACGCAAAATGATGGAAAAGGTAAGATTGGCACCGGGTTCGCTGGCCCAACTGGTACCACGCTGTCCGCGGCCGGCCACTTGTTCAATAGCACGGATAACATACCCTTCGGCCGGAGAGGATTCACGGATGACATCAAAAGCGGTACTGTTGGTAGAATCTACCCGGTCTAAAATTTTAATTGGATGCCCTATGAATAATGTTTCCAGCCTCATTTCGAAGGATAAAATTAATAACTTTGCAGTTCATTCATACTATTCACAAAAACGAACAAAACAAAAATTACAAAAGGAACTCAATAAAACGAATGCAGAAAACAGGTAAGAAAATAACCCCTGTTCAGTTGAAAGATGCTGTTGTACGCAGCATGGCAGACACCAAGGCTAAAAATATTGTCTGCATGAACATGGAAAAAATATCGAACAATATTTGTGATTTTTTTGTTATTTGTGAAGGAACTTCATCAGTTCAGGTAAGAGCAATAGCGGAAGCGGTGGAAGAAGCGGTTTATAAGTTGACAGGAGAATATGCATATCACAGCGAAGGACATACAAATGCGGAATGGATTCTACAGGATTATGTGGATGTTGTGGTACATATATTTCAACCTGATATAAGGAGTTTTTATAACCTGGATGGCCTTTGGGGTGACGCGGAACTGGAAGAAGTAATGATTGAACCGGAATACAAACGAATTTAAACAATGAGCGAAAACGAACAAGAACCTCAGCAACCAGCTGACAATAGTAACAACCCCTTGAAGAAGCTTAAAAAGCCTCTTCCGAATAAACCTTTTAAACCCAAATTCAATTTTTATTGGATATGGGGTATTATTTTGCTTGGCCTTATTATGATGGAAGTGATAAGCAATGTGAATGTATCGGTTAAGCAAATCTCAATTAACTACTTTGAAGATAATATCTTAAAAACCCACTGTGTTGCCAAAGCAGTTATAGTAAACGACGATTTTGCTGAAATATATCTGAAAGATACCGCTTTTAACCTGCCTCAGTTCAAGGGATTCCCCAAAGTAGGTCCTCAGTTTGCAATTCCAAATCAAAAGTATGATGCTTTCCGCACCAATATTGATCAGGCATTTCCGCATAACGGAATAAACGTTGAAACTACCAATCGCGGCGATTGGACAACCTGGGCTAATTGGCTGCTGCCAGTTGGGTTAATGGTATTGCTTCTCATGTTCTTTATGCGCCGGGTAGGCGGCGGCGGCGGCAATCAGATATTCAGTATCGGTAAATCAAAAGCTACCTTGTTTGATAAAGATACAAACGTAAATATAACCTTCAACGATGTAGCAGGGCTGGAAGAAGCCAAAGTTGAAATAAAAGAAATTGTAGATTTTTTAAAGACGCCGCAAAAGTATGTGGCCCTCGGGGCAAAAATTCCGAAAGGTGCATTGCTTGTTGGCCCTCCGGGAACCGGTAAAACCTTGCTGGCAAAGGCTGTTGCAGGTGAAGCAAAAGTTCCTTTCTTCTCCCTTTCAGGTTCCGATTTTGTGGAAATGTTTGTGGGTGTAGGTGCTTCGCGGGTAAGGGATCTGTTCCGCCAGGCGAAAGAAAAAGCCCCATGTATCATATTCATTGATGAAATTGATGCAATTGGAAGAGCGCGCGGAAGAAATGTGGCTCAAGGTTCGAATGATGAGCGTGAAAACACACTCAACCAATTGCTCACCGAAATGGATGGTTTCACCAATACCAGCGGTATTATTATTCTGGCAGCTACTAACCGTGCCGATATACTTGACCGCGCCTTATTAAGACCGGGCCGTTTCGACAGGCAGATCTATGTTGATATGCCTGACCTTATCGAACGTAAAGAAATATTCAAGGTTCACTTGAAACCATTGAAAACAGACGGTTCACTGGATATTGATTTCCTTGCCAAGCAGACTCCCGGATTTTCAGGAGCCGATATTGCAAACGTATGTAATGAAGCGGCTCTGATTGCTGCCCGTCGCGATAAAAAATTAATTGACAAGCAAGATTTCTTAGATGCTGTTGACCGTGTGGTTGGCGGACTGGAAAAGAAAAACAGGCTTATTTCTCCTTCCGAGAAAAAGGTGATTGCATTTCACGAAGCAGGCCATGCTGTAGTAAGCTGGTTGCTGGAATATGCTCATCCGTTAGTGAAGGTAACAATCATTCCTCGTGGAAAATCATTGGGTGCAGCCTGGTATTTGCCTGAAGAAAGGCAGATAACTACTACCGAACAAATGATGGATGAAATGTGTGCAGCCCTTGGCGGACGTGCGGCAGAAGAAATTATGTTCGGAAAAATATCGACTGGTGCTCTGAGCGATCTGGAAAAGATCACCAAACAGGCATATGCTATGATTATGTACTACGGACTGAACAGCAAAGTTGGAAATATCAGCTTTTATGACTCATCAGGCAACAGTGAATACTCGTTCCAAAAACCATATTCTGAAAAAACGGCTGAGTTGATAGATACTGAGGTTTCTATTATGGTGGAGGCTGCCTATATTAAAACCAAAGCATTATTAAAAGCAAATAAGACCCAATTGATAGAGGTGGCTCAAAAACTGCTCGATAATGAAGTGATCTTTAAAGAAGATCTGGAAAAGATAATCGGTAAACGCCCTTTTGAAAAGGAAGAAGCAGAACCTGTTTCCAAACATTCAAGAATTACGGCCAACGGTTCTCCTTCGATACCTGAGGGACCAAGAACAAATGGAGCCTTTAACGGAATTGAAACTCCAAAAACGCCTCCTGTTATAGTGGAAGAACCCAAAACACCTGCACCTCCTCCTATTGCTGAAGAAAAGAAAGTGGAAGAGAAAAAAGTGGAAAAGAAAGAAGAGCCTGTAACGGTATCAGAGGAAGCACCGAAGGAAAAAGAAAAGGAGAAAAAGAGTTCTGATAAGGAAAAACCGAGCAAACCAACCCCACCCGAAAGCCCAACCTTATTCTGATGAAAGATAGCACATCTAGGGAACAAGTATTGAAAGCAGTGCGCAAGGCACTTATCCATAAATCGGAAGTGGATTATTCAGCTTCTGAATCCGATACTGAGATTTATACTGCTCCTGAAGAGGAATCGCTGGAATTATTATTCGCTAAAACATTCAGTTCACTAAAAGGCAATTTTATTTTTTGCGAAACCAAAGAAGACTTCCCGAAAATACTGGCCAATGTAATGCAGGAAAACAAATGGGAAACCGTTTTTTGTGTTGAACCTGAAATTACCGGAATGCTTGAAGATGGCGGAGTGCCCTTTAATTCGCAGGAGAAGGATTTTCTTTCCTGCAATGTGGGAATAACGCTTTGCGAATTTTTAGTGGCAAGAACGGGCAGCATAATTGTAAGTTCACGCCAAAAAGCCGGCAGAAGGTTGCCCGTTTATTCCAATATTCATATTGCGGTAGCCTATACTTCACAGCTAGTCTATAACCTGAAGGATGCTTTTCGACTTTTGAAGAAAAAATATGAACCCGGATTTCCATCGCAGGTTACAACCATAACCGGGCCTAGCCAAACCGCTGATATAGAAAAAACCTTGGTAAACGGTGCCCATGGCCCGAAAGAAATATTTTTGTTCCTTATTGACGACACCTCTTTAGGATTATCGGCGTGAGTAATTTCCTGAAAAGAGCCTTAACGGGAGCCATTTTCCTCATTGTAATGATTGGGGGAATATACTGGAACCACTATTCACTTCTTATACTCTTCTTTATTATTTCCATGCTTGGGCTGCATGAATTTTATACCCTTCTCATAAAATCGCGGAATGAGCCAAACCGCTTACTGAGCATGATTGTCGGCGGTACTATTTTTGCATTGGTTAATTTCTCAACCTCCATTGATTACCGTTTACATTTTTCGATAAGCTTAGTATTGCTAAGTACCATTTTCTTTGCCGAGTTATACAGGAATAAGGAAAAACCATTCCAAAATATTGCCTATTCTTTAATGGGTATTATTTATGTTGTTCTGCCGTTTGCCATGTGGGCAAACTTTTTAAACGGGCCCACTGTGCTGGCCACAGGCTATGAGCAGGAAGGGTACAATCCGCATTTATTGCTTGGTCTCTTTTTCCTTTTATGGACGAATGACACAGGTGCTTACTTGGTTGGTTCAGCTATAGGTAAACATAAATTGTGGGAACGTATTTCACCGGGAAAGACCTGGGAAGGTTTTTTTGGCGGAGTTGTACTAAGCATGGCAATAGGATATGTGATTTCACTATTTTATACAGAACTGCACTATATTATTTGGATGGTTATAGCCTTAATTGCAAGTGTAATTGGTACCCTGGGAGATTTGGTAAAATCGGTATTTAAGAGAAGTATTCATGTTAAAGATTCCGGCACCATATTGCCTGGGCATGGCGGCATTTTGGATCGCTTTGACAGTTTTCTGCTTGCCACTCCATTTGTACTTGCACTGTTGGAAGTTGTGAAGATGGTTTATGAGATGACAGAGTAAATTGGGTTAAAGTCTTTTTATGAATAAAGTAAAATCGAAAGAATTAGCTTTAGAGGTTCTAAAAGAAATGGATGATTATGAAAGGAAGTATAATCATAAAGTTACACCTGATCTCAATGAAATGAGAAAAGCAATTAACTTATTAATTAGCGAACTAAATAAAAAGGATGAGCAAATATCAATAAGGGTATTAAGTTCTATGTGGGATGTCGTTGGACTTGGTATAAAGATTTTTGAAGATAGTCCTTTGCTTCAAAGCATTGAAAATTTATTTGGCGAATTATGGAATAGCATACCCTCCTTTAAGAACTTAACATCATTAGGGAAGGATTGGGGAAAAGGAGATCCAATTTAAGTTTTGGGGAATTAGAGTATGTACTTAATATTATAAAAGTTGCCACGACCTTTAGGTCGTGGATAAGAGAGCCCGATGTTTTGGCTTTAGCCTAAATGAATGCTGTTGGGCTAAAGCCCAAATTCATCTACCAATACTATTCCCCGACTTGAAAGTCGGGGCTACTGAAAATTTGATTTTTCTCTTTTCAACGACCTAAAGGTCGTGACAAAATAATTATTCCACCGTAACCGACTTCGCCAAATTCCTTGGCTGGTCAACATTACAGCCACGCATTACAGCAATGTGATAAGAGAGGAGTTGCAATGGAACTACCGATAGGATAGGAGCGAGGTGCTCATCAGTTTCCGGTACTTCAATAACATAGTTCGCAAGGTCCCTTACTTGAGTATCTCCTTCTGTTACTACTGCAATAATATTTCCTTTTCTTGCTTTTACTTCCTGAATATTACTCACCACCTTTTCATAAGATGGGCCTTGGGTGGCAATTACAACAACAGGCATATTTTCGTCAATAAGTGCAATAGGGCCGTGTTTCATTTCAGCAGCAGGATATCCTTCTGCATGTATGTAGGATATTTCTTTCAGTTTCAACGCACCTTCCAATGCAACCGGGAATGTATATCCGCGGCCTAGGTAGAGGAAGTTGCGGGAATCTTTAAATATTTCAGCAAGTGCCTCAATCTCTTTATTTTTCTGGAGTACCCGTTCTATTTTTTCAGGTATGGCATCCAACTCCTGCAGCAATTCCTGGAATTTTGATTTGGTTATTGTTCCTTTGGCTTGTCCAATTTGCAAGGCCATCAGTGTTAGCATGGTTATCTGTGCCGTGAAAGCTTTTGTGGAAGCCACACCAATTTCAGGTCCGGCATGGGTATAAGCTCCGGCATGAGTTGCACGGGGTATAGATGAACCAACCACATTGCAAACACCAATAATGGTTGCACCCTTCGATTTTGCCAAGTCAATTGCAGCAAGTGTATCGGCAGTTTCACCGGATTGGGAAATTGCAATTACCACATCATTTTCATTGATAACCGGGTTGCGGTATCTGAATTCCGACGCATATTCTACTTCCACCGGGATACGGGCAAGGTCTTCAAGTAAATATTCTCCCACTAGTCCTGCATGCCACGAAGTGCCACAGGCAATAATAATTATCCGTTGAGCATTTAAAAATTTCTTTTCGTATTCCGCTATTCCACCCAGCCTTACCATAGGTTTGTTAACACTCATCCGGCCACGCATACTATCGCGAAGGGAACGGGGTTGTTCATATATCTCTTTCAGCATGAAATGCGGAAATCCACCCTTTTCGAGGGCTTCCAGGTTCATTTCAAGTTCTTCAATATAGGGAGTGGTAACCTGGTCCTTGATTGTCTTAATGGTAAATGTGCCGTCTCTTCTCAGCACTGCAAACTCTTCATCCTGCAGGTATACTACATTTTTGGTGTATCCTACAATTGGGGTAGCATCCGAAGCAACAAAAAATTCTTTTTCACCAATCCCTATTACAAGTGGGCTACCTTTTCTTGCTGCAATTAGTTCATCCGGGTCGTCTTTGGAAATAACCACTAAGCCGTAAGCACCGATAACCTGGTTAAGGGCAATGCGCACCGCTTCAGCCAGCGAAACACTTTCATTGTTTTTAATATCCTCAATAAGGTGGGCCAATACTTCCGTATCGGTATCACTTTTAAAGGTATAGTTCCGGTTTAAAAGTTCTTTCTTTATAGAGAGATAATTCTCAATAATTCCATTGTGGATAATAGCAATATTGCCCGATCTTGAAAAATGCGGATGGGCATTCACGTCGTTTGGTTCGCCGTGTGTAGCCCAACGGGTATGCGCAATTCCCACATTTCCCGAAATATCTTTCCCATGCACATGCTCTTCCAGTTTAGATACTTTGCCCTTGCACTTATATACGTTAAGATGGTTATCTGTTAGCAATGCAACGCCGGCGCTGTCATATCCTCTGTATTCGAGCCTGTGTAACCCTTTAATAAGAATAGGGTAGGCGTCTTTTTCTCCAATATAACCGACTATTCCACACATATATTACCTATTTTTATAATATCTCTACTTTAAAGGGGTATAAAATATTTTCAATTTTATTCTTGGGCTGCTTGCAGGCAACACTCCGTTTTCTGCACCATATAGAACTACCCGGTTAGCTGTTATTTCATCATAGCCCGGAATAATATATAAACCACGGTCGATCGTTTTACCATCAATAACATGCTGAATGTAATTTGTAATTACAAATTTATATTCATGATTATAGGAGTCGTAGGTACCATCGTAATAGGCAGTTCCTAAATCTGGTAGATTATATGGAACACCATTAGCATCAGTGCCATATATATACATTTGTGTGGGTATCGAAAATACACTGGTAATATCGTTTGTATTTACAGGGATATCTATTTCAGCTTGGTTAATAATAACCGGATTCAGTTTAGACCAATTATGTATATATGGGAAAGTAATTCTACCAACTGCTCCACCCAATGTCTGAACGTACATCATGTTGTTGGCACTGATAGAGTCGTGCTTTCCGGATTGTGTTCCGGTATAAAAAGGGGCGGTAGCGTAATTGTGATCTACATGCGTGAAGTAAGTTGCATTGCTGCCTCCAACAGGGAAAATTTGGCGGTATTCGCCAGTATTTGGTGTGGGTCCATGGTAATATAAATATATGCCAGCTGTAGTACTATTCAGATTAATATATAACAATCCACCTTGCCCGGGAAGTTGAAGAGGGTTGTTAGTTGTTATATAAATACCCCTCACTAAACTATCGAAGCTTGTATAATAATTATGGTTTGCCTTTAGCTTATTGAAAATAGACTGGTACCAATTTTTATTCATCCTGATGCGAACAGTATCCTGATACAATGGATCTGGGGGAGTTACCTGTTGAGATCCAATTGGATGAAGGGCATCATACTTTAAGGTAGAGTCGGAAGGATAAGTAACGGAATGGATTATAGTTTCCACCGTATCAACCTCAAATGTTTGCGGGTCGAGAGAACCATAATAAGAAGAATATTGTCCTAAATATGGTAAAATCAACACTGCAGAATCAACCGTACATGAATCTGCCCATCCAGCCGAGGAAAGGGTGGTTGGTGAGAATACAGGCGCATACACTGACGCTTTTGTAACACCAAAAATCGGATCAGTATAACTTCCTAATACAACATTACTAATATAAGCAACATTTAGTATATTACTGGTTGATACAGGATATTTCAGATACATAGACGTAATTAGCGTAGAGGTATCTGCATTAAAAGCACCAATCTGATCGCTCTTGGGGAGCACATCTTTCCCTATTCCGCCTGTATTTTCCTTGCAGGAATTAAATATAGCTATCAGCCCACAGCCGATGGCTATTAGTTTTATGTATCTATTCATCTACTAATGCTTCTTCGAGTTCCATTATTTCGTTATAAAACTCAGAATAAGCATCGGCATAATCTTCGCCGGCATGCTCAAGCAATGGTTTGCCTGATTTTACAGCATGCTTAACGATATCAGCATCCAAGCCTGGTTCTGCTTTCACTATTGCATCGGCCCAGTTAATAGCTAATTTGCTAAGTGTGTTGTAGTTAGCGTTCTTAATAACGGATAGGTCATCAGCATCAGCGTTTTCCCATTCTGCTTTCTTGGCCATATTCTTATCGAAGTTGCCTTCAATCTTATCATTATAAAGGGAGTAAACCACTTTTGTGTTTTCAAAAAGCGGGTCTTCAATCATTGCTTTCTTAATATATAATGGCAAAAGACTGGTGAACCAACCATGGCAATGGATGATATCAGGGCTCCAGCTCAGTTTACGAACGGTTTCAATAACGCCACGGCAAAAGAAGATGGCTCTTTCATCATTATCGGCAAAAGGTTTTCCGGCTTCGTCGATAAAAGTTGCCTTACGTTGAAAATAGTCTTCATTATCAATAAAATACACCTGCATGCGGGCACGTTGTATAGAAGCTACCTTAATAATGAGCGGGTGATCGTTGTCGTCTATAATTTGGTTAATACCTGATAAGCGGATAACTTCGTGTAATCCATGGCGGATTTCGTTAATACAACCATAGCGGGGCATAAAGGTTCTGATTTCCCTTCCTCTTTCTTGTATTCCTTGGGGGAGGTTACGTGCGATGTTGGAAATCGGCTTCTCATCCATATAAGGATAGATTTCCTGGGAAACGTACAAAACTCTAGCTTTTTTCATAGAATAGTGGAGGTTTATTAAATTATTAAGAGTTATATAACTGAATGTCTGCTATTAGCAATATCATTGTTCGATGTTGGCAAGTTCTGCCTTTTCTTTAGGTTTCTCTAAACTTTTGCAAAGATATTAATAAAATTCCGGATAAATAGCAAGGATTGCTCAGTTTTTCCGCTAATAAAGGTTAAATAAAGTTATAAAAAACGTTGGAATATTGGAAAAATTGATTATGTAAAAGGGTTGCCGACAATCGATTTAAAAAGGGGAAGCGGTTTTGGCAGGTAATTCAATCAAAGGAAGATGTTCTTTGGGATTTTATTTCTGATAAAAATAAATATTAATTTGCAAAAATCATTTCCTTGCTCTCTTTGGTTGTTCCATCAATAACAAGGCTGTAGATATAAACGCCCCTGGCGGAATAACCATGCTCAAACAAAACTTCATTTATGCCTGTATTAAGTTTAACAGGAAGCTTCTTTACCACCTTGCCCGATCCGTCCTTCACCGAAATATAAGCGTCATGGTAACTAGTAGGTTTGGTCACTCTCACACCTATGTAGGTGGCAAAATCAAATGGATTGGGCTTGTTCTGAAGCAGCTCTATATTTTGAGATAAACCTTTTATATCATCGGTGGCCGTTACGTTGGTTGAGTATTCTGTGGATGGCAGACTTTCAACTCCATTTGTGTCGTCCGACATTACGCTTACTTCGTATGTACCGGCCTGGAGTCCCTTAATAGTGTCTACCAATGTTGCCGTCATAGTATAAACGGAATCCCAATCATTGGTAGAACTTCTGACTCCTATACGGTATTGCTTGTATTGGGTTTGTTTTGTTATTTGAATCCGGAGGGTATTATCACCTGCCGTTGTCAGGTTAAAGTCCGGTTGCTTAGGCCCAATACCTAACATGCCGGCTGCATTACCATTAATCACTGTATTACGTGCCAGGTAAGGAAAGTTGACAAAGAAACTATCAAGCACCGAAGTATTCTTTTTAAAAGTGCCCAGAGTATCGCGGGTTGTATGTTGCCTGTCATGATAAGCTGTATCGGTCACATTGGCATTGCCATCTTCGTTTTCTGCCGTAAAGCGCATAGCGGTGAAGCCCCCTGAACGGAAAGGAATATGATCTCCACCGCGGCCTGTGCGGTCTTCGGGACTCATAATATTTATACCCATAGGTACTGAAACAAAAGGGAGTAGGTTCTCTTTATATTCTAATTTTATAAAACGGGATAAGCCTTTGTGAGCCGAATTGAATGAACCAAATGAGAAAAGTCGCACATGGGTACTGTCAAGGTCCCCATAACCCGGGCAACTGGGAGCGGATGAAGTCTGGCCACAAATGATTCCCCCTATTACATCATTATTCAGTACCCCTTTTATTTTTATGCCTTTAGCTTTGGCATAGTTTACAAATGCCTGACCGCCATATAAACCTTGCTCTTCTCCGGTTGTCACCATAAAAACTATAGTATTGTTATAAGAGTATTTACTCATCACCCTTGCAAGTTCCATAACCAGAGCTGCTCCACTGGCGTTGTCTTCCACACCTTCAGCTTTGCAGGTAGTGTCACAAACGTTTTCGCAACGACTGTCTATATGGCCTTCAATAATGATGATGGATTTGTCGGTTGTGTCAATCCCGGGCAGTACGGCAATAATATTGCGATGTTGAGTTACTCCGCAAACATTTAATGTAAATTGTAAATATGCCGGTAACAATCTGTTCTGGTTTTCAAAACTATATTCCTGAAACTTGGAATAGACCCAACGCCTGGCGGCACCAATTCCAAAGGTGGATGAGATGGTATCAGATGCCGTATTACGATTTCCAAAGGAGGCCATGGTGAAAATGTAGCTCTTCAAACTGTCAGGGCTTATGCGATTATTAATACCCTGAAATATTGTATCGGGCCTGTTTAAAACAGGGAAAGCCATATATGTGTTGGGATTATATTTCCCCAACATTACATTTTGTGCGCTGGTATCCGTACAAATAATATTACTCTGCGAAGATGCAATGAAGAATGAAGAAGTAAGAATGAAGAATATCAAAACTAACTTTTTCATGGAGTAAAATTTTCAAACAAAGTTAGAATAATTTTGCAAAGTCAACCCCAAATCCGCCTTAGGCGGACTTACATAATTGCCAGTCGGGCTCCGACCCCATTTAGGGGTTTGGGGCATGTATTGGAGGAGCTTGCGTCAAAGTCTTAAACACTTCTTCCAGCTTATTTTCTTCTTTCTGAATAGTAAGTACAGCCAAACCATGCTTCACTGCAAAGTTGAAAACATCGGGCCGGATATCTACATTGGTAGATACATGTAGCTTGAAGGTTTTAGGGTTGAGCAGTTCGGTACTGTCAACTCCCGGTATCTTATTAAGCTCTTCTCTATTGGGTTCTTTGTCAAACTCCACTGTAATAACCGTTATGTTCGTCTCCATTGATTTCATATCCTTCGTGGACTTATCCGCTACAATCTTTCCTTTATTGATAATAATTACTCGTCCGCAAATGGCTTCCACCTCCTGCATAATATGTGTTGAGAGGATTACTGTCTTTTCTTTGCCTATATTTACAATCAGGTTACGAATTTCCTGCAACTGGTTAGGGTCGAGGCCGCTAGTAGGTTCATCCAATATCAATACTTTCGGATCGTGCATCAAAGCTTGGGCAAGTCCCACACGCTGGCGATAACCTTTTGATAATGCCCCAATCTTTTTCTTTTGCTCCACTTGCAGACCAGTAACATCAATCATTTCTTGAATTCGCTTGGCTGGGTTACTTATATGGTGCAGTCCTGCAATAAATGAAAGATATTCCTTAACATACATATCCAAATAAAGAGGGTTGTGTTCTGCCAGGTAACCCACATTCTTACGCACTTCCAACGATTGTTCCTCCACATTAAACCCACAGACCGTGACGGTCCCGGAAGTTTGAGGCAAAAAGCAGGTGATAATTTTCATCATGGTGCTCTTCCCAGCCCCGTTCGGGCCCAGGAAACCAACTACCTCTCCACTCGGTATATCAAACGATACATCATCCAGTGCTTTTTGAGTGCCGTATATTTTTGTGATATTTTGAACTGAGACTGACATGGGGCAAAGTTACTTTATTTAGTGCTACTTATTCAGATTTTATACTCCCTCAACATGCCTAATAACTTCATCTATTATTGTTTCACAGCTCTTCTCAATAATTCCCTTTAATTCAATAGTCGTAGGTAGTTGGTGATACATTTTATATTCCATTAAGTCAGGGAAGTTTCGGTTAGTTCCGATAAAATAAGAATCTGGATATAGAGTAATAGAAATGTTTTTATAAAAAGTTGGAGCCTGAATGGTTGCGAGTTTTTTCAATTTCTTAAGCTCTATTTCTACTCTGAACTCATTGCATTCTCCAAGCTTTTCGATATAGTTTTCGGCTTCTTTGTCATTCATAAGTCCCTTATTACCTATCCCAATGGAAACATTGACTTCTTTAAAATGTTCTTTAATTTCTGATATGCCTTTTTCAATCCCCTTTTTTAATGGCAAAAAAACCTTTTCAAATATTTTTTTACAGTTTTCAGGGTTTCTTTCTTCCTGTAGTTCCTCTGTTTTAATATTGCTAAGTAACGTCCTTAAGTGGGTAGTTTTTTTTTCTATGGGACTTTGTAGTACCTGAATTTCTCTCTCAAGTTCTTGTTTAAGTTCTTTTTCTGTAGGTAAAATAAGTTGGTATTTTGATGCAAATAATTTCTTGTTTTCTTTCATTACGCTATATTTTACAATAGCTTCATCCTTCTCCGCACAAAGTATTATGCCAATAGTAGGGTTATGTCCTTGGTCTTTTACCGTTTCTTCAAAAACACGCAAATACATATCCATTTGTCCAATGTCCTGATGTGTTAGTTCACCAAGTTTCAAGTCAACTAACACAAAGCACTTTAATATGTAATTGTAAAATACAAGGTCAATATAGAAATGCTTTGTTTCGGTACTTATGCGAACTTGCCTTCCGGCAAATGTGAATCCTTTCCCGAATTCTTGCAAAAAATTCTGCAGGTTGGTAATAATAGCTTGTTCAAATTCCGCTTCAGAGAATCCTGGGGGCATTGGTAAGTTTAAGAATTCAAGCACATACGGGTCTTTAATAATATTAGCAGGCACCGCTTTTTCCATCTTTTTGTTTTTCTGTAAAACAGCTCCCTTGTCCTTTGTAGAAAGCAATCTTTCGTAATAAAGTGTGTTAATATTGCGTTCAAGAGTTCGTGTACTCCAGTTCTGCTCTTCAGTTTCCGAAAGATAATATTCACGAGCAGCGATATTTTCAACTCGCATAATTAATCTATAATGAGTCCATGATAATTCCCTACGCAGTGCGTAGGATTTCTGTCCATCAGGAAAAGTGA
>CAIPDV010000073.1 GCA_903863935.1 uncultured Bacteroidota bacterium
CAATTCCTGATAAACTTCCTTTGACATAGTTTTTTTTGTCAAAAAAAGCAGGTATCACAATACTACCGTAAATCCTTTTACTGATTTATTCAACAGCTTAATGTTATTTAGGAAAGATGTCTAATGACTTTTTAAGAAACCGCTTTTTCATGCACTATCTTTGCTCTATGAAAAACAGCAACAGGTTTTTAAGCGCGGAAAATTGGTTATTGGGATACTTATTTCCATTGCTCTATTGCTTAACCATTGCAAAAGCAATAGATGATTTTTGTAATACGTTGGTATATAAAATAATACGAAAATTCAAGTTTGAAAATTTCATTGCAAACGCATTGCTCTTGCCATTGCTTACTTCTTCCTTACAAACCTCAAATCAAGTGAATTCAGTGGGTCAAGCGGGAGGCCCGTAACACCTTTATGCACTAAGTGTATTACCTCATCATAATACAAAGGCACAACCGGAGCGGCATCCATAATCATTTTATCCATGTCGGTGTATTCAACAGTTCTTATGGAATCATTGGTCTCGATAATGGATTTTGTATACAATGAATCGAAAGTAGAATTAGAAAAATGCGTGTAGTTTATCCCACCCGGAGAAAAGTTTTTGCTGTAAAAGAGCGAGAGGAAATTTTCACCGTCAGGGTAATCTCCAATCCATGATTTTTTGAAAAAGTAACATTGCCCGTTTGCCACGCCCTCAGCAAGAATAGCAGGTTGTTCAGTTTCCACTTTCAATTTTATTCCCACATTTTGTAATTGCGATTGTATGATTTCCGCCAGTGCATAATCTTGTGAAGCAACAAAAAGAGAGATCTCCGGCAAACCTTGTCCGTTGGGGTATCCGGCCTGTTTCAATAAATCAAGTGCTTTATTGGGATTGTAAGTATACCCCTCTATTTTTCCATGCCCCGGCAGGAAGGGAGGTATGAAACCATTCACCGCCGGAATGCCGGTATTGTAGCGCAGGTAGCGTACTATCTCTTCACGATTAATCGCATAATTTATGGCTTGTCTTACTAATGGATTTTTCAAAACAACATTCGCTTTATTGTCCATAATAAACCCCAAATAATCGGTTTTAATAAAGGGAGTCCGTTGTATGTAAACCTTGTCGGCAAAATCTTTCCGAAGCTCACCTCCTGGTGTAAAAGCAACTCTCGGATTGATAGCACTAATCCCCGAAACCATATCAAATTTGCCATCCATAAATTCAAGAAAAGAGGTTTCTTCATCCTTCAAAAATGAAATGATAACTCCATTCAAATAAGGCAAATTATTTCCGGCAGAATCTTTTTCAAAATAATTGGGGTTGCGTTTTAATACCAAAGCATTGCCATGCTCCCAACGCTTCAAATAGAATGGGCCGGTCCCAACGGGGTTCTCACCGAAATCTATTCCCCACTTCTTGACTGCCTCTTCAGGTACCACGGAGAAATACTTCATCAACAGTATATGGAGAAACGGACCAAATGGGGTTTTTAAATGAATAACAAAAGTGGAATCATTGGGTGAAGTAAAATTGTCAACTTTTTCAAGTAACGATGTTGCATCCGATACTCTCGGGTCAAGCAAGCGGTTGAAGGTGAAAACAAAATCATGAGCATTCACTATTCTCCCTTTACCGTTCGGAAACACCTCATTATCTTGAAAAAATACGTCATTCCGCAAGTGAAAAGTATAGGTCAGTCCATCGGTTGATATTTCCCATTTCTTGGCAATACAAGGCTTTATGCTGAATGAATCTCCCGTCTGGATAAGTCCGTTATAGAGTTGGTTATCCACCCAAAGGTTTTCAAAATTGCGGGCTTCGGCAGGGTCGAGAGAAGTAACATCACCCATCTCGTTATACCTGAAAACATTGCTGTTCTCATACTTCGCATTCCTTCCGCATGAGAGGAATAAAAGAGTATAACACAAGATAAAAACAGGTATTAGTTTTCTCAACATAGGATTCAAAGATAATATCCCTAATCACAGCAAAGGTGAGATTTCCCGCAAATGCCTATTTTTGCTCTATGGAGGCTAACCCCACATTTGCAATTCACACCCTCGGCTGCAAGCTGAACTATTCCGAATCATCGGCAATAGGGCAGCGTTTGGTTGAACAGGGTTTTAACAAAGTCAACTTTAAGGAGAAGGCTGATGTGTATATCATCAACACCTGTTCGGTTACTAACGAAGCTGACAAGGAATGTCGAATGGTGGTGCGAAATGCTTTGCATGCCTCACCCGAAGCTTTTATTGCTGTAATTGGTTGTTACGCCCAACTTAAGCCCGAAGAAATTGCCAAGATTGAAGGGGTGGATATTGTGCTTGGAGCTTCTGAAAAATTTAATATTGCAAACTATTTAAAGAAGATAAATAAGAAACAATTCACGGAAATTCATTCTTGTGAAATTGAACAACCCTTAGAGTTTCATTCATCATATTCTTCAGGTGATAGAACTCGCAGTTTTTTGAAAGTGCAAGATGGTTGTGATTATAGCTGTTCTTACTGTACCATACCATTAGCGCGTGGTAAAAGCCGCAGCAATACAATTGAAAATGTGTTGAAGGATGTTTATGAAATCCCTTCCAAAGGAGTAAAAGAAATTGTCTTGACAGGTGTTAATTTGGGTGACTTTGGCATTCCACCCCAAACCCCTAAAGGGGCTTTGAATAGTGCTACTCAAAGCCCCTTTAGGGGTTTGGGGCAAAGAGAAACCTTTTTCGAATTAGTTCAGGAGTTGGAAAGCGTGAATGTTCCTGTTCGTTTCCGCATATCTTCAATTGAACCGAATTTGTTGACTGACGAAATTATTAAATTCATTTCTACTTCAGAAAAATTTGTACCGCATTTTCATATACCGCTTCAATCAGGCTCCAACACTATACTCAAGGCTATGCGCCGTAGGTATTTGAGGGAACTTTATATTGAGAGAGTTGCGTTAATTAAATCACTGATGCCACATTGCTGCATCGGCGCGGATGTTATTACCGGCTTTCCTGGCGAAACAGAAGAACTATTTTTAGAGACCTATAATTACCTGAATGAATTAGATGTTTCTTATTTACATTCTTTCACTTATTCCGAACGAAGCAATACACTGGCTGCGGAAAGTAAAGAGGTGGTTCCTGTTGATGTTCGGAGAAAGCGAACTAAAATGTTGCGAATCCTATCGGAGAAAAAATTACGCAATTTTTACACTCAAAATTTAGGGCGAGAAAGAGTTGTTCTATTTGAAGGACATATTAATGATGGTTGGCAATATGGACATACGGATAATTATGTTCGGGTAAGAATTCCTTCCAACGAAATATTAAAAAACTCTATTTATTCGGTGCGACTAAATTCAATTAATGAGGAAGGAAGTGTGGATGGAGAAATTGTAAATTCGTTGCATGAAGTTTCGACTAACCACTTACAACTGATAACTGACTACTGATTATGTACGCATCGCTATACGAATTATTTGACGCTTGGTTTGGAATAAAAATTCCATTTCTCAAGATACTGCATACGTTTGGTTTCTTTATGGCACTTTCCTTTCTCGCTGCGGCATGGATATTGTCTAAAGAACTTCACAGAAAAGAAGATCAAGGCTTATTAAAACCAACACCAACCAACAATTGGGTGGGCAAGCATGCAACCAAAAGTGAATTGGTTGAAGCCTTTTCACTTGCTTTTATTATATTTTTCAAATTGGTTTATATTGTTTTAAATTTTACTGAATTTAAAACCGATCCGCAGGCCACCTTACTATCACTTAAAGGAAATATTTTTGGTGGAATAATTGCGGGCGTTCTTTATGCTTTCCTTAGCTATAAGGACAAAGCTCGGAAAAGTCTTCCCGATCCTAAGTTAGAAACCACACTTTTGCATCCGTATATGTTGGTAGGAAATATCACCTTAATAGCGGCTATAGGCGGGATAGTCGGAGCCAAACTTTTTGATGCACTTGAAAATTATCAGGACTTCTTTCAAAATCCTGCCATGTTATTTTCTTCCAGTGGACTCACTATTTATGGAGGATTAATTGTTGGCGCAATTTCTGTTCTAGTTTATGCACGCTCAAAGAAAATTCCACTTTTGCATTTGATAGATGCTGCTGCTCCTTCTATGATACTGGCTTATGCCGTTGGCCGCATTGGCTGCCAAATGGCCGGTGACGGCGATTGGGGAATTGTAAATACAAATCCTAAACCTTCCATTATCGGTTTTCTTCCCGATTGGATGTGGTCTTTTGGATATCCTCACAATGTGGAACATGCCGGTGCAGCCATTCAGGGATGCACAGGAGAGTATTGCACAATGCTAAATCCTGGGGTATATCCAACACCGTTTTACGAAACGGTTATGGCCACAATTATATTTTTCATTTTGTGGAGTATGCGGAAAAAAATTCATGCCCCTGGAGTTTTATTTTGCTGGTATTTGGTCTTTAACGGGATTGAAAGATTCTCTATAGAATTGATTCGAGTAAATGTTCAATATCACTTTTTCGGAATTAATGCAACGCAAGCCCAGCTTATATCTCCCATGTTTTTCATTCTGGGAGTAATAGGTATTTTCTACTTCACAAAAAAGGCAAAAAACAATGTCCAACAAGCCACTTAAGCTAAAAAAGATTTGCAAAGAAGTCATCGAACTCACACACGAGGTTGGTGCTTTTATTTTAAAAGAAAAGAACAAATTCAATCCTTCTGATATTCAGAAAAAAGGGTTTAATGATTTAGTTTCTTATGTAGATAAAACCTCTGAAAAGCACCTTATTAAAGGCTTACAGAAAATATTACCCGGCAGCGGAATTCTCGGAGAGGAGGGCGGAGGCAACTTCGATAAGAAATATACCTGGGTAATTGACCCACTAGATGGCACTACCAATTTCATTCACAGGTTGCCTTGCTTTGCTATTAGTATAGCCTTGTTTGAGAATAAAACTCCGATAATCGGAGTAGTTAACGAATTAAATTTTAAGGAATGCTTCTCAGCCATAAAAGGTAAAGGAGCAAAAGTTAACGGGAAGAAAATAAAAATTTCTCCGCAAAAGAAGTTGGGTGACTCGCTCATTGCTACTGGCTTTCCATACAATGATTTTGGTCTGCAAAAAGAGTACATGCAATTGTTTGAAGAGTTAATGAAGTGTACCCAGGGCTTGCGCCGGATCGGGTCTGCTTCGGTAGATTTGTGCTATGTTGCTTTGGGTCGGTTTGATGCTTTTTATGAATACGGCCTCAAGCCCTGGGATGTTTCAGGCGGGGCTTTGATAGTGCAGGAAGCAGGCGGCAGACTGTCAGACTTTGACGGTGGAAATGATTATCTGTTTGGGAAAAGTATAGTTGCCACTAACGGGCATACCCATAAAGCATTTATGGAAATTGTGAAGAAACATTTTAAGGGGAAACTGAAGAAATTACACGAGTTCAGATAGAAAACCGATAGTTATTGTTTTACTACCATTCACCGATATTTATTTCTTTATTTGAGTTTCAACCGAATAAATAAAATGATAATAAAAAATACTATAATTTGGGAGAATTACTTGAAAGGTAAATTGAAATGCATACTTAAATCCAAGGCTTATTCGTTTAATAATATTCATTCTGAGATACCTGATAATTTAGGAGGCGTTTATTTAATGACACTCAAATCAGGTAAAAAAGAATATCCACTTTACATTGGAAGAGCAGGAAGACTCCATCAAAGGATTTATACCAACCATTTAATGGGTTCAGGTAGCAGTTCTCAATTAAAAAAGTACCTGCTTAAAGATGAACAATTAAAAGCTCTTTTAAAAGGTGATTGGAGAAAAGCAAAAGAGTATATTAAAAGTGAATGCTACATTCGCTGGATAACGGATAATGAAATAAGTAAAAACTGTCCTTTACAAGAAGAGCAAATCTACAAGCTACGAAGTGCTCTTGAAGGTTATTTTACCGGTATGCTTTTCCCTAAGTATGGCATTTACAAGGAGCATTGATATACCGGTCATTGACTTTTTAGGAAAACGCTTTTTCATGCATTATCTTTGTATACATGAAACAAGTTCAGTATAGGTTTATGAAAAATGAAATCATACAATTTTTACAAAGAATTTTGGGTGTATTATGTTTATTACTTTCTTGTTATTTGTTGTTATTAACAACGAATTTTCTTGGAACATGCTCGTATTCAATCTATGTTAATAACGAACAACATTGTTATTCTGTTGTTATTTCCTTGTTATCGGCTTGTTCCTGCCTTGTTCCTGCCTTGTTATTTCGTTGTTATTTTTTTACAATTTTTCCCTGCATAAAATAGTTAACCCAGTTCTTAAAACCTATGCTAATTTTGTATTTTTAATCTCACACGGAATAAAATGTTTCTCCAAGTTTTAAATACTCCAAAAACTACTGCACTCACTAATGATATTACCTTGGTGAAAGATTGGTTTACTCCCATGTTCATTGCAGGAGCCATCCTATTTGCGGGTATAATTATTCAGCGAATTATTATTATTTACATAAAGCGCATCTCCAAAAAAACAGGTTGGAAAGGCGGTATGGTATTGGCCAGTTCTTTGAGAGGAATGATTATTTTAATTTCTCTTATATCAGGAGTTTATTTCGGGATGACTCAAGCACCTTTGGATGCACACACAGTACTGGTAGCTCAAAGTTTGCATAAAATACTGGTTGTTATATTAATTTGTTTCATTATTGCCAGGACCTTATCGGGTCTGTTAAAAGCCTATTCCAGCAGGGAAGAAAGCTCCAAGAGCTCTCTTTCGTTATTTAAATCAATTATCAATATTGTAATTTATTCCGTCGGCCTTCTGGTAATATTACAATCATTTGGTATTTCAATTACACCAATACTTACGGCATTGGGAGTAGGCGGTCTGGCTGTCGCTCTCGCTTTACAAGATACACTTTCCAATCTTTTCGCCGGGATACAAATAACGCTAACGCGCACTATCAAACCCGGGGATTATATTCATTTAACCAGTGGTGAAGAAGGCACTGTTGTTGATATAACCTGGAGATCAACTACCCTGCTCACACAAATGGATAATATGACCGTTATTCCAAATTCGAAACTAGCTACAACTATTATTACCAACTATTCTTTACCCAAAAGAAATCTTTCTATTTCGATTCCTGTAAATATTGCATACACCAGTGATTTAGATAAAGTGGAACAGATAACAATGGAGGTTGCCGCAACCCTGATGAAGGAGAATGGGATAGATTCTGAACCGGTTTTCCGCTACAAAGAATTTGGAAGTTCTTCAATTTTGTTTGGCATTGCAATGGATATAAATGATTTTCACCAGCAATATCCTTTGCGTCATGAATTTATCAAACGCCTTAATAAAAGATTTAAAGCCGAGGGCATTGAAATAGCCTATCCATCAACGAATGTTTATTTGAAAAAGGAGATTTAAGCGGGATGGGTATGGAAGAAAAATACTAATGCCTGCGTTGCGATTCCAATTATTAAACCCAAATAAATTTCAAAAGCTTCATGTGCTTTTAACTTATATCTCGCCAAAGCAGTTAAAATTACAAGCGCAAAGGCACCTGCCAGCCAGGTAAACATATTTGTATGAGTATATTGCATAAGCCCAATTACCGTTCCCAGCAAGCCCCCTACGCCCACACTGTGAAAACTTACTTTGGTAAAAAGGGACGTTATTAATGTGGTGATTATTGAAATATTAATTCCCAGCATAAATGTTTTTAATGATTGTGCCGATGAAGGAAAATTATGGAACGAATAATACACCAGAATAAAGCACAGTGACGTAAAGCCAAGCAGAATGTGCCGGTCATTTTCCGTGGGGTGCGAGATGCTTGAAATCCTACCCATTTTAAAAAGAGAGAAACTCAGTATTAATGGTAAAACATACGTGCAGATAAAAACAACCCCCAAAACAATAACCCAAGGCTCTACATTAGCTTCCAGAGGGATGAACAAATAAGGGTCATTCCATAAAACCACAAAAGTTCCCAGTGTAGGCATTATAGCCGGATGAAAAAGATACGATATGAAAGTCCAGATTTTTTTCCCCATGCTTATTAGATTGGAACGCAGATAACGCAGATTTGTATGATTAAATAAGATTTTTTCAATTTGAAAAGACTTTACGTTTTACTTCTGGCTTCTTCCCAAAATTCAAAAGTACACCCACTTCTATTTCTGTTGCTTTCAAATAATTGATTAGTTGAAATTCATGTTCTTCACATAAAGATTCTGCTGCTTTTAATTCTACAATTACACATTCGTCAACAAAAAGGTCCGCAAAATATTCTCCTACCTCTTTTCCCTCATAATAAACCTTAATATGCTTTTGCTTCTCAACAAGCAAACCCATACTTGTAAGCTCAATAAATAAAGCATTCTCATATACTTTTTCTAAAAAACCATACCCTAATGCATTATATACTTTATAAAATGCCTTAATGATTTTTTCTGTAATATCCGAATGCTTATAATTATCAGCGTAAATCATATCAATCTGCGTTATCAGCGTTCCATTGTTTTATATTTCTTTACGCATTCTTGCAACGGGAATGTCCAACTGTTCCCGGTATTTAGCAACTGTACGCCTTGCAACTTTGTACCCTTTTTGTTGAAGCAGTATTACCAATGCATCGTCATTAATTGGATTTTTTTTATCTTCTGTATTGATAATTTCATGCATCAAATTTTTTACCTCATTAATTGAAACTTCCTCTCCGCTTTCCTTTTGGAAGGATTCAGAAAAAAGCGTTTTTAACAAAAATGTTCCGAAGTTTGTTTGCACATATTTACTACTTACCACACGTGAAATAGTAGAAATATCAAGTCCCGTTTCTTTGGCTATATCCTTTAACAGCATAGGTTTCAGTTTGCTCTCATCTCCCGATGAAAAATAATCGGGTTGATAATCAAGTATGGTTTGCATTACCCGCTGCAGTGTATCTTCCCGTTGTTTTATTGCATTGATAAATCCTCCTGCATCTTCAATTTTCGATTTTGCAAACGAAGCTGCTTCCCGTTGCATTTTATCCATACCCTTTTTCCTTTCCGACATTTCCAAATAGAGTGGACTCAACCGCAAATTATTGGATATCCTGCCATTTACAGATGCTTTCATTTCATCCTCTGAGTTGGCAATAACAAAATCAGGAACAACGTGGGAAGCAGCAGTGGCAGCATCTGAAAAGGCCTGTCCCGGTTTAGGATTCAGCCTGATGATTTCATTTACGGCTTCGCGCAATTTTACCTCATCTGTTTTAACAATCTCTTTAAGCTTCTCGTAATTCTTTTTTGAAAACTCTTCAAACCCCTTTTCTAAAATTTGAATAGCAAGTTTTGTAATATCACTTTTATGTTCCTCTCGTTTTAGCTGTATTAAAAGGCATTCCCGGAGATCTCTTGCTCCAACTCCAGGAGGATCAAACTCATGAATTATTTTTAGGAGTGGTTCCATTTCCTTTTCATCGGTAAGGATATTCTGCTGAAAAGTTATATCGTTTGATATGGAATATAAGTCCCGGCGCAGGTATCCATCCTCATCAATATTTCCGATAATATAATCACCTAACATTTGCTGGCGTTCATTCAGGTGTTCAACTAGTCCCAGTTGAAAGTGAAGCGAATCCTGGAAAGAAGATGCATCTGCAAAAGATGCTTCACGTGTTTCCTGCTCTGCATAATTATCAGACGATAATTTATAAGCGGGAACATATTCCTCACTTTCTTCCATGAATTCAGAAGCATCAAAATCATCGTCGGTGTTACTCTCTTCAAAATCGTCGTTATCGTTTTCTAAAATCTCTTCTTTTGGCTCATCCAAAGGCTCAGTAATATCTTCAAGTGCAGGATTATTTTCAATTTCTTCCTTTATCCGCTGCTCCATAGATGCAACCGGCAACAACAGCAACTTCTGCACCAATATTTGATTGGGCGTAAGTTTGAGTTGCTGTTTTAATTGCTGCGTTTGTCGGAGTTGGGCCATAGCTATTTTGGACTAAGGACGAATAAAGCTATTTAAAACTCTGCATTCTTCGGAGTTCGTGGAAAAGGTATTACATCGCGTATGTTGGTCATGCCGGTAACAAACAAGATGAGTCGTTCTAAACCAAGTCCAAAGCCGGAGTGCGGAGCTGTTCCGAATTTACGAAGCTCCAGATACCACCACATTTCTTTTTCTGGCAAACCCATTTCTCGGATGCGGGCAATTAGCTTATCATAGTTCTCCTCACGCTGTGAACCGCCGATAATTTCCCCGACATACGGGAAAAGCACATCCATAGCCCTGACGGTTTTACCATCTTCATTCTGCTTCATGTAAAAAGCTTTGATACCGCGTGGGTAGTCAGTAATAATAACGGGGCACTTGAAGTGATCCACCAAATGGTTTTCGTGTTCTTTTTGTAAGTCTTTACCCCATTCAGGTTTGAATTCAAATTTTTTATTTGCAGCTATTAATATGTCAACACCTTCGGTATAGGTAATACGCTTAAAAGTGGAATCCTTCACCATATTCAAACGGTTGAGCAATTCCTTATCATACCTGCTGTTTAAGAAAACCAGATCGTCCATGCAATTCTCTAATGCGTATCTAACCAAATATTTCAGCATGTCTTCCGCCAGATCCATGTTATCGTTGATATCATTAAAAGCCACTTCCGGTTCTATCATCCAAAACTCAGCAAGGTGACGGGGCGTATTGGAGTTCTCTGCTCTAAATGTCGGGCCAAATGTATAAACTTTTGAAAGTGCCATGGCAGCAGTTTCTGCTTCCAATTGACCCGAAACGGTCAAGTTGGTTTCCTTTCCGAAAAAGTCTTCTTTGTAATCTATAGAACCGTCCTCATTTTTTGGGAGTTTGTTTAAATCTAAGGTTGTAACCCGGAACATTTCTCCTGCTCCTTCTGCATCAGAACCTGTTATTACAGGCGTATGCAGGTAATAGAATCCATTATCATTAAAATATTTGTGTATGCCATACGCCATGGCATGACGAATGCGCAATATGGCCCCAATGGTATTGCTGCGCGGACGCAGGTGGGCTACTTCCCGCAAAAATTCAAGGGTAATATCTTTCTTTTGCAGCGGGAATGTTTCATCCACCATTCCGTAAATTTCAATTTCAGTTGCCTGAATTTCAACAGTCTGCCCTTTTGCCGGAGACTTTACAAGAGTGCCTGTCACTCTAACACAAGTTCCGGTACCTATTCTTTTCAGCAACTCTTCCGGAAAGGCATCAATCGCGGCAACGGCTTGTATATTGTGGATAACAGAGCCATCGTTAATGGCCATAAAAACAACCTGCTTGCTGTCGCGCTTGGTACGAACCCAGCCCTGCACAGTTACTTCCTTGTCATACTCGGTGGATTTCAATAACTCTTTTACGTTCGTTCTTTTCATGATATTTTTTCTTCTTTTATTTTTATAATTACTTTGCCGCAACAACTGATATTTCTATTTTGGCATTGGCAGGCAGGGCGGATACTTGCACCGTTTCACGTGCCGGATAATTCCCGTTAAAATATGAGCCATAGACTTCATTCATCTTTTTGAAATCATTCATATCGGTAAGGTATATAGTAGCTTTTACAATATTATCCATTCCCAATCCTGCTGCTTCCAAAACTGCTTTCACATTATTCATTACCTGAGTAGTCTTCTCCTTAATGCTATCATTCTTCATGGCCCCGGTTGCAGGGTCTTTTGCAATTTGTCCGGAGACAAATACAAGATTACCAGTTTTAATAGCCTGACTGTATGGACCTATCGGTGAAGGAGCATTTTTAGTTGCAATAACCATTTTTGTTGCAGTTTGTGAAAACACCATCTGGCTCAAGCCGATGGATACTGCTAGCATACTAGTTTTATAAACGCCTCTAAATTTCATGTAAGGTTAATTCAAGGTGCAAAGTTATTCGAATCTCTGAACATTTAATTCTCATCCCGTTCCCAGTGACTGAATTTTCCCGCACCCACTTTTCCCCAGAAATATTTTCTAAAACCTTTTTTTGCAATATCTTCCTTATGTGGTTTAGTGGCTACATTTTCCTTTACTAAGTTGTACTTGCTATCGGCAAAAGTATAGCGGCTTTTTATAGTAAAATCGAAATTATCTTTACGTTTCCCTATCGGCTTAATTATATCCAGTGCTACTTCCGCTGCATCATTCCCATCATCCATCGGGTCAATATAGGTAGTTGAATAATCGCCTTTAGTCGTAAATATCAAATCGGGAAAACCGTTACTTGTCTTTGATGTATCTACAGAAATTATAGCATCCCAAACATTCCGGTCTCTGTTACCTCTACATGTATTATCTCTTACAAGTATATTTTTAAATGTAGTATCTATAACCCCAAATACATATGCAGTAATGTATGCAGGACTACCTGCACCCTGATTTATATTACCTATATAACAACCAATTCTATGCTGACCAAGTATCAAGGCATGAATATCCGGAATGGTTTCATAGGAACCAAAACAACCAATGGCCGGATTAAATGCCTTTAATAGCCAACTATTATTTTCTTCTATAAACAAAGCCAAGCCCATAAATGGTCCATCACCATTTCCCATGCCAATAAAATCTTCTTCAAAATAGGTAGTTTGAAAAGAAATTATAATGCTTCTTCTGCCATTAGCATCTGTAAAAAGAATTGTATCGCCCACCTGTGTTTCATTACTATCTGGGTATGGGAATCTTTCTTCCCAGTCAGGATCACAGGCTTGCTTAAATATATGCTTTGTACAAGCTTTACAAGACCAGGCTTCAAATACTACCGAATCGTTAAAACTCTTCCATAGTTTGTAATAATTACCCGGATATAATTTTATAAGAGCACTATCAAGATTAAAAGGCCCTGCAATTGAAACCTCATGAAAATTATATAAGTTGTACCTGATTCTTTTTGTGGTTATATTAGTATCACCCATGGTTTCTACGTAGCCGCTATCTTCATTCGTATTATTGTAAGTTGGGCTATCATCCCGGGCTATTGGTTTTATAGTATCCTTCTTTAAAGTTGGGGGTGTAACAGAATTGTTAGGTTGCTGCGCTGCAATGGCCTGATTATTTGCATTTGTATTTGGTGTATCGGGCTTTGGATGGCATGATAACACAAATAAAGGCACGAATACAATTCCGATTAGCTTATTCATTCCAAGTTTATTTACTTATTTAAAGTATTCTTAACCAATAGTCGTCTACTAATCAATCAGGCATATAAAATTAACGGTTTTTCCGGGTGCCTGAATCCCCAAATTTAATAAAGCAATAAAAAATATTTTAAGAAAACTATGGAAACTAAAAAAGTTTTCATAGTTTTGCAGCCTCATTTATAAAAATTGACCACCGAGGAACAAATATTAAAGGGAGCTGAAGACCTCTTTTTCCGTTACGGAATAAAGGGAATCACCATGGATGATGTAGCAAAACACCTATCTATGTCCAAGCGCACTATTTATGAAAAGTTCCCGAATAAGGAGGCTATTGTGGAGATTCTCCTTAAAGACCACTTAGGGAAACACCTCGATGATTGTAAAAAGTTCCGCAATGCAGCAACAAATGCTATAGAGGAAATATTTATGATGCTTGCTCCGCTTAAAGAACTTTTTGAAGCGATGAATCCCCGCCTATTATTCGAACTGAAAAAGTTTCACCCTAAAGCATGGCAGGAATTTACCGAGTTCAAACGGACCACTTTACTTGAGAGTATGATTGCCAATATGAAAAGAGGCATTAAGGAAGGTTTATACAGAGATGATATTGATATACATATCCTTGCCATTTTACGGATTGAAGAAGTGGAACTGGCTTGGAACCAGGAAATATATCCTTCAGCTAAATTTGACCTGGCCAAAATACATGTAAACTTACTGGAACATTTCCTGTACGGAATTACCAATGTAAAAGGACACCGTGTAGCTGAGGACTTTAAGAATCAATTAAAAATTAAAGGTTAACATGATAATGAAACGAACCGGAATTTTATTCGCCTTACTGCTTTTGATGTTGCAGGCGTATGCACAACAAAAACCAGATAGTGTTTTCAGGCTGTCTCTGCAACAGAGTATACAGTATGCAATGGCCCATCAGCCAGATATTGCTAATGCGAAATATGATGAAGGCAAAGCCGATGCTAAAGTAAAAGAAATCACCGGAATTGGACTCCCGCAAATTAACGGGTCTGTAAATTTTATGGACTATTTACAAATCCCTACCACCCTTATTCCAGCACAATTCTTTGGAGGTCCGGCCGGTACTTTTGCTCCTGTAAAATTTGGTACTCAATATAGCTTAACAGGACAAATTGATGGTTCTCAAATTCTTTTTGACGGAACATATATTGTGGGATTACAGGCTGCAAAAATATACCGTACCGTGTCCACTCAGGCACTTGAACTTGCCAATATAAATGCAACGGCGCAGGTAACTAAAGCATATTACCAGGCCTTGGTTGTTAACTGGAAACTTCAAATGACTAAGGCGGATGCCAACAGGTTGAAAAAGTTGATGGATGAAACGCAAAAACTATATGAAACAGGGTTTACTGAGAAGATAGATTATCAGCGGATAAAGGTTAGTTACAACAATTTAAAAACATTGGAAACCACTATGGGAAGGATGCTTACCATGAGTTACAAGATGTTGAAATTCCAGATGGGGATGCCGGTGTACGATAGCATTGCACTTACAGATAGCCTTAAAACCATACCTATGAATCCGGACCTGGAAGGAGATACAGCTTTCAGGGCTGGTAACAGAATAGAAATGCAGATGGCGCAAACTGATTTATATGGCAACCATGAACTATTGAAAAAAGACCGCTTTGCCTACCTGCCGAACCTTATCTTATTTGGTTCGGTAAATAGGGTTAACCAGGGTGCATCAACTGATTTTTTCAGTGGTGCTCAACCGTGGTATCCTACTGCCATTGTAGGTTTAAAAATGAACATCCCGATTTTTGACGGACTCCAAAAAAATTATCGCATTCAACAAGATAAATTTAGTGTACAAGAAGCTGAATTGAAAATAAACACACTTAAGCAAAGCATCTCACTACAAATTTCAAGCAGCACAACTAACCTCGCCAATGCCCTTGCCGACCTGAAAAATCAGAAAGAAAATATGGAACTCGCACTAAGTGTAGAGCATGATACCAAAATAAAATATGAGGCCGGAACAGGCTCTAACCTTGAAGTGGTGGATGCCGAAACATCCCTGATAGAAGCGGAAACGAATTACTACAATGCACTTTATAATGCACTTATTGCAAAGGTAGATTATGAACAGGCCAAAGGAACTCTTTTAAAAAAATAAATAAATTTTTAGCTATATGAAAAAGCAACATATTGTACCTGTATTTATTGGAATGTTTTTATTAGTGTTGGCGACTGGCTGCAAACACACTAAGGACAACACACTTGAGGCAAACAAGAAGAAACTTGCCGATCTTAAAAAGCGGGACGGCGCTATGCGAGATAGTATTCAACTGCTTGAAGACTCCATAAAAGCCGAAGGTGGAAAAGAAATTAAAACTATTAAAGTTGCGGTGCAGAATATTTTTTTACAACCGTTCCGACACTATGTGGAGGTGCAGGCATCGGTATATGGCCAGGATAATATTAACGTAAACACACAAATGCCGGGTGTAATAAAAAGCATTTCGGTTACCGAAGGTGATAAAGTTACCAAAGGCCAGGTGCTTGCCAGTATTGATGATGCAGTGCTACAACAAAACATACAGGAGTTGCAAACCAACCTTGATCTGACAAAAACCCTGTATGAAAAACAGAAGAGTTTGTGGGATCAGAAGATTGGAACCGAGGTTCAATATCTGAGTGCAAAAAGCAATTATGAATCACTCCAAAAAAGAATGTCAGCAATGCAACAACAGGATGACATGACCAAAATAAAATCTCCGATTGACGGAACAGTTGATGCTGTAAAAATCAGGATCGGTGAATCTGTTGCTCCGGGTCTTCCTACCATCCAGGTGGTAAATACCGAGCAATTAAAGGTTCGCGGTTATGTTACGGAATCCTACATTTCCGATATTCATGAAGGTGATTCTCTGCTAATAAATTTCCCTGACCTGAATAAGGATATAGTATCAGTTGCCAGTTACGTTTCCAAATCCATTGATATGGTGAACAGAACATTTACAGTTGAAGTAAAACTTCCACAGGATGCCAATTATCATCCGAATATGATTGCCATGATGAAGATCATCGACTACTCAAAACCAGCTTCGGTTGTTATCCCTATCAACATAGTACAGAATGATCCTACCGGTTCATTTGTATTTATTGCTGTGAATGAAAAGGGTACCATCATTGCTAAGAAGGTTCCTGTTAAACTTGGCAAAGTATATGACGGTAATGCTGAAATTACAGATGGTTTGAAAGCAAATGATAAGATCATTACAGTTGGTTATGACGACCTGAATAACGGAGATGCAGTGAGTTTGTAAAGTAGAAAGTCTGTAAAGTTCATAAAGTGAAAGATCCCTTTTATGACTATACAAACTTTATAACTTTATGAGCTTTATAAACTTTATAAACTTATTTTATGAAAGATATATTTAAAGAATTTAAACCAAGCAGTTGGGCAATAGATAACCGGACCAGCATTTTTGTGGTTACCATTATCATTACCCTGATGGGGTTGATGTCTTACTTCAGTATTGCCAAGGAAAAGTTTCCGGATATTGAGCTCCCTACCATTGTTGTTCAAACCATTTACCCGGGTACCTCTCCGGCTGATATGGAGAACCTTGTTACACGCCACGTTGAGAAAGAAGTGAAAGCTACTTCGGGTGTTAAGAAAGTTACCAGCCATTCTTACCAGGATTTTTCGGTAATTATTATTGAGTTTAACACGGATGTGTCTATTGCTGATGCCAAACAAAAAGTGAAGGATGCGGTTGATAAAGCAAAACCATTTTTGCCTACCGATCTTCCAAACCCGCCACAGGTAGCCGATATAAACTTTGCAGATTTCCCTATCTTATATGTAAACCTTTCCGGAGATTTTGATCTTTCACGCCTGAAAAAATTTGCCGACGATACCAAAGACAAGATTGAAGCATTGCCCGAAATTACCCGCGTTGATGAAGTTGGTGCACTCGACCGCGAAATACAGATCAATGTGGATATGTATAAAATGCAGACCGCTCAAATTACCATGCGGGATATTGAACAGGCCATTCAATATGAAAACCTGGTTGTATCCGGCGGAACAGTAACCATGGGAAATAAGCAACGCTCACTCACTGTATCGGGGCAGTTTACCAATATGGATCAGATACGTAACCTCGTACTGCGTTCTATGGGCGGTGCTACGCTATATCTGAAAGATATTGCTTCGGTGAAAGACACCTTTGCAGATGCCAAGAGTTATGCACGTCTTCACAAGAAAAACGTTATCTCCCTTAACATTATTAAACGCAGTGGAGGCAATCTGATCGATGCATCTGATAAAGTGCAGAGCCTGATAAAAGATTTACAGACAAACGTATTTCCTCAAAATCTGCATGTAACTATTACAGGCGACCAGAGCGACCAGACAAGGCATACTCTGCATGACCTTATCAACACCATTATCATCGGGTTTATTTTGGTTACCATATTATTAATGTTCTTTATGGGCCCTACAAATGCTTTGTTTGTCGGGCTTTCCGTACCATTGTCCATGTGTGTGGCATTTATGATTTTGCCCGGAATAGATTATTCCATGAACATGATCGTACTATTCGCATTCCTGCTAGGGCTGGGAATTGTGGTAGATGATGCGATTGTGGTTATCGAAAACACACACCGTATATTCGATAATGGGAAAGTGGATATAATCACGGCCGCCAAGGGTGCTGCAGGGGAGGTTTTCCTTCCTGTGCTTGCCGGTACGCTTACAACCCTTGCACCATTTGTTCCACTCGCATTCTGGGGCGGTATTATTGGAAAGTTCATGCACTATATGCCGGTTACCCTTATCATAACCCTTATGGCATCCTTGTTTGTGGCCTATATCATAAACCCGGTGTTTGCAGTTCAGTTTATGAAACCACATTCTGAAAATGAAAATAAGCATGGTAAGTGGACCAAAGGACTTTCCATTACTGCTATCATATTTGCTGCACTGGCACTTATATTTTACGGTGCAGGCTCCAGAGGAACGGGCAACTTCATCGTTGCGCTTTTCCTGATCCATCTTTTATATCGCTTCCTGCTTTATAAGGCTGTTAAAACATTCCAGACAAAGTCCTGGCCTTCATTCCAACAGGGATATGCCAACTTTATGAATTGGTGTGTTAGAAAATGGACCCATTCATTAATTATTATAGGTTGTTTTATAGGTATTTTAATTTTTACTATTGGTTTATTTAAGGCACGAACACCCAATGTGGTATTCTTCCCGAAAGGTGATCCGAATATGATCAACGTATTCCTGAATCTGCCAATTGGTACGGATATTAAGTATACTGACTCGATTACAAAAATTCTGGAAAATAGGGTATATAAAGTAATTGGAGACACCAATCCTATTGTGCAATCGGTTATTACAAATGTGGCCATAGGCGCATCCGACCCTGCAGATAACGATAATGGTACCTATTCCAATAAGAGTAAAATAACTATTGCATTTGTTGATTATTCATTGAGGCATGGTGTTTCTACAGCAACTTACCTTGACACGCTGCAGAAAGCCATGGTTGGCATTCCGGGTGCCGAAATAACGGTTGATCAGGAAAAGAACGGGCCTCCTACGGGTAAACCAGTCAATATTGAAATTCGCGGCGACGATTATAAAAAACTGGTAAATGTTTCGCAAGGATTATTGCACTACCTCGATTCACTTGATATTCCCGGTGTGGAAAAACTGAAATCGGATCTACAGAAAAACAAACCTGAAATTGTTTTTGACATTGACCGTGAACGCGCCAACTTCGAAGGGGTAAGCACGGGGCAAATCGGGCAGGAAATACGAACCGCAGTATATGGTTATGAAACCTCTAAATTCCGCGACCTGAATGATGAATACCCTATTATGGTGCGTTACCAAAGGAACCAGCGTGAAGATGTAAATGCATTACGTAACCTCGACCTTACTTTTCGCGATATGAATATGGGTGGCAAGATACGCCAGATTCCTATTTCCACATTTGCCAATGTGCATTATGGAAGGACCTATGGTGCCATAACCCGTTTGAATGAAAAACCGGTTATTATTATTTCTTCGAATGTGCTTGGCGGCTTTAACCCCAATAATGTGGTAACACAGGTAACGGCTGCTATACATAGTTACCAGGCCCCCGCCGGAGTTGATATTGAACTTACCGGTGAACAGCAAGATCAAAAGGAAACCGGAGCTTTTCTCGGACGTGCTTTCATGATTTCCATTATGCTTATTTTCTTAATTCTGATAACCTTGTTTAACTCCATCAGCAAACCATTTATTATTCTTACCGAAGTAATTTTCTGCGTGGTTGGTATTATGCTTGGATATGCCATTACTAAAATGGATATATCAATTGTAATGAGTGGAATTGGCTTTGTGGCATTGGCGGGGCTTGTGGTGCGTAATGGTATTTTGCTGGTAGAATTTACCGATATGCTTATGGATCAAGGAATGTCAGTAAAAGAAGCAGTTGTTGAAGCAGGAAAGATTCGTATGACTCCGGTTATTCTTACTGCCATTGCAACCATCCTGGGATTGATTCCGCTGGGATTGGGCCTGAATATTGACTTTGGAACCCTTCTCAGCGACCTTAACCCGCACCTTTATTTTGGTGGTGACAGTGTAGCCTTCTGGGGTCCGCTTTCATGGACCATGATATTCGGTTTGAGTTTTGCAGTGTTCTTAACCTTGATACTTGTACCAATAATGTATTATGGTACAAACAGGTTAAAAGCAAAGTTGAAAAGGAAACCAAAAACAATTGAAGTCGCAGTTGCAGAATAGTAGTTATACCTTGTTCAGCAGCGAATAAATTACGGTATCCTGGAAACTATTTTTGTGAAAGAAGTTCTCTTTAAAGTGAGCTTCTTTTACAAAATGGTTTCTTTCCAAAAGTTTTATTGTGGCCGCATTATCCGGATTTATAACCGCTTCAATCGAATGCAATTTCATATCCTGGAAGCCGTAATTGATTATTGCAACCAGCGATTCCTGCATGATTCCACGGTTCCAAAAATCGGGATGAAGTTCATACCCTACCTCCCCACGATAATGCTCTTTATGGATATTCCATAAACAAATAGTGCCTATTATTTTATTTTCATTTTTAAGGGTAATACCCCAGAGTATCGATTCATTATTGGCAATATTTGTATCTATTTTCGGGATGAATGCACTCGCTTCATCCACAGATTTATAAGGTGGGCGCGGAATATATTTCCCAACCAGTTCATTCGAGCGCAGCCAAAAAAGATCATTTATATCATCCATTGTAAGCTGCCTCAATATGAGTCGTTCGGTGGTAATGGTAGGGAATGGAGTAAAATTTAGGGTAAGCATTTTTAATTTTTAAGCTATAAAGGTATCTAATAATTGCCTTAATTAAGGAGTAAATTTATGAGGGAAGAAGAACAATTTTTTCATGAAAAACTGTGAAAAATAACAGGGAAATAACAGGAAGATAACAGGGAAAATAACAGGAGGATAACAGGGAAGCATAATTTTATGTGCTTTGAATATCAATATATTAGATATTATTTTCCTGTTAATTACAGGATTTAACAGGAAATGCATAAACGATATACTGCCAAAAATCATTTGTTTGTTCGCTGTTTTATGTCTACCGAATAGATTCTTTTGAAACATGAAACAAAGATAATGTATGAATATTCACTTTGCCAAAAAGTCATTGACCGGGTTTTTGAAAATTCGCAAGCAGCCTTTGTCTTTCCTTATCATATTTGCTTTTTAGCGAAACACTTATTCCCAATAGTTTCTATATTTGTTTTATAATTCCCATACATGCGCACAAAAATATTTTTTATAGCTGCTTTTCTATCCGGGTTTATCATCAACGGATTCTCCGCATCAACAAATTTCCCGGCACCCGATACAAATGGCTTCCGGAGCGATACTATTGACATCCTGAAATACACCATCAACCTTACTGTTACGGATTTTACAACCGACACTATTAACGGAAATACGGATATCAGGTTTGTTCCAAAGATGAATAACATTAAAACCTTGTGCCTTGATTTACTCCGGTTGAGTATTGACTCAATCACCATGAATAATTCAATTCTAGGTTACACCTATAATGATACCCTTATTACCATAAACCTTCCCGGAATTAAAAATATAGGCGATACTTCCGATGTGATTGTTTATTACCATGGCAAACCCCATAATGATGTAGGCGGAGTTGGAGGTTTTTATTATGAGGCTCCATTTGCATTTAATATGGGTGAAGCCGTTCAGGCGAATCCACATACATACGGACGAGCCTGGTATCCATGTTTCGATAATTTCCGTGAACGGGCCCTTTATGAATTTAATATTACAACTAATGGAAGTAATACGGCTTATGCCAATGGCCATCTGGTAAAAGATACCACTGTTTTGGGTAACCGCACAAGGACATGGGTTATTGATAGCACTATGCCTGCTTACCTTGCAGCTATTGATGTTGCCCCTTATGTTGAAATGCATGATAAATTCTTTGGTTTTGATACCATCCCTATTCTTTTGAATGCCCTTGCTACAGATACAGCAAAGATGCGTGCATCATTTATCCATTTAAAAAATGCAATCTCTATTTACCAAACCTGTTTTGGCCGATATGAGTGGAGTAAGGTAGGCTACTCAGAAATTGGCCCCAATGGTGGTTCTATGGAACATGCCACCAATATTGCCTATCCACAACCTTTAATTGACGGCACTACTGCTAATGAACCTGTAATGGCGCATGAATTATCGCACCATTGGTTTGGAGATCTGGTTACAACATGGGCCGCCAGTGATATGTGGCTTAATGAAGGTTTTGCAAGTTACAATGAAGATATTTTTGAAGAATATCTGTATGGCGAACCCACATATCATTCATGGGTTCGGGGTGACCGGGAATATGTGCTCCATCTGGCGCATATTAACGATGGACACCATTTTTTACCATTATCCGGTATTCCCCAACAATATACCTTTGGAACAACAACCTATAATAAAGGTGAGACCGTGGTTGGAACACTCCGGGGTTATTTAGGCGATACGCTTTTCTTCAACGGGCTTAAATACTATTTGAACACCCATAAATACCAGGCTGTGCATACCGATACGCTGGAGCACAGCATGGAGCGTTTCACCGGCACCAACCTAACTGACTTTTTCAATGGATGGGTGAAAGCACCGGGCTTTCCACAGTTTTCTATTGACTCCTTTACAACTTCTCCAAATGGACCCAACTACAATGTTACTTTGTATATAAAACAAAAGCTTGATAACGCACCTGCTTACTATAACAATGTGCCGTTGAACGTTACGTTCAAATCATCAATTACCAAAGGCACAACACAAAGAATTGTTGTGTCCGGACCAATTTCCACTTATACATTAACCGTTCCATTCAAACCGGTTTTTGTTGCTCTCAACCTGGATGAAAAAATCGGTGAAGCCATTGCACCCGACACGCTGATGGCCACAACTGCCAATGCTTACAGCATGTACAATTCCCGGTTTTTTGTATCGATAAAAACTCTGCCTGATACTGCGTTTATGTTTTTCGAACATAATTTCGCTCCACCTGACCCGTTGAAAAATACTTCATTGGGTTATCGTATCTCTTCTTATCGTTATTGGAAATTCACGGGCATACTACCAACAGGGTTCAAAGCAACTGCACAACTTTATTATGATGGCACGAAATCGGTAAATTATTTGAACGGTGTTGTTACCGCTTATCTCGATACTGACCTCACTGTTTCAACTGACGACAGTATACTTTTACTATACAGGCCAAGTGCCGCTTATGATTGGACGGAATTCACCCGGTACACCAAACATAAAATAAGTACCGATTACGGATATATGCAGCTCGATTCGCTCCCTACCGGTGAATATGCTTTTGCGAATGGCAAGTCAAATGCTTTAGCTATCAATGAAACAAAAGAAGTTACTGGAAACTTGTCAGTATATCCTAATCCAGCATCCGATAACACCACAATAAGTATTTCGAATGTATTAGGTAACGAACACATAAATCTATATGATATGCAAGGGAAGTTATTGCAGGAAATAAAACTTGAAACCGGCCAAAAAACCTATTCGCTTTCAACCGGTAATATGAAAAATGGAGTTTATATTCTATCGCTTTTTGAGAATGGGAAGGAACTTGCAAAGCAACAATTGGTAGTTAGTCATTAATGGCTTTTATTTTTTACGGTGCGGGGGTTTAAAACATTTTTAGTCACTTTTTTGCTTTTTGCTTTTTCATTTGGAGCCTCAGCCTCCGTTCTGAAAGGTAAGATATCCGATGAAAATAATCAGCCAATTCCGTTTGTAGCGGTTTATATTGAGGGGACAACTCAGGGCACACTTTCCAATATTGATGGAGAGTATTCGCTTGAACTTGCTCCCGGAACCTACAGAATGGTCTATCAGTTGATAGGTTTCACAACCCGCACCGAGATTATAATTATTGGTTCCGATGCAGTTATTCATAATGAACAATTGAAATCAGAAGGCATACAGATATCGGCTGTAACTGTGAATGCAAGCGGCGAAGACCCGGCGTATGCTATTATGCGCAAGGCAATAAAAATGCGTAAGCATTATCTCGATCAGGTAAAAGCATATTCATGCGATGTGTACATAAAAGGAGTGCAGCGCATAAAAAAACATCCGCAAAAACTTTTCGGACAGGAGTTAAACTTCAGCCGCATGGATAGCAATTCAGGTATTATTTATTTATCGGAATCGGTTTCGAAATTCAACTTTATGCAACCCGATAAAATAAAAGAAGAGATGATATCCTCGAAAGTTAGCGGGAACAACAGGGCTTTCAGCTATAACCAGGAAAGTGATATGCTCATTAACTTTTATCAGAATAATATAAATTTTGATGAACTGAGTGAGCGTGGATTCATTTCTCCTATAGCTAACAATGCAATGTTTTATTACAATTATAAACTGGCAGGAACCATTTCGGACAGTGGCAGGTTAGTAGATAAAATTGAAGTGATTGCAAAACGTAGCAACGATCCTGTTTTCCGGGGATATATTTACATTATGGAAGACGGATGGCGTATTTACAGCACCGACCTTTACCTGTGTAAGGCATCACAAATTGAATTTGTAGATACACTTTACATAAACCAGGTTTTCCTTCCGGTGAAACCGGATACATGGATGATGTTCTCCAACAAACTGAAATTTACATTTAACTTTTTCGGTATTGTTGGCGAAGGTGTCTTCCTTGCAATGAACAGCAACTACAATATAAACCCCGATTTTCCTGCCCATTTTTTTAATGGCGAAGTGATGAAGGTTGACACAGGTTCGAATAAAAAAGATTCATCGTATTGGAAAAAAACCAGACCTGTTGCCCTTACCAAAGAAGAGACACACGACTATCACAAGCGCGACAGCATGCAAAAAATTTATGATTCAAAACCATATCTTGATTCTATTGACAGACGATCGAACAAGTTTCACATATCTACTATTTTTATAGGCCATACTTATTTTCAACGGTATAAAAAGCGTACCTGGTATTTACGTCCTCTCATTGAATCAGTCAGCTTTAATACAGTGCAGGGCTGGTGTGCCGGGTTGAGAGTTAACTACATGAAAGAATACAAAGAGAATAAACGCCTGTTTGCCTATGCCTCCGCCGGATATGGATTTTCAAGCAAACAACCCTATGCCAATCTCAACTTTTCATATAATTACGACCCGGTAAAATGGGCTATGGTAAGCCTTGGTGGGGCTGTTGATGATGCCCAGTTCAACCATAACAACCCGATTTCTCCATTTATTAATTCCATTTACACGCTTTTTCAGGACCAAAATTATATGAAACTTTACAGGCGTGCCAACATCTTCGTCTATCATAAAAGAGATCTTATAAATGGGGTTTCACTTGCTGAATCAGTAAGCTATTCTGATAACTCTCCGTTGATGAACACTACCAATTACAGGCTCATAAATATTCCCGGCAGGGTATATACTTCCAATGACCCGTTGTTCCCTAATAATGACGTGACAAACTCAATTACTCACTCGAGCACATTGAGCGGTTTACTCCAGGTGGACATTCATTTCAACCAGAAATACATGACCTATCCGAATCAAAAAATTCTGATGGATTCCAAATACCCTATACTGAGTTTCGCTTATAGAAAGGCTTTCGGGGGCTATTCTTCCGATGCGGCTAATTACGATTTTGTGAAAGCAACACTTACCGGCCAGTTAGGGTTGAAACTTTTAGGAACTTCCAAATTCTATGTTTCTGCCGGAAAATTCCTGAATACGCAAAATGTTCCATTTATGGATTACAACTACTTCAATGGCAATCAAACTATATTTTCTTCCTTTGGAAGTAGTGTTTTTCAATTATTACCTTACTATACTTACAGCACCACTGGTCCTTTTGCTGAAGTGCATTTTGAACACAATTTCCAGGGTTTTCTTTTTAACAAGCTGCCTCTTATCCGTAAACTTAAACTGGATGAAATTGCAGGCATAAGTTATCTTACAACCAACAACCTGCATAACTATTACGAATACTTTATCGGCGTTTCAAAATTAGGCGTTTTACGTTTTGAAGTAGTGGGCTCATATTCCAGAGAAACGGGATTTAGTAAGGGTTTCAGACTAGGAATAAGCTTATAACCACATTCTCTGAATGTTCATCGCGTGAATCAACTTCTATGCGAGAACATTTATTTCTTCTCTCCTAAAATATTAAGCGATTCCTTAATGGTAATCCGGTCGCCATTTTTGTAAGCAACTATACAGGCGTCTTCGAAACCTGATTTTTTAAGTTGATCCTTAAAATCGGTAGCGGATTTCAGATCTTTAAACTCGCCGATATAATAACGGGTGAACCCATTATTTTCAAACGAATAAACTTCTCCTTCCACTCCATTTACCTTAATTGATTCAAGGTTGATCGCCTTCTTCAGAGCAAGAATTTGCACCCGGTATAATACGTTCACAGGCTCATAGGTACGTGATGTACCGTCTGGGTTAGCATCCGGTGTAACAACTATTTTAGCTCCTACATTCACTATTGCAGCTCCCTCCCCTATATGCAATGTATCTCTGGAAGCCATTGCCAGAAAAGGCAAAAGCATAAGTACTCCGGCTACTCCTTTCAAGCGAAAATTTATATTTTTCATGCTTCTTTTGTAATTTGGTTTTGTGTTACGTACAAAACTAGCTACTATAAACGCGGAGTTTCTGGCCCCAAATAGGATGTTATAAACAATGGATTGTAGAAATCGTAAGGTTTTTACACCTTATATGCCCTGCTCTACTAATAGGGATAGGGGTTTATAAAAAATGAATTGGGGTAAAACATGCCAATCCCCATAGGAACATCTCCATCTTTTTCTTCCACCTATCAGCATATTGAACGCTGCATCGTATTTTTTTGGTTCAGTATAACATGAGCTGACCTTTTAATTCTTTCATGATACCCTTTCAATTTATTGAACAAAAGAAAGAATACGATACCTGAAAACCTGTTATTCGTCATGATTATCGATGTTCTACCCTGAAAATCCATTTTAATTATTTGAATAGTTACCTATATCATAATAATCCGGAAACAAAATCATTATCTTCGTGAAAAGGCAGCTATACAAGTGTATAATTTAACCCCTACCAGGCCCTTTATAACAAGCATGAAAAAATTACTTTGGATAATCCCTATAGTGCTTCTATTTTCGTGCAACTACAGCAACTCCGATGTATTAAATTTTAAAGTGGAGTATAAACCCGATTGTGTTTATAAACAGACCATGACCGACAAAACGCAAACGGAAACCAAGTATGATGCTACCCCTGAAGTTCTTCAAACCTTAAAAGATAAAGGCATTCAAAATCCATCTAAACTCAATAACAATATTTCTGTTTTAATTACTTTGAAAACCGGTAAGCTGGGACCCCAGAACATCTATCCGTTTACAATGAACTATATTAAAACGGAAAGCAAGGACGGTAAAAAGGAAATTCCTGACAACACCTTTTTTTATGGAACCGATACGCTTGGGCGTGTTCCGATGATTGATTCTGTTTCACCCTTGCCCGATATGACCGCAGATGCTAAAAAGAAATTGGTTTCTGCAGTGCAGGACATGCTGCAGGAATCGTGCGGACCTGAAAAGAAACTAAAGGTTGGCGAGCAATTTACACGGGAAGCACCTATGAATGTTGATATGGGATTTACCAAACTGCGCATGACCGTTACTTCAACGTACAGTTTAAAGAACATTGCAAACAATGTAGCTACATTCGAAATAACACAGGTTTACGCATTAAACTCTACCATTAAGAACCATACTTTTAAAGCCGATGGGGTTGGCAAAGGCAATATAGTATATGATATATCGGACAACTATTACAAAGATTATGCCATTAATATGACCCTGAACATGTCGATGGATAATGGAGGCATATTTGCCAATATTAAAACGGATAGTAATATCGACATTCAAACTTCACTGGTGCAGAATTAGCATTTCACCCTGTCACAGAAAGCTAACGAAGTTTATACTTAGGAACTATACTAATTGAACGATTCCCTGAATTCCACCGGGGAAAGTTTGGTTTTGGTTTTGAACAACTTACTGAATGATTGCGGATGTTCAAAGCCTAAAGTATAGGCTATTTCACTAACGGATAAATGGGTAGTGGAAAGCTTTTCCTTAGCTTTTTCCAGTAGTTTATCATGAATCAATTGTTGGGTGCTTTGTCCGGTTAATGTTTTAAGCAAGCCACTTAAATAACCAGCAGATACATTTAATGTGTCGGCAATATATTTAACCGAAGGCAATCCCTTTTCTGCCAGATTCTCATTATCAAAATATTCCGTAAGAATAGTTTCGAGGCGTTCCAGAATTTTATGGTTGGTTATTTTCCGTGTTATAAACTGGCGATTATAAAATCGTTCGGAATAAGTAAGCAACAATTCCAGTTGCGCAATGATGACATCCTGGCTAAACTTATCAATATTGGAATGATACTCGAGTGCCATATTCTGCATCAGGTTTATAATCATCGTCTCTTCTTTATCGGAAAGAAACAAAGCCTCATGCACCGAATAATCAAAATATTCGTATCGTTTTATTGTTTTGGCTAAAGCAGTGTTCCAGAAAAAGTCAGGATGCACCAGCAACAGCCACCCCGAATGTGTTATTGCTTTACCTTCCTCTACTTCAATTCCAAAGACTTGTCCGGGAGAAATAAAAGACATCGTGCCTTCGTCAAAATCATATTCCTGTTGACCATATTTCATTTTAGCATTGAAATTCCTTTTCAAAGAGATGGAGTAGAAACCAAATACTATACGTGTCGGTTTTTTGCTTGGTAAATGTTTAATGGATTCAAAATTTATCACACTTATTAGTGGATGCTCCGGTTTTGGAAGCCCTGTAACCTGGTGATAATCGCTTATGGTTTTAATCCTGTAAGGCTGCGTGCTTGGCATATTGCAATTTACTTCTTATTTATTATATACCACGGCAAATTCTTTTGCATAGTCTTTTAGTTTTACTTTACCCAGTTCAGGTTTGTTCAGGTAATAATCCCGGTAAAATTCTCCGCTATGCATGCTTGCTTGCATTTCCACCAAACCGGCAACAAGTAGTTTAGACATTCCGAATCCTTCGTATGCGCTTTGTAATTGTTCATTGGTAATCAAGTCCCATTTTAAATCAGGTTTACCGATAGCAGCACCTAAAATACTTGCTACTTCGTTACAAGTTAGCTCTTCACTTGCTACGTAAAGCACTTTTCTGTGCGCAAGAGTGGATGTTATTATTTCTGTTGAAATAGTTGCAGCAATGTCAATGGGAGAAACCCATGGTATCAAATCATCACTTCCATAGTTTGACGCAATACTACCCCTGTTTTTTATAGCAGGTATAAAAAGTAATAAATTATAATAGAAACCAACGGGGCGGATGAATGTAATTTCAACATTTTGTAGTTTACTAAGAACAAATTCTGCATTACGATGACCAATAATGATACCTGAATTCTTAGTCATATCCGCACCAACACTACTGAGGTGAACCACTCGTTTTACCTCGGATTTTTGGATAGCCTCTGCGAAGTTGTTTACGAGTTTGTTCCAATTCTCCATCAGGTCAAAGTTAGGAACGCCGAAATGAGGTGGAGGTATCATTGTATATATGGCATCGGCCCCTTTAAAAGCGGATGTAAGGAATGGAACATCCTCCAAATTGCCGATTGCGGCTTTTGCGCCCAATGCTTCAATATCCTTTTGTCTTTCGGCTTTGCTGCTGATAACCGTAACTGTATGTCCCTTTTGCACTAATTCTATTGCTAAAGGCTTGCTGATGTTCCCTAACGAACCTGTAAGTGTAATTTTCATTTTTCTGTTTTTTTATTACTGCAAAGGACTACATAAACAAACTGACAGAAGTAGTCAAATCTACTATTGTTGTAGTCAAAAACGGGTATCTAGGATATATAAGGAATTTGTGCAGAGAAATCACACCTGCACGCTGTTCATTTTTATTTTTTCACTATTTCCCCCAGTAGGCACTGATTTGTAATCAGTGCCTACGAGATTTAAAATTGCCAGTCGGGCTCCGACTATTTTGTCACCATTACCTTCTTCACCACTTGTCCATCGGTGTTGGAGATAATAACACAGTAAATTCCGGCAGCAAAACCATTCAGGTTTATGTTGTAGTGTTCCAATCCAGCACTTACTGTTTTTTCATACACAAGTGTACCCATTGCTGAAAATATCTTTACGTTTTTATCTTTCTGCGAAGCATCTAATCCGGAAATGGTGAGTTGTGTGCTGGCAGGGTTTGGATATACATTGTAATCAATGGAGTATTTCATTTCACCATCGTTGGTGATAACACCTACGGTAAAATTTTGGCTTATTGAAGTTCCGAAATCAGCATTGAATGTAGCAAGACCTCCCACAGTTACTTTTCTGAATGAGAGGGCACCATTACCATCGCTATTGGCAAAAAAGGAAAGGCCATCCTTACCCTGGTCATTCAACTGGAAGTGGTAGCAACCCGGTGCAAGGTTCCAAACAGTATCGTAATAGGTTGTAGTATTTGAAAAACCCGATTTGCTGTATACTATGTTTCCATTTACATCTTCAATAAAGTAGGACGATTCCCAGGCTGCCTTATTGGTAAATAGTTTAATTACAAATGAAGACGGATAAGTAGGCACGGTATCATAAGGAACTATCATGTAGTTATTATCGGCATATTGGTCGGTTCCTCCATTCGGATTGCCAATGGTTACTTCAAATTTATTGATGTTGGAAGATTTCAAATGCACCCATGGCAGATAAACCAGGGCAGTATCATCGAACGGTAAATTACCTGTCCATGTATAGGTATTATGCGTTGAGCCAATCTGTCCGTAATAGAAAGTGAGGCTCTTCAAAGTATCCGCTCCTGTATTGCGAATTACCACCTGCGGGTTTCCACAACTTGGGTTAATTCTGCTATAGGGTGCATATTTATTAGGCGATAAAATATCTTCAACAGCGGCATCCAGTTTATATTTTATTGGACCGTAGTAAATAAGAGCTGAGCCAAAAATGTAAACGCTTCCTCCGTTAGGAGAAATGTATGGGTCCATATCTACGCGAATGGTATCAGTTCCACCACGGGTAACATAAGGGGTAAGGTCATCGAGATATGGATTAACCAAATCTCCCGGACACCAGTTAGCCCGGTCGAAAAGCCACGTTCCGCTTTGCGCCCATAGTGCATTCAATCCGCAATTATCGCGCCATACATAAGGGTTGTAACGTTGTTTACCATCTACATACACATGCTGATAATTTCCGCAGAACTCAGTACAGTTATTACCATCTTCACCATGTCCGGTTTGTATAATTCGTAAGCGAGTTCCATGTGCTGCTGTATCAATTTTAGCAGCGTAAGGAGTCAGGTAATTCGATATAGGATTGCTTACACTTCCATACGGAAATGTACCTGTCCAAAGCTTAATAGCTTTGTATGGTTTATGATCCGGATTACCGGTTATCATTTCAAAATCGCAAGATGCTAAGAAGCCATCGGACCAACCGCTGTAGAATACCGAAATTTGAACTGAATCATGAAGCAATGAAGAGAAATCTGTAATATCGAATTTGTAAGGATTGGTCCATGTGCTGCCGTAGTAGCTGCCATAGGGAGTTATCATCCGGGCAATTTCATATTGGGCAATGGAATCATACACCGAATAATATGGGCAATAGGCAAGATACATGGAAGTATCCGGAGTTACATAAATGGAGTCTACAATATTTCCGAGGTTATCGTAATAGTGATTATAATAACCTGCTACCCACCAATGCACTGTATCAGTAGGCACTGTAGGTTGCAAACAATTTTTGTACTGAACAATGGTGTAGGCCGCATTTTTGGTTGAATCGGTTGCGTTAGTTGTGGTATCGTAATAGGTAACCCAGGTAGTATCAAACTTTACTTTTACAGAATCCATTTTGTTTCCGTTCACAGTAAAAGCAGGCCCCTGCATTAAGGTAGAATCTTTATGGTGAGTATTTTGATTGAGGTAAATATCCACCGTATAATCCCATCCGCTGCAACGAGGAGAAGGGCATCCCAATGTAAAATTCAAATATACTTTACGATACGAAACCGTATCTGCCGGAAACACGCCCCATCCGTCATACGATGCCGGAGGCGAGGTCATGTGTACCTTTGTTTGGGTAATAACATGAATGGTATCAGGAGTTTGGGCTGTTACCGAAATTGTAAACAGAAGAACGAACAAGGGAAAAAGTGAAGCAAGAATAGCCTTTTTCATAACCAATATTTTAGTGAGTTAATGTGCGTTGAAAACACTAAAATACATTATTTCTGATTACCCCGCTTTGGTAAAGCCTATTCTTTGTACTTTACAGATCCTGTGCCTGTACTTTGCAATTCCATAACCTTTGCCGGGCCGGCATAACTTACATCTCCTGTACCAGACGCTTCTATGTAAATAGAATTTGAGGCGTATAAAACAGCATCTCCGGTACCTTCTAATTTTACATGGAGTTCCTTTACCTTAAATTTTTCGGCTCTTAACGATCCCGTTCCATCCTCCGAAATGCTTGCATAGTTTGCTTTTCCAGCCAGTGTTAAACTTCCCGTACCTTCATTCGATATTTTAAGTGTATCTGTATTAAGTAACAAATTTGAACTACCCACACCCGGAAAATCAAATACAATATTTTTGAGATTAAGTGTATCGCTGCATGTTGTTTTACAAACGCCCTCAATGCTCAGCGAGTTTATACTCACAAGGGTTATGTATACAGTTGTAGTGGTGCCGCTTAAAAACCGGACATGCAAGCTATCCGTTAAAATCAGGGCATTTCCCTTATTATATATTTTCATCATAGGCGAATAATCTCCTTTTATGGTCACACTTTCTTTAGCTCCCTGCGACAATACAATATCATATACCCCATCTGCTTTTATTGCGCTGAAAGGCCCTACATTTATGTTTTTGCCTTCAGGTGGAAGTTTTGTAAACTTGTCCATGGCACTTAATGTATTTACATAATGAGTGATGGTTACGAAAAACACAGTTATTATAATCAGCCCCACAATAAAGAAACCCAACAAAAGTTTGTTACTC
>CAIPDV010000074.1 GCA_903863935.1 uncultured Bacteroidota bacterium
ATATAAAATTGAAACTGCCAATTAACTATGTATAACTATAGATTACTAATGAAAATACTATGTAATAAATATAAGGTCAACACAACTGTTATTTTTTAACGCATTGTAAATCATGCTTTTAAAAATATATTCTATAGTTAAATACTATAAAACATAGCTGTTTATAGCAAAAATAAGTATCCACTTTTTCATTTTGGCTATAAATATCCTTTTCTGTTTCCGGCACTTTTTCGTTCATTATAATATACCTCCTGCGCTTCATGCCTTCGTTAAAACTATGGCAGACAAAGAAAGCTTCGGCGGTCAAAGCAAAAATAAACAAGGAAATGTATTTTCTGTAAAAGTAATTGACTTTCACATATCAAATTGATTATTTGTTATTTTTGTGAAGTATAAAACTCAGGCTATGAAGAAATTACGATTATTGGTTTGCGGGATATTATTCTTGGGTATTGGAGTCGGGAAGGGGCAGTATACGGTGTTGCATAATTTTAATGATACAAATGGAGCAACTCCAATGTATGGCCCTTTGCTTCTTTCGGGAAACGTATTGTATGGAATGACGTGGTTAGGTGGGGCAACTAATGTTGGTGTTGTTTTTTCAATTCATATTGATGGAAGCGGATTTAAAGATCTGCTTGAATTTAATAATATTGATGGTAGATTACCCACCGGGGCTTTAATAATTTCAGGAAAAAAATTATTTGGAATGACAGCCGGTGGAGGCCCGAATGGCAATGTTTTTACAATTGATACGAATGGAGGCAATTATAAAAATATTTTAAATGTATCTGTGGCACGCGGCTTTGATCCATTTGGAACTTTAGCACTTTCGGGGAACAAGTTATTCGGGATGACAAGTATTGGAGGACTTTATAATGACGGTAACATATTTGCAGTCGATACTGATGGCAGTGCGGCTAAGGATCTGTTTGATTTCAATAATTCGGATGGCGGAGGCCCTCACGGCGCTGTTACTATATACAAAAATAAGTTATATGGAATGGCCGGAAGCGGTGGGGCAAAAAATAAAGGTGTAATTTTTTCGTTAGATTCCAATGGTAATAATTATAAAGTACTTCTGAATTTTAACGATACAAATGGTGCATCGCCAGCAGGTTCATTAACTTTATCAGGGAAAAAATTATATGGAATGACCAAAGGCGGTGGGGTAAACGCTTGGGGGCTTATTTTTTCGATTGATACAAATGGGCTGAACTATCATGATCTCTTTGATTTTAATTTAACAAACGGCGCAGGCCCATATGGTTCTTTAACTATTACTGACAGTATGTTATTTGGTATGTCTTGGTATGGGGCAGGACATGGCAGCGGTAACATTTTTTCTATTGATACAAACGGAAACTATTTTTCTGACTTATATGATTTTAATTCCGCTACCGGGTGGCAACCAACAGGTGATATAACTAAATTGGGAAATGTGTTATATGGAATGACAAATACAGGAGGAACTTATGGCAAAGGAGTTGTTTTTAGATTCAAGGATACTTCCATGACTACTTCAATTCATCAGTTGTCATCAAGTTGTATGCGCATATATGTTTACCCCAACCCATCCTCTGGCATTTTCACTTTATCACTCAGTAATCCCTCAGATATTGCGGGAGTGCAAACGAGGGTTGAAGTTTATAATGTTTTAGGAGAGAAAGTGCAGACCTCATCCCTTCCTTCTCCTTTGGGAGAAGGCGCCTCTTTTACCTATACCCTCAACATTTCCTCGGAACCCAACGGGGTTTATTTTTATAAAGTAGTTGCGGCGGATGGGACGATTTTGAATACCGGGAAAATGGTAGTTGAGAAATAGAAACTGAAGTTATAATCAAACCAGTCAGGTTGAAAAAACAAGCTATAATACTCGTTGTTGGAATATGTGTTTCCTGGGCAGTTATGGCCCAGTCGGATTATGTGAATACCTCCGTTGTTCAGCCTGAGATTACTAAGGGTCACCGCCATCACCGGGCTTCGGCATACGATACCAATGCTGTATATTTTAATAAATGGAAAATAAATATAATTGCAGATATTGGATATAGTAATATTGACCAATACTTGACAGGTTCCTATAACGTGCCTGGTATTTTGGGAAATATCAATCCAGCATATACTGACATAATTTCACCTACATTTAATTTTTCTGCCAGTTACGGTTTTACTGAAAAAAGTGCACTGGGCTTTAATTGCAGCTTTGCAAGGGAGTATATAAACCCGACACCTTCTTATTCGGGTATAGATGCCGGCAGTTTATCAATGTTTACAACTCGGTTACGCTACATGCATTGCATCCGTACTTGGAGGTTCTTATATTATGGAGTTGAATGGGGTATATCGTTTATACAAGGCAACTTGCAGGCCTCTATGTTAACTACTTATTTTCCTTCTCAGGAGATCTTATTAAAACCCTCGGCAGGTTGGTTTGCCGGTTTCCGTTATCCTTTAGCACCCAATCTTTGGATTCATTATGAGATACAGGAAGGAGTACCTCTTGTTAGCAATATGGCCAGCTTTTATGTTGGTGAAGGTTTCGGATTGAATTATTGTTTTGATACGCGTAATAATTACCATAAACCCGTAAAAATAGACCCTGCACTAGGCCCGGTAAAACTTGTAACCAATGAAGACAGGCTTGCCTATAAAGATTTCCGAATAAAAGATACTATTAAATATTTGAGCAAACATAAAAGGTCTGTTTATGATAGTTTAAACCCCTATTATAACAAGGGAAAATGGAGTGTGAGTGCAGATTTTGGGAATAGCAGCATAGAAGGAGCTATTTCCAGTAATTACGGTACTTTGCATTCAAACTATAATCAAACGATATACCCTCCTTTTAGCTTAGCTGTTGATTATGGAGTAGGTCCCAAACATTCGTTTGGTTTGGATGTATTATATGAACGAGTTAATTATTATGAACATTCGGGCTCTGCTTATTATTCGCAGGGGAGTGTTGCAGTTTTTCTGATGGAGGTTCGGTATGTGCATTGTATGTGGTCTTGGAAGTACTTCTACTATGGAGCCAAAATGGGGTATGCCATATTAAACCCCCAGTGCAATACGAGCATCTTTTATGGAGGTTCTTCTGCTATACTACCGCAGATTACTATTAGTGCCGGGGCCTTTGTAGGTGTAAGGGTTCCGATAACTGAAGCATTTTCATTTCACGGGGAAACGGATTTTACCGGTCCGATAGCCTCGGTAGATATCGGTGTAAATTACCGTTTTAAAGCAAAAAGAGCAAGAAAGAATCAGGTAATTAACTAATGACAGGCATAAACCGTAGGAGTGGTCAGCACATTGCTTTTATGACCTGCACGGTCGTAAATCCACACACCAAATTGCAGTTGATATGTATTATGTTGTGGCAATGTATAATTACCAAGGTATTGTATTAAATTTTCCAGATTTATTTGAATGATTCCGTTAAGGGCCTTATTTGTTCCAGAAGGGGTAATATAAGGGATGCGGTAATTATAAGTAATAACGCTATCGCCCGAAGTGGTAAGTACTTTTAAGGTATCATATTTCCCAGTAGTAGTATTATAAATAAGTGGAAGGATGTAAAAATCGCTTGGGGCACTTGGATCGGCTTGCGGGTAGCCGATATCACCATCGCCATCAGTAAAGTTAACCCGTAAATAAGCGGAGTCGGTTTTAACACCCGAACAGAATGCCTGGAAATTATTGTAGGTAATAGCAGGAATGATTGAATAGTTTTCCTTCTTCACGCATGACGAATAGAGAAGCCCTAATAAGCAGGCAATTGAAAGAACTCCTAAATATTTAACTGTTTTATTCATTCCATTGCAAATATAGGTATTATTTTTGAGCACCTTATGAATCATAACGCGTTAAAGGATAAAATATTTGACCAACATTCCGAAGCAGGGTTTAATAAACTGGCTTTGGAGATGTTCCATTACCAGTTTGAAAACAACAAGGTGTATCATGAATATGTAAAGGCATTAGGCGTTGATGTATCCAGCATTTTAAAACTTACCGAAATACCATTTTTACCTATTCGGTTTTTTAAGTCGCATAAAGTGGTTTGTGGCGATGGTGATAGTTTTGATGTGGTTTTTAAAAGCAGCACTACCACAGGGGCTATTCCTTCCCAACATTTTGTAAAGGATATTGAACTATATAAAAAGAGCTTCCGCAAAGGGGTTGCTGATTTTTATGGCGATGTAAGACAGTATTACATACTGGCACTTTTGCCGTCTTATTTGGAAAAGGGCGATTCATCATTGGTGTACATGGTAAATGACCTTATAAAGGACAGCCATCATTCAGGCAGTGGCTTCTACATGCACAATTACCTTGAACTGGCAGATAAAATAAAGGAGAATGAAGCAAGCGGCCAAAAGACATTTCTGATTGGGGTTACCTATGCTTTATTGAAATTAGCCGAGGAGTATCCAATAGAATTAAAGAATACCATTGTTATGGAAACCGGGGGAATGAAGGGAAGAAGGGAAGAGCTTACCAGGCTTGAGGTACATGAAATTTTAACCAATGCTTTTAAAACAGATCTTATTCACTCGGAATATGGAATGACAGAGTTACTCTCACAAGCATATTCCAAAGGGAAAGGCATATTCGAGTGTGTTCCTTGGATGAAGGTTTTAATAAGGGATGTGTATGATCCGTTTAATATAGTAGAAAGTAGAAAGTGGAAAGTGGAAAGTTGGAAAGGGGCAATTAATATAATTGACCTGGCAAATATTCATTCCTGTTCGTTTATTGCAACCGATGATTTGGGGGTTCTGTATCAGAATAATGATTTTGAAGTAGTTGGAAGATTGGATAGCAGCGACTTACGGGGCTGTAATATAATGGCATCAGAACTATGAACTATAAACTATGAACGATTATCCATGGAGTATTTGTGGAGTTTTGGTCCATAGTTCATAGTTTATAGTTCATAGTTCTGTTCTTTTCGTTATATTTGCAAAAGTTTTGACGTGAAATCATTAGATGATAAATTTACCGAAGAAGGTCTCACATACGATGACGTTCTTTTGGTTCCAGCCTATTCCGACGTACTTCCAAGAGAAACGAATATAGTTTCTTCCTTTACCCGGAATATCTCCATTAATGTACCAATTTTAACCGCTGCCATGGACACGGTTACCGAATACAAAATGGCTATTGCAATTGCCGGACAGGGAGGCATTGGAGTGCTCCATAAAAACATGACTATAGCCCAGCAAGCAGAACAAGTGCGCAGGGTAAAGCGTTATGAGAGTGGAATGATTCAAGACCCTATAACTGTTTTAGAATCAGCTAAAGTAGGTGATGCACTTAAACTAATGCGTGATAATAAAATCGGAGGGATTCCGGTGGTTACTTCCAAGCACAGGTTGGTAGGGATTGTCACCAACCGCGACCTGCGTTTTGAGAAGGTGATGAGCCGCGAAATTAAGGAGGTGATGACCAAAGATCAGATTATTACTGCCAAAAAAGGAATTGATCTCAGCAAGGCCGAACAGATACTTCAGAAATATAAAATTGAAAAGCTCCCTGTAATAGATAATGATGGAAAACTTGTTGGTTTAATCACTTACAAGGACATCATGAAAATTCACCTTCACCCAAATGCCTGTAAAGATGAATTCGGTCGTTTAAGGGTGGCAGCAGCCGTAGGCGTTACTGCCGATATGCTCCAACGTGCCGAGGCACTCGTAAAAGCTGGTGTCGATGCAATTATAGTAGATACTGCACACGGACATTCCAAAAGGGTTATTGAAGAGGTTAAAAAGTTAAAAACCAAGTTCCCGAAACTGGATGTAATTGCAGGAAATGTAGCTACCGGAGAAGCCGCTGTGGCTTTAGCCAAAGCAGGTGTAGATGGTGTTAAGGTAGGTATCGGACCGGGTTCAATTTGTACAACACGTATTATAGCAGGTATTGGTGTTCCGCAGTTGACTGCGGTTTATAATGTAGCTAAGGCCTTGAAAAGTTATAAAATCCCAATTATTGCCGATGGTGGCATCCGTTATACAGGCGATATTACCAAAGCTATTGCTGCAGGGGCATCTACAGTGATGATTGGCTCTTTATTTGCGGGGGTGGAAGAATCCCCTGGCGAGACTATCATTTACGAAGGAAGAAGATTTAAAACCTATCGTGGAATGGGCTCATTGGAGGCTATGCAACATGGCTCAAAGGACCGTTATTTCCAGGATGCTGAAGATGATATTAAAAAATTAGTTCCCGAAGGAATATCCGGACGGGTTCCATATAAAGGCACCATGGCCGAGGTGATTTACCAGTTAGTTGGTGGATTACGCGCAGGTATGGGCTATTGCGGAGCTAAAAACATTAAAGCATTGCAGCAGGCAAAATTCATACGTATATCTCCTGCAGGGGTTGCCGAAAGCCATCCACACGATATCTTTATTACCAGCGAAGCTCCGAATTATAGCCGCTAAAATCAATGATAAACGATGAAGTATGCACTTCTTCTTAGCATGTAAAATTGCTTTCAGGTTATCGTTCATAACTCATCGTTCATAGTTATGAAAACTAAACTCATTCAATACCTCTCCGGCTTTGTAACTGAAGCCCGCCTTAAACGCTTTGAAGAAGTTCTTGTTAACCGTACCCGGCATATTGCCATCGGCCTCGAAAACATTTACCAGCCACACAATGCAAGTGCCGTGCTGCGTTCCTGCGATTGTTTCGGCATACAGGATGTTCACATTATTGAAAACACCAATAAGTACACCTACAACCCTGATATATCGCTGGGTTCAGAAAAATGGCTAACACTTAACCGCTATAACGAAGGAGAAAAAAGTCTTGATACCTGCATAAATTCATTAAAAAGTAAAGGCTATACCATTGCAGTTACTTCATTACACAAGGACAGCTACAATATTGAAAACCTGCCTTTGAATAATAAAACCGCATTATTTTTTGGAACTGAAATGCGCGGAGCTACTACAGAATTGGAAAGCAAAGCTGACATGTTTGTAAAAATCCCAATGCTTGGATTTACTGAAAGCTTTAACATATCCGTTGCAGCCGCTTTAAGCATGTATGCTATTTCCTCCCGGTTACGAAAGGAAGAAATACCCTGGCAATTAAGCGAAGCCGATAAGCAGGAACTACGCCTGCAATGGCTTAGAAACACAATACCTAAAGTAGAATTACTGGAAAAAGATTTTATGGGTAAAGAATAATTGCCTATTAAAGTATGTGATAAAGACATTCGTAATTCATAATTCTTATTACCTTTGGCACTCTTAAAAATAAAATAACAATGGGAAAAGGAGACAAAAGGTCACGTAAAGGAAAAATATGGAGAGGGTCTTATGGCAAAAGCCGTCCTAAGAAAGATACCACCAAACCAAAATATGTTGCAAAGCCAAAAGCTAAAAAAGCACCTGCAGCACCAGTAGAAGAAACATTATTTGAAGTTCCTGCAATTGAAGGAGCTGAAAAAGCAGTAAAACCTAAAAAAGCGGCTGCTCCTAAAAAGCCAAAGGTTGAAGGAGAGAAAAAAGTTGCAAAGCCTAAGAAGAAAGCAGACGCTCCAGAATCTGCAACCGAAGAAAAGACAGAAGAGTAATAATACTTCTCTTATATAAATTAAAAAGCCCCGCAAATGTTTGTGGGGCTTTTTATTTGGGACTGTTTATCTTTTTAATTTATTACTGTTTTAACAACCCTTTGGAAATTCATTCTTCCAATCCTTACAAAGTATACACCTTTGGGAAGTGTGGTCACATCTATTTTAGTTTCGAACATATTCGCCGCTGGGGTTATATGTTGTGATGACAGTTGCCTTCCGGAAACGTCAAACAAATCTACTGCAAGGCTATTATTTCCGGGTAATCCGGTGGCTTTTACATTCAAAAAGTTACCTGACTGATATACTTTAACATTAGTTTGGTCCTGGACATCATCAATTCCCAATCCTGTAGCCAGTTTAAACGAAAATATACGTGTATCCTGGTTCGTGTTGGAACTTGAACCATATTGATTTGTGCACCAAAATGTATAACCATCCGCAGGGTCAAGATCAAGTTGGGAATAATCGCCCCAACGTCCAAAGGTTCCGCTCAGCGTTACAGTTCCTAAAGCTGCTGTTTGTTCAGGAAAGGTCATTTGTCCCGCAGGGTCGGTTGAAAGCCTGCCGGTATAACGGATTCCCGGATAAAGGCTAACACTGTCAGCAACGCAATATGCGAGTGCAATATTACCATTGTAATCCTGGCAGATAGCACCATTCCAGCGGCTCACTCCATCGTTAGGTCCATAAGTGCCCTGTTGATAAAGGCTCCAGACTTTGGTTGTGTCATTTTGCCTCAATTCATACCAGCGTATTCCCGCAACCATTCCACCAAGGTTTACAGTGTTACTCATTACAACAGAATTATACCCTGTGAATTTTACATAGGGAACTCTGTAATTGAATGTACCATCCAGTGCATCTACGGCATGTGGCAGACCCGGTTGCGAAATATCGGTTGTATTACCATTACTGAAATATGCGTTGAAAGTTGATACGGCAAAGGAATCAGCACGCGTTACAGTTAATGTTTTAGCCGTAGTATCAAATACCAGTTTGTCCATTACAACCTTATTATCAAATCCTCCGGATGCTATGTTTTCAAAATAAACCAGGTATTCAGGGGTTCCGAAAGGAGGAAGAGCACTCGCATCGCAGTCCAGCGTTTTAGGAGATGCAAAAAGACTGTTATTTCCACCAACAAAGTTAGGATTAAGAGGTAAATTAGCAAGCACCATTCCTGCACTTGGGTCCCCCTTCAGCATTCTGTTCCTTTCAAGCACTGCAACTTGTTGTGGTACATTCGGGTTAAATGAACCAAATCCCTGGAAGGTGATATAATAGCCATCACTCCAAATAGAATACTTGGGATAATCTGGATCGGTATTTCCCATACTGAATTCCCATACGTAATAGGCTCCGGTCGGGTCGCTTGTTTTTGAAACAGCAACACAAAACTGGTAGGGGGTATTGGTTATCTGAAACTCAGAGATAAACCAACGGTGGGCAAACTTATCATATAAGGCAACCGGATCTCCATCTTGCGGATTTCCCGGCCATAAACCGCCAAGGTTAGCATTTGGAATTAAGCTGGCACCCGTCTTGGTAAAGATAGAATAGTTCACATTTATTACCTGCACATAGTCACTGTCACCTACAGCCCCATTTGGGTCGCCCGGATCCCATACGGTGGTAGTGCCCTGAAAGTTTACGAGAGGTGCAATATTACCTACCCGCGTACCAGGTTGTGATTGCCGTACCGGATCAGAATAATCGTAGGTGGGTTTGAAATTCGCATCGTGGGGCCTTGCCTTTTTTCTAACCTTATCGGCGGCTTCCTCATTATGAGTCTTATCAACCGGAATAGCCGGATAGAGTTTAGCTAGTTCGCTTAAAGGTTTTGTTTCGTAAAATTTTGTGCAATGAACGTAAGTTGAACTGCTGCCTACGGGTACTATACTTTGGGCAGTTAAAATCATAGGTGCACAAAATGCTGCCAATGATAATAGGGTACTTGGTTTCATAGGAATGATTGGTGTTGGTATGTTGGTAACCGGAAAAAGTACGTAATTCAGCAATACCGCTACATTGGTCAGCTTTAATCGCGCTATTCAGCAATATATCAATACGGAGAAAACTCTACATCATGCTTAACTACCGGAACGATACTCATTACTGGAATATCTGAGTTGTTAATAATTCCTTGTGCTGTTGAACCGATAAAGAGCGGAGTCATTTCCAATTCCTGTTGGGTCATTATCATGATCAGATCTGCATCCACTTTATTTGAATAGTCCACAATTGCATGTGAAAGTGTTTCGTGTCCTTTAATTGCCTTTATCATTTCGGCACTGCATTTCACATCCGCTTTTTTAATAAAGTTCTTAACCTGTTCCATTTGCCTGGTAAGTCTGTTTACAACAAACTCATCCAGCGTGAACAATACTGATACCACACGGATAGTTGCGCCATACAATTTTCCAATTTCAATAGCACTGTTAACCTTTTCACGTGATTCTTTTGTAAGATCGATCGGGAGAACAATATTCTTGCATCCTTCCCGTGGGTGCTTGCCTTTAATTGTAACAACAGGGCATTTTGCTTCTTTTACAACCCTAAGTGCATTCGAACCAATGAAACGTTTCTTTAACCCAACTGTACCATGGGTTCCCATAATGATCATCTTGGCATGAACCATATCGGCTACTTCAAGAATTTTATCGTAGATATGACCTTTTGCAATTAATGTATTTACTTTAATGCCGTGCTTTTTAGTTACATCTGCCCCTACTTCTTCAAGCTTGGCATTGATGTCCTTTTTCATTTGTTCCTCATCAACCGGTTTGTGAAAAAGTCTGTTCATAGAACTGCCTTCATCAATTACGTATAGCAGTGTTAATTCAGCATTATAAAAGCGGGCCAGGTTATAAGATTGGTCAAGGGCAATTAATGCCTGGTCGGAAAAATCAATTGGGATTAGAATTTGATTTACAGTTGAATTCATATAAAACGTTTCAGTTTAGATTGTTTAAGTTAGTATTACCTCGCAAAAATAGTAAAATACCGCTAAAAGTCGAAACCCTTAGCGGTATTTTGATTAGCGAATCAACGCAACATTACCTTTTTTGGTAAGTGTTTTACCTCCGGTTGTTATACCTGTTACATAGTAAACATAAGTACCCGGATTCATTGGCTGGCCTGCATTGTTGAAGGTTCCGTCCCATCCTGTTTTCAGGTCTTTGCTTTCGAATACTTTATTTCCCCAACGGTCATATACAATGAAATCGAAACTATTATTTGTAAGACATTCGCTTCTTACATACAATACAATGTTTTGCTTATTCGGATTTCCAGGAGAGAAGGCATTCGGAACAAACAGACCACAGTTAGGAATAACATCTACGGTTACAGTATCACTCACATAGCAACCATTAGCATCTTTAATGGTAACTGTATAGGTTGTAGTTACAGAAGGAGTTGCATTAATAGAAGGACAAGTATCGCAAGCTAATCCTGTTGATGGTGCCCAAACGTATGAACTGCCACCACCTGCCAGTAAAGTAACACTTGCACCTTCCGGTATTGATGTGGCTGAACTTACCGATCCTGTTGTATTAAGCACACCTACCGAGACCGTATTGGTATCCTTACAACCATCCAATGCGGTACCAGTTACAGTATAGGTTTGGTTAGCGGTTACCACTGCTTTCACAATGGAATCGGTATTATTAACCAAGCCTGTGTTTGGTAACCATATATAGGTATGCGCACCTGAAGCCTTCAGTGTTGTTGTATCACCGAAGCATACTGTTGTATCCTGTTTAACAAGCACTTTTGGTGACGCAAGAACAGTCAATCTAACCGTATCATTAAGCGAACATCCCTGGTTGGAAACCTTTACCCAATAGGCAGTATCTCTAACTGGAGCCACTGTGATAGATGTTTTATTAGAACCAGTACTCCATTTATAAGAAGTACCACCTGAAACCTTAAGTGTATCTACCACACCGGCACAGAATGTGTTTGAAGGGCTTGAAACAATAACAGGAACAGGAGGCTTAATTACATGTACAGTCCATGTTTGATTACGGGAGTAACATGGATTGATAGCAAGCACAGTAAACGTAAATACTCCAACAGAATCAAACCGGATCTTAAGAACATTATTTGAAGTATCAGCATGAACCTTAGGTGGAAGACTCCAGATGTAGTTCGTGTTATTTGCAAATGGAATCGAATACTGTCCGGTATCACCAAGACATAAATAGGTTGGGCCGGTTTTATTAATATTCGGTTCACCTATTACTATAATGGTATCCGATAAAGTAGCCATATTTCCAAGACAACCATTATTATTCTCCTGGCAGGTTACTATCAAGGTATCGCCGGTAGAATTATAGAATGACAGATATGGATAGGTCCAGTTATTAAATGGTTGCCTTCCATGTGTTTTATCAGTTACCCACCATGAATAAGTCGAATTATATGGAGGGTTACCATCATTCGGATTAGCATTCACATTGATGTTAGAACCGGTACAATATGGTCCGGTTGACGATACGGTTAAATACATGCTATCAGCAGGCTCTCCAATGGTAAGGTGAACCAAAGTTCCCAACGAACTGTCAGAGAAACTAGAACTGTCAGCTATTACCCTTATGTAATAAACTCCCGGGTTAATACCGTTTGCAAATAGCGTATCAGGACATGGTACGTGGATATACATTTTTCCTGAAGTAGTATCATATACTGCACCCAGTAAACCTGTATTAATTGCTCCGAAACTTGGAGGATAGTTCACAAACTGAATCAGCTGAACCTCGAACTTATTTCCTTTGGCATATTTGGCAATCGAGTCGTATTTATGAATATCATAAATAATTGAATCGTGCCAACCCTTAGGTTCTTTTCTGCATGATTCAAGACAGGCCTGAAGCGTTTGGCTTGTATTGGAATCTGTAACGATATCACAATGCTGTATACAGAATGGCCCCCACATGGTAGATGGCCTGTTTCCGGTATTGCAAACCACCCGCACATAATAACGGCATCCGGCAGGAACAGTATACGGTATGGTACTTACGATATCTCCCGGAGGGTAAGGGTAAGCAACATTACTTACAAGATGACCAATAGTATCAATCGTGGCAGTATTTCCTATTGAGTCAATCAACTGGCAGAAATAGACATTATAGATATCATAAATTCCAACTGAAAAGAAAGGAACATCGATTACGCTACCTGCACAGACTGCATTCGTATCAAGCGTTGCAGGAGGCTGAAGGGTTGTGATTGTTCCAGGGCAGGTATCAAATGGGAAGCAAACAGAATCAGTAAAAGAAAGGTAAGGATAAACAGTCCTTACCAATTTAAATTTATAACAATGTCCTACTGTTGTAAAACTGTTTGGATAGGTTAAATACCAGTAGTTGTTAATGTCGTTATAGTAAGACGGTCCTACATACCCATACCATGCATACAAACCAGGGAACTGGCCATTACCATTGGACATATATACATCCCAGATGGCATCGCAGGTACTGTCACTCAACGTTGCACCGAAATACACATACTCACTTCCACCTAAGCAGCTATCATCTAAAATAGTCTGGAAGGTACATTTAATAGGGTGGTTAATACTATCGTAGGTTGCATAAATTGAAATATCATCAAGACCCAATGCAGAGGTATCTTTTCCTGAACCATTGTTATTCTTCCATAAGAATCCGAAACGAAGGTCTTCAACGTTATCGTATGCTGAGCTTGGAGCTGGTGTAGCATATTGCCATTTATAGCGATATCTTAAGGTATCTCCGGTAGGTGTCCATGCACCGCCGTTTATGCTATATACCAGCACCCCGTATGCTGTTGGTGAACCCTGGCAGAGATAGAAAAAGTTAAGGTGTATATTGGTTAATGATTTGGTACAAACCCCCGTTGTCATGTGTGCAAAAGCGTAGGATGAATCCTTCGGATTGTATGCGTCATTCACTTTGGTAGAAGCACTGTCAAAAATATGCAAATACTTGCCATAAGGGGCATACGAAATAGTACCGCCAAAGGTACTGTCTTCATTCAAGGTATTCGGAACCCCTACTCCACCGGTATATATTTTATTTACAATCCACTTGTTATTGCCAAAAGTCTTTTTGGCTTTAACAGAGTCATTAATGGTGAATGTATTGGTAGAGCCTTCAAAATTTTCGAAGTAAAGTTGATGCTGGCAATGCGCAGCAACCGAAATCACCATCGAAATTACGAAAAGCTGAATGTATTTTATTTTCATGACAAAGGGATTTGTTTTTTATTTAATAATTTGAAAATATCCGTCGAATTTTTTTGCGTTTGGCAATACTAATACATAGTAGTAAACACCATCCACCTGACCGCCGCCATTCCAGTCGTTCTTATAGTTACTGGAAGTGTAAACTTGTTTACCCCAACGGTCGTAAATAGTTAATTTTGCATTGTTATAGTACTGTAATCCATTGATCACAAAGAGATCATTTACGTTATCTCCGTTAGGGGTTATTACGTTCGGAATAATAATGTTCTCATCAAGCACTATAATAGTGAACGGAATAATTTTTGAACAGCCTTCAGAGTCCGTTACATTTACGAAGTACGTGGTAGTAATGGTTGGGGTTGCCACTGGGTTTGGACAGGTAGCACAACTTAATCCGGTAACCGGAGTCCAGTTATAAGTTCCGCCGCCGGTAGCTGTAAGGGTTTCAGATTTTCCAAGATCCAATGTATCAATACCAGTAATGGTAGCATTCGGATATGGATTGATAACACCCTTTGCTGTTATGGTATCGGATAAACAACCATTGGCATTACCTATTATTTTATAGGTTACTTTCATAGGTAAGGTTGTTGATGTATCCGCAGTTGCATCTGAAATTGACAGCCCACTGCCGGAAGCATTATCACTACCTATCCAATTGTATGTAGTACCGGGAACACAGGAGGTCATATTCAAAGTAACGGGCAAACCACTGCAAACAATAGAATCAACCGGTTTTGCTGAAATAACCGGCTTAGGTTTTAATGTTACCTGTTGTGCTTTCAAATTCTTAACTGTATCCCCGCAGGCATCAACCACGGTTGGTGGAGGTACTGTAATAGTAGTATCGGGGCTTAAACAAGTAAACGGACAATTTGCTCCCGGAATTTTAAGTTTCATTAAGGCTTTACCCGTAGAGGCGCAGCCTGAATATGCACCCACAATAGTATCTCTTACCGCCCAAGGGTGTGATACAGTATACGGTGGAACACCATCCAGCATGGTTGCATCCATGGTTAAAGTACAGTTATTTGAACATTGTGAAGATGGTATGTAAGACAAACTATTAACAGAATCAGTATACCCGGCTACATAAGCAGAGAAAAAATATTGGAAGCCTGCATATTTACTCACCGAATACCAAATTGTTGAGCTGTCGCAACCAAACCCACCACGAAGACGGGATAAGTGTGCTGCCAGGTAAAATGATTGAGGAGAACAAGAAGGTTTGTAGCAGCATGTCATAGGGTTATGAAGATCTTCATAAGGCTTTAAATAACATATCCCTCCAGTATCTACAATACATCCGAGAGTATCTGTCTTGGCGCATGGTGTACTTAAATAAAATACTCCATCACTTAAAGGTGTTGGCTGGCCTACTACATTTGATACATAGGCATAATCTATTGTGAAATATGTAATAGTGATTTTAGGTGGGATGGTAACTAAAATGCTATCGGTGTGAAAGTTCGGATACAAACAAGAAACTGTAGCCCCACCAGTCCAGTGGCTGGTTGCACCTACTACCAATGGATCTAGGGTAACCGGATATTGTGCAATCTTTAGCCATTCGTTAGGAATTGTAGTAGTAAGAATATTCTTGCCATCTTTTACTTCAACACTGTATGTTGCATAGCCGTAGTGTTTCTTTGCATCGTAACATTCGGCCGCCATAAATTTAGATAAGAGTTTGCCATTAGCTGAAAGCAAAAGGTAATCCCCATTCCATCCGGTGGAAGTCATTGTACCACTATTTACATCTCTGATTAAGTAGGCTCCGTGCGGAACTTCTACTTCTTCAGCAACGGAAATTCCTCCATCCAAAGGTTTATCGAATATGTAATCGGTCTTAATTCCATCGGTTACAAAAGTCAGATCTTTATGCACCCCTTCCGTTAAATCCATCTTTACCTCATTTTTATCCATAGAAGCAATATGCTGGTCAAGAGGCATACCGTTAACGGTGCAGTTTTTATTAAAAGTAATTTCAGCATCACCACCAAGGTTTATGCCTGTGCTTCTATCGGAATGAAAATAACATGGATTAGGTTGTTTGTCGGCTACCCAACCTCTCTTATCACTGCGGAGTGTATTATCTAAAGGCACTAATCTGCCATTGGCATCTTTATAATTGATCATAATGGTACTATACTGGATAACAACCTTGCCGTTTTTACCTTTCCAGGTTGAACTATAAAGAGTTCTTTGGGAAGGATCCTCAATCATATCCTTCAATAAATCCTTACCATTTTCATTTACCGGAGCATTTGGAAACTGAACAGAATGAATAAGCGGATTTGCACTTTGTGCCCTCAAAATGCCTCCGGAAAGCAGTAACAGAAAAGCTACAGTGCAAGTAACAAGGGAATACTTATGTTTCATGTAATAATAATTGTCTATCTTATCTAGCTCTATTTAAACAGACAAATATATAATAATTTGACCCAAAAAAGGCCAATAAACGATTATTTTAAACCATTTTTTATTCAGGTCTGGTTTTCTGATGGTTTAATTAACCTAAAATCTCTATCTCCCCTAAGAAATGACAAAGGAAATACCAGAGCAATAGTTCTTACTTAAAAAATTGCCCTATTTTACTTATTGGTTTAATAAAAAGGGTAAAAAACGAAGGCTTAATATTATTTATTTTCCAGGCCTTACGGTCCTCCAGATTATTCTTTATCCGGTTAAAGATGGATTTATTGCTTGCACCTCCAATTCTCATCTTCACAAGCACATCCGGAACATAGCCAACCTTAATGCGATGTTTATGTATCATTCGAAGCATAAATTCATAATCAGATGCCTGATGTAACGTTAAATTATAGTCTCCATATTTATTGATACATTCTTTTTTTATAAAAAACGTGGGATGCGGAGGCATCCAACCCTTTCGGAATAAACCTTCCCGGTATTGCCCGGCAACCCAATGACGGGTGACCTTTTCAGGGTTTGCGCGATCAACATACTGAAGGTCTCCATATACACAATCAACTCCTGATTTTTCAAATACGTTGACTACTTTCGATATTATCTCACTACTCACATAAAAATCATCAGCATGCAAAACACCAATAATATCTCCCGAAGCCATTTTAATTCCTTTGTTTATGGCATCGTAAATACCTTCGTCTTTTTTGGAAACAGACCTTGAAATAATATCTTTGTGTTTATCAATAACAGCAAGGGTTCCATCTGTCGAGGCTCCATCTACAATAATATATTCTATAGATGGATAGTTCTGCAACTGCACTGAAAGAATAGTGCTTTCCAGCGTATCCGCATTATTATAGCAAACTGTTATGATGGAAACTTTTTGCACTTAATTAAAAATATCAATACTTTGTTTGAGTAAATCAGGATTATTAATAAAAGCTGCTGCAAACTTCCGCGTTCCTTCCGACCAGGTATTAAACTCCTCCTGATCCATAGAAACTACTTTATGTAAAACATCTTCAAATTTTTGCTGCTCTTCCAGCGGTAAATCAAACCCCGCTTTCAGCGGTTCAAGACCTATCCATGGGGTTCTGTCACTTATTATTGGCGGACATCCGCAAATCATGGCTTCCAGTATGGTATGCCCGAAATTTTCACCTTGGGTTGGCATCAATAAAAAATGCACGTCCTTCATAGCCTGCGGAAGGCTGTCTTTGCTAATAGGGCCAAAATATTCACATTCCACATTCGAAGGCAAACGAGACAGGATTTCTTTGCACTTTTCCCAGTACGGATAATCATATACAGGTCCGTAAATATCGAACTTTACTTTCCCTTTCGCATTTAATAGTACTTCAAGGGCATAGTGCAAATTTTTCTCCGGCGATACACGGGCCACATTTATCAGGTTTACCGAACCCACCTCTTTCCGTTTTTCTATTGTAACCGGTGACTCAATTTTACCCGGAAGATTAGGTGCAATTTTAATTTCAACTTTTTTACCAAACACCTGCCTTATATGATCTGCCTCGTGAAGCGAAGCCGCATGAAATTTCATATTCTTTATCATGCTGCTGTTCTTTATCCATAAAAGGAATGGCTTCTTTTTCCAGCTTTTTATTGCAATGGCTGTGGGGGCAAGCATTCCTCGCGGAGCGAGAATAACTTTTTTACCCAATTTATTCAATATAAAAAGTGGCATAATGGTAAACCTTGGAGAATACATACTGTTGAGGTAAGCAATATCAAACTCTTCTTCGTTAATAAGCTTGCTCATGGCAGGATAACTCAACTTCTTTTCCGAGAAATAATATACCCGCATTCCATTGGGCAATATGTTCCATTCATCACTTTTAACACCCCGGTAAGGAACGGTATCCGTGTAGTCCGTGTCCCTTGTAATTACGGAAAAATCGTAGAACTCCTGCAAGTGGTTGATCAGGTTAAACGATGATTGTATCGGGCCGCCCGCCATAAAGCCCGGGTAAAACCAATCGCTGAACAACAATATTTTCTTTTTAGGCATCTATCTTATTCTCTTTAATCCAGTTTTCGAGAGCTACCAAATGCCATATTTTATACCATGGGCATTGCGGATTCCCTTTTAAAAAACCTGCCCACAAAGCTTGCAAATTATTTTTATTAAAAAAATCACGGTCTGAAAGACTGTTAATATTGGCCTCACAAAAAGCTTTCAAATCATTTTTCATCCATACATTCCAGGGAAAAGTAAATCCCATTTTCCTACGGTTAGTAATAGTTTCAGGCAATAAGCCCCTCATTGCATCTGTCAATAGCTTCTTGGGTGTATGCGGATATTTCACATCATCGGGTAAACCCAAAACGTATTCAACCAACGTATAGTCAATAAACGGAACCCTAACCTCTAATGCATGCGCCATGCTCATTTGGTCCGTGTCTCTTAATAAAACATCAGGCAGGTAATGGCTCAGTTCCATTATTGATATTTGCGAAAGAATTTCGTGTTTGGTTAATCCCGGTGACCTCACCCCTCTTTCTTCTGCAAGGAGAGGAATGAGCAACTCCTTCATCTCTTTCTTTGTATAGGTTTCACGGGTTAACGGATACGTATTTTCCAATCCCCAGTTGCCACTGCCGGCCATTTCTAATAGCTTATTGGATGCGGGGGATGGCTTCATTTTACTCATTAAATAAAACGGAAGTGAGACGAAAGGGAATCCTCCAACCCATTTTATTTTTTCAAGTTTATGCAGCCTTTTAAATAAGGGATAACCGGCAAAAAGTTCATCGCTGCCTAGCCCGGAGAGAGCCATTGTAATCCCCGCTTTTTTAGTGGCTTCCGAAACAATATATGTATTCATACCATCTCCACTCGGGTGATCCATGGCTGACAGTGCTTCCGGGAGTTTATGCAGACAATCGGTTGCTTTCAGTTTTATATCGTGATGGTCGGTGTTGTATTGCTTAGCAATTTGAGTAGAATAAGGTGCTTCGCTGAAATCAGATTCATCAAAAGTTACTGAAAAGGTTTTCACTTTTTCATTCATCAGTTTAGACATTACCGCGACTACCAAACTCGAATCTATTCCACCGGATAAAAATGCGCCAAATGGAACATCAGCAACCAATCTCCTTTCTACAGCAGCATAAATTAAATCTTTCACATCCTTGCAAATTTCTTCATAGGATTTAACCGGTGACTGAACCGGAATATCCTGCAAAGCCCAGTATTTATGCTGTATTATAGGAGTAGTTGTTTCTCCGGCTTTAATAAGCGTATAATGCCCGGGTAACAACATTTTTACATTTTCAATTATAGTTGCCGGGGCATGTACGGTCTGGAATTTTACATATTCTGCAACTGAACTTTTATCAAGCTTTTTGGGTACTCTATTGCTCTTTAACAATGCCCTTATTTCCGACGCAAAAAAAATATTCCCGTCACCTTGCCAATAATAGAGCGGCTTTATACCTAACCTGTCGCGGGCTATGAACAGTTCCTGTTTTTGAGTATCCCAAATAGCAAAGGCATACATGCCGTTTAAATACTTCATGCAGTCGGTTCCCCAACGCTGGTATGCCGCTATAATAACTTCGGTATCGGTTTGGGTTCTGAAATGGTAGGTTTGACTGGCATCACCAACCTTGGAGCGTTGCAGTTCCAGTTTCAGTGTTTTGTAATTATATAATTCACCGTTGTAAACAATCTGAAACCTGCCGTCACTCGAAACCATTGGTTGGTGGCCGTCTTTCGACAAATCTATAATTGACAGACGGCGATGCCCCAAGGCAATTCCATCATCAATAAAAAAACCTTCGTCGTCAGGCCCACGATGAGACAGCGCATTATTCATCATGGAAATACTTTTTTCCGCTGACTCTTTATCGCTTAGTCCAATAATTCCACAAATTCCGCACATGGGACAAAGATAGTTAATAATGAAAAGTTGAATTCTAACGCTGTTGCCTCTTATATATTCGACCTATTCACCTTTAAAAATAGGCTTTCTTTTTTCCAGAAATGCTTTTACCCCTTCCTTGTGGTCGTGTGTCTTTGCGGCTGCATCCTGAAGTTCTTCCTCCATTTGCAACTGCTCCTTTAAATCATGATTCAATGATGCGTTCAACAATCGCTTGGTATATCCAATTCCCTTTGTAGGCATGGTTGCAAGCATAGCAGCCATTTTTTCCGCTTCGGCCATCAGGCTTTCATCGGGAAATATTTTATAAATCATACCATATTCCATGGCTTGTTGCGCTGTCACTTTATCACCCAGCATCATTAAGGCAGATGCGCGTTGTAAGCCAATTAAACGTGGTAAAAAGAATGTTCCTGCGCTATCCGGTATCAATCCTATTTTACTGAATGCTTGTATAAAACTTGCTGAGGTAGCTGCCAAAACAATATCGCAAGCAAAGGCAATGTTAGCTCCGGCTCCAGCCGCAACTCCATTAACAGCACATACAACAGGTTTTTCAATTTCCCGTAATTTTAAAATAATAGGGTTGTATTGTTCTCTAACAATCTGTTTAATTTCAACACCGGGTTCAATAGCGGCAGCCAGGTCCTGACCGGCCGAAAAGGCCCTCCCCTCCCCTGTTATCAACACACTGCGAACATGGCTGGTGGCAACACAATCATCCAATGCAGCCTGCATTTCCTTAGCCATATTCATGTTAAAGCTATTCAAAACTTCGGGGCGGTTCAGTACTATTTTGCCTACGCCGTTAGTAATAGAAAATAATATGTTGTTCATAATGCCCAAAGATAAATGTTTTGCCGTAAGGGAACATTTAAAATGTTGATATAGGTCATCTTATTTACAACTAACATTCAATTTATTTTTCACACTTCTTAAACGAAGAATTTAAAATTGAAATCCCTTAAAACCAAGCCAGTGCAAGAAAAGGCTTTATCTGTGATGAATTACATGATGAAACTCACACTTTAAACTGACCATAATCATGCAATTAGGCCTAATAACCAACCAATTTGCAACAGTAAAGTCATACCAGTCACAAAAGTTATAAATTAAAATGAAACCGATCCTTACCAAAATCCTGCTTCTTGAAGATAACCCTGTAGACGCACAATTAGTGGGAAATGAACTTGACAAAAGCAATCTTACCTACAATATGAAAGTAGTAACTAACAAGATTGATTTTACAGCCGGGTTAATAGAATTCAAACCTGATATCATTATATCCGAATATAGCCTGCCCTCCTTCGATTCTAAGGAAGCATTAGCAATCGTAAAGATGCATTTAAAAAGAACGCCCTTTATTATTCTCACAAACACAAAATCGGAGAATTTTGCGGCTGAAGTAATAAAGGAAGGCGGCTATGATTATCTTCTCAAAGATCATTTGATGCATTTGCGAATTGTGCTTACAAATGCGTTACAAAAAGCAAAAATAGAAAAGGAACAACATCACAGCCGGAGCAGTAAAAAATTATTGATTCAAACCGAAACCTTTGCGCATGTTGGCGGATGGCAATTTGACTTTATAAAAGGTAAAGCCAATTGGTCAGATGAAACTTACCGCATGCTTGGGTATGAGCCCGGCGAAATTGAACCGGGGCTGCAAACTTTCCTGAAATGTGTACACCCCGATGATATAGAAAGGGTAAGAAAAACAATTTACGATGCAGAGCATACCAGCCCGTTTTCAAGAAAATTCGTGGCCCGGATTATAAACTCAAAAACAAAGGAAGTAAGACACCTGCAAACAGTTGTAATGTTTGAGTTCAATGAAGCGGGCGAAAAATTACGTGCACTTGGTTTTCATCATGACATAACTGTAGAAAAAGAAATTGAGGCACGTTTGATACGTAAACGTATTCATTTGCTTACCTCTCAAAGACTGGCGAATATTGGAAGCTGGGAAATTGATTTTTCCGATAATACTAATCCAGAGGCAAACCCAACCTACTGGTCGGACGAATTGTATAGGATATTCGGATTAGATTCTACCAAAAAGCCCCCGGAGTGGTCTGTCTTTATGGAGTTTGTTCATCCCGAAGACAAGGAACTGCTCTTATCCAAATTTACAGAAGCTATCGAAAGCCGTAAAACATTCAATTTGGATTATAGGCTTGTTCTGCCAAACAATGTAACTAAAATAGTACATTCAAGGGGGGAGCTTATTATTAACAAACAAACAGATAAGCTGCTAAAAGTTATAGGCACCACACAGGATATTACACAACGCAAAGAAGAAGAGGAAGCATTTAAAAAATCGGAAGCCAACCTGCGCACCATTTTTGATAATACAACCACTTGTTTTCTTTTAATAAATTCGGAACTGAAAATAGTATCCCTTAATAAAGCTGCCACGGAAGGATTTAAATCATGGATCGGGAAACCGATTTTCACGGGTGATAATATTCTCGATTTTATAATGGAAGATAGAAAACAGCGGGCAGTTGGTATGTATAAACGTGTTTTTGAAGGTGAACAATTTAAATTTGAAGATTCATTTAAAACGCACGATGGTGCTACCATTTGGTATTTCATGCAATTGTTACCTGTTTATGGTGAAAATAATAAGGTACTTAACATGATTTTTTATATACGGGATATAACTGACCGTAAATTAGCCGAAATTGAAAGGGAAAAAATAACCACCCATTTAATTCAACGTAATAAAGACCTGCAGCAGTTCTCTTACATTGTATCGCATAACCTTCGTTTGCCGGTGGCTAACATTATGGGCCTTATTGAAGGCTTCGGTATCAACCAGCTTCCTACTGAAGAACAAAGAGATATAGCTTCAGCCATTTATGTTTCGGTAAGGGCACTTGATGATATTGTTCTTGATTTGAATAAGATTTTAGATACCCGCAATAAAAGATCTGAAGATAAAACAAATCTGAAATTATCAGAAATAGTTCTAGATACGAAAGTCAATCTTGGCTTTGCAATAAAGAAAGAAAATGCCATTATTGAAACTGATTTTACCGGATGTGATGAATTATTTGCAATGAAAAGTTATATCACCAGTATTTTTCACAACCTGATTTTAAACAGTATTCGATTCAGACAGCCATCACTAACTCCGTTCATCCTGATAAAGTGCCTGAAAAAAGATAATAAAACGGTACTCTCATTCACCGACAATGGCCTGGGAATAGATATGAATACAAAAGGAAAGGACCTGTTTGGTTTGTACAAACGGTTTCATCCGCATATTCCCGGAAAAGGCACAGGTTTATTTATGGTGAAGACCCAGGTAGAAGTAATGGGGGGTAAAATTTCAGCCACCAGCGAGGTGAACAAAGGAAGTACGTTCACAATTGAATTTGCATAACAAATGCAATAACACTAAATGCTCTTAGTGATTGACTTTAAAATCATTTCTACTAAAATATGGGAATGATATAACTTTTGTTTTGTATTTTATAACAAATATGCCAAGCGTTAAGCAGTATTTTGCATTTATACTATTTATTGTATAATTAAAACTATAAAATAACCCCTGAATAATTACCGGCTAACCCGTCAGTCTGCCCTCCCCGATTCTAAGGAAGCACTTGTAATCGTAAATAAGCAAACTGCCAAATTTTATTACAATGAATAAAACGAACAGTGCAAGCACCAATCTGACAAAATCCGGTAATTATTTAGCTGAACTACGTTTTTCGGGCAATGAAATTGCCGTTCGGCTTAAAGAGAAAGAAAATAAGGAGGCAGCATTAATACAGGCTAATAAAAAGCTTAAGGAGAATGAAGAAAAGTACCGTTTGCTGGTAGAAAGGGCAAAGGACTATGCTATTTTTTTGGTTGACCTCACCGGACATATAAAAACTTGGAACGCAGGAGCGGAGCATATTAAAGGATATACTGCAAATGAAATAATAGGGAAGCACATTTCAATTTTTTACACGAAAGAATCTATAAAAAATAAAGAACCTGAATATAATTTAAAAACTGCTAAAGAAAAAGGCCGGTTTGAAGATATTGGGTGGCGATTGCGAAAAGATGGAACAAAGTTTTGGGCCGATATTATATTTACCGCTTTAATAAAGGCGCACTTGACGGCCTTAGTAAAGAATTAGCGCAAACGCTTGAGGTTGGCAAAGACATGATAGGTATTATAGATCAACACAAAAAACAAAGAACCCTGGATATGTACCATCGGGTTTTTGAGGGTGAAAAATTTAAACTGGAAGATTATTATACCCTGCTGGATGGCAAGGTATTGTGGTTTGAAATGCAATTATTACCTGTAAAAGTGAATGCAGGTAAGATCAACCATATGATTGTATACTTAAGCGATATAACGAAAAGAAAAATTGTTGAAATTGAAAAAGAAAAAATAACGGCCGATCTTTTAACACGGAATAAAGACCTGGAACAATTTTCATACATTATATCCCATAACCTTCGTTTACCGATTGCTAATATTATTGGATTAATTGATAACCTCGCCATGAATAATTTTCAGGGAGACGAAAGGAAGGAAGCCATGTCGGCAATTCATATCTCGGCAAGAAGGCTGGATGATGTGGTAATGGATTTGAATAAAATATTGGACGTAAGAATTAAAGACAATGAACAAAAGCAAGTTTTAAAATTATCTGACATCTTGTATGATACTACAATAAATTTAGGGTTTATTATTAAAAAGGAAAATGCCTTAATCGAATCTGATTTTTCTCAAATCGATGAATTGTTTACTGTAAAAAGCTATCTATCAAGTATATTTTATAACCTGATGCTAAACAGTATTAAATACCGCAATGCCGCATTAACTCCTCACATAATTATTAAAAGCGAAATAGAGGATAGTAAAATAGTGGTTACGTTTATTGATAACGGGCTTGGTATGGATATTCCTAAAAAAAGCGATGAATTATTCGGGCTTTATAAGCGGTTTCACCCTCAAATTAACGGGAAAGGAGTGGGGTTATATATGGTTAAATTACAAGTTGAATCATTAGGAGGAATTATTAGTGTAACTAGCAAAGTAAACAAAGGGTCTACATTTACAATTGAATTTGAAAAAGCAGACATTACCGTGCGCTCTACAGGCACTTAAAGTAATCGAAAGGTTCTTTGCAATCGCTGCATGTATAGAGGGCTTTGCAGGGTGTAGAACCAAAAAAACTTTTCATTTCGGTATTGGTTGAATGGCAACGCGGACAATGCACCACTTTGGGTTTGTCACTTAACCGGCTTTTATCAGAGGTTGATTCTTCCGGCGGGGCAATACCGTAATCTTTCAGCTTTGTTCTTCCTGCTTCAGTTATCCAGTCGGTTGTCCATGCAGGGGAAAGAATGGTTTTGATAGTAAAGTTTGCAACCCCTTTTTCAATTAGCTTATTACGTATATCTTCCTCAATTATATGGGTAGCAGGGCATCCGGTATAGGTTGGTGTAATAGTTACCAAAGTACCCTCCGAATTTACCTCAACAGTCCTTACAATCCCCAAATCGAGAACATTTACAACCGGTATTTCCGGATCCGGAACTTCTTGTAAAAAACCTACTATTTCTTCTTTGCTATTCATTAATTTTCCGTCATTGCGAAGTTTTGCGAAAGCAATCTTACCTGTTTAAAGAGATTGCTTCGTTCCTCGCAATGACGATGCCTCTTTTACTTTTCACTTTCTACTTATTTACCACTTTGTACCCGGATATGCTCTTGGTAAATATTGCAATTCAGCCAGGATAAACCCTAAATGTTCGCCATGTTTCCCTTGCCTGCCGCCTTTCATCATAAATCCATCAGCAGGAAGCTTTAAAGTTGCTTCTTCTAATACACTCTTTACCGTTTCCAGCCATTTGCTTTTTATAGTAGTTATAGCAGGAACTATCTTCTCATCAACCAATAACTTATCGCCAGGAAGGGTAAGGAATAGGTCATCTACAAACATCCAGATGTTGTTTAAAGCATCCTGAACCTTCATATGGCTTTCTTCCGTACCATCACCCATACGCAATACCCAGTCTTTAGAATGACGTAAATGGTAGGTAACTTCCTTTATTGCTTTTTCGGCTATTGAACGGATCCTTTCATCGGAACTCGTTAATAACGCTTCCTGTAGGTGGTAATTGAAGACTGTAAATAAAAACTGTCTCATCATGGTAAAGGCAAAGTCACCATTTGGTTGCTCGCAAATAAGTGAGTTCTTATAGTCCATCACATCCCTTAAATAGGCCAAATCATCTTCCGTACGGCCTTTTCCTTCTATTTCTCCTGCATAAGTAAGGTATAGTCGGGCTTCGCCCAGTAAATCAAGGGCTATGTTGGTCATTGCAATATCCTCTTCCAAAATTGGTCCGTGTCCGCACCATTCCGAAATGCGGTGCCCTAAAACCAAGGTAGTATCACCTAACCAAAGCAGGTAATCAATGAGTGCATTTTTCAAATTATCGTTCATACTATTAATCCAATTTTAAAGAGAATATTATTCCTGTTTCTACCTGCAAAGTTATTATATAAAGTTCACCTATTCATGACTAAACTCACAAAACCAAAAACCCAGTGTTTTACCCTGCATTTTTTGGTCGGAAGAAGTCTTAATTTCAAGGGGCTTATAAACCTTCTCTCCAACCCTAACTTTTAACGGTTTTTTAAAGATGGGACCTTCATAACAAAAGGTATGAAATTCCCCGTTCTCACCACAAGGGTCTACCCCTATCGGGAGATTACTTAAAAAACTTAAATCAAATAATATTCCTGCTTCTTTATCAGTTAAATATGCATCATTAATACAGCATAGCCTGGTCTTGAATCCTAGTTCAATAAACTCATGTGCAAGTTGAATAGTATTTTGTTTCCAAAGCGGGTAAAGTCCTTTCATTCCAACCTTCGCCAGATTGGCATCCCGGTATGCCCTTAAATCTTCTAAAAATATGTCACCAAAAATAACATATTCAATTCCCTGTTTTTTTTGTTCCAGAAGAAAAGATTCCATGTTCTTTTCATACTCTTCATTACTTCCTTCCTTTACATACATTTTAAGAAGTGGAAGACCTATACTTTCAGCTTGGATTTCTATCAACTCTTCTTTTATCCCATGCATGGATACCCGCCTGAAATTTTCATTAATGGTGGTGAACAATGCAGTAACTTCAAATTGATTTTCCTGTAATACTTTATACAAGGCAAAGGACGAGTCTTTACCCCCACTCCAGCAAAATAAGGCTTTGGGTTTTACCCGCTCACCCAAAGATTGGGTAGGAGTAAATTCAGTACTTTTGTAGTATGACTCGCCTGAAGATTTTTTGTCTTTTCTTTCTACTTCCATTTTTTGCATTTTCTCAAAGTGCCCACCTGAATGAATCTTTCGGGCAGGCAATTATAAAGAATATTTATCCGGTTGTTAAACATAAGCACAAAACAGATACCATAAAATCGGTTTGTTACCCAATTATTACTGTTAATTCGGCCTTTGTTAACTGGCGCATAAATGCATACATAAGAGGTGTATTATTTGGTGTTCGTGACCCGGACACGATTACAACACCTCAATACCTTATAAATAATGTTCACAGCCATTACAGTAACTTTAAAATGAGCTATACTACCAACTATAACAAGAATGGCTTTCTTTCCCTTACCATTACTACCGTTCCGGCGGGGACAGAAATAAAATCACCCATCTATTTAAATTTTGATTTAACCACGGGCAATCTTGTTACTATTAACGACATGCTTAATACCAAAAACGACAGTATTTCATTCCGGCAGGCAGTAATTCCACCCATAACCGACAGTGTGAGGTTATTTGAAATTTCGGTTGACAAAACCAATTCCAAATACAGTGAAATAATTGAGGGGTTGAATGCAGGCCTTGCGGACTTCCTGCGAAACTACCCCTCTTATTATATTTTAACTGAAAAAGAACTTATTGTTTACTTCAATTGCAGGCTACCCGATTCTATTATGCATTACTTTCATCTTTACAAAATGGCTTTCAGGTATAAAGCCTTGCGCAATGTTTTAAAGCCTGAGCTCATTAAGCGTTTGCTGCAATAATTCTTTCTGCTAGTATTCATAAATTATAACCATTCCATGTGCACCATTTCCCCCTTTGGTTGCAATAGCACTGGTTTGCTGAACTGCTACAGCACCACCTCCTCCGGCACCGGGAGATAAGGCATTAATTCCAGGATAGTTTACATTATCCCGGGTATATTGTTGCGGGCCACCATTTCCATATATGGATGAACCACCTTCTCCTGCAAAAACCACATCCGATCCGGTTTGCGAAACAATGGCATTACCACCGTTAGCACCCGGCATATTAATTGTACCTCCACTGGCATATCCACCTTTACCACCTAATAAATTTACACTGGTTGAAGCTACCTGTGTCGATTTCCCGCCGGAACCGCCATTTGCCGTAAATGTAGAACCGGGCAAAGTTGTTACTACGGTTGTATTACCGCCTCCGCTTGCCACGCTGTTATTACATCCGGCTGCACCGGTACCTCCGGCACCAACTGTAATAGTAATAGTTGTTGAACCTGTAACATTTTGCAAATAACCTTCGCAATAGCCACCGGCTCCGCCTCCGCTTCCGGCTTCATCGGTACTGTAGCATGAATTGCCAAGTCCTCCACCTGCTCCGCCTCCGCCAACAGCCTTCACCAATATCCAGGTAGTTCCTGCGGCAAGGGTTGGAGTTGAAACACCCGCTGTAGTGTCATAAATTATACCTTTCAGTACGGTTGGCGGGGTTGTCCAGCTCATAGTACCCGCTGTAGTGCTTGCCAATAATTGTCCGTTTACGGACGGAGCTGCTGTAGGCAATGTAAGGTTATATGCAGCAGAAGTTGCTCCGGCTGAAATACCAATTGCGTTTGCACTTCCACTGTTGTAAAATTGTAATGTACCGGTAGAGGTACTTGCTGCACCCAATTGAAACAACCCTGTACCGGTAAACGACAAATTAAATCCGCCTGAGGTAATAGCTGTATTTGCTAATAAAGCACCTCCTAATTGAACATTTGAACTGTTTAAAGTCAATCCATTATTTGCACCTGTAACGGTAGATGCACTTCCGGAAACTGCCACCCAAGCGGTTCCGCTCCAGTAGTAATATCCCACTCCACTACCTACTGCGGCATTGGTATTATATACCATCATACCTTTATCACCTGTTGTAGCAGCATTTGCAATTGGCGGTTTGAATGATGACAGGGATGTTAAACTTACATTGGGTATGATCAACCCTAAGTTGTTCGAGTTTCCGGTGTTAAGATCTAAAATAGCATTAACACTGGGGATTGCACCTGTGGTGCTGATTCCTACATTTTGAGAGTTGGCTTGGTGACAGACCCCGATTCCAAATAATGTAATAATAGTTAGTACGCGTGTAGTTTTCATTGCTTCCTTTAATTTTATGGTTTATAAATTCTTGTATTTGATATAATAAATAACGAGTTTATCATTCAATACAAAGACATTCTACTTTTTATAAATCAAATTGTTACGATTCTGATAAAAGTCATCTTTTACAGGTAAGATAGCTCAGTGAGCAAACTCACAATTAGCAAGGAGTTAAGCTTATCCGGAACTATTTATCTATGTAACGCAAGACATCACGCAAAACAAAAAAGCCGGGCTTTATCAGCTCCGGCTTACTATTGCTAGCTATTATAGAATAGCTTAAAAATATTTTTATTGGTATTCGTAAATAATAACAAGTCCATTCCCACCATTTCCACCTGAGGCAGCATCATTATTTACTGATTGGGCAACCACAGCTCCACCGCCACCAGCTCCCGGAGCAGTTGCTGATACTCCATTTATTGCTAAATGATCACGTGTGTAAATCGAACTTCCGCCACTACCAAACGATGAATTGGCTCCGCAACCGGCAAAGTCACCATCGGTACCCGTTGTTGATACACTGCACCATCCTCCGGTTGCTCCGGTAATGTTCAGATTACCTCCGGCAGCCGTTCCTCCTGCTCCACCGGTAAATGCACCGGCTACACCTGTTTCATAGGATATTCCTCCTCCGCCTCCATTAGCTGTAAATACAGTATTTGGGCCAGTTACTGTTACTATTGTATTTCCACCATTTACTACACCGCAATTAGCAACCCCTACACCTCCGGCCCCAATATTAATCTGGTAGGTAGAACCCGGACCTAAGCCGGAAACAAATCCTTCGCAATAACCACCTGCTCCACCACCGCTACCGCAAATATTAGCTGCGGTACCACAACCGGCAGTGTGTTTTACACCTCCGCCAGCACCACCACCGCCCAATGCTCTAACTAATATAGATGTTGTTCCGGCAGCAAAACTTACAGTTCCGGTAGTACTGTTAACATAAATAATTCCAATTAGGATACCAGGGCCACCAGCAGGAATAGTTGCCCAGCTTAAGGTTCCGCCTACTGAACTGGCAAGCACTTGGCCGTTAGATGCAGGTGGAGTAACAGGTAAGGATAATGTATAGGTAGTTGTTGTAGCAGCAGCTTTTAAACCAACCCCTAAAGCACTGGCTCCATTAAAGAAATCAAGCTCTCCTGTTGATGCGCTTGCAGCTCCTAATTGAAGTGCTCCGCCGCCGGTCAACCCTAAATTAAAACCTCCCGATAAAATATTTGTATTAGCAAGTAATGGATTGGCACCACCTAATTGTGTATTTCCACCAACAACTGTTAAACCGTTATTGGCAGACCCTCCACCTGCCGCAGCTGCCCAGCTAAGAACACCAGCACCATTATTTGTTAAAACAGTGTTTGCTGCACCTTGCGCTAAAGGTAATGTCAGTCCGTATGAAGTAGTAGTTGTTCCTGCTTTTATATCTACTGTATTAGCATTTGTAGCATTGTTAAACTCCATAGTACCTGTAGAAGCGGCCCCTACACCCAACTGGAATTTTCCGGTTCCTGCAATAGCAAGGTTAAATCCTGCATTGGTTATAGTTGTATTTCCTAATAAAGCATTTGCTCCACCCAATTGTACGTTTCCACCCACAACAGTTAACCCATTGTTGGCAGTTGCTCCCGCAGGTGCAGTCCAGCTTAATGCGCCCGCACCATTGTTGGTAAGTACTGTATTAGCAGCACCTTGTGCCAGTGGCAAGGTCATATTATAAGAATTGGTAGTATTACCCGCTGTAATTCCAACCTGATTTGCACTAGCATTGTTAAAAAAATCAAGTTCTCCTGTTGAAGTACTTGCTTGTCCTAACTGAAAATTTCCAGTTCCGGTGAAGGCAAGGTTAAATCCGCCTGAAATAATATTTGTATTGCCGAGTAAAGCATTTGCACCACCCAACTGCACATTACCACCCACAACTGTTAAACCATTATTGGCTGTTGCTCCCGCAGCCGCAGCCCAACTTAATGCACCGGCACCATTATTGGTTAATACTGTATTTGCTGCACCTTGAGCCAATGGAAGTGTTAATGCATATGAGTTTGTAGTTACTCCTGCAGATATTGATACGTTCCGGAAATTGCTGGAGTTTAAGAATTGCAACGTTCCGGTAGAGTTACTTGCCTGGCCTAACTGAAATATTCCTGTACCTGTAAAGGCAAGGTTATTACCTCCAGATATAATAGAAGTATTACCTAATAAAGGGTTTGCACCACCCAGTTCAACAAGGGTTCCGTTCATGGTTAAACCATTTTGTGCGCCTGTAACTCCGGCTGCACCACCTAAACTTACCCAGGTGGCACCATTCCAATAGTAGTATCCGATAGGTTGGTTAGCATTGCTGCTGTTATATACCAACATTCCCCGGTCACCAAAAGTAGCGGCGTTGGCAATTGGCGGGTTAAAAGTTGCCAGTGAAGCACCAAGGGTTACGTTAGGAACTATAAGCCCCAGATTACGACCTGCGTTTCCTGTATTTAAATCTAATATGGCATTTACACTTGGAATTGACCCTGAAGTATTAATACCGACATTCTGGGAATAAGCCATGTTACACAGGCTAAACCCTAAAAATGTTACAACTGTAAGTAGCGTATTTTTTTTCCTCATCTTAAATATTTAGGGTATAGTATTCAGTGATATCCGGCAACAAACATAGTGCTAAAAGTCACACTTCACGTTAAATTTATGATGTTTTACTATTAAGAACTAATTAAAGTTACGTTTATTGTTCTAATAAATGACATTTGTCATGTTTTTCCATGCAAGTCCCTGCAAAAAATCACCATGAAACAGCCCAATAATGGCTTAAAAGGATATAAAAAATAGCTGATTAAAGATCAGTATACAATGGTTATACTACCATTACCTGCGTGATTATTATTGGTGATAGTAACGCCTGTCGCACTTGGATCAGTGTATGAAGATCCGCCACCACCACCGCCTGCACAACCACCGCTGCCGCCATAATAACCTGCACCGCCGCCGCCGCCACCGCCATAAAAACAAGTAGTATTAGCAGTTGAGGCTGTAGTCATTCCACCATTACCACCAAGCCCTAAAGCTCCTGCTGTTCCGGTTATTCCGGTAGGCGAACACCCTCCCGGACTATAAAGTACTGCTGCGCCGCCAGCTATTGCAGTTCCTCCGAGGCCACGTTCCGCAACCGGACTGGCAGTGCCAATAAGGCCCACATTTCCGCCACCGCCACCATTTTCATTGGCATTATCTTCACGGCCTGCACCACCCCCGCCGGCGGCTACAAATATTCTGTTTGCCAAAGCAGTTCCACCCATGCGTATGCTGGATGCAGCACCGCCACCACCACCTGCACCCCAGGTGGTGGTAACAGAACCGTACCCATTACCGCCTGACTCATCTCCGGCATTTCCACCTGCGCCGCCTATTCCGGCTACTGAAGCAGATGAAGCATTTGTTCCCTGGGCCCCCACATATAAATCCAGTAAAGTGCCCGGAACAACAGCATAAGTTGCTACAATTTTAGCTCCCTTCCCTCCGGTTCCACCCACCGCAGTGCGGTACCCTTTTCCTCCGCGGGCTCCATACATGGTTATTGATATGGATGAAATGCCGCAAGGCACAACCCATGAATAGTGGCCCGGAACGGTTTCCGTTAATGTTCCGTGATTTACGGTTGTTGTAACAATTAAAGTGGTTTTAGGGGAACTAATACCACATGCATTACTATCATATACACTTATGGTATAGGTTGCGGCTGTTGAGCCAAAATCAACTGAAATGGAGTTTGAACCCTGTCCGGAAGTACAAATAGTTCCTGCAACCAATGGCAATATTGACCAGGTGTATGATAATGCGCCTGCAACTACCGGCACTGAATAATTATTGCCTGTTGCACACACTTGTAAAGCGGTTGGGCCTGTTATCGGGGTTGCGCTTGTTAATAAAGGACTGATTGTAATATTTAAAGTAGCAGCACTGGTTCCGCAATTGTTTGAAGTGATAAGGCTGATAGTTCCAGAATTTGCTCCCCATGTTACAGTAATGGTGGCAGTTCCTTGCCCTGCTGTAATTGTTGCCCCTGCCGGAACGGTCCAAACATACGATGTTGGTGGAGACCCTGAAACAAGTGAAGCCGTGTAAATTTGCGAACTTCCCTGGCAAGGGGTTGCATTTCCCGTAATAGACATAACAGGAGCTCCAAGACAAGTACAGTGCAGGATTTGCCATGCAGCCCCGGTGTAAAAATAAAAACACAGATCGGTTGTACTGTATACCAATAAAGATGTTGCAGGTGCCGCAATTGCCAACATTTCGGCATGTGTCATCCGTGGAATAAGAAAACCTTTATTTGTTGAAGATATATCAAGCAAGGCTGAGGAATTTGGCAAGGCTCCGGTATTGTTAATAGCAACATTCTGCCCATTCAAAACACCTGACGAAATATAAATAAGAAGCAGTAAAAAAATAAATTTTACTTTATTTATTAACCGTATTATTTTATTCTGAATCATCCTATTATATACTAATCTTATTTTTTCTGTAGTTACCAATTAATAATAACCTTTCCATTTCCGGCCCATGCTCCTTGCGTATTGGTAGTAACTGTAGTAAGCCCACCGGTATAATTGCTTCCGCCGCCGCCGCCGCAATTATATCCAGCACCGCCGCCATAATATCCGCCGCCGCCGCCGCCTGCATTTTTAGCAGTAGCGCAGCCACTTCCGCCAATACCTAAAACACCGCTTCCGGCAGTACATGTGCCTACTCCACCGGTACCACCACTGCCACCTGTTCCGCCACCGCCGCTTCCTGCACCACCTTGAATGTTATTGGCAAATCCGGCACCGGCAATGGCTGCACCGCCTGGCCCTCCTTTTTCATAGTTTCCTGTAGTATGAAGACATCCGCCACCGCCGCCGCCACCTGCAACAACCACGCGGTTAGCAAGCGCAATTCCACCCACCCTAACATCGGATGCTCCACCTCCACCGGCACCACTGAATGATGAGTGGATATAAAACCCATTTCCTCCTCCATTATAACCACCCTGTCCGGGGATAGCCATAACACCATAAAATCCTTGTCCGCCAACATAAATATTTAAAACGGTTCCGCCAACAACAGTAAGTGTTCCTACAACGGAACCTCCGTTGCCTCCTCCATCTAAAACAGGATTATTGTGATATCCACCTGTGCCACCCTGGGCTCCGTCGGCGGTAATAGTAACTATTGTAACACAAGGCGGAACTGTCCATGACTGTAATCCATCGGTATAATTGAATGTAAGTGTACCATGCTGAAGTGAAATAGTTAAAGCCAGTGTATCATTGGGACTGGCTCCACAATTATTGGTTGCGGAAACACTGATATTACCCGGGTTTGCACCTATGGTAACAGTTATAGATGTTGTACCTTGTCCGGCAGTTATTACTGACCCCGCAGGCACTCCCCATGAATAGGAAGAAGCATTCGCAACGGCTGCAATTGAATAAACCAAACTCGAACCCTGGCACACCACCTGCAAGCCGGTTATAAGTCCCGGAGTTGCCGGAGCTGAAGCACAGGCGCAATACAAAGGCTGCCATGCAGCAAGAGGAGGCCCGGTATAATAATAAATGCAATTGTTATCTGTATTAAAAATCATCAGTGATGTATCGGGAGTTGCAATTGCGTTCATCTGCACGGTTGTCATCCGTGGGATCAATAATCCACGGGTGGTAGAACTAAGGTCAAGTAAGGCCGACCCATTTGGTAATGCCCCTGTGCTGTCAATACAAATACCTTGCGAATAGCTCATATTGTCAAAGCATAGTAAAAACACAATTACGCAAATAAATTTAGAAACTGTTTTCCATATAAAATCAATAGAATCCCACTTCGCGGCGCAAAGTTTTTCCATTTTTATTGATTTTATACTTCTGTTCATTACCATGTTATTGTTGCTGTTCCATTACCCGTATTTGAACCTGCCGTCACTGAAATAGTTGTTACACCCGGTCCACCGGTATAAGAATAGCCACCACCTCCACCACCGCCGCAACCGCCACTTCCGCCATAGTAGCCACCGCCACCACCGCCACCGCCGCCCCATTCACACGTTATTTTCGACATCCCCCCATTGCCTCCATTGCCGAATCCTCCGGCAGTGCTGGCAAACGCATTAGGGGTGCAGGCACCTGTATTTAATACTACTGAGGCTCCCCCAGCTGCAATCGTTCCGGCATTTCCTCTTTCATTCACATTACGTCCTGCTCCATTGGTTGCCGGTTGTCCGCCATCGCCACCAACTCCATAGGTGTTACCATATAATTCAGTATTATAATCGGCACCTCCACCACCGCCGCCACCGGCCACTATCACACGGTTCTGCACATCCGTTCCGCCAACACGGATACTTGAAGCACCACCACCACCACCGCCGGCACCCCATCCGGGCAGATTATACCATGGCGTATTATTGGTGTCGCCATATCCGGCTCCTCCGCCTTCATCATTATTAAAACCACCAATACCTCCGGCACCGCCATCGCAACTGGAAGTTGATATGGCACCTTTCTGGCCTAAATAAATATTCAATATTTCAGCAGGATTCACTGTTAAAGTCGCATTTACCAAAGCTCCCTTACCACCTGCTGCTGCCTGCGAAAAAGCATAGGCAGCATTTCCGCCTGCCCCTGTAATGGCAATTGTTACCGAGGATATACAAGCCGGCACTGTCCAGGTTTGCAATCCACCGGTATATGCAAATGATATGGTGCCATGCGAACCATTGGTGAGATTGACAGGCAAAATGCGAACCCCACTGCTGCCACAACTATTGGATGCAATTACGGTTACATTACCTGAGGTACTTCCCCAGGTAACGGTTATAGAAGTTGTGCCCTGACCTGCCGTTATAGTTGCCCCAAAAGGCACAGTCCAGTTATAAAGTGATGCTCCGGCAACAGCAGCAATGGTGTATGTTATTCCGGCAGAACAGGCTAAGGGTGCAGGATTGCTGGGAGTAATGGCTCCCGGTGTAGCAGGTACTCCATTACATACACAGGATATTTGCAGCCAGGCCGCGCCAATATAAATTTCGAAGCAATTAGTAGTGGTATTATAAATGATGAGTGATTGAGCCGGAGCATGAATGGCATTCATTTGTGCGGTTGACATACGCGGAACAAGAAATCCTTTGCTATCCGACTTTACATCAAGAATAGAAGAAGGATCGGGTGCAACTCCAGTAGTACTAATACCTATACCACCTTGTCCGAAAACATTAACAGCAGCTAACAAGAATAAAAAAACGCATAAATGCGACCTTAAGCTATTACATGCTTTTAGTATTCTCTGAAGGGGAAAATAAGGGTGGTAATTTTTTATAATCATTTATACCAAACCTTTAATCTTTGAACATTAAGGCAATTATAGCTATAAAATTGTTATGTGGTTAAAAAACAGGTTAAACTAGCACAAAAATGTCGTTTTTCAAATCCCGAAACTGACCTATATCATGAAATGGCCTTAAAATTTAAATTTAGGTTCACCTTCCGGTTTGCCACAGATATAAGTTCGATTTATTACCTTTGTTGCGAACTAATAGGTAAAAGATGAGGAATTTTAAACTTCCGGGATTACCGGAAAGAACCGAAAAACCACGCGAAAGCGGCATTACCATGGTAATGGATAAAGGCTTGTCGCTCAGGCAGACATTAGACCTTGTGAGTGTTTGCGGCGAGTATACCGACATTGTGAAACTTGGTTTCGGCACTTCCCTTTTAACCAAAGACTTAAACAAAAAACTGGGATTATATGACGAAGCAGGTATTAAAACCTATTTCGGCGGAACCCTTTTTGAGTCGTTTATTGTGCGGGATATGTTCGACGATTACCGTAAACTGCTTACTAAACTCAAAATGGAATATGTGGAGGTTTCGGATGGTTCGTTACAAATGGAACATTCCGTTAAACTAAACTATATTAAAGAATTAGCCAAGGATTTTACCGTGCTTTCAGAAGTAGGCTCAAAAGAAGCGGGAGTTATCATCCATCCTAACCTTTGGATATCGATGATGGACAAAGAACTGCAAGCCGGTGCATGGAAGGTAATAGCCGAATCGCGCGAAAGCGGAACCGTTGGTATTTACCGCCCGAATGGTAATGCACACGTTACACTGATAAATAAAATATTGAATAAGATACCTAAGGATAGTATTCTTTGGGAAGCCCCTAAAAAATCGCAACAGGCTTACTTTATAAGTTTGCTTGGCGCGAATGTAAACCTGGGTAACATTGCAACAGATGATGTTATTCCGCTGGAAACCCTAAGGCTTGGCTTGCGTGGTGACACCTTTAAGCAGTTTATGCCTAAGCAGGAAAAAGGGAAAAGTTAAGTTAGCCCTTACCCCAAACCCCTGAAGGGGTTTTAAATAGCACTATTCAAAGCCCTTTCAGAGGATTGGGGCGAATCCAAATGCGGGTTTAATACGAGCAATTCCCCTAGCCGGTTACATTTTTAGCCACTATTTTATATTCCTTTCAAAAAAGCCTCAAAAATGGCTGTTGGTGGCCTGACTCATATCATTGGATAGGGTAGATTTTAGGTGGTAATTTGCTAATGAACCCTCTAACCAATTACTAACATATTTAAAACTACACCAACCATGATTCACGGAGACAAAGGAGTATATCCTGATTGGATGCTTGAACAAAACATTATCGACCGCATTTTAGGCGATATTAAAGAACGCGGAGGACGGCTCTCCTACCACTTCCTAATTAATCCGGAAAACAACGACCATAAAAAGAAAAGGATACAGCATATCCTCTCGAAAATGAGCCAGGAACACCTCATAAGGGCAGAACAGGATTTTATTGAACTGGATGAAGAAGGGGCAAGTGCACTGCAAACAGGCTATGAAAAATACATGCGTGCAAAACGCTGGGCTTTGCTTATGCGAAAAGTTAAAACTACTTCTAAAATCGTATCTTATGTGGCCGGAGCTGGTATTATCGGGTTAACGATTTACAGGATTTTGGAGGTGTATTGAATGAGCCATGCATAGCAAATGAACCTCAGTATTACATTAGTAAGTTGTTAATTTATATCGCATTACTTCCGGTGTTTCTTTCTATATTCCAGTACCATTTTCTTGTCATCTCTTGTCTCATCAATTAGCGCATATTTACCAACATAACAAATCTCCATTTCATCAAGCACCTTAATTACATTAGCATATTTTGTATCTAAACCTGTTTTAATAACTACATAAAGAGCTAATTTACTTTCTTCTGTTCTTTCGACAAATCTTTTAAACGTACTGTCTGCAATAATGTGATTGGCTAACTGCTCTTCGAGTGGTTTAATATGACTTATGACCCATTGGTTATAGTGATTTACCACTTTATGTAATCCAGTATCGGAATAATTAGTTTCCATTATGTTATTGTTATCAGGATTAAGATTCAGCTCACCTTTATAAAAATAAATTTCACCATTTTCATCTAACAATAGACTTAATGAGGCGGTATCCCTGAGTTTACAACCTTCAGTTGATTTAACCGGAGGAGAAAGTTGAATTGGCTCTGGCTGAATGAATTTTTTGCTTATTTCATTACATGAAATCAAGTAAATTAAAATAGAAGGTAATGCCCACCTTAATATTTTCAACTTGTTATTTTTATACAATATTAACTCTTTTTGTTATTCGTTATTACCCCCAACTTTATTTTCACTTTTTAAACAGTTATAACGCTGTTCAAAAATAATTGCCAGTGGGGCTCCGACCTTCTTTGAAAAACACAACTTGTGATTTATCTTTGCTGTATGTATTCAACCCAACTTTTAACAAGCACCAAAGTTTATAACAAAAATGAAAAAGTGTATACATCTTTTTGCTATAAAAAACTGTTTTCGACTGTTATTAACAACGTTTTTAAGAAAATTAGTATTGAATATCAGGCAAATAACTTTTTACACACTCCAGTTTTGCCTTGTTATTTCGCTTGTTATTGCTCCTGTTACGGTCTTGTTATACCTTGTTAATTGGTAAATTTAATTTTATAACGAAAATAAAAATTTGTATATTAATAAACAAACGTCATTGCGAGGCTTTACGAAGCAATCTCTCCCCAATTGCGGCATCCGAATTTTATGAGATTGCCCGCCCGGATGAACCGTTCGGACGGGCTTCGCAATGCCTCGCAATGACGAATTACAATTATTTCAGTTTTTCCAATGCGGTGGATATGCGTTTTACCACCTCATCTTTTCCGAGTAATTCTATAGTCTCGAATAAAGCAGGGCCCGCAGCCATGCCTGTTATAAGCACTCTGAAAAGCTGCATCACCGAACCGGGAGCAACGCCATTGGCTTCGGCAGTCTTTTTAAAGAGGGCTTCTATATTGGTGTGGGTAAACTCAATATCGCCTGAAAGTTCACTATTCAGTTTCCCGAAAAAGTCTTTGGTGGTAGGATTCCAACGCTTTTGTATTACGGCCTCATCATACGTATCGGGTGCTATAAAGAAGAATGATCCGATACTCCAAAACTCATTAACAAAGTGGGCTTTTTCTTTTATGAGGTGGCAGACTCCCTCAACGTAATTGCCCCTGCCCCACTCCTTACTCTCCCCTTTAAGGGAGAGCGTATCTTTTCCTATGTGGGAACTTATCTCCTTTTCGAACATTGTTGCAAGGTCAGCATTACTAGCCTTTCGAAGGTATTGCTGATTGAACCATTTGGCTTTGTCGGGGTCGAACTTAGCACCCGATTTATTTACCTTTTCTAATGAGAAAGCTTCAATCAATTCTTCTTTAGTAAATAACTCCTGGTTATTGCCAGGATGCCAACCCAATAGGGCAAGCAGGTTAACTACTGCATCGGGGAAATAGCCTCGTTCACGGTATCCCGAAGACTTTTCTCCGGTTGCCGGGTCTTGCCAATCCAGCGGAAATACAGGGAATCCGAGGCGGTCGCCGTCGCGTTTGCTTAGTTTGCCATTGCCATCGGGGCGTAACAACAAAGGCAAATGGGCAAATTGAGGCATCACACTTTCCCAATTCAAATAACGGTATAGCAGCACGTGCAAAGGTGCTGAAGGAAGCCACTCCTCCCCTCTTATCACATGGCTTATGTTCATCAGATAGTCATCAACCACGTTAGCCAAGTGGTAGGTAGGCATCCCATCCGATTTAAAAAGGACTTTATCATCCAGCGAACTGGTGTGCACCACCACCCAACCCCTTATTATATCATGAAAGCGCACTTCTTCGTTACGGGGAATCTTAATCCGTATTACATAAGGCTCTCCGGCTTCCAGTTTCTTTTTGGTTTCATCTTCCGAAAGAGTCAGCGAATTCTTCATCGAACTCCTCGAAATGGCGTTATACTGCGGAGCCGCTACCTTGGCTGCCTCCAGTCGTTTACGCATGGCCTCCAGTTCCTCGGTAGTATCAAAAGCATAGTAGGCATTGCCACTATCTACAAGCCTTTGGGCAAACTCGTGATACATCAGTTTGCGCTCCGATTGGCGGTAAGGAGCATGAGGGCCGCCATTAACTACACCTTCAGTTGCACTGATACCAAGCCATTCAAGGGCACTGGCAATATATTCCTCAGCACCGGGCACAAAACGGTTCTGGTCGGTATCTTCAATCCGCAAAATGAATGTTCCGTTATGTTTTTTTGCAAAAAGGTAGTTATATAAAGCCGTGCGAACCCCGCCTATATGCAAGGGGCCTGTAGGGCTTGGGGCGAATCGTACTCGTACTGGTCTGTCAGCCATTTATCAATAGTTTTGGGCGGCAAAGATAGGGGAATTAGTGGTCAGTTATCAGTAGTCAGTGGTCAGATTAAATTTGCATAGTATTAATGTATTCGCCTGACAACTGACCACTGACTACTGACCACTTGCATTTAATTTGTAGTTTTGCGCTTCAAATGAAACCAATAAGACAAAGTAAAGTAGCCCGACTTCTGCAAAAAGAAATGGGTGAGATTTTCGGAAGAGAAATGAAGGACTTGCTGCCCGGAACTTTGCTTACTGTAACAGGTGCTGAAGTAAGCCCAGACCTATCGATAGCAAAGATATTTTTTACGGTACTCGGGAAAATAAAACCCGCCGAAGCACAAGAAATACTGATGACTCACAAATCGCATATACGTAATGAACTTTCAAAAAGAGTGAAGCACCAAATGCGTATAGTACCCGATTTGAGGTTTCATATTGATGATTCGTATGATGCAGTGGCTAGGATTGAAGAACTGCTAAAAAAATAGTAATTATACCTTTACAAACTTTTAAACTTTTAAACTTTCTACTCTTTTGGAATACGACCCGATTAAAAATAAGTTAGGTGGCTTTTTTAATAAATCCCCATTTTTAAGAAAGACATTTTATAGTCTACTGGACTTGCTGCTACTACGTACCTGGCATATTCATAAACAGATTAATATTTGGGAAAAGACAGCTCCAAAAGATGCCAAAATATTAGATGCAGGCATGGGCTTTGGGCAATATTCTTTTTGGATGGCAAGCAAACACCCTAACTGGAGCATTTTCGGTGTGGATGTAAAACATGAACAGATTGCAGATTGCACCAAATTCTTCGGAGAGGTAGGATTAAAAAACGCCAAGTTTGAATATGCTGACCTTACAGCTTTCACACATCCAGATACGTATGACTTCGCTTTATCAGTAGACGTTATGGAGCATATCCTGGAAGATGTTCAGGTATTTAAAAACATTTACGCATCACTACATAAAGGTGGAATGTTGCTTATCTCCACCCCATCAGACCAAGGTGGTTCTGATGTGGAAGAAGGCAGCGGAGAATCCTTTATTGGTGAACACGTCCGCAATGGTTATAACATCAACGAAATTCAGGATAAACTTAAAACCGCAGGATTCTCGAAGATAGAAGCCAAATATTCGTATGGTAAACCCGGACATATTTCTTGGGTGTTGTCAATGAAATATCCAATGAAGATGTTATCAGCCAGCAAAGCATTGCTAATCATTTTACCCTTCTACTACCTTATTACTTTCCCTTTTGCGCTTGTGCTTAACGCTATGGACAGGGATGGCAACCACACTACCGGCACGGGGTTGATAGTGAAAGCGTGGAAATAGAGTTATGAGTTATAAGTTATGAGTTATGAACCCTACAATTTGGAAATAACTTATAACTCATAACTTATAACTATTGTATTTTTGCATCAATGAATCTTTCCCTTTTCATAGCGCGGCGTTATCTTGTTTCTAAAAAATCGCATAATGCCATCAACATTATATCGGGAGTGGCATTGGGCGGGATTGCGGTTATTACCATGGCGCTTATCGTGGTGCTGTCAACCTTTAATGGGATATCCGACCTGGTTAAATCCCTCTACAATTCTGCCGGAGGCGATATTGAAATAACCGTACTAAAGGGTAAAACATTTCTACCTACAGGCCCGGTATTTGATTCAATCAGGCACTTAAAAGGTGTGAAATACTTTGATGAAACCATGCAGGATAAGGCATTGCTAAAGTATGGCGACCGCCAATGTTTGGCATTTATTAAGGGTGTTGGCAATGACTTCGCACCCATGACCCGCTTTGATACGCTTATACGAGCTGGTAAATACTTCCTTAAAAATGGAGAGGTTTACTGTGGTGAGTTTGGCCGTGGAGTAGCTGAAGAACTTGGAATTAATTCCGCTGATGAGAACTTTTATTCCGTTTCCTGTTATGCCCCAAAACGCGGCCTGGATAATGGATCCATAAACCCTGAAGATGCCATAACCCAAACCCACCTATACAGGAGTGGAGTATTCTCTATCAACGATGACTTTGATAGCCGCTATGTAATTGTATCGGTAGATTTTGCCAGAGAGCTATTTAATTATTCCGACAGATCGGTAACATCTATTGAGATTGGCCTTCGAGATCAGAAGAATTCGGCGCAGGTTCAGGAGCAGATAAAAAGCATATTGGGCAACCAGTATGCGGTGAAAGACCGTTTCGAACAAAACGAATTATTATTCAAAACATTGAAATCGGAAAAACTGTGGACGTTTATCATCCTCGCCTTTATATTGATAATAGCGACTTTCAACATAGTTGGCTCGCTTTCGATGTTGATCATTGATAAACAAAAAGACATTGCCATACTTCACAACATGGGTGCGGAAATGAAGTCTGTTCAGAAAATATTTATGTACGAAGGAATTTTAATTACAGTACTGGGTGCAGCCATAGGCCTGATTCTCGGAACCATTATTTGTTTAATACAAATAAAGTTTAAAATAGTACCTATGAACGACGGCTTTGTGGTGGATGCCTATCCTGTTGCACTTCAACTAACCGATTACATAAGCATTTTAGCTTGTGTATTTATTATAGGGTTTTTAGCCTCATGGTACCCTGTAAGGGTTTTTACAGCAAAGAAAATTGCTGCGTAATCTTACCCATACAAGGTAAAATACCCTGCCAGGTTATGCTTCTCTTCCATATCCATGGCTATTTGTATGGCGGCGGCAAAATAGAGGTAATCCTTTAGTCCGTGGTGTTCCAGCCAAAGTTCAGCCTTGCCGTCTTCATTCAGCATATTAGCCACAGCAGCCAGTTCCGGGTGTTTTTCCTGCATCAGGATATTCACTGCGCTTTTATTGCCATGAACTGCATCTACAAAAATGGCAAGCGTCTTTTCGTTCTTTATAAGCCAGTTCATAGCATCAGGGCTGCCTACCAGGGCTGAGCCTACGGCAGCAAACTCGGGGGCTTCCTCCCGCACACGTTTGAAAAGATTTTTATCTCCTTTAAGAGCAAGCGTTAGTAGTCGTATTTTCTCTATTGAATAAACCATTTGCTAAATTTGCGCTCCAAAGTTAATAACAGGAATCATAACATTCGTAATTCAGCATATGAAATTTAAAGCAATATTGGTTTTTACGCTACTTTCTTTTTCTTTAGTAGCCCAGAATGGCTCCTATGGTCCTCCTCCCCCACCCGATGAGGCGAACTCCCCGGATATTTGGGGTGCACGCTATTTCCATTTTGGGTTGAACTTTACCCCGGGTATTTATTGGCTAACATCCAATACCTCCAATAATACCACCAATGGAGCTTCCTTCGGATATGGCTATGGTGCTAATCTTGAATTCTATTTCACACGTAACTACGGATTCTTAACTGGCTTTGAGGTAACTCAGATTGGAGCAAAGTATACTAACACAACAGCCTTGAATACATTTATTGATTCGATTGTAAAACATGATGAAACAGTTCAATACCTCCAAATACCTTTTGAATTAAAATTGAAAACTGTTCCTTTCAAAAACATGCGTTACTATGGGCTAGTAGGCCTTAATTTTGGCTTCAGGTTAAAAGCCACAGATAATTATTTCAGTGAGAATTACAATTCTGTTTCTATGGCACCTACCCCATATTATAATGAAGTGTCGGGAAATAATGCAAATATATCTTCCCAAACCGATTTTTTCCGAGTATCCCTGATAATTGGTGCAGGAGTTGAGTATTCCATTGCCGGAAGCACTGCATTGCAAGCCTCCATTACTTATAATAACTGCTTTACAAACCTGAATAACACCAGCAGCAATGCTGTTAATGTGAAAGGTATTGAATTAATGCTTGGAATACTTTTCTAAATAAAGAAATTCACCCCTACCCCTAAAGGGATTTTAAGAATGAAAATAGCACTTATACAACTTAATTATACAGTTGGCAATATTGAAGGGAATGTTGCCAAAATAAAAAATGGTATTAAGCTGGCAAAGGCTAAAGGTGCAGATCTGGCTGTGTTTGCAGAGTTGGCAATATGTGGTTATCCGCCTAAAGATTTACTTCTTCAAGATGGGTTTGTCGAAAAGTGCGAAAAAGCCGCCGCTAACATAGCAAAGGATTGTAAGGGCATTGCTGCCATTATTGGCGGGCCCTCCAAAAACAAGGCCAAGAGCGGCAGACAAGTTTTCAACTCAGCATTTTTTATGGCGGATGGAAAAGTGAAGACAATTATTCACAAAACGCTTTTGCCGTTCTACGATGTATTTGATGAATATCGTTACTTTGAGCCCGCTAAAGAAAATAAATTTATTACCTATAAGGGAACAAAAATTGGTATTACAATCTGTGAAGACATTTGGAACCAATTACCTGATAAAACGGGCCACTGTACCCACAACCGTTTTCCGCTGAAGGAAATGAATGCAGGAAAAACGGATTGCATAATCAACATCTCTGCTTCGCCGTTTTCCTACACCCATTGGGAAGAGAGGCGCAGAGTGGCTTGCGCCGTTGCTAAAGATTTTAACACCCCGTTATTCTATGTGAATAATATAGGAACCAACACCGATTTAACCTTCGATGGTGATTCCTTCGTCGTGGATAAAAAGGGAAATGTTATTACCGAGCTTGCCCGATTTGAAGAAGACTTACAGGTGTTTGATCTGGAGAAAAAGAAAGTTACTTGTACTGACAGAGATTGCTTCGTTCCTCGCAATGACGGTAGGAGCCCGACTGGCATTAATCCGTCATTGCGAGGCTCTGCGAAGCAATCTCTGTCCCACGTTGCCATTAATAGGGAGCGATTTGTTCCTCACAATAACGTATGGTATTCATCCAAGTCCAACGACGAAAGAAGAATAACCGAGTCTGTTTATAAAGCACTGGTAATGGGCATTCACGACTTCTTTCACAAAAGCAATATTAAAAAAGCAGTACTGGGCTTAAGTGGTGGAATAGACTCTGCTCTTGTGTTGGTTCTGGCAATTGCAGCCCTTGGTAAGGAGAATGTAACCTGTGTTATACTACCCTCCAAATTCACCTCCGACGAAACGATGAAGGATGCTATGCAGCTTCTTAAAAACACAGGTGTTGCATGTGAAAACATATCTATTGAGGGTGGAGTAAAAGCCATGAATGAGGCCTTGGCTGATACTTTTAAGGGATTAAAACCTGACATTACGGAAGAGAACATACAGGCGCGTTTGCGAGGATTACTTATTATGGCGGTAGCCAATAAAACCGGGGCTTTAATGCTGAATACATCCAACAAAAGTGAATTGGCAACAGGCTACGGAACACTTTACGGGGATATGGGCGGAGCACTTGCTGTTATTGGTGATCTGTATAAAACCCAAGTCTTCCGCCTAGCTGAATATGTGAATGAAATAACTACCCCCCAAACCCCTAAAGGGGCTTTAAATAGTGCCACTCAAAGCCCCTTTAGGGGTTTGGGGCAATACCCGGACGGTATTATTCCAAAAAACATACTTACTAAGCCACCAACCGCTGAACTGAAGCCTAATCAAAAGGATTCTGACAGCCTGCCTGAGTACGAAATACTTGATAAAATACTTATTCAATATATTGAGGAGCACAAATCAGTTGATAAAATAAAACTGAAAGGCGCAGATAAAAAACTAATTCACAGGGTTGTGAGCCTTATAAATAAAGCTGAATTCAAACGTCATCAGTTTGCACCAATTCTGCGTATATCCCCAAAAGCTTTTGGCATAGGCCGAAGGATGCCAATCGTTGGTAAATTATAGTTCCGGAGCTTTATTCATTACATTTGTTGCATAAATATGCTACAATGAAAAAGACGCTCGTACCTACACTGATCTTACTTTTAACTATTACCATCATAACAGCTTGCGGTAACAAGTCCGATTCCAAAGGCACTTCAAAACAAGCAAAATCTGGTTATGACTTTGACGCATCAAAGTATAAGTATAATACGCAACTAGAGCTGGTAAACGCTTTTATGCAAACCCTTGCAGCAAAAGACACAGCAACCCTGATTCAATATCTCATTAATGAAGAAGTTATTTCCTACGCTGCAACCATTATGGATAAAGAGGATACCATGCCTATTGAGAAAAAAGTTGAAAAAGCCACGAAAGAACTTAACAACAAAATGAAAGCTTGCTGGGGCACTACCGTCAGAAATCTTGTAACCATGCTTAATGAAGCCACTATTGACCTTTCTAATTCAACTGTAACTGTTGATACTTCTTTATCCGAACCCTTCAAGGGGGTTCCATCAATCCTTCATAGCAAAGCAACGGTGCGCATTCTCAGTAAAGACCAGAAATATCATAAACTGGATATTTATTCATTACTACGTGTGAAAGGTAAATGGTTTATTCTAGGCCCTAAATGGAATTTGGATGGTAAGTCTGTTCCAAACCGGCCTCAGTAAAACACATTTTCAGAACGTTAAAAACAATTCGTATTTATTGATAGGTCTTGTTTTTCTATCTTTACGCCGGGAATAATAAGTTGAATTAAACAAACGTTGGGCTTGGTAAAAATGAAAATAAAAAATACGGTTCTGTTATTTTTTTTCTTTGCGCTGATTTATGCAAACAGCCCGCTAATCGCCCAATCTGTAACATTTACAGGTGAAGACACACCGCCCCCACCGCTTCATTTTACCCTTAATGCAGGATATGGTTTGCCTAACTTAATCGGCAATTCAATTAAAGCCATGGGATATGGTTCTAATAACGGCAATTTCAACCCTGTTTATTTTGAGTTAGGATATAATTATTCAAGTAAAGGGCTGCTTTCCTTTTACGGTTCTTATTCACAAGCTAATACCGGAGATTTTTTTTGGGCAGATACTGCCAATACTATTTATGGGTATAATTATTCTGTTTCGATAGTAACATTCGGATTATCTACCGAATACCACTTTGGTAACAATGAGCATTTCTTGCCTTATTTTGGTGCTATGCTAGGCTATCGCTTCATTAATTTAAGTGCCTCCGGCGATTTGTCTCCGGTTGATGCTGCCACCGTTAATTTAAGTACTTTTAATTACCATGTTTATGCCGGACTTTCCTGGTATTTCCTCAAATGGATGGGCTTAGATATACGGGCAGGTTATGGAAATAGTTATTATGCCTCAATGGGTCTGTCTTTCCGCTTTCTGATGAACAGAGACGAGTAGAAAAATAAATAAAATACAAAAAGTATTTTGTAAGCAGTCCATACCTAACATCTCAAAATTCTTTTTCCTATCTTTGTGCCCTTATCTAATTAAGCTATGGCACTAAGAATAACAGACGAATGTATCAATTGCGGGGCTTGTGAACCCGAATGTCCGAATAATGCAATTTATGAAGGCGGCAACGAATGGCGCTTTTCCGATGGAACTTCTGTTAAAGGAGTGTTCAAAGCCAAGAGCGGACTTACCGTTGATGCGAACGATGCACAATCCCCTGTGGAATTAGACCGTTATTACATTGTAGGCGACAAATGCACTGAGTGTGTAGGTTTCCATGATGAGCCACAATGTGCTTCAGTTTGCCCTGTAGATTGCTGCATAGTTGACACTAACAACCAGGAATCGAAAGAAGATTTATTGGTTAAGAAAGGAACATTGCACGTGTAATCCTTTATCTTTGAGGTCATAAATGGCTTCAACAGATACTATTTTTTCAGAAAAAGTAATTACCAGAATTTGGAAGTCTTGTAGTATTTCCGGAATGGTCATTTGTTTTTCATGGGTGCTTATAGCTTTTTCAGGTATTCCCTATGAAGGCGAAACACCATTAGAATTCACACAGGGGTTTGTAGTTGATTCAACTGGCAACATTTATATACATACGGGAATTTATAGCAAAGTATTGGTATACAATAAAGATGGGGAATTTCAGCATAGTTGGCCTGCCGATGCAGACGGAAACCTGGATATTGAAATTACTCCCGAACAGAACATACTTATAACAAGTCAGAAAGGCAGCTATCAGGTTTGTTACAACCGCTCCGGAAAAGAGCTTTATACAAATAAGTTACCTGACGATTCGTATTACGAAAACCACAAAACAACCCGAAAATTTGTAAACGGAAACACAAGTTATAAATTAGAAGGCTCATTTATACCAAGACTGGTAGAGACTTCATCACCAACTCAAAAAGTACTCGTTAGACAGAAATGGTATTTTTATATTCTGAATTTTTATGTAGGATTTCTATTGATAGTATGCGGAGGAGGTATCTATTTTTATACAAAAAAAGGGCCAATCGGAACTAATTTAAATTGAATCTATAAAAACAGCTATTTGCCTGTCGGGCTCCGACCTATTCCTGAAAATTATCAGGACTCAGATCTTTCAGTTTTTGTTCCAACGACATCATGTCTTTTATTAATACCTCACGGGCTTTAGAGCCTTCGAAAGGGCCAATTATATTGGCAGATTGAAGCTGGTCAACAATACGTCCGGCACGATTGTATCCTATTTTTAATCTTCTTTGCAATAGCGAAGCTGAACCTTGCTGTGTTTCCACAACGATACGTGCAGATTGGTCAAAAAGTGAATCTTTTTCATCAGCCGATATTTCGCCTCCACTGCTTTCTCCACCTTCTTCCACATATTCGGGCAGCGCAAATGCCGCCGAATAACCTTGCTGCGAGCCAATGAAGTCGGTAATTGCTTCCACTTCGTTAGTGCCTACCAATGCACACTGCAATCGTATCAGGTCACTTCCATTTGAAATCAACATATCTCCTTTCCCTATCAATTGGTCGGCTCCGCCAGTATCCAATATTGTGCGGGAGTCAATCTTTGATGTAACCTTGAATGCAATACGGGCAGGGAAGTTAGCTTTAATAGTACCTGTAATGATATTTACCGAAGGTCTTTGTGTGGCAATAATTAAGTGAATACCTGTAGCCCGTGCAACCTGTGCCAATCGCTGCAATGGGGTTTCAACTTCTTTGCCTGCCGTCATTATCAAATCGGCAAACTCATCAATAATCACTACAATATAAGGCAAAAATTTATGTCCGCTTTGCGGATTTAGCCTGCGTGCAACAAACTTTTCATTGTATTCTTTTATGTTCCTTACTCCTGCATCTTTAAGCAGTTCAAGCCTCTGCTCCATCTCTATGCAAAGAGAGTTCAACGTATGTACCACTTTTTTTGTATCGGTAATAATTGCTTCTTCAGCATCCGGCAGTTTAGCCAGAAAATGTCGTTCAATTTTATTAAATAAAGATAACTCAACTCGTTTCGGATCAACTAACACTAACTTAACTTGAGAAGGATGCTTTTTATAAAGAATTGAAACTATTATGGCATTCAACCCAACTGACTTACCTTGTCCTGTAGCACCGGCCATAAGCAAGTGAGGCATTTTGGTAAGGTCTACCACATATGGTAAGTCTGATATTGTTTTGCCCAAAGCAAGCGGCAATTCCATATTCGACTTTTGAAACTGATCGGAATTAATAATGGTTTTTAAAGAGACTATGCCGGGATTACGGTTCGGCACTTCTATACCTACAGTACCCAAGCCCGGCATAGGCGCAATAATACGTATACCAAGCGCTGATAAACTAAGCGCGATATCATCCTCTAAGTTTTTAATCTTAGAAATTCGTGTACCGTCCTGCGGAACTATTTCATACAGCGTTACGGTTGGCCCCGGCGTAGCTTTAATCTTTTTAATTTCAATTCCGTAGTGCCTTAATGTTGATACGATCCTGTCTTTGTTCGCGGTCAATTCTTCCGCATCTATCACTACCTCATCTTTACCATATTCAGGTAATAAATCGATTGGCGGAAATTTATAAGATGATAAATCGAGTGTTGGGTCATATGGGGAATCGGATATATTTTTCTCGGTAATATCTTCCGTCACTTTCACCTCAGGTGCTTTCTCTATTGAAAATTCCACTCCTTCCGATTTTTTCGCTTCTTCTTTTTCTTTCTTCTTTTCAATTGTTGCGGGAACCTCAACAGCAAACTCAATGGTATTCGAAGGTTCTTCGGTTTTCAATTCAGGTTCTATTAACGTATTGGTAGGGGCTTCAACAGATTGCTGTTCCGCAAGAGGAACAATTTCTTCCTCTTTTTCATCCGGAATTTCTTCTTCTTCTACTGTTGGCTCCTTTACAGGAAATTTCAAAGTCATTAAATTATTAACTACCAAAAAGACCAATGCCAAAAATGCAAGTGCAATAATGGTTCCGGAAGAGCCTATTTTATCTTTCAATTGGGGCGAAGTCATAATACCGACCTCACCTCCCATAAAATCATGATCGCCCGTTGGGAACAAAAACCCGAGACAAATTGAACACCATATCATTAGAAATAGAGTAATCCTGAAAGTCTTTCCAAATGGCAATAAAGAACGTTGTGTAACCAATTTTACACCTATCAAAAAGAAGAGTAAAATAAAACCGAACGAGGCGACGCCAAACCACTCCTTAATAAAAACGAAAGACAATAAGGCGCCAAACTTACCAAGCCAGTTTGCTGTTTTAACCTGATTAGAAAGAAATCCGTATATGCTGCCGCTAACTTCGGCGTCATCGGCCTGCCAAGTAAATAGAAACGATGAAAGTGCAATCAATAAACAAAGAGAGAACATTAAAAGAAACAACCCGGATAACTGAGCAACTTTCCACTTTTCCAAATTAGCTTTTATGCCGGCAACGTTAATTAAGGGCTTGGCAGATTTTGCCTTGGCCTTTTTGGCCGGGGCAGGTTTTACTTCCTCAATTTGGTTTTGAGTTTCTTCGACCGGCTTTTTGTAACGTTTGGGCATTATATCGCTAATTATTAATCTACCAAAAGTAGAAAGGAATAGCCTGAGGGATTACGCTGCAATTATCTATTTATACACTAAGCAGTGTGAAAAAGTAAAGTTTTCTTTTTCCACGTTCAAGGAAGTATTCATTCAGTTTCCTAAAATGGAAAAGCCACGAATAATCGGGGCTGCTTCCTTTTAACGAATAAAATACTTATGCTGTTGTAACCGTACCGTGACCTGCTGCAAACCTTCTTCTTGACGTATATTTTGCAAGATAATATGCTAAAATAACCATTACTAAAAGTGTTGCAACAATACCTGTAGTAAGAAACACCCAAGCATTTTTACCCATGGATTGCGCTAAATAACCATTTGCTTTTATTAATGGAATATCCACATATGATTGTCCGGCGGTATTCACATTAACATTCATAAGGGAATAAGGTTCATATGATTTTCTGGAGAAAACCACATAATAATTTCCTTCAGGAACACCTTTTGCCAAAATAATACCGTCCTTATCGGATGTAGCAGAAGCCACTAAATTGCTGCCGGAAAATACGTCCATTACAACTGAATCCATAAATAAAGTGGAGGATGCATCTTTACAGTGTGCAATTAAAACTCCTGTAGGAACATAAGCTACTTGTTGATCGGGTGAAGAGAGTGTGCTGAGTTTAGCTAATGTAATACTGTCCTTAATGCTGCTTTCCAAACAATTTTTTAAATACTCTATACGGTCAACTGTACCGGCTGTTAAAATTTCACTACGAATTGAATCATTCAGTAATTGGTTAACAATACTCATTGAATCAAGATACGTTCCCGGATACAATTGAAATATGCTGGTATGAATCGCTATCTGTCTTTGTTCGTAATCAAAATTATAAGATGGCGTATTACTCTGTATTGGAGTTGCATTACTTATGGTTTCATTCTGTATTGTCGGAGTATTATTCACTTCAGGAGCTGCCTGAGCATCAACAACCACAATAGGTGTAAGCTTTTCTGGTTTTTTCTTTTTCTTAACAGCAACAACAGGTGCGTCACTATTTTCTGAATTTACTTTCTTATCTCTTTTTGCAGCATATAGCACATTTCCTTTAAGTTTTACTAATACGTGCTTATTCTTTCCTATACTTTCTCCGGAAACTAATACTCCTAAAATAACGATGGCTATTGGCGTTAACAGATTGTGTTTTCTCATTTGATTAATTTGAATTTGCGCTAATTTATCCTGAGTTAAGGCGGTAAACAAAGAAATCAAAGAGCCACTTATTCAACATGGAATGTTAATAACCCCACAATTAAAAAACCCGCAAACCGTTCAAAACACCTATTAATAAAAGGTTACAGGCGTATCAGAAGGAGATTTATTTCAGTATTGAATTTATCTTATTTTGCAACTATTCAACATTCATTTGTGAATAACTACACACTAAAAAATCGATGAGCCATGAATGATATATCAGGATTTCTGTTCCCAATTCAACATTCATGGCTCATCATTTTATTTGGCTATCTCAATTTGAAATTTATCGGAATGGTAAACTGAATGCGCACCGGATGACCATCCTGTTTTGCCGGCGACCAGCTAGGCATTTCGGCCAGTACACGTAACGCTTCCCTGTTTAAATTAGGCCCGTTGGAAACGCCTCTTTTAAGAGTAACATTACTAATAGAACCATCCTTTTCAATAATAAACGAAGCGTACACAGTACCTTGCACCCCACGCTGGCTCTCATCTGCAGGGTAATTAATGTGGTTGTTGAGATATGAATTCAGATCGCCATGCAGAAATTTCGGCATCGTACCTGCAACTAAAACAAACGTATCCCTGTGACTGATCGGAACAGGAGGCCCGGAAGTACCTCCGCCCGGTGGTATTACAGGACCAGGGGTTGGATTTGGAGGGCCCGAACCTGGCGTAACAGCCGGAGTCGGGTCAGATTTCTTAGTTGAAGTGTCCGGATGCTCAATCATCACAATAGTTGAACTGTTATCAGTTGAACTTGGCGGCGGCGGAGTAATATGCTGATGTGGCGGTGGTGGTGGCTTAACCGTAGAAGTTGGTGGAAGCACATAAGGGATAACTTTTTCATCGTTATCGGGTGGTGGAGGCAGTGGCGGGCTGGTTTTCCGCATCACATACGGAATAATGGCACACAGTGCCATCAGGGAAATTGAAGAAAGCAGTGAGACTAATAGAGAATTTGAATAACGCTGACGGATATAGAAGGCTCCGTAGGCCTTGTGTCTTCCATCGAAGACTACTTCATTGCGGCTTGTGCTGGTAACATCTGCCCAGTTTCCGCCTGTTTTGTACCCATTCATAGTTTTGAATTTTAATGGTTAGAACTAGTGCGGTCGTTTTGTGCATATGTTATTCTTTTTTAGTATTAACTATATAGTATGTTTGTTTAGTATGTATTACGTAAAATATTTTTCAAAGTTTCCGGTGCCTGGATCCATTAATTTTGAAAATCCATATATTATCAACTTGATTTGTTAATATGTGTTCAAATAAATAGTGGGTCATGAAACATTGTTTCTATAAATTTGCAAGATGCGGAAGTTTAATGTGAATAGAAAAGGAAGAATACTCTATATATTGTTTTTATCTATTCCATTTTCTGCAACATTGAATAATTTAAATGCACAGGTAAAGCCTGCAACCACCACTCAGCAAAAGCCTGCTGCCGCAATTAAGCCTGCACCTGCAAAACAACAGGTAATTACTATTCAGCCTATTTTTCCGGGTGGTGACGATTCACTCCAGCGTTATTTATTTATGCACATTCAGGCACCCGATTCCTTACAATTAAGGGATATTTCAGGCACCATATATTTTTCCTTTTATGTGGAAATGGACGGAAAAACCGATAAGATACGTATTGAAAGTGGCCCTCCTTCACCGGGTTGGGATTCAGCTGCCATAAGTTGTATACGGCAAATGCCATTATGGATACCCGGCAAGGTGAATGGCAAAGCTACTGCTATGCGCTATTTTTTACCGGTATTTGTTCCACCGGGGCATCAGTTGTTTAATATGCAGGAAGGTTCAGACGGGAAATAAAATGTAGTGGTTTTAAATTGGCTCTGTAGCTTCCACCGCAAGCAGCTTCGCCAAATTGATAGCTTTTTCCTTTACCTTATCCACATCGCTGCCAATTTTATCATAGGTTAAAACTACAGCCATTCTTCTGTAAGGCCTTGTGGTTGGCTTATTGAATATCCTCAGGTCGGTTTGTTTTTCTTTTAATATTTCCTCGGCACCGTAATAAATAGGAGCCCTTCCGTTTTCTTCAGCCAGCACTACAGCTGATGCCCCTACCCTTTCCAGTGTTATTTCGGGAATTGGGAGTCCGAGAATAGCCCTTGCATGTAATTCAAATTCATTCAGGTTTTGAGTTCCACCCAATGTTACCATACCCGTATCGTGTGGTCGAGGTGAAAGCTCAGAAAAATAAACACCATCATCTGCAAGAAAAAACTCAACACCCCAAATACCCGCGCCCGTAAGTGCATGTGTCACCTTCTGAGCCATTACCTGCGCTTCCTCCAGGTTCTTGTCAGATATCTGGCACGGCTGCCAGCTTTCTCTGTAATCGCCCCGTTCCTGCCTATGGCCTATAGGGGGGCAGAAAAGGGTTTTACCGTTTTTCTGTGTTACCGTAAGCAAGGTAATTTCTGAATTGAACTTAATAAATTCTTCTACAATAACCTCTGCATAGTCACCCCTGCTCCCTTCCATAGCGTATTTCCAGGCTTTTTCAATATCGTCCTTCACCTTTACAACACTTTGTCCCTTACCACTGCTGCTCATTAATGGTTTAACTACGCAGGGTAAACCAATTTTATTCACCGCTTCGTTAAATTCATCCATATTTTTGGCATAGCTGTATTTGGCTGTCCTCAGACGCAAGACCTCTGCAGCAAGATTTCTTATTTCTTTACGGTTCATCGTATAGTTCGCAGCACTTGCACTGGGCACAACCGTTATTCCGCTACGCTCGTATTCATAAAACCTTTCCGTGCGTATGGCTTCAATTTCCGGAACAATCAAATCGGGTTTATGCTTGGCAACCACCTGGTCTAATGCAAAACCATCGAGCATATTTATTACTTCAAACTCTTGTGCAACCTGCATAGCCGGTGCACCCGGATAATTATCCACAGCAATAACATATTGGCCCAATCTTTGTAAGGCTATTACCAATTCCCGTCCTAATTCCCCGGAGCCAAGCAGCAAAATTTTCTTCCTCATTATCTCATTTATTTACCATGCCAAAATAAGAAATTTAATGAATAAACGTCATGACGAAAAATGGTTGTTGTAATCAAAATTTAAGGCAATCTTTTCACTCCATTCATCATCTACCCAATAAATCATTATATTTGTTAAACCTGTTAAACTAATTTACTAATGAAACTGATTCCATACATTACCTATAATGGTAATTGCGAGGAGGCATTGAATTTTTATAAAGATTCCATTGGAGGTGATATCATTTCGATTGGCCGTTATGAAGATTCGCCCATGCAGGTAAGTGATGAATACAAGAAAAAAATACTTCACGCCCGCATACAAATTGGAGATTATTTACTAATGGCATCGGATGCTATGCCTGATATGGCACCACTTGTAGGAAACAACATTTCCCTTTCCATTGAATGGGATGATGCAGATAAAATGGAAACTGCATATACCAAACTGGCAGAAGGAGGTAAAACTACCATGCCTCTGGGCAATATGTTCTGGGGTGCACGCTTTGGTATGCTTACAGATAAGTATGGCATACATTGGATGTTCAATTGCGAAAAGAAGAAGTAATAGTATCTCCCCTATTTAATCCTTCAGTTAGAATTCTTGACCAAATTACAAGCTAGATGCTTCCTATTTCAGAAGATTATGCATAATATTGCATAGTATAATCTTTCCGTTATTTCATTCAAATGATTGTAATTCATAACCGTAAAACTAAGCAAGCACTATTTTTATTTGTTTGCATAGTGCTCTGCAATATCCTGAACGGGCAAAACCCTGTTGTTACCATTCCCGGAACACATATATCACTGGTATTACCCAAAGGATTCAGGATATCCGGGAATTTTAAAGGAATTGAAAAATCTAAAGATATTCATGTGAAAGTAATTGATCCGTATAACACTAATTACTTCAAATATGCACAGACCTTCACCCGCTTATCGCTGGAGAATGGTGGCAGCGAAGTTCAGGAATATAAAAAAATAAACATCTCCGGTTATCAGGCAAAATATGCGGCCCTTCAAAACAACGGAGGAGGAAAATCATTATACCTTGTTTTTGGCGATTCCACCTTTTCAGTGATGATGATTGCCAATTGCCCCGCCAATCATGATTCGGATGCGGCCCAATTAAAATCAGCACTTTTATCAACCTCCTATAGCAAAAGCTTAAAAGCAGATCCGTTTGCAGGAACATTTTTCAATATCGGTGATACTAACTCCAATTATCGCTTTGCAAAATGCAAAAACGATTTTTATATTTTTTCAACCAAAGGGGTTATTAAAGATGAATATTCAGGGGAGTCTATTGTTTCCGTACTTCCGTTCACATCGGAATATACGGTAGGCGATGAAACCATAGCCAGGGCTATACTAAGTTCCTACGAACAATATGGAATTACAGATGCAAAAACGAAAAAAGAATCGGAAATACAGATTGGTGACTTAAGTGCCCTGGAAGATGAAGTGAATGCTAAAATTGATAATAAGAAAGCAATGGTTTATAGATTAACTATTGTAAATGGCAAAAAAGCAATTCTGGTTTTAGGTATAGCAACATCCGATTTTGAAAAGAATATGGATGCATTCCGTAGTCTTGCTAAAACACTTACATTCAAATAATTACCTACTACTTCTTTTTGAATACCAGGCTGTGGTAGTCAGGCTTTACAAGTTCTGTATATGTATCCTTATTATTATATAAATACATTATAAATGCATCTGCAGTGTTCTCTTTGTGCATGGCAAACATGGTGCAATATTTGTATTTCTGCCCAAATTCATCGCAAGGCTGAACGGTTACTTCGGCTGCCCAATCGGCATTAAACTCCTGATCAACAGTTCCATGGGGAATTTCATGAACTTCGGGCATTGTTTGCTGAATATTCAACTCTTTATCCTGTATCCTGTAAGAATAAATAAGCAACAAGTTTGTATGGATCATATTGGGGTCAATCAATGGTTGCCCGGTATCGGCATGCGAGCCACTGTATTTCTTAATTAAATCTTGCAAAGGATAAACAAGGTACCGAATTTCAATTTTACTTACGGTATCAACTAAAGCGTATTGGTAATTCAGTTCATCGTTGGTAACCACTTTTGTTTCGGTTGTATTAGCCGGTCTGCTAAATTTTATAGCAGCTTGATCAACTACGGATAAAAACCCTGTGTCGTCAGTAGCTATTTTAAATGAATTAAAAAGCAGGAAACTCAGTACAATTGATACCAGGCCAAATCTTTTCATTCCTCGTTAGTTTTATTGTTAAACAGCACCTGAGGTACAAAGATACTCTTATTGACGAAAGTTAAAATGAATACTGATTACGATCCCGCGAAATAGGCTACCACATTGCCAATTGCACAAGTGCAAGGGTGGCAATCCTATGAATTTTTTTCAGGTTTTCTTCTGTTGCGTGAAGTTCGCCGCTTATAAAATGCTCCACTTCCTGCTCTGTGTGACCAAGCAATGAAAGGTATTTTCCGGCTTCGTTGTAAAATGCGTGCAATACTTTATTATCGGAGAAAAAAGCAGACTTAGGAGTAAATCCAATGCTGGTGTATAGTTCTGTTTGCAAATCTTTTCTAAGATTGGGAAGTATCTTAGTTATCTCTGTTTTTAAGTTATCCGATATCTGGACAATCGTATCCATTCCAAAATTTTTACAATTTTATTTCAATTTCCCATGCTACCTTATGATATATATCAATAGTAAAATGGCAAAAAATCACTTTTGAAACTAATCCATTGAATTTCAAAAGATAAATCTCAAAAAATAAATGTATTAATTCAAAAATATATTAAAATAATATAGAGTCCGGGTTTTCTTCAAAAGATGAAATTATCTTTTATTTCACCGCAGGAATCAATTTAGTATAGAGTTCTATTTTCTAAACGGTGAAACGTAGTCCTGCATTTTCTCAAATTGCTCATACTTGAACTTGATGGCCATCACAAGGTCATAATCTGTAGCGTTCTTAATAAAATCGTCGGGAAAATTGCAGTAGTCAATAAAATGCTCAAACTTTTCGCTACTCAGGTTAATTATATCATGCCGTATATAAATATGGAAAAGGTCTTTCAACACCTCTCTTCTTTTGTCTTCATTCTCTAATTGCGCAACTTTGCGTTTTGACTGCTCCAGTCGGCTAAAACGCTCATACAGAAACTCAATAGGCGACCCAATGGCATTAATATCCTGGTAAGAATCCGTATTACGGACATGCCCCAGGGTGCTACGTTCATCGTTTATTTCCCGTAAATTTTTGGTAGGGTACACTTTTACTTCAGAAAGGGTAGTTCTCATACTATCCAATACAATTCTAACGGTAAATTCCTTTTTATTCCCTGAATCTTTAAAACAGATTTTCCTTACACTGAAACCGGAAGCACTAACAAGAATTGTATCGGTCCTTAATGATTTTAAGGTAAAGTGCCCATTGGGTTCAGCCATCATACCTGTTGAAGTACGTTGGTTAATAATCACAACCTGATAAAGGCCACTATTGCCGGCTGTGTTTACTGCATTACCCTTAATAGTAATGTTATCAGTTTGCGCATTACCGGCAATTGAAAATACCAGCAATAACAAAAAAATATGAAAAGTCCTGTACTTCAATTTTGTAAAAGAAAGGTGCAAATTTAACAGCTAATTTACCTAATCCTTGTTAAGAAACCTTAAATCGCTTACTTTAGCAGCTATATTGACGACGATAATGCAAAGAACCTTCCTTGCCCTCACTCTATTTCTATCAACTTTATTAACTGCAAATGCGCAAACTGCAAAACTTAGTTGCAGTAATTTTAACGGAGGAGCATTTTATTATTATACACCATCGGATACTATTGTTGTTTATCGCGGTTTAGAATATTGGATTTCAGCAGACGTGAGAGGGAATACCTGTATAGTTTCTAAAATTGCATGGAAAGATTCAGCCAACTTTGTAACACATTTAAATTATGTTTTGGATGAAGATAGAAACCGATTTCAAGATTCATCAAAAATCTACTTCGCTTCAACCTATTATTCTGTTTATTCTGTTGATGAGAAGAGTATAACTTATAAAGTACGTTACTCTCAAAATGATACAAATTCTCATTTTATAACATTACATACTTTATACGATAGCATAGCCTGGCAATATCTTATTTATGCTGACTCCAACTTGTATAAAGACACAGCCGAAATTAAAAAACTGTATGGCAAACCGGAGGAAAAATATTATTGCAATATGCCTTATTTTATTAATCTTCAAACTGATTCATCCGAAACACAGTTTGTAAGTTTTATGATTTCTTTATTCCAAAAGGGAGATATAAAACCTGCTTTTGAATTTGCTGCACCCAACCTTAAAGCACACTCCCCCGCTGCAGTTATTGATGATTACAACCAATATGTGCAGCATTTATTTGGCAAACTACAATCCTATACTGTTACCAGCATTAAAGATGGATTTCATATAAAAAAGAATGAGCGGGCGCATAATTATATCATTCATGGAACATTTGAAAAATTGAGCGGTAAAGCGAATGAAGCGGACCTTTGCATTACCACCAATTCGGCCAGTATTAATCCTTTGATCTCGGTGAATGTAGTGGTTGATAGTCTCAGCAAAATACCTTTCCTGAATGAGCTTTCAAACGGCTTTTGGGTTTTGCTCAAACAAAAGGAGTACCATAAAATATATGACTTGTCCGCCTTAAAAATGAAAGAAAAGATAGACTACAAACAAGTAGAAAAGATTTTCAAATACGTAGATTCATTAGGCCATATTGATGACTACAAACTTTTCTTCCAAAATTTCAACACTTCAGGTAACAGGGGGCAAATTGTGCTTAGTTTTAAAGCAGGTGCTCCCGACAAACCGCTCTTTATGAATCTTCTTTATATCTTTGAAAATGGTGAATATAAGCTGGCTGGAGTAAATGCACCTAAAAAGTAATCCCCTGAACAAACCTTTATTTATGAAAAAACAAGTTCTTTTTTTATGTGTTCTAATTACTTCCCTTTGTTCAGCTCAAACCTTAAAGGTAACCAAAGCTACCCGTCAGCAATGGTCTGGTGGGGTTGTTGGTCAGCATGGGGTTTATTACAATTTCGAATTTCAAACCAAATCAAAATCGGTAATTCCCGACACAATTTGGGTGAATAATGCTTATTATGTTCCTGATTTTTCAGGTAAAAACAGGGCTTATATTAGAACAGTAGATTCAGTTACCCATATAATTAAATATGCCGTTACTATAAATGAATCACACCACGATTTCAGGCGTGGGCCGGGTGTATCGGAAAAAGATACAGTAAAAGCTACAACAACAACGCCTGCTCATATAAGGCAGTTCAAAGGTGCTGCAATGGTTTCGTACCGTTTAAAACACAAACAACGTTTTTACATTCTGAAAACCTTTACAGATTTAAAACCCCTGAATTATCCTTAAACTTAACCTGTTTCAACTATTAAATAAACTACATTCAATTCCATTCATCCATGAAAAAAATCAACCTGCTTTTTATTCCGGTTACTATTTCAATTCTACTTATTGCTGCATGTTCAAAGGATGGGGCTCAGGGACCTCAAGGAAACCCCGGCAGTAATGGTGCGCAGGGAAATGCCAATGTAAAAACCGCCTCAGACAGTACACATTCATCCTCTGATTGGACCTATTTACCGGGCATTGGTTGGTATGTTGATTTTATAGACCCTACCCTAAGCAGTTCATTTATTTCGAATGGTGGTTTCGCCGAAGTATTTTTAAGTACCGACAATCAAAAAGCATGGACACCACTTCCATCTACCTATTATGCAGATACGGTGCTTAATGCGCAAATGACATATACCTATTACGCAAATACTGTACAGATCTTATTTACCTGGAACGATATGAAACAACACACCGACCCTGTAACAACTTTTGGCACACCCTGTTATTTTAAAATTACTTGTGTAGCCGCAGCAGCCAATCATCCCCGGCAAGGCCAGATGATGCAAACAGCTAAGTATGAAGCACTATTAACCGTACCAAAAACAAAACAGGCAAAAGAGTAATTCTTCCCCCAACATTTAATGAGGTGCTTTCGTTATTAGTGTTAGAACAGAAAACTCTTTTTCTTAATTTTAAACTCTAAAACTTTAACGCCATGATTAAAACTTTACCCTTGGCAGCTTTGCTGCTAGTATTTGGAATTGCAAAAGCACAGCCATCAGCGTTTGTCCATCACGGACTTTCGGGTGGTGGTGCTCAATATGCACCCAGTATAAACCCAACTAACCCCGGAGAAATTTATGTCGCCTGCGATATGAGTGGACTCTACCATTCTGCCGATACCGGAGCTTCATGGAATGTAGTGGGGTTTCAACAGGTGAATGCAGGGCATCCTTCCATGGTGCAATTCACCAACAATCCGAACATTCGTTATTGCATAACTTTCGATAATAATACCAGCAACGGGTACGTTACCAAATCTACAGATGGAGGTATTACCTGGAACTTCACTACTGATGCCACAGGTGGAAACGGGGTTTGGCTTATGTATGCCAATCCGCAAAATGCAAACCAATTAGTTGTTACCGATTACTCCAACATGTATTTTTCCAATGATGGAGGATTAACATTTGGTTCTGCTTTTTATACTGACCATACCGGTGCAGGGGCCTATATTGCTGGCACTTTTTGGGATGGATCGAATATTTATATCTGTACAAATATCGGTTTGTTAGTCTCCACAAACGGTGGCACTTCATGGACTGGCCCTAGCATGACAGGTATTCCGGGAACCGAAGGAATCCTATCCTGTGCAGGGGCTAAATCAGGAGGAACTACACGATTTTTCTGTATTACCCAAGCTTCTGCCGATATATACGTTGGAGAAACAGGCGATAATAATAATGGATATGCAAATGTGTATTCCATGGATTATGGTGTTACCAATTGGACTAAAAAAGAAACCGGAATTCTGGCAAATGACTTGCCGTTTTTTGTAAGTATGGCAGCCAATAATATTAATGTGGCTTATATAGCAGGTAACGATAATACAACCCAATATCCGGAAGTTTTAAAAACAGTAAATGCAGGAGGAGCTTGGGTTCATGTTTTCAACACGGCTAACAACCTGAATATAGAAACGGGCTGGGAAGGTATTAGTGGTGATCAGAACTGGGGCTTCGACCAATATACTTTTGGGTTTAATGTTTGTGCTTCTGATTCAAACTGTGCTGTGCTCACTGGCGAAGGCTTTACCCATCTTACAACTGACGGAGGAAAAACATGGAAAGCTGCTTACGCTCCCAGAACCGACCTAAACCCCGCTAATGCAATAACACCGAAAGGAAAATACTATCACCCGAATGGAATTGAAGTAACTGCACACTGGGATTTAATGTGGTATGATTCATTGCATATGTTTTCAGGCTGTACTGACATAACTTCTTTACGAAGTGCTGATGGCGGTAATTCATGGGCAGATAATCCCGGGTTGGGCTATAACACAGTTTACAAATTCGTAAAAAACCCTTCCAATAATGTAATATATGCGGCAACTTCCAGCATTCATGATATGTATGAAAGCACACGCTTGAAAGACAACATACTGGATGGAGGAACGGGAGAAGTGAAGTATTCAACGGATGGAGGAAATACATTTAGCACCATGCACAATTTTGGCAAGCCTGTAATTTGGCTTGCGCTCGACCCTACCAGTTCTACCAGAATGTATGCAAGTGTAATAAACCACTCCGGTGCAGGAACCATGGGCGGAATTTGGGTTTCAAATAATATTCAGAACAACAACACAGCTACATGGACCCGCTGCAATGATCCGGCCAGAACCCAGCGTCATCCCTTTAACCTGAGGGTATTAAATGACGGAACATTAATTGCCTCTTATTGTGCAAGAATAAACCCTTCGGGGAAATTTACAGATAGTTCAGGCGTATTTGTAAGTACCGATCAGGGTACAACATGGGTAGACCGCAGCGATGCGGGTATGAAATACTGGACCATGGATGTGGTAGTTGACCCCTGGGATGCCAATCAAAATACATGGTACGCCGGAGTATTTGATAATTGGGGTGGCCCTAACAACACGCTTGGCGGGCTTTATCGCACTACCAACAGAGGTGTTGCCTGGACCCGTATTGATACACTGGCACAAGTTTACTCCATTACATTCGACCCGAAACATCAGGGTGTAGCTTATATTACCACCCAACAGGAAGGGTTATGGTATTCTTCCAATATTGAAGCTTCAAACCCAACCATTACCTTGTTGCCTCAGTATCCGTTCCGCCAACCGAACAGGGTTTATTTTAACCCATACAATTCCGACGAAATATGGGTTAATAGCTTTGGTAACGGACTACGGATGGGTAGTTTAGTAAGTACCGGAGCAAATGAAATAAATTCAATTTCGGGAAATATTCAAGTTTATCCGAATCCTACTAATGGTAAGTTTACGGTAGTTTGTAATGGAGGGCTGAATAAAGAATATCAGGTAACATTTGAAGTATACAATATCCTTGGAGAAAAGGTTTTTACTCAAATGCTTCGTAACCCTGAAGGTGAAAACAGTATCAATATTGGTGTTCAGCCTTCCGGAATTTACCTTTACAAAGTAATCAGCCAATCTTCAGAAGTGCTTGGTGAAGGAAAAATAATGGTTCAGTAAGTTGGTATAAACACCAGCACGTTTTTTTGCAAAGCCTGATTTATTTTCCATATAAATCAGGCTTTCGCGTTAAGCAATGTTAAAAAAAGCTTGGTACATCATACAAGCTACCTATATTTACCCATCCGAATAAACGCATGAGAAAAATTGTATTGTTTTTAGTTTTTAGTTTTTGCACTTCACTTGGTTATACCCAAACCAATAGCACTATTATCCCCAGTGATATTCCGGATACAGTACTTCTTAATAATGGCAAAGTTTTAATAGCGCACGTTGTAGATACAATAGGTTATAGTATTCAGGTATCAAAAGCCCATTCCCGCAAACACAAAAAATTTGAAATTGATAAAGAGGATATCTTTCAAATTACATTTGGCAGAAGCGGTAAACAGGTAGTGCTATATTTTTATGATACCCTAATAGGTAATGATATGACAGTAGAGGAAGCCCGCCGTTTTATTGCCGGTGAACAGGACGCAGAACATGGCTATCACGCTTTCGGAACCTCAGCAGCTTCGTTTGCTGTTGGTACTGCTTCCGGTATTGTTGGATCGTTCTTTGCCCTTGCCCCTCCCTTTGTATTCGCAGGTTTTATGTCATACAATTATGTTAAAATACGCCATAAAAGTGTAAAGCACTTAGAGAATGTACACCACGACAGCTACCTATATGGCTATGCCCTTGTAGCCCGCCGCAAACGAACTCTCCGGGCTATGCTTTGGGGTGGCATCGGTGTAGTTGTAGGCACGGTAATACATTATGCAATTATAAACAATCAATGAAAAACTCCGTTTCCCGCATTTTAAGCGGGATTCGTTTTTTTATATACACCAATATCTTTATTGCGTTATGCGTTACTGCTTATACCATTAAGACCTCTATTTTGCTTTTTGGTAATTATGGGAATCTTCATGCCTGTATTCTGGTTTTTTGTGCCACCCTCCTATTTTATTGCTTTCACAGAATAAATAAAAAGCGATTTATTGCAGAAGATGAGAATGAAATTGGAGCCAACATCTGGATGAATACGAATAAAAAAATTTACTACATTATTATTGCCTTGTCATTTATTGTTGGAACATTACAACTCATATACCTGCCAATAAGAACATGGCTTATTTTAATACCTGTCGGTTTGCTGGGCTTGGGCTATACCTTTCCGGTTATTCCAACAAAAAAAGGCTTGAAACGGCTCCGCGATATCTATTGGTTGAAACCCTTTTGGATTGCTTTAGCCTTTTCAATTTTAACTACATTTTTACCCGTTCTATGCATTGAACCTCTTGATTCTTTATATAAACCATCTGTTTTATTCATACTTGCACGAAGTATGTTATTCCTTTTTGCATTATGCATTCCTTTTGATATCCGCGACATGCATTTCGACCAACTAAAAAAGGTGAATACATTACCGGTATTA
>CAIPDV010000075.1 GCA_903863935.1 uncultured Bacteroidota bacterium
CGGTTCTTAATGGAACTGACACCTTACCCGGGTTAATTGTTGATGCGAACATCAACCAAAATGGCCTGAGTGGTGGCATACCATATACTCAAAAACCAACTGGTTTAAGGTTCTGGTATAAATACACAACTTCAGGTGTAGATTCAGCCGTCGTTTTTGTTATGTTTAAACTTGCAGGTACAATTATTGATTCATTCAATATTGTTATCCCGAGTTCAAACTCCACCTCCACTTATACACTTCGCTCCTATTACACTACACATCCATTAACTCAAACTCCGGATAGTGTAATTTTTGGTGCTGTTTCTTCAAAGGCTATTCTGAGCCAAAACAACAAAAGTTACAGTAAAGGTGTAGTGCCCGGAAGCACCTTAGTGATAGACAGCGTTACATTTACGGGGGTCGGAAGCAACCAGCCGGCTTCGCTGAATGGCAATTTTGAGAATTGGAATATTGATACGGTGAACATCCCTGTGGGATGGTATATTAATTACCCCGGCATAACCCGCACCTCCGACCGTCATGCGGGAAACTATGCACTTCAGGTAGAGACTGCAAACTCCTTAAATGGAGGACCTCAACCAGGCCAGATAAGCACCGGATATTACCCCAATTGCCATGGTATGTGTCGTGAACTAGGTGGTTTTGCTTATACACAACAAATAGATACACTTGAATTTTGGTATAAATATACCCCGGTATCAACCGATACAGGTGCTATATATGTGAATTTTGTGAAAAACGGACAAAACATTTACGGAACTAATTTTACCGTTATCACATCCGTTTCATCGTGGACTTATGCGACCATTCCTTTTAATGTAGGACAAACACCCGATACAGTTATAATTGACATCACCTCATCTGCACATAACCATGATACGGTAAATGCACAATATGTACCATATATCGGCTCAACATTTAAAATTGACAATTTAACTTTTGCATCACAACGGGGAACGCTCGGTATAAATGATTTGCAAGCCACGGGAGGAATAAAAGTATACCCGAATCCGGCAAAAAACCAAATCAGTGTTGACCTATCAAATATTAGCGGTTCAATTGAAAAAATCTCAATTTATGATATGAGCGGAAGGGTGCTCTATTCTCAAAATTATTCAAATAAATTAAAGAATAGTACCGAGAATATAGATGTTACTAATCTATCCGGAGGCATCTATTTAATTGAAGTAAAAACGGGAACAGGAAATTTTTATCAAAAGGTTAGTAAACAGTAGGCAACTAAAATAGAAACCAAAAGTGCCCTTAGGAAACACATTTTCCTAAGGGCACTTTGGCTTTATAAACAAAATAAGTTTGATGGGTGACAAAAACCATGTTGAACACCCTATTAGTTTTCATGCAAAACGGTGAAAGTCGTATTGTTTTACATAACATCTATCATATTTACCGGGTTACATATGCATTAATTTTGCTATATAAATTAAACCAATCCTCTATTCTTATGAAAACTACTACCGGAATAAAATCGACATTATTTCCTATGCCTGATAGGAACCGCTTTTTAAAGACAGGAGGTGCCCTAATTATGGCAATTATGCTCAGTTTTACTTACTCTGTCAGGGCTCAAACAGTACTGTTCACCTTCGACAATATCCCTCAATATACCCCTTTCCCTGTGAGCACCACCGTTAGCGGTATTACTGCACATTTATCCGGAACAGGTTCCAGCTATTCCATACAGGCCGCGAATGTGCTTGGCTTCACACCGGCAGGGTTTTCCGGAAATGTTATCGACCCTAGTAGCATCAACCTGGCTGACCTGCTTATCAGTTTCGACCAGAAGATCACTGATTTCTCCCTTATGTATTCTGTTCAGGAGTTAGCTTGTGATACATCAGCAACCATGCAGGCTAAAGCTTATCTGAAAGGGAATTTAGTGGCTACTACATATACCATTGCAAGTGTTCCCGGCACATGGCCTGTAGATACGCTGAAGTGCAGTAATACGTTGGGGATAGACAGCGTAGTTGTTCACTTTTATAGTCACCCGTCAAGGTGTCAGGATTGGGGTGTAGTTTTTATGGCTGATAACATGAAAGTAATTCCGTTTAATCCAAGTGGGATAGAAAATCCGGCAACTTATATCGACAAATTGATCGTTCCAAATCCGGTTACTAAATCTTCCGCAATTTCCTTTACACTTTCCAAGTCTGAAAATATAAGCATTGCAGCTTATGATCTTACAGGAAGGCTGGTAAAAAATCTATTTCAAGGCCTATTAACCACGGGTGAGCATCAATTATATTTTGATGTAACTGATGATTCTTTTAACAATGGGATCTATTTCCTGAACATTACAGAAATGAACTTTACCCGCTCTTACAAGGTTGTTGTGGTTAAATAATTACAAAGTAAAAAGGGAGCGTGAGTTCGAAAAATCGAACCCACGTTCCCGGTTATTTTGCATCCTGCCGGTTTATTAGCATAGCCAATAAGTATGCGGGATAGTTACTCGGCTGTGGTAGGGTCTATTATAGATGCCACTTTTGCTACTGAATTGGCCGGGAACCCGCCCTGTTTAGCATGTTCACGCACCATTTCTTCATTCGGGGCATTGTAAATACAATAGATTTTACCATCCGTTACATAACTTTGCACCCACTGAATTTGAGGGCCCATTTTGCTCAATACACCACACGATGTTTGAGAAATTGCTTTCAATTGTTCTGCGGTCAATTTTCCGGCTCCGGGAATTTCCCGTTCAATTACATACTTTGGCATGGGGTAAAAATTTAATTATTCTTAACTTGAATTTACTATCAGCTTACAAATGCAAGATACCTTTTAATGGCATTTCGCTTTTCTAAAGCGCAATTTTATTGCCTCATCCTTTATTAATTAAAATAAAAGAAGAAAAACACAACAGCAGCCCAGCCTTTAGGAACACCACTTGCGCTTCCAATGCTGCTGCCCGAGCTATTACGCACGGTTCCATCGCTTTCAATTTTGCCTATGCTGCTGCCCGATTCGTTACGTACAGTTCCATCGTCTTCAACCTTGCCAACGCTGCTGCCCGAACCGTTACGGATAGTTCCGTCTGATTCAATTTTGCCGATGCTGCTGCCTGAACTGTTGCGAATGGTTCCGTCTGATTCAATTTTACCAACACTACTGCCCGAGCTATTGCGGATGGTACCGTCCGATTCTATTTTTCCGGTACTGCTGCCCGATGAATTTCGGATTTCCTGGGCTGAAAGATTGGTACTGCCGATAAATAAAAGTAAAGAAACGCTTAGTAAAGAGATAAGTTTTTTCATGATTGATTTGTATTATATGATTTGTTTTTAAATAGGCTTTTACAAATGTAATGATTTAGGTAAACGAACACGTGAGAAAGGAAAGAAGAACTACAGTAAAATGTTCCCTCACTCAAATTTTGTACTCTGAGGGTTATTATTACCTAATTTTTTGAATAATTTTTAAGGATAGTAAACGGTAAACTCGGCAACTTTCCATTTTTAGTTTTTCACCACTTTCTTCAACGCCAATGTTGCCCCTTCTTTCGAAACAATTCTCAGCAGGAACATTCCATCTGCGAAGTTGGACATGTTGAATTGCATAAAGTTTGATTCCAGGTTGATTTTGGTTTCTATCAGTTTTCCGGTTACATCATACAATTGTACCGTTGAACCCTGGGTAATGCCTTCTAGCGTAAATATGCCATTGCTCGGATTTGGATAAACAGTCAACTGTCCGTTGTCAACTGCCAACTTGTTAATACCTGTGGTAACATTGGTTAACATTCTTATTCTGTCGTTGGTATAATCAGGTATGTATGCATTTCCATAAATATCCAGTGAAACACCCATGATGTTATCCATTTCAGCCGCAGTGGCAGGTCCGCCATCACCTGAAAAGCCCTGAATACCGTTACCTGCAATAGTTGAGATAATGCCGCTTGTATTCACCATACGAATACGGACATTCACTTCATCGGAGATAAACAGATTTCCCGAACCATCCACAAAAATCCCATCGGGCCAATTTAATTCAGCTGAACTGGCAGCTCCGCCGTCACCCGAAAAACCAGGTGTTCCATTACCTGCATAGGTGGAAATGACTCCGGACGTATTTACCATACGTACCCGATCATTAAAATAATCACCAATATAAACATTGCCTGCTGCATCAGCACTCACGCTTACGGGGTAATTCAGTTCCTTAGATGTAGCAGGTGCTCCATCGCCATTATAGCCGGGAGTTCCGTTTCCGGCAAAGGTTGAAATGATTCCGGAAGTGTTCACCATACGAATACGGTGATTGTTCCCGTCTGCTATATAAAAATTTCCTGAAGGGTCTTGTGTTACGCCTCCAACCGTGTTAAACTCAGCCACAGTAGCTTGTCCTCCATCACCTGAGAAGCCACTAATACCGTTTCCCGCAAAGGTTGAAATGATTCCGCTTGTGTTCACTATTCGTATGCGGCTGTCGCCTGAAATATAAATATTACCTGCAGCATCAGCATACACCTCTGTCGGTTGATTTATTTCAGCAGAGGTAGCAGCTCCGCCATCACCCGAAAAGCCCTGCGTTCCATTCCCTGCAAAGGTTGAAATAATGCCACTGGTGTTTACCATACGGATACGTTCGTTATCAATATCAGCTATATAAACATTTCCGGCTGCATCTACAGTTGTGCTATATGGATAAAACAATTTAGCCGAAGTGGCAGCAGTTCCATCCCCGGAAAAACCAAGAGAGCCGGTACCTGCAAATGTACTGATGGTGTATGTTTGGGAGAACGATAAAACTGAAAAGCTAAAAACTGATAATGAGAGAACAAGTAGTTTTTTCATAGCGGGGAAAGTATTAATGGTTGAAGCAAAAATAGCGATTAGATTTGAGAAAACCAAAAGAGAAAAGTGATGTCGGGTTAAAACCATTGTTCGTTTTTATGCTCTCGCTCCCACACTCATTTTGTATCCTTAAGGTGCCTACCTTCTACCCTACCCAAAAAATATTTTTCCAAAATTGTCCGGTTATAGAAAACCTATTCGTCATAGGAGTGTAATTCAAATGTTCAAATACTTAAAAAACAATTAAAATGACTACAAAAACAATGACAACCCAAGAGGTTGCAAACAGATTAGTTGAACTTTGCCGTAAAGGCCAAATTCTGGAATCACAACAAGAACTTTTTGCTGATGATGTTCAGAGTTTTGAACCTAAACACTCCCCAACACCACCTGCAATAGGCAAAGAAGCAGTTTTGGCAAAAGGGAAGCATTTCGCGTCCTTAATTGAAGAACGCCATAGCGGTTCATTCGAAGACCCGATTGTTGCCGGTAACCATTTCTGTTTTGTTTGCAAATTAGATGCGAATTTGAAAGGAATGGGCAGAGTGGTTTGGAATGAACTTTGTGTGTATGAAGTGAAGGATGGTAAAATTACACATGAACAATTCTTCTACTAATTCACTACCTGAAATTAGCCTGAGGAAGTAACGAGGAAAAATCAGTTTGAGTGCCTGAGCTATTGTTCTTGCACTCACGCTGATTTTGTCTACCTAATAGGTTTGATATATCGAACTTGTTGGCTGATTTCCGATGGCTTTGAATTCTAAGAACTGGAAATTGATCCCTAAAGGGGCAATAATCAAGGAACAATCCCCACACTTTGAGTACCTTTCAATTGTATTAAATTAAACTTAAAAATACTTCCTTTTTGGCTGTCTTATAGAAGCAAAAGATACTGTCAGTTTAAGTCTAACGTATACAACCAATATTTTTTGCCAAACAAAGGCGGAATTTCTTCTAGAACTTTAAAGCCCATGCCCTCATAAATATGTCTTGCTGCGTTCATGAATTCTGAAGTGTGCAATGCAACTATCTTCTCTTTGTTTTGTTTAGCAAAATCAATACACATTTTTGTAAGTGCTTTTGCGATGCCTTGTCCTCTATATTGAGGATTAACGCCTACCATTCTAATATAAGACCATTCAGACTTGAAAAGGTTTGTCGGATTACCGCTTGGAATGATATAAGCCACGCCAACTATTTTGTCATTGTCAAGGCACACAAAACATTTTGCAACGTTGAGTATATCAATAAATTTTTGGCGGTCTTGCAAGTTGTTATTGAAAGCTTCCCAGTTGCCCGGAGTCATGTCATTTTGAAATTGTCCGTATGAAATGATGCCAAGGTCTTGTAGTTTGTCAACGTCATCAATTGTTCCGATGCGATATGAAAGATGTTTGTTTATCATAGATAAGTATGTACCCTGTAGGTTGGATTTATTGAACTTTTTGAATGATTTGCAAGGGATTAAAAAATTGATGGGTTCTTGTGAGGGTTTTAAGAATATAGTTCTTCTTGTTTCTGATAAGAAAAGCACCTTTACTTCATAAATAATGGATGTTCCTCCTATTTTCCAGCAGCTTATTTCTGTTTGGACGATTTCAGGCAAGCCATAATTTTATTGTACAATAACTTTTCATCTATCGGTTTGGAGATATAATCATTCATTCCGAAAGATTTGGATTTTTCAATATCCATAGTAGTAACATCAGCCGTAAGTGCTATAATCGGAATTTGCGATTTCATCTTTTTGCGGATATAATCGGTGGCTTCAAATCCATTCATTTCGGGCATATGCAAATCCATCAAGATAACGTCGTATTTATTAATTGGCCCGTAAGCGTCTTTCTGCGACAGTTTTTCTATGGCAAATTTCCCATTGCCAACAACATCAAATTCAAACCCAAGGTCAGCCAATACTATTTTTATTAAAAGCTGATTTAGCGGTACATCTTCCACCACCAATACTTTTATGCCTAATGGCTGCAGGTTTGTTTCAGGTTTTTCTTCTGCTTTTACCTCTATTACGGTTTCTGCTTTCTTAAAATCCAGTACAAATCCAAAGGTAGAACCTTCACCAAATTTACTGTCGACTATAAGGTTACCACCCTGAAGTTCTACAAGCCTTTTAACAATAGCAAGGCCTAAGCCTGTTCCTCCATATATCCTCGAACTTTCATCGGTTGCTTGCGTAAAATCATCAAAAATATGTCCCAGTTTACTTTCATGAATCCCTATTCCCGTATCAATTACCATGAATTCGATGCTTACCTTTTTTGCCTCTTCTTTCAGTATCTGAATACTTACCCTTATTCTTCCCTGTGCAGTAAACTTTACTGCATTACCAACCAGGTTTAAAATTATCTGGCGCAGCCGCATCGGGTCGCCAATAAGTATGTCAGGAATACTTTTGTCGTATTCAGGAATTAATTCCAGGTTTTTTTCCTGAATTTTTGTTTTAAATAAATGAAGGGTATCGGAAACAGAAGTCAGTAAATTGAAAGGGGTTTGTTCGAATATCATCTTTCCTGAATCTACATTCGCAAGGTCGAGTATATCGTTTATTAACACAATCAGGGCATCGCCCGATGATTTAATGGCTTGCAGATATTGCTTTTGTGTATCATCCAGTTTTGTTTTCAGCACCACATTCGTAAATCCGATAATTGCATTCATAGGTGTCCGGATCTCATGGCTCATGTTCGACAAAAATTGCTGCTTGGCCCTTACCGTTTCTGCTGCTAAGCGATTTATACGCTTTAATTCAGCTTTGTCTAATATATGCCTGCGGATATCTTTCTCCAGCGGTTCAACTGCTTTCGTCTTCACTTCGGTAACATCGGTAAATGCAAGCACAATTAACTCTTCATTTCTGCTTTTTTGAACCACACGATGGGCATTTAAAATCAATATTTTGTGGCCAATTACCGGGAAGGTGTGCTCCACTTCAAAATCGTGAAACCGCACATTTTTAGGTATAATATCATCCAGCAGTTCACGAAGGCGCGGAATATTCCATTGGTTATCACCCAGCTTATACAAGGATATACCTATACTTTCTTCTTCAATAACATTAAACATTTTGCAGAACGATTTGTTGGCAGATTTAATGCGCATGTTTTTATCGAGGATGAGCATAGGGTCGTGAACGGTGGCAAGAATGGCTTCGGAATAAGCATATAATTCTTCCACCTGCTGTATACGCGCATGCAATTCCTGGTTGCTGGTAATAAGTTCTTCGTTGGTCGATTCTATTTCTTCTTTCGATGTTTCCAGCTCTTCATTCAAGCTCTGCATTTCTTCATTGCTCGAAACAATTTCCTCATTGGCACTCTGCAATTCTTCATTCGCAGCTTCCTGGTCATCGGTAATGGCACCCATATCCGTGCGTGCAGCCGCCAGTTCTTCTTCAAGTTTTCGTATCTTTCTATCTTTCGCTTTGGAATTATTTCTTCCTCCTTTGTTGCCTTCTTCAGGCATTCCTATTTGCTTTTGCTCGGTAAAAACAACAAGCAGCAAAGGCTCTCCGGTTCCTATTGCAAGAGGAGACACTTCCAGATTAACGATTCGCATTTTGGAATCAGACTTTATTTCAATACCTGTTTTACGTACAGTCTTTTTTGTTTTAATCGCATTATGAATGGCATTCCGTAGCTCAAAGGCAATTTCGATATGCGCCATTTTTAAAATATTAAAACTGGCTTTGCCCGATGGGTGTTTCAGGTATAATTCTGTCGAACCGCGAAACTCCAGCACTTCCATATCCCGGCTTATAACAACACTGGCAGGCATATAGCGGGAAAGTAAAACAGCATCAATTTGGCTGCCCAGATTATTGGCCGTTTCGGCAGTCTTTTTTTGAGGTTGAGCAGCGGTGCTGTTTCTGCCTGCCCCTATTAATGCCGTCTGCCGGGCAGGCAGTTCTGAAAAGTGAGACGTTAAATCTGGTATCCGTACCGTAGAACTTTTTTTACGCGAATAAGTCTTAAACTTTTTATTAAGCGGTGAAAAAAGTTGTGTGGATGCTCCTATGGTTTCTGATTTACCGAGTAAAAGGCACCCGTCGTTATTGAGGGAATAGTGAAAGGTTTCAATAATTTTTTTCTGAGCGGGGGCGTCCATATAAATAAGCAGGTTGCGGCAACTGATAAAATCCATCCGCGAAAAAGGAGGGTCGCGTAATATATTGTGCTGCGCAAAAACGCATATATTCCGCAGAGCTTTAGAGATACGGTACTTGTCTTTTGTTTTTTCAAAAAACCGCTGAATACGTTTGGGCGAAACATTTTTAAGCTGGGGTACCGTATATTCGCCAATGCGGGCCTCAGCAATTGCTTCCGCGCTAAGGTCCGAAGCAAAAATCTGGAAAGGAATATCTTTGGTTTTATGGTCCAGTATTTCCAGCAGCATCATAGCAATGGAATACACCTCTTCGCCTGTGGCACAGGCAACCACCCATATACGCATGGTTTCACCCGGTGCTTTGCGTTTCAGCAATTGGGGCAGCAGGGTTGTTTTTAAATACCGGAAAGTTTCGGTATCCCTGAAAAAATCGGTAACATTAATGAGCAGATCCTGATAAAGCATTTCCACCTCATTACTTTTTTGTGTAAGGAAAACCGTATAATGTTTTAATGTTTTAATTTTATGAATCAGCATCCTTCGGAGAATCCTCCGCTTAATGGTATTCATTTTATAGTGGCTGAAATCAACGCTCTTTTTTTTAGCCAGAAGCTGGAGGATGTTTTTTAAATTGGGGTCGCTGTTTTCAATTTCATCTTCCGGAGGAAGCAGCTTCGCCGCTTTGCGTTTCAGCAAAGGATGCTTACTCATCCATTCCAGTTCCTTTGCAATTTCTTTGGGCGATAAAATAAAGTCAACCACCCCTGCTGCAATTGCAGATTGAGGCATACTGTTAAATTTGGCCGAATCGTCCTGTGCAAAAGTTACTCCTCCGGCTTCCTTTATTTCCATTAACCCCCGGGTGCCATCGCTGGCAGCAGCTGATAAAACAATACCGATCACGTTTTCCTTATGCGTTTCAGCTAACGAAGAAAAAAGAACATCAATAGACAGGTTGGATGTTTTATTTTTTGGACGGGGAATTAAACCAATATGCCCGTCCCTCACCTCAATATCCTTATTATATGGAATCACATACACATTATTTGGCACCATCTTCTCCATATCTTCAATATTCTGCACTTTCATTTCAGTTATCTTCGATAAAAGTGCTACAAGGATGCTTTCATGGTCGGGGCTAAGATGCTGCACATAAATATAGGCCATTCCGGTAGTAGGAGACAGATTTTGCAAAAGCTGGGTTACGGCTTCCAGCCCACCCGCAGAAGCCCCAATGGCAACAACAGGGAAAGGATGCCTTTCTTCCGACGTCTTGTTTGGCGGAGGAGTTTGGCTCTTGGCTTTTCCGGATTTAATCCCTTTTTTTGCGGCGGTTTCCTTTTTTTTTGCCGGGGGAGATGCTTTCATTTTAACAAGTATTTATTTTGCAAAATTGTATTAATTACAAATTTTGTACAAACGAGTATGCGAATATAAGCGTTAATACTGACATTTCTTGTAACAATAAGCACTTATGGATTACAACTGATGCATAAAGTGTTGGGAGGTGAGAAGTATGTAACTTATATCCTTAGGTATACAATATTTGTCCTGCAATTAGAGTATCTTAGCCACATGAAAATCAATTCGCTGTTAAAACCACTTTTTACGGTTCGAACTATTTCTGCATAATTAATTCAGTATAAATGACAAACGAACAAGCCGCTTCTAAAGTTCTTAAAAGCCAATATGTACCTACCTCCGAATTTTACAGCCAAATAATAGACAGTTTGCAGGATTACTCCATTTTTACGGTTGACAAAGAATTAAACATAAACAGTTGGAATTCAGGTGCGGCAAAAATATTTGAATACGAAACGGATGAAATGATTGGTAAGCCTTTTGAAACAATTTTTACCGAGGAGGATAGAAAGGCAGGTGTTCCTAAAAATGAAATTGACAAAGCATTACAATCAGGAAGGTCGGTAGATATAAGATGGCATCTGTGTAAAGACGGGACTACATTTTATGCCGATGGGCTGGTGTTTCCTTTAAAAAATGAAAAGGAAGAAGTAATTGGATATGTAAAAATACTTAGAGATATAACCCAACGGAAAAAATCGGAAGACGCAATAAGGAAATATACGAAAGAACTGGAAGAACTAAACACCCATAAGGAAGGGATACTTGCCATACTATCTCATGATCTGCGAAGCCCGTTGGCAGGAATTATTCAGAGTGCTGCGTATCTGAAATTAAATTTTGATAAAGTAAAACCTGCCCTGGCGAAAGAATTGCTGGAAGAACTTCACAAGGCAACCAACAATGAGTTAAATATGCTGGATTACCTTGTGGAATGGGCCAGAATTAAATATGCTGCCGACGCATTTACTCCTGCAAAAATTGAACTTATCAACTATGTGGAAAAAGTTTTTGAACTGTTAAAAGAAACCGCCGCCGTTAAGACTATAAACCTGCATCACGACATAAAAGAAAAAACAAGCGTGTTTGCCGATGAAAAAATGTTACTCTCAATCATTCAAAATATTGTTTCAAATGCTATAAAACACACCAATGCAGGAGGGGAAATTACTGTTACTGCTAAAGAAAGCGAAGATAAAATGATAGTGGAAATAAAAGATACCGGTATCGGGATGTCGAAAGAAATACAAGATAAACTTTTTGCCCCCCAGGTAAATTCCCTTTCTAAAGCCAGAGAAGACAATAAAGGAGCAGGTATAGGTTTATTATTGGTAAAAGGATTTTTAGAAAAAAATGGCGGTGAAATATGGGTGGAAAGCATAGAGGGCCAAGGTTCATCTTTTTATTTTACATTACCAATTGACAAACCTTTGGATAAACCTGTTGACCCTGAGAATAAATAGACATTTTATATGCAGGAAAAGGAACCCAGCTAATTGTTTTGCATTCATTCCAAAATAATTTCTAATTTCGCAGCCCTTTACCATTTGCCCGGATGGCGGAACAGGTAGACGCGCTGGTCTCAAAAACCAGTTCTTTCACGAGAATGTCGGTTCGATTCCGATTCCGGGTACTTTAGAAATTGGAATTTACAGTTTCAATGCAATTCCTTTACCAATAAGGGATATATCTCTTCCTTAAAAATAAAATTCCATATCAGGGTGCTATCAGTATATCCTCCAGAATGGAGGTAGATAACATTTCCATTTGCATCCAGGATAATTGTGGTGGGATAGCCCATACCGCCGTTAAGCTGATAGCAGCCTTCTTCACTTAAATGCCACATGCCGAAATGCACCTTATACCTGTTCCTTATCCTCCGTATTGTTTCAGGATCATCGGCAGAGAGGGATACATACTGAAAGTTAGGATAATTCTGAAGAGTGTCATATAGTTTATTCAGTGTGCTCATTTCAGCCATACAAGGGGCGCAGGATGCCAGCCACATATTTATGAATGTTACTTTGCCTTTCAAACTGTCGTTGTTTATTACTCCGTCATCGCCGGCGGCAGAAAAACCCGGAAGAGGTTTACCGAGCACTTCCTTTTCTCGCGCCTGTGTAATGGAGTCCATCTGGTGCTGGTTCACCGTAACTGCATTTTCGGCTTGGCTGAAAAGGAGTGTATTCGTCAACATAAAAAATGCGATCAGGACTTTTTTCATACTGCAAATTAACGGCAATTTTATTACCTCCGGAATCCTTATTGGTGAGTATTTCAACCAAATGAAGTAATAAAACTCATATATCATCGTTTCTACTAGTATACTAAACCGCAAACTCAAAGCAATGAACCGGTATTTAATAATTGGTAGCGGCCTTGTAATTGGTGCAAGTCAAATTTTCTGGCAGTTTTTTACCCATTGGGAAGTTACCCTTCACAGTCCTTACTTTTATTTTGACCTGTTCTTTTCCATTCTTATTATTCTGTGCGGCGTGGGCAATAATAAATACCTTTACTTAAGTACGTTTGTTTTGTGTTTTTTATTCCTATTGCTTGAAGGTAACCGGCTCTTCTTTCTGCAACATTACAGAGGCATTCAGTTGCACAGTTGGTATTTCTTGAGGGCCACATGTTTAGTGGTTGCACAGTATGGTATTATAAAGTGCCTGAAACAATTCGACATTTCAATTACCAATTAGGGTATCTGAATTTCTATCTTATTTGAATACATACATTTGTATACCATTTGTATGGTAAATAATGATAAATAAATATTCCCGAAATAAATCCTTTAATGCATCCATTCTCGTTTGTGCGGCACTGCTGTTAAGTTTCAGCCTTCCGGACGGGGATAAAAAAAACGACAATATAAACTGGGTAGCCACTAAATCAGGGCATATACATATACAAACATATAAAGGTGACAGCATTTCCAACAAACCCGGCCTGGTTTTTGTGTTACATGGCGATGCCCCCACCAGCAGCCCGAATGGGCAGTATGCTCTGGCTAAATTAATAGCTGATAAAAACAAAAATGTAATTGCCATAGGCATTTTACGCCCCGGGTATACCGATGCCGACAACAACACCTCCGAAGGTATGAAAGGGCTTGCCGTGGGCGACAATTATACAGCAGACCGCATAAAAGCCATTGCAGAAGTAATTGAGGAATTGAAAAAAAAGTATAATCCCGGCCATACTGTACTGATAGGGCACTCAGGCGGTGCAGCTATTGCAGCTGACCTGGTAGCACTTTATCCCGGATTGGTTAATTCCGCTGTGCTTGTAAGTGGTCCGTTTTATGTGCAGGAATGGCGCAGTTATATGTTAACCAAAGAAAATTCGAGCCCTCAATGGAGCATGGGTGTAAGCAGCATTTCACCAGACCAGGTAGCCGATAAAATAAGCGACAGCACAAAAATTGTAATTGTTTCAGGCGATCAAGATTCGGTTGTGCCACATATTTACAGCGTAAATTATTATAACTATTTAATCAGCAAAAATAAATTGGCATCATTGATTACAGTGCCTCATCGGGGTCATCAGATATTGTTTGACAACTCAGTTTTAAAATCGGTAGGGGCTTTGATAAAGCAATAAATAATAACTGCTGGCGTTATTACAACTACTGATCCCTCAAAACCAAAACACATGAACCGATATTTGTTACTTGGCAGTGCCGCCATAATTGCCATGAGCCAGCTTTACGAACAAATGCTGAATAACTTCAATGTAATGTACCCGTTATGGCTGTATATTGACATCATTGTGTTTGTTGTGTTTCTTTTCAGCGGAATTGTGAATAAGCAATTTTCATACATATTAGCTTTAGTTTTTGTATTGGCCGTATTGTTTATTTATTCGGCTGTTTTTTATTCAGCAATTCAGCAAGGTGAACATATTAAAACGTGGTGGCTCATCAGGCCGGCCAGTTATTTAATAGCCATTCTGGGCTGTGTGCGAGAGATATTCACTTACAAAAACCAACGGATTGCGTGATTCTGCTGCAAGCATATTTATTTAGTTGCGTAAAACTTACCTCTGATTACTGACAACTGACTACTGACAACTGACTACTGTTTAAACAAAACTCTGCAAGTCGTAGAGTCTTCTGTAAACGCCATTTTGAGCCAGTAAGGCTGCGTGATTGCCACGTTCCACAATATTACCTTTTTGCATAACAATAATTTCATCGGCATTTTTAATGGTGGAAAGGCGGTGTGCAATAACAATAGAAGTGCGGTTCGTCATCAGCTTGGTAAGAGCATCCTGTACCAGACGCTCCGATTCGGTATCGAGTGCTGAGGTAGCCTCATCAAGAATAAGGATAGGCGGATTTTTCAGGATGGCACGGGCAAGGCTCATCCGCTGGCGTTCGCCACCCGACATCTTCCCTCCCCTATCGCCAATATTGGTTTCATATCCATTTTCCATCTTGCTTATAAACTCATGGGCATGGGCTACTTTGGCGGCACTTATAACCTGTTCATCGGTAACATCGGTCATACCAAATGCAATGTTGTTTTTCACGGTATCGTTAAAAAGAACGGTGTCCTGGGTTACAATACCCATCAGGTTTCTAAGATCTGAGATCTTTAATTGGTTCAACGAAATTCCATCAATGGTTATAAGGCCTTCGGTAGGATCGTAAAAGCGGGGCAGCATATCTACCAGCGTACTTTTTCCGGAGCCTGATTGACCTACGATTGCTATTGTTTTCCCTTTCGGAATTTTAAGGCTTATGTTTTGCAACGCATATCCTGAATCGCCACGCTGGTATGCAAACCCCACATTATGGAATTCAATTTCCTTATCGAATGATTTTACCAGGCGAGGCTCTTCAATTTCAATAACTGTAACCTCAGCATGAAGTATCTTATTTATCCTTTCCAGTGAAGCCAGGCCTTTTTCAACATTGAAGTAAGCCGTAGAAAAGGCTTTTGCCGGTGGAACCAACTGCGAAAAAATTACCACATAGGTTACAAACAAAGGGCCATCGAGCGGGTGTGTAGGACTCCAAACCAAATGCCCGCCAACATACAGAAGTATTGCCAGCACAATAGATACAAGAAACTCGGTAAGCGGAGAAGCAAGGTCCGTCCTTCTGTATACACCGTTCATGATACCTGTGTACCGCTCATTCTCTTCATGGAATTTTGTGCGGATGATCTTTTCGGCTGTAAACGCCCGGATGATTCGTATTCCACCAATGGTTTCCTCAATCATGGAAAACAAAACACCCATCATACCCTTCGACTTGGAAGAGCTTTTACGAAGGGTACCACCTACTTTTGCAATAAGAAATCCGGTAACAGGCAGCAGAATAAATGCCAGCAAAGTCAACTGAGGGCTCATAAAAATAAGGGTTACCAGAGTAACAATAATATTCATCGGGTTCACCGTTATCATTTCCAGCGATTGCATAACCGACCACTCAATTTCAGTAAGGTCATTGGTCATGCGCGCCATAATGTCGCCTTTGCGCTCGGCTGAATAATACGATAGCGGCAGCACCAAAATCTTATCGTAAATTTCATTGCGCAGATCACGTACAACTCCATTCCTGATTGGAGCCATATTATATGCTGCCATATAACGAAACGCATTTTTAAGAAGCATAATAATTGCAAAGAATACGCAAAGAATAATGAGTACATACTGCAACCCGTATCTATCCGTAAGAAGCTGCATATAATATTTGGAAGAATCGGACAACCATGCGCCTACTTTGTTAAGGTGAAATTCAGGCTTGGATAAAACAGAAACCGTGCTAACAGCAGAATCTTTCGAAGGGAAAAGAACATTCAAAAAAGGGATAAGCATTCCCAGGGAAAACAACCCGAAAATGATTGACAGCATATTGCCGACTATATTAAGAACAGCGTATTTCTTATAGTTTTTTAAATAACGAAGAATTTTTCCGAGGCCCTTCAATTAATTAGGAATTAGGAATTAGTAATTAGTAATTCAGAACGCTAAATTATCAATTAAATGAAGAATGAAGAATGAAAAATTAAGAATTCTTTGGCCCGGGCTTCTGAATCCAGCTTTTAATTCTCCATTCAATATTCGAAATTTACTTACTTCATCATACTTAGCAGCAGCTTGTCGAAAGCTCTGTCCGGGAGTATGCGGCGCATGAATAAAATAAGGCCAGCACCACCACCTGTGGCATAGCGGGTTTTGGGCTTGCCTGCCAGGATAGCTTTAACAATGGTCTTAGCCACCACAATGGGTTTACTGCCTGTTTTATCGGCACGTTCATACATTTTTGCATGTTTCATTGCAAGTTCTTTATAAGGGCCATTGCCCGAAATTTTCAGCATATTCTGCCGGGCTATACCGGCCCATTCCGTAATAATTGCGCCGGGCTCAATGATCACAACATCAATTCCGAATTGTTTTAATTCCATACGCAAACTGTCACTCAAACCTTCCACGGCAAATTTGGTGGCATGATACCAGGTTCCGTGCGGTTCGCCTACCTTCCCTCCTATTGATGAAATATTAATGATGCGTCCCGAATGTTGGTTGCGCATAGTGGGAAGCACCAACTGGGTTAACCTTGCCATCCCGAAAATATTCACTTCAAACTGGTAGCGCGCTTCGGAAAGCGGAACTTCCTCTAATGCGCCATAGGAGCCATATCCGGCATTATTCACCAGCACATCAATACGATTTTCAGTCGCCAATATTTTATTCACACCCTCTACCATTGAGGCTTCATCGGTCACATCCATTTTTAAAATATGGATACCCGATTTTTCAAGTTCCTGCATTTTATCGGTTCTGCGGGCTGCGGCATATACGGTATAGTCGTTTTGGACAAGCAGTTTGGCCGTTTCCAGTCCAATGCCTGATGATGCTCCGGTAATTAAGGCTACTTTTTTCATGTGGGTGGGTTTATTTTTTGGGAGGGACGTTTAACTCCTGTTAATATTGCAGGAGTTTTAAAAGCATCTGTATTTGCGGCATCCGGAGCAATTGCTAAATCTCATCGCATAACTATTATATTATTTTTATATTTGACCTTAAATAAACCAAATTTCAGCATGAAAAAGATTACTTTATTAACAGGATTAGCAATGTTTGCAGGCGTATTTTTCGCCGGTAAAGCATCGGCTCAAATAACCATTGATCAATCGGATATGCCCTATGTGGGTTTAACGGTGGTAACAGATTCCGATGGAACTTCAAAACCATCGTATGGCCCTAAAGGAGGACCCCAGTATTGGGATTTTTCCGGATTGAAAAAACAGCTGTCCAAAACCATATTATTTATGGCTCCTACCTCTACCAAATACTCCAGCGCATTTCCTTCGGCCAACCTCGCCGATTCAACCATTGGCGGAAACGGATTTAACTTTTTCAATATAAGTGCAGGTAATTTTGAAGCCGTTGGAGCAGAAGAAATTGTGGTTGCCAATGCAACACCATTTCAAATTGAAATGAACCTTGCACCACCATTTGAACAAAGCTCATTACCTGCAACCTTTGGCAGCACAGTGCTTCAAACCACAGCACAGGGAATGGAACAATTTTCGGTAACATTTTCGATTGTTGTTACAGGAGAAAGATTTTACGATACTATTTCTTATAACGACACTGTAGACGCCTGGGGAACCATGAAAATGCCGAACGGACAAACCTACGATGTACTCCGCCAACGCCATAACGAAGAAGATTACCAGGATGTATATCTGGATATTTTATCTACCTGGACTTTCTATGAAAGGATCGTATCAAAAAAATACCAGTACAATTGGTATGCTAAAGGCGTAGGCTATATTTTAGTGGAAATGGATATGGATTCCACCACTTCGAATGTGAAGGATATTATCTGGGATACCAATGCTCCGCCACCTGTTTTAACGGGATTGAACAAAGTGGGCAGTTCAGGCAAAACGTTTGTTTATCCTAACCCTTGCGGGAATAGTTTAACCATTCAATCGGCCAGCACAAGTGATTTATATTTGACGGTGTTTGACATAACCGGCAGAGAAATTGACCGGGCCGGAATGCCAAATGGCAAGTCAATTCTTAACACGGGCACGTATACCAATGGAGTTTATATTTATACGGTTACTGACCAAGCTGGAATACAAATAGACCGGGGCAAATTCACGGTTCAGAAGTAAATTTGTTGAATACAGAAATGGAAAAAGGTCCCGAAAAAAACCGGGGCCTTTTTTGTTAAATGAACTGCCCAATTGGCTTTGCAGGTAACAAACTATTTTACTAAGAGATCTTGCTGACATAAAATTTGGTTTAAGTGTTATTAAAAAATCATTCCCACCCGGAAACGCTTTATCAGAAAATACAATATGAGGGAAATTGCAATCATTTTGTTTTCACTAATTATTTTTCTTATCGTTATATTTAATGAATTCCAATACGGCTTTGGCCTGAATTGTATTCAGATTCCTGCCTTGTGCCTTAATGGCACAGTCTGACATAAACAAAGGCATATCATCCAAATCGGTACCCACCATTTTATCTAAATGTGTGAGTGTATTGATAATCCATTCTTCGCTTTTTCTTTCTGTTACACCTTTTAAACCCGGACCTACCAGCCGTTCCTTCGTAAGCTTATGGCATCCACCACATCTGGAATAGAAGATCTGTCTACCCCTGGCGATATCCGGTGGTTCAGTTGAATTTACCGGTTTTACATTATCAGCAGGAGCAGTTGTGTTGTGAACAACATGTGGAGTATCTATTTTAGCTACAGCAGCCTGTGCCCCTTGAGGCATTTGACTCAAACCGGAACTGGAAAATATCCAGATCAGAACCAGTACAACCCTATTTATGATATAATGTTTCATTTGAGGATATAGTATTCACATTTTAATTCGCATACAAAATTACACCGGAACGTAGCATTAGGGTATGATACCTGTCAGGGAATAACGTGTTTGTATTCATGATTTTGCGCACGGTATAGTACCCTTTCACGAAAGTCAGGATAACGGAAGATCTATAAGCAGCCAAGTTGGTTTATTTGCAACTGGAAGGTGGCTTTTAGATTATTAGAGTTTATAATTTTATATATTGCATTTCAAACAGTTATAAACCTGAATAGAAAATTTACATATTTATTATAATTTAAGTAACAAAAGATTAGTAAAATCACACCTCCAATTTTCAATCTATACCTATGGAAAAAATTAAGTGCATAGTTTTAGATAACGATATCATCAATTGTGATGTAGTGGCTTCCTATCTGGAAGAAACCACCCGTATTGAACTGGCAGGAAAATTCACAAAACCTTCGAAAGCTGCCCAATTTTTGATGCGGGAACAAGTACCGCTTGTTTTTATAGATTACGGAAACGCAAGAGGAGGTAACTCTTCCATTTTCTTAACAATGAATGTATAAGGCTTACTCCTGTATTGATATACAATTAATGCGGCACCTTCAAAATGCCTTACATGCTGACCCGGGAATTGCACATTGTAATTATCGTCTCTACCTCCATGATGCCCTTCCCCGACATTAATTATAAGTGCGTGTTGTAAGGTATCACGCTCCACATTTCCGCCGGGTTTTGAATCAAGTTTATAGCCCCGGTCATTAATATAAATGGAATCGAGCTTACAATTTTTGGGAGATAGCTTCAGCGTAATTGAATACTTTATTCCATAATTTCCAGCTATTCCTCCGCTCCAGCCTTGCCTGCTGGCATTCAGTATTTCCACCGTTTGCGCACAGGAATTTACCGGAGAACAAAATGCAATAAGTATACCAACAATCAGTTTTTTCACATTTCCATTTATGCGACAAAACTAATTTGGCAAGGTGAAGGGAGCGTGAAGCACATCCCTAATGCCTCTATTCTGAAAAATGAGTAAAGGTTTTTCCATCGTAACGGCACAAACCAATGTTTCTTGTACCAAACCAAAGGTTTCCCGCTTTGTCTTCAATTATACAATCCACTGAATTATTACTTAACCCATCTTTACTTGTAAAATTGGTAAAGGCGTTCGAACCAATAGTGTTCAAAGCCGAAGGATTATAACGCCATACTCCTCCGCTCGTGTCGCTAATATTATCTCCTCTATAGTCAAGGCCAAACCAAATATTTCCCGACTTATCTTCCATCATGGTATTACAGGTATGTTCGATTAGTCGTGCAGGCACTTTAAAATTGGTAAAGGTTTTTCCATCATAATAAAATATGCCGCTATTTTGGTAAGCCATCCAAATGGTTCCATTTTTATCTTCTAAAATTTTCCGCACGTTGCCCTCGCCACCCGGTTTAAAACCAGTTATTTCTTTTCCATCGTAACGGCAAATTCCTTCCCGGCCACCAAGCCCGGAAGCAAACCAGATGTTTCCATTGTTATCTTCTATCATACACTGTACCATTTTAAGATGAAGGCCATTCTTATTTATGACACCATCATTATCTAAAAAATGGGTAAAGGAAGTTCCATTATAACAATAGACTCCATCGCTTGTTCCGAACCAAAGTTTTCCACTTTTATCCTGCAAAATACTCCATACTGCATTGGTAGCAGATGGATTAGCCGTAGAAGTAGTTCCGGGATAAATAGTGTTGGCATTAGACGCAGAAATTGGAACAATTGTAAAGGCTTTCCCATCATAATGGCAAAGCCCGGCATCTGTGCCGAACCAAATATTTCCGGTTTTATCTTCCAAAATCGAAGTAATGTTATTACTGTTTAATCCTTCTTTTTCTGTATAATTGGTGAATGATTTCCCTTCATAGTGATAGACGCCTTGCCCGGTAGCACCGAACCAAAGATTGCCTGTCCTATCCTGTAATCCACAATCAACTCCATTATAAATGCTGATGTCTCGCCATTTTATAATTTTCGGTTGTCCGCTTGTAATTGTTTTCTGTTCATCTGCAATTTTCCCCGGATGAGTTTTGTCTTGACCTTTACACGAAGGGAATAAAGATACTATTACCAGCAAGGAATATATTCTCTTTTGTAAGAAATAATTTTTCATTTATTAAAATATGCGGTATCTTAAATAATCTGCAAATAAAAAAACTATCCGTTCTCTTCTCCCGGTTGAAACAAATCTTTTTCCGAGAACATGGAGCCTAGGAGATCTTTAAACTGTATGCTGCGTTCGAGGCTGTTCTTACCAATTAAGGAATGTTCCGCTAGCGCAAATAAAACAAATTCCATCATCACCGCTTTATCAATTTTATCTAAACGTGGAGTGAATGATTCTACAATATCCTCCAACCCCGGAATGCTTTTAAGGGTGGCAATGTAGTTTTCATCGGTATCTAAAAAGAGGCAATCAACCGTGTTGCCGTCGCTGAACCAATTGATGACAGCCTGATAGGGGCTAATTTGCTTTTTCTTTTTCAGCTTGCCCGGGTCTGGGAACAAACCTAAAAACTCGTTGCGGATGGCTTTACCCAAAAGGTTTTGCGCTACAATAGCCGCACCTTCCTGTTCACCTTCGTACACCAATTCTATTTTACCATTCACCGAAGGAATAACACCATATAAATCTACTATACGGGTGAAAGTTTTCTTTTCATTGTTGAGCAGCATCCTGCGTTCGGCAGTGCTTACCAGGTTTTCGTAAGCTGAAATGGTAAGACGTGCGGATACACCGCTTTTATTGTCGACAAACTCGCTGTCGCGTGCTTCGAATGCAATTCGCTCAATCAGCGTTGCAACTAATTCTCCTACTTCTATATTCTCTTTTTGGTCTTTGCTCAACTTCGCTTCCTGTGCGGTAATCTGTTTCGACAAGGAAATATTTTTCGGATAGTGGGTCAGAATCTGACTGCCAATACGGTCTTTCAAAGGAGTAACTATGCTACCCCGATTGGTATAATCTTCGGGGTTGGCGGTAAAAATAAATTGTATATCCAATGGTATTCGCAACTTAAATCCACGTATTTGAATATCGCCTTCCTGCAAAATGTTAAACAGCGCAACCTGTATGCGCGCTTGCAAATCCGGCAATTCATTAATTACAAATATGCTGCGGTTACTGCGGGGAATAATGCCATAGTGCAGCACCCTTTCATCGGCATAACTTAGTTTGAGGTTTGCGGCTTTTATCGGATCCACGTCCCCAATCAAGTCAGCCATGGATACATCGGGCGTAGCCAACTTCTCCACATATCTTTCCGAGCGGTGCAGCCAGGCAATAGGCGTTTTATCTTTTTGCTCGGCGATTAAATTTTTCGCAAAAGTGGATATGGGATTCAGTGGGTCGTCGTTGAGTTCGCTGCCTTCTACAATTGGAATATATTCATCCAGTAAATCGGTCAACTGGCGAGCTATACGAGTCTTTGCTTGCCCCCGTAAACCTAATAAATTGATATTATGGCGGGATAAAATAGCCCGTTCCAACTCAGGGATAACGGTGTCTTCAAAGCCTATAATGCCTTTAAAAATATCTTCTTTCTTTTTAATTTTTTCAATCAGGTTATCACGCAGCTCATCCTTTATCGTTTTCGATTTATACCCTTCTTTCTTCAGTTCTCCGAGTGTTTTACACAACTTCATAAATATGTTTATTTAATATTTCGTTTTTTATTTCGTTCAAAATCTTCAAAAATGTATTCACCAAGTCCCTGCAACGAGGTGTAGAAAGCCTTGCCGTTATTTGCTTCTGTAAAGTCACGGACAAACTCCTGCAACCACGGATCTTTAGCCACCATAAAGGTGGTGATAGGTATGCGCAACCTGCGGCAACTTTGGGCAAGGGTGAGGCATTTGTTTATTATTTTACGGTCGAGCCCAAAACTGTTTTTGTAGTACTCGCCGTGCTCGATAATGCAGGTGGGCTTTCCATCGGTAATCATAAAAATTTGCTTGTTGGCGTTTTTGCGGCGATGCAGCAAATCCATTGCCAGCTCAATACCGGCAACGGTGTTGGTATGATAGGGGCCCACTTGCAAGTAAGGCAAATCTTTCACTTTTATTTCCCAGGCATCATCACCAAAAACAATAATGTCGAGGGTGTCCTTTGGGTACTTGCGTTTGATGAGTTCCGCCAATGCCATTGCCACGTTTTTAGCAGGAGTAATACGGTCTTCACCATACAAAATCATAGAGTGCGAAATGTCTATCATCAATACCGTTGAGGTCTGTGTCTTGTGTTCTTTTTCCCGCACTTCCAAATCATTTTCGGTGATGGAAAATTCGCCGATGCCATTATTTATCTGAGCATTTTTCATACTCTCGAGCATGGCAATCTGGTCGAGGGTATCGCCAAACTGAAAGGGCCGTGAGTCGCTGCTGATCTCATCTCCATTGCCTGTGTATTTAGTAGAATGGTTGCCCGATTTCCCTTTTTTCAACTTGCCGAAAATCTTCTCCAAAGCCTGCTGGCGGATGGCTTGTTCTGTCTTGGCGGTAATAACAGTCCCTCCCCCACCGGGCTCCCTGTCGCGGATGTAGCCCTTGTCTTTTAAGTCCCGAATAAAATCGCCAATTCCGTAATCGGGTTCGGTTAGTTTATATTCTTTGTCGAGTTCAGTAAGCCATGCAATGGCCTCGTTAAAGTCGCCATTGGTATAGGGCAACAGCTGCTTAAATATATTAAACAGCTTCTCGAAAGGAGGCTGGTTGGGTTTATCGTAATGTGTAAATCGGTAGCCTAACATGGGTATAATAAGGTGTAAATTTAGGCATTAAATTCGGGAAATGGAATGAGCTGAGTTCTTTACTCCAGAACCTCCATATCCTCTGCTGTCAATTTAATATCGGCGGCTTTCAGGTTTTCTTCTAAATGTTTTAAAGAGGAGGTACCGGGAATTGGCAGAATCCATGGGGAGCGATGCAACAACCAACTAATATTTATTTGCGCTTCGGTAGCATTATGCTTTTTTGCAATGGGTGAAATACGGCTGTCCTTTTTTGGCAGCGATTGAAACAACGAGAAATAAGGCACCAACGGAATTCCATTTTGCTCGCAAATGTCAAGCACTTCATGTCCGCCACGGGTTTCTCCACCATGAGCAAGCTTTACAGAGGTACGCTGTGCATGACCGAACATATTTTCTACCGTTGCAATAGGACCCATTTTTATAGCGGTTTCCAATTCTTCGGGGCTTACATTGCTAACACCTACATGCAATATCTTTCCTTCCTTTTGAAGTTCAAACATAGTATCCATTGATTCCTTAAACGGTACTGCGCTTCCATGTATCACCCGGAAATGCACTACCGACATCTGTTCCAGCTTAAGTGTGCGAAGATTATTATCAATACTGCTTCGCAAATTTTCGGGACGGTTAAAAGGTATCCAACTTTTATCTGGTTTGCGTGCGCCTCCAACTTTGGTGCAAATTACCAAATCGGAAGTGTATGGATGCAGGGCTTCTTTTATCAATCGATTGGTTACATCTTCACCATAATAATCGGCCGTGTCGAGGAAATTAATTCCGCTGTCGATGCATTTTTTTAAGATCTGCAAGGCCTCGGTGCGGTTTTTAGGTTCACCCCAAATACCTTCTCCGGTAAGGCGCATAGTGCCATACCCAAGACGGTTTACCGTTAACGGTTTTTTACTTTTTCCTGCTATTACTATGGTACTTTGGTTGCTCATAAAAATTGTTGAATTAGTAGATTTTATAAAGACGTTGACTTGAATTAAATACTTTACACAAACATCTTTATAATGATAAACGCCTCAATCGCTAAAAAAACCAAGGCTGTTATAAACCCTTCGTTTATTTTTTTAAGTGAAAGGTTTATAAAAATGGACTGTATCTCAACCAACGCCCTAATGCCTGTAATCATCACAATTGCATGCGGGTCACCTATGGCGGCGACAATCAACAGACCTATTCCGATAGCTAAGTTGCGCGATGCGTATTCATATCCTGCATAGCGGGCCCCTTTGCCTTTTACATCTATTCCTTCGGTACTGTTCTCAAAAATTTGAGACGGCTTGAAAAACCCCACAACTCCGTAGCCAACATTCGCCAAGGCGAACACTCCTGCAACAATTCTCACATAGGTAGGTATCATGTTTGTTTCAATCATGGCGTTTTGAATTATTTGGTTCGTAAGACAAATATAAAAAATAAGGTACATTTATACTAATAATTTTACTTTTGGTAATCAAGCCATGAAAAACACGACCAAACTAAAACTCATATTGCAGCTATATAACATCTCTCTTGAAATGGATGAAGAAGAAATCCTTCATTTTACACTTACGGACAAGAGAACCGGTGAAAGGAAAACATTTATTGATAAAAGCTACTCAGTGGTAGTTCAGAAAGGTTTTGTGTTTATGAAGAAAAAACTGAAGGAGTAAAAACGGCAACGTTCTGTTGCCTTACCCTCGCACTTACAGTTAGTAGGTTACTAAATTGTACGTTTTACTTACTTACCAACTATTTAAGCAAAGCTTAAAAGGTTATTTTATCCTTTTTTAAATAAATTAATTATATTTGCACTTATGCAATCGTTATTATTGGCTATGGACTGATAATACAGCATGCATTGAAAGAAAATGCCGTTATAGGTGAACTGATCAAGTATCAGTAGTAGAAGTAATTCTTCATCTCTTATAATGTGGCCTGAAGACTTATCGGATTCAGGCCATTTTTTTTGTCCCCTGATTAATTTTTTTGAGTATGCGAAATTTATTAATAAAATAAATGCCATATTTAAATTTTCCATTAACTTTGCCTAAAGAATTGTATAAAGCATTACAAGCCGGAAGCAATGGTATTATTTATTCAATATGCGCTTACAGACATACGCAGCTTTTTGCGGGACGATGCAGCATTGCTCAAACTTCCCACCTGGCCCGACCCGACTCCACCCAAAGAGTTTGTGAAAGCCTCCGGAAAAATAACCAAACGAAAAAAATCAGAACAGGGTTTGTGGGTTGGAGAGCAATTTTACAGTACCCTGAGAACAGGAATAAAGATTCCGAAGCAGATAGAGGTAAAAGATATTGGTTTTAAGCTGAAAAATGTTTCAAAACATTATACTGCAGGAGACCAGAATATTTTATCTATCTACGAGTTTGCGTATATCTTAACCAGTTCGCCCCACCCCGAAAGTATCAGCAATGAAGATATACTTTCCATTATAAATGCAATATTGGATGTTTCCTTAGAGATAAGAAACAAAGATTACAAGTACACTACTGCAAAATTTAAAGATATACGTAATCCGTTAATAGAACTCCAGATTGTTGTTTCAACAAAAAAAGCAACTATTGATGTTCCAACCCAATCTGAATCATTAATACCCTGTATACCCCAATTTTACTTTTTACTCGACGAGGAGAACTTCAAACGGAAACCCGGAAATTACAATTATCCTGATCCAACAATTCCAAAATTAGGAGAAAGTATAATTACCCCAGTAAATGAAAACATCAATGAGAACCCATACCAGGTATGGATTCACAGAGTTAACCCGCTCACTTACGGGGGGTACGATGAACGGCAATGGAACAGGGCAGCCAGAATTAATATGCTCAGGTTGTATGCCGAGGTTCAAAATATGCGAAATATATTCAAAGCAATTGCCAAAGAGCAAATAGATATTAAGCCCTTTTCCAGGGAATCTAATAATTTACAAGCATATTTAAAAAGCTCTTTCAACTATTTACATACGCATGAAACAGAAGAAAGTCAAAAGTCCATTAATTATACAAAAGACATTTTCACTCATTTTTTACCGGATGAAATTGCTATCCTGCAAAAAAAATTAAAGAATTTTAATATAAGAAGACATTTAGAAGAAAAAACATTTACATTTATTAATTCAAATAAACCAGTAGACATGAGCACACATTACAACATTAATAACTCACAAGTTGGGGCAATAGGCAATGGAGCACAAGCAACCAATAATACTTTCAACCAAACCAATTTCACCTTTCCTGCCAACTATGATTTTGATGCACTTGCCCGCCAACTTAAACAGCTAAAGGATGCTTTAGATAAAAAACCTGATAAAACAGGGGAGGATTATGCAACCATTGGCCAGGTGGCAAACGCTGAAGAGAGTGCCAAAAAGAAAGATGGGAAAAGTATTCTTGAACATTTAAAAACTGCGGGAAAATGGGTTTTTGATACAGCTACTGAAATTGGGGTTGAACTTGTGGCTGCAATTATTCAAAAACAAATGGGTATTTAGAATATCCTGTTTATCCCCCCTTACCAACGATATTGCACCCGTACGAACACCAGCCTAGCCATGCTATGGGTATATCTGATTATGCCATTCCAAAAAATAGGACTATATTGCGGCCTCAAAACGGATATATCCTAACAAGCAATAAAAATAACTATGAAACAACTTCTAAGAAAAAATATAACAAGGAAAAAACGCGCTAACAAAAGGAATGAGAAGATGAAAGCTAAGAAACTTGAATCTAAAAAGGCTACGGCTTCTAAATAAGCAAGCCAATTTTTATCTGTTAATTAAGTTGCCACGACCTTCAGGTAGTGGTTAGAATAGAGTATTTACATTGGCTTTAGCCTAAAAATACCACCTGCTATTTTAGAATTTATGTTAGGCTAAAGCCAATACACTTTAGTTCATTATCCACGACCTAAAGGTCGTGGCAATTAAAAATGGCGTACTATTTAAGGTTACTTGCCCACTAAGCACAGCTTAGCGAATACGGGAGTTTTACTGTCAGAACCCAATAACGCATCATTTGGATTTAACCTTGTTCAATTTATAAATAACCCACTAGCTTTACACATTTTAAGCATAAATTTGTTGATGTGGGGCGATATGCGATTTATGGGAAATAATTTTATACCACTGGAAAATGGAGGAAGAATCTTAAACTAAATCTATGAGTATATGAAAAGATTTTTTGCCATTTTAACTTACTTAACTATGATAACAAGCAATGCTATATCGCAGGAACTGCAAACGGTACCGAAAGTAGATTTGAAAAAGTACTCCGGCAAATGGTATGAAATAGCCTCTTTTCCTCAAATATTTCAGAAGGGTTGTCATTGCACAACGGCAGAATATACTTTAAGTAACAAAGGATATGTTATAGTTGAAAACAGATGCAACCGCGACAGCATTAATGGAAAGGAATCGTACATAAAAGGAAAGGCCTTTGTTGAAAAAGACTCAAGTAATGCAAAATTAAAAGTTCAGTTTTTTTGGCCATTCAGAGCCAAGTATTGGATTATAGATTTAGCTGATGATTATAGCTATGCTGTTGTAAGTCATCCTAACCGGAAATACTTGTGGATACTTTCCAGAACAGCGAAAATGGATAACACGATATACCAACAAATCATTTCCAGATTAAAAGAGAAAGGTTTTGATTTGAGTAAACTAATGGTTACTCAACAAAAATAATACCATAAGCACTGATTTGTAATCAGTGCCTTCCAAACTATAATCTTAGTTCTCCCCAAAGGGTTACTGAAAGAATTTAATTGCAAATTAAACGGTTAAACAAGCACTGATTGCAAAATTAGGGCTTACCGTGGGATTGAAAGTTAGATGTGCGGGGCTATTTAATAACCTATGCCTTTTTAAAAGAAATCCAAGACTTATCAAACCCAATTTCATTTAAAATAAATTCTTTCGGTATTAAATCCGGCTTTTTTATATTAATTAAAATATGTTTTGTTGGTACATCTTCAAAAATAGTAAACTGTTGTCCTCCAGATTGCCAGGTAAATTTTTGCTTTTTATCTTTCTTTTGGTACCCATATAAATTTTTCCCTTTCCATTCCCAATAATATAACTCAGGGTCATATCTTATAGTATCAAATTCATAAATCACACTTTCAATTAAATCGTATGAGCGAATTAATATTACTGTTCGCAAGTGCTTATATAATTCCCGGATACTGGAAACTCTTTCATTCCAAATTGTTAGTACTTTCTCGCCATGTTCATTAGGTACTTTACCAGGCTGAACATCATAATCGTAAGAATTAATTAGATCATTTCTTCCAGAAATTAGCCTAATCTTTTTTTGTATTGAAGGCTTCTTGCATTTTATTGATTTTGCACACCACGCTGTATTACCTAAAACAACATCATCTAATCCAACATTGGAAGGTTTCCATTTAGCCCTAATTGAATTCGCAAATATTTCTTCCCATTGGCTACCTTCAATATCAGTTGCCCCCCTCGTTGCAAGGATATAAATTAATTGCTCGCCGAACTTATAAGGAAATTCGGCTGGGAAATTATTCAAGGTGAAAGGAGCAACAGATTTATTTACTGTTCTTAGCTTCGGGTCTTTTTTATCCATTCCTACACATTATTGACTACCTCATACTCTTTTAACACCATAGACACGTCCATAGTCTTAGCAACATATGGTAAGAGTTTTGAAACAACTGCTTTTACTAGGTTTACAGGAACGGCATTACCCGCTTGCTTTCTAGCTTGTCCATGGTTGGGAGTAATTTTATAACTATCTGGAAAACCTTGAAGGCGAAACATTTCCCTTGGTGTTAGTCGTCGTTCCCCATTTACTAATAAATAATTATACGAGGCATTAGCACGTAAGGCGCAAGAGTATGGATATGAACAAATATTACCTGCCTTATTTTCATGCCAAATAGAAACTTTATACGCTGACTTATGACTAGCCTTTCTTTTGCCTTTAATATAATCAGAGGCGTAATGTTTTTTATCTACATTTCGTTCTAATATTTTACTTAAAGGTTTAAATGGCCTTACTGGATCAGGAAAAGAAAATAAAATTGGTTCTCTATGTCCCACAATAATAACCCTCTCTCTTTTTTGAGGCAGCCCGTAATCTAAGGCATTTAATACCGTATATTGAACATGATATCCTAGCTTTTTTAATGTTGCTTCTATTACCCGTAAAGTTTTACCTTGATTATGCCCAACAAGTTGTTTTACATTTTCAAGAATAAAGGCTTTTGGCTTTTTATGCTCTATAATCCGTGCAATATCAAAAAATAATGTTCCTCGTATGTCATTAAATCCTTCCATATCGCCCATTATGCTAAAGGGCTGACAAGGAAATCCAGCGAGCAAAATATCGTGGTCTGGAATTTCTTCTTCTTTTATTTTTGTTATATCACCCTCTGGTCGATGACCGAAATTTATCTCATAGCTATCTTGGCAAAAAGTATCAATGTCAGATGAAAAAACACATTCAGGAATTAAATTATTTTCGGAACAAGCTTCATCCATAGCTATTCTAAAGCCGCCTATTCCACAAAACAAGTCAATGAATTTTATTTTTTCCATTTTACTTTTAAAATTCAAATTTAAACTTTTGTTTGGCGTGAAATCTTTTGAATACTAAAATATTTTCAACAAGATATATTAAACCCTTAACATCCCCCACTAAACATGCAGTTAATAGCTTAATCACCTTCCCGTTGATGAGTACAAATACCATCAAGCTATAAAAAGACACTACTTCGGTCCCACTAAATAGTGTCTTTGGGTTATTGCTAGCAATGAAATTTTGCGCTTTTAAAAAATATTTGCCTGTCAGGCTCCGACACTAATTCGGTCCCACTAAATAGTGTCTTTGGGTTATTGCTAGCAATGGTTTTTTTGAAAGTACCCAACCTTATTGTTGCATCCGAATTAGTAAGCTTGCTTCGCCGAGCCTCGTCCGCCTCAGGCGGAACGTTTGGGATTAATCTGTGAATCTGCGGCATAGCTTTCCCCGGTCAATGACTTTTTAAGGAAGTGCTTTTTTGTACAGTATTTTTGCATGGTCCGCCGAAGCTTTAGCGAAGGAGGATAAATAGTATGAAAACAAACAGTTGGTTTTGGATGTCTGAAAAATGGGTTTTGAAACAACCATTTCCATTGCTCTATTGCTTCGCATTGCAAAAAGCAATGAACCGATTTTTCAAAATGCTCATTATCTGCGCCTTATTGGAAATCCGGAATTTAAAAATCATTGCTATTTCATTGCAAATTCATTGCTGCTTTATTGCTAACTCTTTATTCCAAAAAATACATTCAACTTAAAAAACAAAAACTATGCCATTTAAAAAAGGACAAAGCGGCAACCCTGCCGGAAAAGCCAAATCAACCCATTACAAGATCAATGCCGAGCAGCGCGACTTTTTAAGGCAATTCCTGCTCGACAACAAAGAAAAACTTTTGAAAGAATTAAAAAAGATGGAGGGTAAAGAGTTTGCGCATTATTACATTACGCTTATGAACTATGTACTTCCAAAACCTGCAACAGCCGAGATAAAAGAAGTTCCGAAACTGGAAGAATTTATTGCCATGACCATAGAAGAAAGACAGAATACTATTGAAGAAATAAGGGAATCGATACACATGTAGCAATACTAAAAGGTGGGTGAATGGATTGTTTCACTTCCGCTCTCCTCGAGCTGCAAATAGAAAAAGAGAAACTTTCGTTTCTCTTTTTCTATTTGCTCTGAGGTCCCGAGCGGATTGCGCTGCATTCCACTCTTCTCAAGTTGCAAATGAAAAAAGGAAACTTGTCGTTTCCTTTTCTTCATTTACTCTGAGGTCCCAAGCGGATTGCGCTGCATTCCGCTCTTCTCAAGTTGCAAATGAAAAAAGGAAACTTATCGTTTCCTTTTCTTCATTTACTCTGAGGTCCCGAGCGGATTCGAACCGCTGTACAAGGTTTTGCAGACCTCTGCCTAGCCACTCGGCCACAGGACCTTTTTCTTAAAAAGGAGTGCAAAGGTAACAATTAAATTAAAAATGAATAGTGAATAATGAAAACCACTAAACTATCTACTCCTTAATCAGTTTCCCCTCACCTACCAGCTCACCACTTTGCGAAACTACCCTATAAAGGTATATTCCATTGGGATGGGAGCTGATATTAATTAGGAATTGAGAATTAGGAATTAGGAATTTAGCGAACACTTTTTCGCCAAGCACATTGTACACCTCAATATTCTTCATTCTTAATTCTTCATTCTTCATTGAAATAGTGAACACACCATTAGAAGGGTTCGGATAAACGGTAAGCTTATCATTGCTCGCTGTTAACTGTTTTGTTGAACTAGTAAGGTTGGTAAGCTTGCGAATGCGGTTATTACCCCAGTCGCCCATAAATACATTGCCCGATGGGTCTACACAAACACTCCAGGGTGAACTTATCTCTGCCGAAGTGGCAGGGCCTCCGTCGCCATAGAACCCGTTATGGCCATCGCCTCCAACGGTTGAAATGTTACCTGAAGGGTCCACCATGCGGATGCGCATATTATTATCACCTATGAATACATTGCCCATTGCATCTACAGCCACCCCTATTGGTTGATACATTTCTGAAGCCGTGGCAGGGCCTCCGTCGCCGTTATAACCCTGAACCGTATTTCCTGCAAAGGTTGATATGATTCCGCTTGTATTTACTTTACGAATGCAGTTATTTACTTCATCATCTAAATATATATTGCCGGCAGCATCTACTGCAACACCATTCGGATCGTATACTTCAGCAGCCGTAGCCTGGCCTCCGTCTCCTGAATACCCCGCTACTCCGTTTCCGGCAATGGTAGTAATTATTCCACTTGTGTTAACCATGCGGATACGTTCATTCCCTTCATCGGAAATATAAAGGTTACCGGATGCGTCCAAGGCCACACCCTGAGGATTGAATAGTTCTGCATTTGTAGCTGCAATATTATCGCCGTTATAACCACCGGTTCCATTACCGGCATAGGTAGAGATAATTCCGGATGTATTCACCATGCGAATGCGGTGGTTGAAAAAATCGGATATATATATATTGCCTGAAATATCTACTGTAACACCCCGAACATAATTCACTTCGGCCGCAGTGGCTGCACCACCGTCACCTGAATAGCCTGCAACTCCGTTTCCGGCAACGGTTGATATAATGCCTGTGGTATTCACCATTCGCACCCGGTTGTTCGAATAATCAGATATATAAATATTTCCCTGAATGTCTACATAAACACCATACGGACCGCTTAACTCCGCAGTTGTGGCAGCTATACCATCACCATTATACCCTTGCGTGGAGGTTCCTGCAACAGTGCTGATGTCGTATTGGGCCGATGCACCAATGGAAAGTACTAAACCTATTAACGATGAAAAAACGTAATTTTTTGTTCTCATTTCATTTTAATTAAAAAATTATTGATTAACGGCGGACTAATATATAGAATTTATTGGTATTATTTTTCGATACTTAATTTGCCTTCACCCAGTAGGCCACCATTTACCGAAACTACTTTATAAAAGTATATTCCGTTGGGCTGACCTGATAAATTAATGTTGGATGTTGAATGTTGAATGGTGCACTGAGAATACACTTTTTCTCCGAGAACGTTGTATACCTCAATATTCTTCATTCTTAATTCTTCATTCTTAATTGAAAAAGTGAACTTGCCATTTGAAGGGTTCGGAAAAACTGTCAATTGTCCATTATCAATTGCCCACTTTTTTGTTCCTGTTTCTACACCCGCCGACCTGAAAATTACACCATAGCTTGCGGTTCCGCCAAAGTAGGTCATGCCATAAAACACATTGTCGGAAAGGGTTAGGGTTCCGTAAGGTGTAGAACCGTTTGCACCGTTAAAATCCCAGAGGTCGGTAAATCCGCTTCCGCTTGTATCTATTGAGAATATAAGTCCTACGCTGTTCAAGGCACCTTGGGTGGTCATTCCATAAAGCAAATTCCCCGACTGAATTAAAGAACCATAAGGATAGGCACCATCGGTAAAATTGAAATCATACAGGTCTTTAAACCCCGTACCATTCGTATCAATGCAGAAAATATTACCAACCGCATTAGCACCGCCTTGTTCGGTCATACCATATAATCTGCCACCTATCAGTGTGAGATCTCCATCGGGATATGCGCCATTAATCCCATTAAAACTGATGAGATTCATAAATGCAGTACCGTTTGTATCCATCGAAAAAACATTACCGTAAGCCAAAGTACCGCCATCAAATGTCATTCCGTATATTTTTTTACCTAAAACTAATACCTCCCCATTGGGATGAGAGCCACTGTTGCCGTATAAGTTTAAGAGTAACTTAAATCTGCTTCCATCTGTATCTACTGAAAAAATAACCCCTGATCCGGCCGTGCCTCCATACGAGGTCATTCCATACAATTTATTATCCGATCGCGTTAATGAGCCATAGGGGCGGGCTCCGTTCGTACTATTAAAATCGGTAAGGTCTTTGTAATTACTGCCATCTGTGTCTACACTGAATATACAGCCTTTTGCTCCGCCTCCACCATAGGTCGTCATACCATACAATATTCCACTGGAAAGCAGTAAGGAACCACTCGGGTTAGCACCATTGGTACCATTGAAATCAAGGATATCTTTATAGTTACTTCCATTTGTATCCATCGAAAAAACACAACCGTTGCCGTAAGCCCCGCCATTTCCGGTCATGCGGTAAACTTTTCTGCCTAACACGGTTACATTACCTAAGTATGGATAACCGCCATTGGTATCATTGAAATTGAGAATTACTTTATACTGTGCATCACACAAAAAGGTGATGAGTGAAAAGA
>CAIPDV010000076.1 GCA_903863935.1 uncultured Bacteroidota bacterium
GAATAAAAAACAACGCAATAAGAGAAAGGAGGTTGTATTATCAAAATTTAAAATTGAGCCAGAATAAAAAATTTAACCTACATTTGAATTAACAAGAAACACTATCTAAGCATAAGTACAATTTAGTTTGAAGACATACACCCGCCTACAACTTACTTTGGCGACAGTGCTTATTACTATTATCATGTAATATCCGGCATTAATAATTTGACAGCCCAAAATGGGAATATTTTAGTGTATCCTAATCCTTCCGGCGGAGTGTTTACGCTCCGAGTGAATAGTGAACCCTCCTTCGCTAAAGCTAGGGCGGGCGAGGGAATTAAGAATATAGAGGTGTTTAATATTTTAGGAGAGAAAGTGTATTCTGCTTTATTACTCCAAACCTCCCGAAATCAATTCGGGACAGGCTCTAAAGGGGCTTTAAATCTCATTGACCTCAGCAAAGAACCTAACGGCGTTTATTTTTACAAAGTAATTACGGAAGATGGCAGTATATTAGGGAGTGGAAAGCTAATTATTCAGAAATAGGAAAATGATACGCTCTCCCCAAATGGGGAGAGTAAGGCGTGGGGCGGGGCAAAGCGCAGGCCACCCAACCTTTCCAAAAAAATCAACGTATTAGTAAGATGAGATGTTCTATGTCTTTTTGTGAGGCTAAAAAACGTGTTGAAGTTTCATATAAAAAGCATAACTTGCTAGAATGTAATAAAGTTAAAGATTACCTGTTAATAAAATAGAAGGTATGGATGAATTAAAAGGGTATTAATAGATTATTTTTGACAATACATTTAAATAGTTACGGATGAATAGAATAATTACGCTCACCTTATCTCTCCTGATTTTTTTGGCTATTCCATCTACGCATGTTTCGGCGCAGAATGATTGCAATTGCTGGCAGCAGCGGGATACGAGCTTTCATCCGGTTCCGTTTGCGTATGATAGTGACGGTTCTTACATTCCTAATGGGCCATATTACCGTTGCGATGACGGAGTTACCAATGCAATAACTCTTCCATTCTCATTTTGCTATTGGGGAGTGCCAAAAAATACGGTGTATATAAATACGAACGGCAGTATTTCATTCGACCAGCAATATTCATCTTTTCACCCTACAGCCCTCGATTCTTTTCCGATGACCAACTATGAAATGATTGCTCCCTTCTGGGCCGATGTGGATACACGTAACGTTCGTTTTCCCGGAAGTGATATTGTGCTTTATAAAATAACCCCTCACTACATGATAGTACAATGGGACAGTGTGGGGTATTACAACCTGCATATTGATAAACTAAATTCATTTCAGCTAATTATTAGCGACGGAACCGACCCCATAATACCAAAAGGAAATACGGTGGAATTCTGTTACCGCAACATGAACTGGACCTCCGGTGATGCTTCTTTCGGAATAGGTGGCTTTGGAGGATACCCTGCAACTGTTGGGGCGAACGAAAGCGATGCAATAAGGTACATACAAATGGGTTTGTTTGCAAGCCCGGGTACAAACTATGTAGGTCAGTTTCCTCCCGGCCCAAATTATGATGGGGTAGGGTGGCTTACCAATAAATCATTCCTCTTCAATTTGTGCCGTGGTTCCATTGCGCCGTTAACCTCCGGAATATCGCCCTGCGACACGTTCAGGATCTGCCTTGGCGATTCGTTGTTTATTCCAATTTATTTCTTGTCTCCTATTGAGGGTGATTCAGTTTGGTCGAATTTGGCTCCGCCTGTGCCTCCGGGTGTATCGGTTGTTTCCAATAGGCCGGGCCCGACTGACAGCATATTGATTCGTGTGGTTGGCTCTGCTGCAAACCTTGGGTATCACACCGTGAATGTGTATGGTTACGATAATCAGTTACCTCCTGATACTACCTACACCTCCTTTGTAATTGAAGTTGATACCGCGCCAAAAGTGAATATTAGTGCATTCAGGGATACTATTTGCGTAGGCGATACTTCAGTTCTTTCAGCAGGCGGAGCTAAACTTTACCTATGGAATACGGGTGCTACAACCTCATCTATAAAAGTTGCACCAACGGTTACTACCACTTATACGTTGGGGGTTTCGGACGGTGGCTGTAATAAAGATACAACCATACAGGTAGTAGTATTACCAACTCCTCTAGCAAAACTTATAGCCAAACCGGATACCATTTGTCCCAAGGATAGTGTGTTGCTTATTGCTTCGGGTGGCGGAACCTACAAGTGGAATACGGGCAAAACCAACGACAGTATTTGGGTGAAACCGCTTATCAATACTACATACACCATTCATGTTTCCAATGGAGTTTGTGCCGATTCTGCAGTTATACAGGTGCATGTTACCACACCGGGAAGCAGTAGTGTTAAAATGGCCAAGGATAGCATTTGTCCATTTGATGCCGATACACTCGTCGCCACCGGCGGAACGGTTTACAAATGGAGTACAGGAGCCACCACAAGTTCAATTATTGTAAGTCCGGGAACCACAACTACCTACACGCTTATTTCAACGGTTACCTGTTCTATTGATACCATTAAACAAAAAGTGGTGGTAACACCATTGCCGGTGCCTGTAATAAAAGGAAGATTGGCTGTTTGCAAGGGTCAGGGCGATACTATCAATATTTCAGGTGGAACCACCTATTTATGGAGTAATGGAAGCACCAAAACATACTACATTCTGAAAAACATTTATGCCGATTCAACTATAACCGTGCAACTATTCAATGGCAGATGTTACAGAGACACAACCATCCATATTACCATTAAAACTCCGCCGTATGTTACGGTTAACCCTCCCGCTCTTGCTTGTGCCGGAAGCCCGGTGCTGTTGCAGGTTTCCGATACCGGAACAGGGCCGTTCACCTATTTGTGGAGACCGGGAAACAGAACCACCGATACTATTACAGTGTATGACTCTGCAAAAACAACCTATACCGTGTATGTTTCCAATGGATGTACTTCTTCGAAAGTAACAACGGTAACACCTGACAGTCCTCCGCTCAGCGCATGTTGTGACGCTCAAATTATTAAAGGTTCCGATACAACCATAAGTGCGTATGGCAAAGGAATTATTAAATATACCTGGACCGATTCCAGCACCCTTGTTTGTTTAGATCCTCCGCTTTGTAAGGATATGAAAGCAACGCCGACGGTTACCACAACCTATACCGTTGTCGGCATGGATTCCCTGGGTTGTGAAGTGGAGCGGTTTGTAACCATAGTGGTTGATATTCCATGTTTCGATTTCAATATTCCGAATGTTTTCACTCCCAATTTTGCCGGGCAAATGGGAGCCAATGGAGGAACGAATAATGTGTTTTACATTCATACAAAAAACCTGAGTGCATGGTCTATTTTGGTGTATGACCGCTGGGGTAAGGAAATGTTCAAATCCACTGATCCGTATAAATATTGGGATGGAAATACCGAAGGTGGGAGCAAAGCTCCTGATGGTGTGTATTATTATATAATTACTTCTACTTGCCAGGGTACAACTTACAATAAACACGGGTTTGTTCAGTTAATAAGATAAAATAGTGTTTGTCACAAAATACTTGTCTTTAAAAGAGTAATTTCGCCCTACTACGCCAAAACATAGTTTATTGATGAAAAAATTTACCGGTTTTTTATTCCTTCTCACCATTTTTTACCAGGGAACGGGGATTGCTCAATCGGCTACCAAAGGCCAGGGTGGCTCTTCCGGCAGTAGCTGGACCATAAAACAGCCATTTCAGCGCGATGTATTTATTGAAAACAAAGGGCAGTTCTCGCAAGAAGAACGCAAAGCAGTAGGCAGCAAGATTGTTTATTACACCCATAAAGGAAGTCTGCACTTATATTTTACCCCATCGGGCCTTATTATGCGCAAGGACAGTGTTTACAAGGTAGAAGGCAATGACGAAACCGGGGATGAACATGAGGATGGAATGCGCAACCTGCGTGTAATGCATCAGTTTACCAAAATGCAATGGGTAGGATGCAACCCTTCAGCAAAGCTGGAAGTGGAAAACGAAACACCCGATTATTTTACCTTTCCCAATCATGATGACAAAACCGGAAAGTCGGGCATTATGGCTCATGCATGGACCAAGCTAACCTATAAGAATATTTACAATGGCATCGATATTGAGTTCTTCTATCCGGAAGATAAAGGGGGTATAGAATATAACATTGTTGTTCATCCCGGAGCAGACCCTAAATTAGTTAAAATGACCTATTCAGGCTCATCTCTGGCCCTGAATGGAAATAATTTAACCATCAATACCGGTTGGGATAAAATAACCGATCATGCGCCAACCGCAAAAGATGGGAATGGAAACGCTGTTCCAGTTTCATTTGCACTCAACGCAAATATGGCTTCTTTCCACATTGGCAGTTACGATAAAACCAAAACCCTTGTAATTGACCCTTGGATGACCCTTACCAGTTTAGGTGGTTCTAATCTTGCATATGATCTGGGTTACGATTATTTATGGAATGCCTATGTGTATGGTGGCGGGGTTTCAAACTTTTATGAATTGCAGAAGTACAGCAGCACCGGAGCTCTCCTCTGGACCTATATTGCCAATAATTTTACCTATCTGTATGTATCGGGTTACTTTTATGGGGGCATGTGTACCGACCACAAAACAGGAACCTCCTACATGTGTGAAGGATTTAATCCTGGTGCAGGAGGAGACCGGGTTGCCCAGGTAAATTATGCAGGTATTCAAACGGCCCTTTTAACCACCGGAAATGTAGACGAAATGTGGAGGATAGGATATGATTATTGCAACGATCAACTTGTAATTATTGAAGGTGGAGGCCAGTCGGCTAACTCCTATGCTGCTATTTTAGATACCAATTGTACAACTCTTCAAAACAAAAATATTTTAAATGCGAATATCATCTGGGATCAGTCGCTTTTAGGTTTTGATAATAACGGACAATGTTATGTTGGAACTAGTACCATGGTATTCGGAAACGGTTACAATAACCAGCTTTGTAAACTGCCATTACCTACGTTGACACCAACCACCTGGCAGGTATCAGACCTGCATAATTTTATTGAAATTACAAACATAAGTTATTATCCTCCCCTTAGTGGTTATGTGGTTGGAAATGGCTTTAACGGACTAGTGGCAACACCTTCATTCGTAATCACTTATGATGGAGGAAAAATGCGCCAGTGGAATGCCTCTACAGGGGTTATCCGCGACTCGGCAACCGTTAGCGGAACCTCGAATGCCTGGGGTGGAGTAGATATCGATTGTCAGGGTAATGTTTACTGTGGAAATAACAAATCAGTTAGCATTTACGATTCCAATATGAATAGCATTGGAAGCATCCCTTTGAACAATACTGTTTATGCTGTTTTGGTAGCTCCCAATGGAAATATTTATGCCTCCGGAAACGGATATGTGCAATGTGTTGCCGGCGGACCTAAACTGGTAACTGCAACCTACACGCCTGCAGGTTGTGCCTGCACTGGTTCGGCAACTGCCCATCCATGCGGAACAGGGCCATTCACTTACTTGTGGAGCAATGGTGCAACAACCCAAACCATTTCAAACATGTGCAGCGGTATATATACCGTTACCGTTACCACAGGAACATGTATTAAGCTAACCGATACTGCAATTGTAAACCTAGGTGCCGGAGGCGGATTCGCAGCTACGGTAACTTCAGTTAATCCAAGTTGTGCTACCAGTGGTTCTGCAACGGCAAACCCCACCGGAGGTCATCCGCCTTATACATATCAATGGAGTAATGGCTCAACCACCTCCAGCGATACCGGGCTTATTGCAGGTAATTATTACGTTTTAATTTGGGATAGTACAGGGTGTAAAGATTCATTAACTGTTACACTTACAAATAGCGGTGCTCCAACCGTAAAAATCACCCCTGCTATTGATACTATTTGCCAGGGAAGTTCCGATACATTGGTGGCATCGGGAGCGGTGACCTATACCTGGCTTCCGGCAACGGGATTAAGTTGCACTACCTGCCCTAATCCTACGGCATCGCCAACTATTACAACTACTTACACTGTAACAGGAGATTCGAATGGATGTAAAGCCACAGCCATGGCTACTGTTACTGTATTACCTCCTCCTGTTATAACTATTAAAGCAGTACCTGATACGGTTTGTGTTGGAAACCCTTCACAACTGACAGCCAAAGGCGGAATATCCTATGTATGGGCTCCATCCACCGGATTGAGTTGCACCAACTGCGCTAACCCGATAGCAACCCCAAGTGTTACCACAACATATACCGTAATTGTGACCGATGCACACGGATGTACCAATGCATCTTCAATTACAGTTTATACCGCAGCAGGGCCAACCCTCAACGTATCTAAAAATAAGAGTATTTGCCCGGGACAAACCCTAACCCTGAATGCAATAGGAACCGGAACAACTTATAACTGGCAGCCCGGAAATTATTCTACACCAAATATCACTGTATCACCAACCGTTACAACCACCTACACTGTTACTCTTGCCGATGGTTGCGGAATTGCAACAGCTTATGTAACCGTGAATGTAAACCCTGCCCCAATACCATCCATTTCTGCCGATGTAATGGCCGGATGTGCGCCATTGTGTGTGCAGTTCCGAAACAGGTCAACCATCAGTTCAGGAGGCATATTAGGCTACACCTGGAATTTTGGTAATGGCGATACTGCCGATATTAAAACCCCGGTTGAATGTTATTACAAACCCGGAGTTTACACGGTGGATATGACCATTACCTCCGATAGCGGTTGCAGTGCAACATTGAAGGTATTGGATATGATAACCGTATACAGTCATCCGAATGCAGCTTTCACAACTTCTCCGAACCCGGCCACTATGTTGCAACCTACCATTGAGTTCGCCGACCAGTCTTCTGATGCATATGGTATTGCATACTGGAACTGGACTTTCGGTGATGCAACCGATTCGGTCAGGTATACTCAAAATGCCAGCCACACCTATGCTGATACCGGAACCTATTGTGCAAGGCTCATCATTACCAATAACAAAAGTTGTGCTGATACAGCAACCAATTGTCTCATAATCGGCCCGCTTTATACACTTTATATTCCGGATGCATTTTCACCAAACGGAGATGGGAAAAATGATGAATTCAGAGCTTATGGCAATGATGTAAAAACATTTGAAATGTATATATTCGACCGTTGGGGAATGCAGTTATTCCATAGCAACGACATAAGCAATGGCTGGAATGGAAAACTGAAAACGAATGGAGTGATCTGCCAGGAAGATACGTATGTGTATTTGATAAATGTAACCGACAGCAAGAATGAAAAGCATTCGTATCTTGGTAAAGTCAACCTGATTAAATAGAGCGTTTATTGAACTAAATTTATAACATGAAAATAGAGTATCTTTGTATTTCTATTTAGTGTGTCCCATGTTTAAGAGTGTTAAATTGCTGTTTGTTATTGGTTTTGCTCTTCAGGCACTAAATTTGTCAGCCGGAACTAACAAGCCATTTCCGGATAATAAGGACCTGAATGTAGTAATTAAACCTGTTGCGAATTTCACATCCAATAAAACGGTAATTTGCGTTGGTGATAGTATCGCTTTTACTGACCTTTCAAGCAATGCACCTACCAGTTGGAACTGGACTTTTACCGGAGGCACGCCGCCCAACTCAGTTGCTCAAAACCCTACTATAACTTATAATACACCGGGTACATTTACAGTAAAATTAGTTGCCACCAACAGCGCAGGCACCGATAGTTTAACTATCGTTAATTACGTAACAGTAAATCCATTGCCGGTTATTACTGTAAATCCTTCGGCACCCTCTATTTGCAAAGGCGACAGTGTATTACTTACAGCTTCCGGCGCAACCACCTATACCTGGAAACCCACTACTGACCTGAGCTGCTCATGGTGTACACAAACCTATGCCAAACCCAATACTACAACTACTTTTACAGTTGTTGGAATGAATGGTTCAGGGTGTGTAGATTCAACTACTGTTACTGTTACCGTTGGTGCTATTATTGTTACCATTCAGGGCTCTGCCGACACTATTTGCCAAGGCAATTCAGATACACTTAAGGCATACGGTGCTACATCATACTTATGGAACAATTCAGCTACCACCAGTTCAATTATTGTGAACCCTTCGGCAACAACCGTTTATAGTGTAACGGGTACCAGCCTTACTTGCCAAAACAATGCATCTTTCACGGTTACGGTAAATCCGGCACCAATAATTACCATCACCGGCAACGATACGATATGTCTTGGAGGGTCTACAAACCTTACGGCTAACGGAGCCGTAAATTACTTCTGGGCTCCTTCCTCCGGATTAAGCTGCACAGCCTGCCCGAGCCCGGCGGCAAACCCTACTGTTACTACTACTTATACCATAATTGGAACGGATAATAACGGATGTAGCAATGCTACTACTAAAACTATATATGTAATTCCCAAACCAACCGTTAAAGCCTCTCATCCGCCACCTGTTTGTGCCGGTGTTTTTGTAAGCCTTTCAGCCAATGGTTCACCGGCAGGAGGAACGTACAAGTGGCAGCCCTGCAACAAAACCGGACAATCCATTGTTGATACACCTAAAGTGACTACCCAATATACAGTTACATATACAACCCCTTGCGGCTCGGTAACAGATACCGTAACCGTTTTTGTAAACCCGATTCCGAATATGGAATTGTTTGTGAACTTTAAATCGGGCTGTGCCCAGTTATGTTTGCTTTTTCGAAGCCTCAATACAGTGCCCGGAGCCAGTATATCATCGTATAGCTGGGACTTTGGAGACGGAGGCACTTCAAACCTGCAAAACCCGCCATATTGTTATACAACCCCGGGAACCTATACGGTTACACTGATGGTTAATTCCGGCAGTTGTTCCAAAACTACCAATATGGCTACGCCTATTGTTGTATATGCCCGACCCAAGGCCGATTTCACGTACACGCCAAATCCGGCAACCATACTCGATCCGCTGGTTAACTTCAGTGATATATCATCAGATACATATCCTATTACAACCCGTTTATGGAACTTTGGTGATAAGACCGACTCAGCCAGTAATTCCCGCTATCCAAGCCATCTCTATTCCGATACTGGAGTATATTGCCCTTACCTGGTTGTTACCGATGTGCACGGCTGCCAGGACACTAGCCAGCAATGCTTTGACATAAGTACTCAATACAGTTTTTATATACCTAGTTCGTTTTCACCGAATGGTGATGGAGAGAATGAGGTGTTTACTGCCAAAGGAACCGATGTAACCAAATTTGAAATGTACATTTATGACCGCTGGGGTTTACAGTTATATCACACCAATGATATTAACGAAGGCTGGAATGGAAAGGTTAAAAGCAGCGGCCGAATTTGCCAGGAAGATGTATATGTGTACGTTATTAACGTAACCGATAAAAAGCAGAACCAGCACCATTTTACAGGGGCTGTTTATTTGGTGAAATAGGGGTTTACTTCTCCTTTCAGAAGATTATTTTTTCAAAATAAATTTTGCTTATATAAGATACTTTATCCTACATAATACTGTTATTATTTAGATAAAATATCATTTAAAGTATGATTGAAAAATTAAAGGTTAAGGGGCTTACTCTATTATTTTGGGTTATCGTAATTCTGATTGGAGTTTCTTGTTGCGAAAATACTTTTCATAAAAAATGGCGCAATAGTTTGGGCTTTACTTTTGACACGGAATACAAAGGGGATACACTCAAAAACTATGAGGAAAAAATTACAGTTTATTATCCTTCAGGTACGGTTAACTGTAGATACAAAATAGTAAATAAGATGCTGGAAGGCAAATTTATTGGTTGTGATACAAATGGAAAAGTCCATTGTGATAAATACTATATTCACAATAAATTAGAAGGTAGATGTAAAATATATTATCCTAATCACAGATTGGCCGATTTACAATTTTATAAAGATGATTCATTAATATACTGGAGGCACTACGATTCTGTAGGCGTAGTTTTAAAGAATGAAAGTATACCATATGTGAAATTTCCTAAATCAATCCATTTAGGTGAAAAGTTCAAATTGGAATTTACTTATCCAATATTAAAGGGCTTTACTGATATTGGAGATTTTAATGCTGCAATAATCCCATATAATATTGATAGTTTGAAGGATTACAAATTAATTTCCAATCTTAGAATGAACAAATGGGTATATAAGTTAATGAAAAAAGATACAAAAACTTCAATAGATAAGTTTAGCAACCCGGTTTATAATATTCCCTTGAATGAACATGGCTATGGCATATACGAATTCACGCCAACAAACCTCGGATCTTATAGTTTTAAAGGTGTTTCCACATCTTTCAGTTTTATCCATGGTGATTCTGCTTTTGTGGAGCAACAACTTAATGTCAATTTTGTTGTAATTAAATAAACAAGAATGCTATTACGGAGCCCTTGAAATAGATTTCTACTTCGCCAACCCCATTCTGGCATAAAAGAACACAAGCATAAGTGCCAGACTGATGTATAAAATATAGCTTACAACAGGCACAAACGGCGCAATACAAATTGCTACAATGTATAATCCGTTTACCCAGATATAAATAGGGAATTGCTTTTTGAAGTCTTTAAAATAAAACGGTTCGTTGAGTAGTTCATGATGATAGCAGGTATATCAGGTCATACAGAACGCCATGGTGTTTGCCAGTATCAGGTTTATACCATAAATGATAAGAGAAAGAGGTTCCAGCGGGTATTTACCCAGTAACGATGCCGGAAAAGGCATGAAGCTAATGAACAGCAGTAGTAGCATATTAAGCCAGATGAACACCCCATTCACCTTATGTATATGGTGGAATGAGGTATGGTGGCCGATCCAATAGAGCCCAATAAGAACAAAGCTGGTAACGTAGGCAAGTATGTTCGGCAACATTGCCCTCAGGTCCTGGCCTAAAGTTTGGGCCGTAGAATTATCCGGCAGGTGGATATTCAAAACAAGAATAGTGATTACAATGGCAAAAATACCATCCGAGAACATTTCGAGCCTGTACTTGGTCATGCGGAGATTTTTGGTCTAAAATAACGAATTATTTTATTCAGTAGGATGAAGGCTATAAGCAACAAACTTAAATAACTGCAATATAATCCCAGGTAATCGCCATGTTGTGCATAAAAGGTAATGGTGTTCGAAGGGCATAGTTTGGCTTTTATTACGGCAGGTTCCCACCAGTTTGTTCGTTGTGAAATATCGCCGCGGGCATTTATGATACCTGAAAAACCGGTGTTGGCGCACTGCACAGTTTCCATGCGTGTTTCAACCGCTAGCATGGCTCCATAGCAAAGGTGCTGACGATAACCGGGGGTATCTTTCCACCATCCATCGTTGGTAATGATGAATATCATTTGAGCTCCTTTTTTTATGAATTCACCAATATAATCGCCATAAATAGACTCGTAACAGATGGCAGGGGCAACATTGGTTTTGGAGTAGCTTGAATAAAACACTGAAGGCTCTTTCTGTGTACCCAATGTTCCGGAGGTTCCACCTAAGTCGAAAGCTATTTTTGCAAGCGGAGCAAGGAATTTGGCGAAAGGCATAAACTCAACACCCGGTACCAGTTTACATTTATGATATACCTGTATGTTTTTAGAAGAATCGAATTGCAGGGCTGTATTATAAGCATCATAGTAACCTTGTCCGTCATCATTGCGGGCACTTTCCGGAATTGAATCTCCTTTTTTATACGTTCTGAAGGTACCTGCACCGGTAACCAATCGTAAGTTAGGATGCTTATGCATATAAGCCCATATAGACTTGACCGTTCCGTTGTAGTTAAAACTGTTTTCAACAATGTCAGGATCGGTAAGGGCGGTTTCAGGGAAGATGAGGTAGGAGGTGGTGCTGTCGACTTTGGTATCTGCCAATGCAAACATCTTTTCCAGTTGAGACTGATAGCTTCCGTTGAACTTCTCATTGTAGGGGTCTATATTTGGTTGCACTACCACCACGCTTACTGTAATTGGTTTGCAAGGTGATGGATAGGTAACATAGGTGAAAATTGATAGTAGTATGGGGGTAATTATTACCGCAAGTGCTACACCGACTGGCTTTTTCAATGAACTAGTACTTTCAGGAAACAGTTTTGTTTTAACAACCTGAAACACCGCAATATTGCACAACAGTATCCATAATGAGCCACCCAAAGGGCCTGTGAGGGTGTACCACTGTATGAGAGATACATAATTGGAGAACCCGAAACCGAGTGTAAGCCATGGCCAGCTTAAGGGCCAGTGCAGGTGAATGTATTCGAAAGCAAGCCATAGGATTGGGAGGGAGGCATACCCTGTTACTGCTCCGGCACGGCGTTTTACAGTATGAAACAAAAGTAAAACAACTGCCATAAAAAATGAATTGCAGATAATAGCTGCCAACCCGCCTACAATGGTAGAATTACACACCCACCAGGTGGTTAATCCGTTAAAGAGGAGCATGGCCACATAGGCATACCACAAAAATGAAAAAGCGGTTTTCTTCTCTTTGTTTGTATAGAAATAATGCTCGGTAATTAAAATAGGTACAAACCCAAGCAGCAGCAGCAGCGGAAAGCCCCTTGCAGGCCAGCCCAGCCAAAGAACCACGCCCGTTATAAGCGAATGCAGGTAAAGATGTTTGCGGGATAAGGTTTTCACAAGTGCAAAGATAAATTAATAGATATAAGAGATGAGATATAAGAGATAAGCGATTAGGAGGATTGGGCGTGAAATACATATATTAATTCATAAATAGTATTAAAAAGAGATTTAATCGGGCAGTACCATGCTGATACTTCCACATCTATAATTTGTTAATAACTCGTTCATAAATCCATTTAAATAGAATGGAATATGCAAAATATCATAAATTTGTATGCAGATTGTCAGTTTGTTGTGTGTTTTTGGCCAATATTCCGATTAAAAAACTATCTTTGTTCCACTAATTATAATTTATCATGGCAAAAACACTGCAAGAAGATCCACACCTGGTGAACCAGATAAAAGCAGGTACACACATTGAAGGTATAGTAAAAGCTGCCGGAGATATCCGTATTGATGGCTATATGAAAGGCACTTTGCATACCGAAGGTAAATTGGTAATTGGAGCATCAGGGCAGATTGACGGGGAAATTACTTGCCAAAATGCCGAAATACACGGTGCTGTTAATGGTAAAATTACTGTAAATGAATTACTTTCGCTCAAATCGAGCTGTAAATTGCTTGGCGATATAGTGGTTGGAAGATTATCCATTGAACCGGGAGCTCAGTTCTCAGGTTCATGTGTAATGGGAAATGCAGTTAAAGGCTTATACAATGGACAAGAATCAACCAAAGAAAGAGCCGAACGAAAACCGCAGACAGTCTCTTAATGCTATGGCCCGTTATTCGGGCATGGGGTTTCAAATAGCGGCTGCAATTATTCTTTGCCTTTTTTTAGGTAAGTGGTTAGATGGGAAATTTCCCATGAAGTTTCCGCTATTTACAACTGTTCTCACCCTTCTAGGGGTTTTCTTGGGAGTTTATTTAGTATTCAGAGATATTTTAAAACGAAAATAACCATGAAGCAGAGCATAGCACGCTTCATGATTAAAACAACAAAATGACAGCAATTCAACGTAAGTTTATTATTCAGCTATTTGTTATTTCACTGGCTTTATATGGTGCATTATATCTGATATTTACTAAATTAATAGTGGCTTCAATTCCTCTGGTGATAATGGTTGCGCTGCTTTTTGCCGTTAATTCGCTCGCCTTTATTTTAATTGTGAACACCAAGGCTAAAAAGCCCGCCAGTTTTGTATATTCTTATATGGGCATTAGCTTCGGACGGATGATCATTTGCAGCATATTTGTGTTTTCATACGCGCTTACACACCGCCACGATGCTCGCACATTTGCGCTTACTTTTTTTGCCCTCTATTTTGTTTATACCACCATTGAGGTAAGGGGCATTTATTCTTATTTTAAAAAGTAATTGCCTTAGGCATAACAGGTATGCCTAAAGTATATTGAACTTGTGAAGCAGGAAATATACAAGGAACCCTAAAGCACCCAGTATTACAAGCATTAGAAATAGCATTGATACCCGGTTGAACATTTTCATGAATTTATCCCACTTTTTTATCTTTCGGTACTTTTTATAACCCGAATGGGCAGCCCTGCTGCCTTCAATATCAATTTCCAGGTCGTCGTTCTGTTTTAACAGTTGAAGGATAAGTTTTTCGCTTTGCATAAGTGTATGTCTTCAAACTAAATTGTACTTATGCTTAGATAGTGTTTCTTGTTAATTCAAATGTAGGTTAAATTTTTTATTCTGGCTCAATTTTAAATTTTGATAATACAACCTCCTTTCTCTTATTGCGTTGTTTTTTATTC
>CAIPDV010000077.1 GCA_903863935.1 uncultured Bacteroidota bacterium
CCCCTTCAATGGCTGAAAACTACACTATCTAAACTTCCTGACCACAAAGCCAACAGACTACATGAGTTACTTCCCTGTTAAAAAAAGTACTTTGGAATCTTATTTTTACTATTTTTGTGGAATTATTAACCGATAGCTTACGTAGATTTCTGATTCCCTTTCTATGAGGGATAGCCTGTTTCGGATGGGTGTGGATTAAATAATGTGCTTCGGCGGAGGTAGTACATTCCCCTAAAGTAACAACCCCCGCTTTAGCACATACAAATAATAACAAAACAAACACTGTCAATTTGAAAATGTTCTCGAAGATATTAGACGATAACTTATTTATCATCCTTCGGAGGAAAGAAAAAAACGGATTTATTAATAATTACTAACAATTTATCTATATCATGTTTGCTGTAAAAGAACAATTCTATTTTGCGGTGCTTCCTTAACGAGAGGATTGGGGAGGGAACTTGTTTTTCCTCCCTTAATACTCTGCTAAACCAGCAAAGATTAAGAAGCATATAGGTGGCAGGCAGAAATTTATTTCTGTCTGCTGCTTTTTTTTAGGGTCGTTGAATACGAAAAGGCTGTAACTTATTAATTACAAGCGGAAGAATTTCGGCAGGCAAAGTTTTATCTTTATTAATTGCATAGCACCTGTTTAACCATGCAGGCACTTTATCTGCCTGAGAATTGGCAATGGGGCCAGGCTGTTTGCTATCTGCAATATACCATGCTTCAAGAAGAAAGTTAATTAGCTTTTTATCGTTTTGTTTAAACCAACTTATGGATGATTCAATCTCATCAATTTTTTCGTTTTTTAATCCGTACCAATTTTCCATAAAGCGGTGTACGGTTTAATTATCTTTATATGAATTGTCTTCCTGCAAATGATAGGCAATCAAATTCAATTCTTCGGTTCTTTTGTTTGGGAAAATAGTCCGTAGTTGTTCGGCACTTACAGCATGAGGGTTATCGTAATGCTTTTTTACTTTTTTGTAATATCTTTTTCGTATCACTCTTTCCTGAATACTCAGGAATGGATAATATAATATTAAAATAGGTAAGGGTAATGCAATAAGGGCAATGAAGCAGTATTGTAAAAACTTTTGAATAGTTATGTGCATATATCCAATACAGGGGGTTGGTTTATACAAAACAAAGAATACAAATACAGAAATGAACTGATATAAGACCGTAAGGCTAATGATATTTTGCAGCCAGGTCAATGATGCAAATCATTTTCCGGGAAAATCTCGATTTTCCTAAAGATACTTTACCGCAAAAAATAATTACAGAAGCAACTAAAATTATTCCAGCAATCCTTCTTTCTGAATGCGGTCGAGCTTCGTTTCAAAATCTTTCAGTAAATCCTTTTGCCCACTTGTGTTGGCAAGGTAATACAGGTTTTTAAGAATATCGATATTATCTTTCATCATGTTATTGTAATAGGCTCGGTTAGTGGGTGCGAGTGTTTTTAAATATTCCACCCAGCTCTCTGCATTATTGAACATGGTTTTAGCCAGTTTATTGGCTTTATCATAGTCATGAGCTTCATAATAGCCCTGCACCAGGAATGTTTCATAAAAATCATAGGGGCTGTTCTTCTCCGGAATTGAATCGGTAACCAGATCCATAACTTTTATAGCTGAGTCTCTTTTGTTTTCATGGATCAACTGTTCGGCAAGCAATCCCGATTCAATACGCAGGTCGGCAGCCATACGGCGGATATTCTCATCCAGGTAAATACCTGAATGCATATTACCCCAACGGAATTTATGCATAACATTATCATACATCCGGTCGGTTGCTACCCGGCGACCTTGAAAACTGTTGCTCGCAGTATTAATAATAGGTGTTAATTCGTATACTAAGCCATCAGTCTGGAAATATTTTTCAAGTCCCAGGTAATTGTCGGGTGGCAGTGTGGTAGCGAAACAAATGGGTCTAACCCAATCGTTATGGGCTATCGCATCCAGCACCAGAATTTTATTGCGCTCCAGCAAGGTGCCGGGAACTTTCCACTTTATCTCCGGAACTATACTATCATAAAGTGCAGGAGAAATATCCCCGTTTTTAATCACTTGTTCTTTATTTACTTTTAGTGAGAAGTATGGGGTTGGGAAATAATTGTGCTGTTTCCTGTCGCCAAGCTCAATCATATTGGCAGGGTCGTCGCTTTTAATAAAATCAATAACACCTTTCAGGTCGTAATAATTTCCTGCTTTGTAATTCGGGTTTGCATTATTTGCAATGTATAAATAGTCGCGGGTGCCTTCCCTGTATTGTTCATGCGTGAGTGAAAATGGCATCCTTTCCGATTCGTATGCTTTACGGTTCATTTGGTCGCCATACCAGGCCATGCCTAATAATTCGAGGTTGCAAACTCTTACATCGGTCCGGATTCCTTCTACCTCTTGGGCATACCATAAGGGGAAAGTATCGCAATCGCCATCGGTGAATAGTATTGCATTCTTGGGGCATGATTCAAGGTAATCTATAGCCAGATCGCGGCAAGTATAACGTCCGCTACGGTCGTGATCATCCCAATTGGCATGGGCCATTACTACCGGAACAACCAGTGCAATAGCGGTAGCCCCAAAGGCAGCTCCCGGTCCGGCTATATCCATTTTTGCCAAGCGTTTGAATAGTTCAACCAAGCCCAACACACCCAAACCTATCCAAATAGCAAATGCGAAGAATGAACCAACATACGAATAGTCTCTTTCGCGCGGCTGGTAAGGTGGCTGGTTAAGATATAATATGATGGCAAGTCCTGTAAAGAAGAACAACGTGGCAACTACAAATGAGTTGCGTCTGTCTTTCATAAAATGGAATCCCATACCAAGCAAGCCCAGTATCAAAGGCAGGCCATACATAGCATTGTGGCCTTTATTCTGTGCAAGTTCTGCGGGCATATTATCCTGCGGAGCTCTTAAATTGTCAATAGCCGGAATACCGGTTATCCAGTTACCATGCAGGTTATCTGCCGGGTCTAATCCGGGAATATCATTTTGTCTTCCACAAAAATCCCATAAGAAATAACGGATGAACATAAAGCCAACCTGGTAATTGAAAAAGAATTTTACATTTTGATAAAAGGTTGGCCGTTCAAGCATTGCCGTTTGCCCTTCCTGGTTAACGGTCTTTACTTTTATCATGTCTTCGCCACCCCACCAGTTCTTATATCCCTGCGGGCGATGTTGAGATGGGTCGAACATACGTGGTAAAAAGGTGCACATGGCAGCGTCGTAATGGGCGACATCGGTTTTGGTTATTTCAACATATTTTCCTTTCCTTTCATCTTTGGCATATACAGAACTTCCTTCGGTACTGCTGGTAGGGGAGGCCGTGAAATATTGTCCGTAGAGTTGCGGCCATGAGCCATATTGTTTGCGGTCGAGGTAATCATTCAATGCCATCGGATCGCTCGGGCTGTCTTCATTCATGGGTGTGAATGCATTGGCGCGCACCACCAGCAGCATGAAAGAACAGTAACCTATAATTAAAACAGCTCCGCTCAGTATAGCGGTATTCCAGCCGGGCAGGTTTCTTTCCCGAGTAACTTTAAGACCCCATACTATTAACACAACAAGCAACAGTCCATAAATAAGTACACCTGAATTAAATGGTAATCCGATTACGTTAACGAAAAATAATTCGAACGAACTTGCCAGTCCAATTACACCCGGAATTACAATGGCTTTAACAGAACCAAGCACTGCTACACCAATAAAAAATCCGGCAATGCCAACCTGTTTAACTTTATCTTTTGTGAGTATTGAAACTATAAATATCATCCACCTTGCACGTAAGCCATCCTTATAATTTTTCAGGAAGTAAAGTAAAACTGCCGCAGGAATAAACAACAGGCAAAGGAAGTGAACCCCAATAGCCAAACCAATCAGCATGGATAGTAATATAAGCCAGCGTTCGGCATGGTCAGTTGCACGGGCATACTTTGTGCTGCACCAAAACATTAATGCCGTGAAACAGGCTGACATAGCCCATACCGATGCTTCGGTGGCGGAAAACCAAAGTGAATCGGCAAAGATGAACGACGTAGCTCCGATAAATCCCGCACCTAAAATGGCATATATCCGGCCTTCGGTAAGCGGACCCGAACGTTCATATAATTTCTTTGCAAAAAAGGTGGTGATCCAGAATAGGAACAATATTGTAAACCCGCTAAAAGTGGCGCAGGCGCGGTTAAGTATGGGGGCTACTTTGTGTACATCGCCAAAACTTAACAACGAAATACAATGTTGAAGCAATTGGAGGAATGGCTCCCCGGGCGGGTGACCAATTTCAAGTTTGTAGTAAATGGAAATATTCTCACTGCAATCCCAGAAGCTGGCAGTCGGTTCTGCTGTGCTCCAATAAACAAAACAAGCTATCAGGAATACACCCCAGCCTATTATGTTATTTAAATTGGTGAATTTTTTTTCGAGTGGGTTTATTTCGCCAAGTGCCATTTTTCTTCAAGTTAAAAGTTTGTAAAGTTTATAAAGTTCTTAAAGTCGTGTACTATCAACTAAAAGAACTTTCACCTTTTCACGGTTTTTATAGGCGTGAAAGTAGGTAAATATTTTATCTGGAAAATCCTGTTAACTTCTTTTAACGAAAAAAACGGCATATAACGGCTTATTTTTTAAAGCATGTAGATGGCATTGCTTTGCCTTTGCAGCAAGTGAGTTCAATCAATAGAAGTAGGCATCAAACTTATCAAGCTTGCGTTTTTTGAAAATCATTTTAAGACTTCCCTCGGCATCTGTTTTTTTTCCTAATATTCCTGTGGCCGGTGTCCATTTTATACGCTTTAAAACAAGGGTAAGCTTATTTAAAAAATCAGGACAAAAACTTTTCAAAACCGTGAGGTCTTTAATGTAACCGGTTGAGTTTATTTCCAGTTTTATTTCAATGATTCCGGAAAGGCTGTCGCATTGATTTGGGCTTTGGCGGCCGCAAAGCGAATCGATCGTACGGTCCCATGCACCATAAAAATTAAGTGCGTTGGATTGTTCAATTGCATTCATACTATCGACAATTTTTTTGCAACGGACATCCAGGTCTTTTCCAAATCGTAAATCAAGAACACTGTCCATATAGGCATTATAACAGGTGGAAGCCGCATTGAATTTATTGCCAACATATTCGTATGTAATACCATATTTATCTGCCAGGTATTCATCCAGCGTGTGTCTGCGAAATGAATACGAGTCTTCCTCTACATTTTTTACAACCGGAAATGCATTAATTTTAATTTTCAGTTTTCCTATGGCAATATCTTCTTTAGCTGAAATAATACCGTTCATACAATTGCTGTCAGTCTGGGCTAAGGCGGAAAATCGGAAAAGGACAAATAAAAATGCAGGGATGATGTTGAGCTTAATTCTCATTAAATTTGGGGAGGCAGGTGAACAAATATACTGTTTTAAGGCTAAGAAGATGTTAACAAACCAAAAGTGTTCTTATTGTTTTGGTCTTTTCCGCTTGTAGAAACTCCGGTATAAAATTGCATTGCTGCTGTCGCCCATTGCCTGGTAATATTGGGAAAGGACTTTGTAAGGCTGAGCGAATGAAGAATCGAGGGTAAGCGATTTTTTCCACATCAAAACAGCCAGTGAATCTTTTCGTTCATATTGAAACAGAACAAGTCCCATGTCAAATACTCCAATGGCGTTTTTGGGATGCTTACTGAGTTCAATGGTCAGTTCTTTTTCAGCATTTTGAAAATCATTCATTCGGATGTATTCCCCGGCAATATTGCTGTGTATGGTTTCAAGCATCGAATCCCGGCGTAATGCTTCTTTGTTTGCTTCAATTGCTAGGTTATAATTTTTAGCTGCAATATCATTATATCCTGCCATTTTATTGGAGTCTCCGGCTTCCTCGTAATGCTTTGCCAGATAAAGGCACGGCAAAGTGGATTGAGATGTTTCCATCGCACTTTTATCAAAGGCAAACTTATTCCTGAAAATCGGGAGCCGTTCAATTGAAATGGAAAGATACATGATGAAAACCGCACAGAGAATAATAAAACCTGCAAAGCCTTTGGAGCGCATAGGTGTAATTCCTGCATGTTGAATCCAACCAAGTTGGGAAACCGATAGTATAATGCCAATAAGTGGTAAGTAAGCTCTGTGCTCCAACCCGCTGAATCCTGAAAGGAAAGAGGGCGCGAGGAAAAACAGAAACCATAAAACTCCAAATAGTACTGTTGAGATGTTTTTTTCTTTACTGATTACAAAATAACCCACAAACAACCCAATTGTAACCAAGCCTAACAGGTAATTAGTATCTGCCGGGGCCGACATGACGGACAGGTTGAATGGCAATAATGTTTTCCCTGCATATTGAATAAAATAGGGCAGGTTGGAAATAAAAACATGCAAAGAATCAGATATGGTATTGTTATTAATATTGTTTGCAAGTGCATGCTGCCGAATGAATATCCATGGTAGAATGCACAACAGGTAGGCAATGCCAAGTTTTTTATAATTACCGCCTGAAGCAGGTTCTTTATAAATAAAACGGAGTAAAATAAATACCAATGGAATAAACATAACTGCATTTTCCTTGGTAAATAAGGCAAGAACAAAAAAGAAGATGTGGAGCGAAAATTGGCTTGTTTTTTTTGTCTTCCTGTATTTAAGAAGAAAGAGTAACGAGAGCAAAATAAAAATAGTTAACAAGGAATCATTCCGGCCGGGTATCCATGCTACGGCCTGATTTAGCAAGTGGTGAACCGCAAAAATTAATGTCATTAACAACGATGGAATACGGTCGAGGTTAAGTTCAAGTAGCAGCAGCATTAATAGTATACAGGCCACCATGTGATAAAAAATATTGGCTCTTAAAAAGGGTGCAGGGTTTGGGCTATAGGAGGATGATAGTTTTGCATCAATGATAAATGAAACTGTCATGACAGGGCGGTAGAAAGAAGCCAAGGTATCTTTTTCTCCGGGAATCTGAAATACCCCTTGGGTAAAGGCTTTCGGGATATTACCGGCATTTTTAAGGAAAGGATAATTCTTCACAATAATGGTAGAATCATCCAGATCGAGAAACTGATTATTGGTTGATTTGTAATACAGTGAAATACATACCAAACAAATTACAAGCAAAAAAGGCCAGAGCATTTTTTTGCCTTCATCCGGTTTTTTAATTTGTTTAGTATTTTCTTTGTTTACCATTTCAGGGTAAAGATATAAAAGATAAAATAATTAAAGGAAAGATGCTAAAAACCTTTACTGGTCATCCTTCCGGAAGAGTAAAGTGTTCGTGAACATGGTTCCGGTCCAGTTAAAAACCATCGTGTTTCCGTTCAGCCATTTTTCATCTTTTTCTGATTTTACAATGATTCGGTATATAACTTTATCATCCGATCGGGCATCTAAATCGAAGGTATAATAGGAAGTTTTTTCGAGATATGTTCTTATGGAATCAGGGGTTCCGAATTTAAGGAATACTGCATAGTCAAGGTCTTCGGGTATAAAACTTTGAAAATTCTCAATGAGTGAATTTCCCGAAATATCATAGGCTCTTAAGATATATTTATTGGAATGAACACGCGGATCTCCGGTCTTTGAAAAGAGTACAAAACTTTTGCCGTTACTAAATTTAAAACGTTTTAATTCATAGTTCTCATTCGTTCCTCGGCCTTTACTGTTACTGAATTCATAGGCAATATAATTTTTGGTAACTGTGTCGATGGTATAATCAATTTCATCCTCCTCTTTTGAGGCTGTTACTGTATACTCAGTATCTTTAATAAGGCTTTTCCTTCCCGAATTATTAAGGCCAGGAGTGCAATAGGCGGGGAGCTGCAAAAACAGATCGTACATTGATTGAGCCCGAACTGTTCCGGAAAAATTAAATAACCCCACCAGGAATAATCCTGTGGTAAAAAATCGTTTCATAAGGTAAATTCGGGAGACGAAATTAGGGCTGTTTTTGCCACTACTTAGCTGCTTAGCCCAATTGTTATTAACGAGCAATTGTGCAGACCGAAGTCAATCTGTCAGGTGGTTTTACGATAATTGATAATGGCCCAGGTATTAAGAATAACACCCATTAGCAATACAATTAATATATGCGGAATAATGTCATGAAAGTGGCTGCCTTTAATTACGATCATTCGCATTACCTTAATAAAATAGGAGATAGGAATTACATCGGTAATTACCCGGGCCCAGGCCGGCATACTGTCAATTGGTGTATAAAGCCCACCCATCATATTAAATATTTGAAGGAAGAAAAATATAAGGGAATTGGCTTGCATAGGTGTTTCTGAATAGGTTGATATCAATAGCCCGAAGCCCATAATTGCAATTAAATAAACAGAAACAAAAAGATATAACAATGCAATACTTCCCAAAGGAATAATACCGTATACAACTCTTGCAATGGTTAACCCCAATGTGAAAATAATAACACCCAATAACCAGAATGGAATTAGTTTTCCGAGGATGAACTGATACTTTTTTACCGGTGTCACATTTATCTGTTCAATGGTTCCCGATTCTTTTTCAATTACAATATTCTGGGCAGTCATGTTCCCTCCAATCATGGTTACCAAAAGCACCAGGATGCCGGGCACCATAAACAAATAATACGATAGATTTGGATTGTACCAATTGGAAGAAGCAACATCGATAGTTGGCATTTGGTTCATCATGGAAGGTTGAACCCAATCAAGGCGTATCTGCCCATTGAAATCCTGAATTATCCTTGTCAGATAGGCACTTCCTACACTCGCTTTCACTCCATTTATCGCATCCACAGAAAGTGAAATTTTTTGGTTTCCTTCGCGCTCCAGGTTATGCTCAAAGCCTTGCGGGATTTCAATTACAATATCCGCTTTGTCATTTTCAATTAGATGATATGCTTCTTTGTATGTGTGGGAAAATTCAGCCAGTTTAAAGTAGCCGGAGGAAAGAACCTTATTTACTAATTTGGAGGAATACGAAGAACGATCGAGGTCAACAACGGCAATATTTATATTTTTAATAGTGTAATTGGCTGCCTGCGGTAAAATTATAAGTTGAATTACAGGCACCATGAACATCATACGTAATATGTTTTTATTACGGAATATCTGCCTGAATTCTTTTTGCAATAAAAATTTAAGTGTTCTCATTCCAGGCGGGTTTTAAAGTTCCTTAAACTAAGCATGAGAAAAAACATTGCCATACCAAACAAAATCAATGTTTCCTTCCAGATATATGTAATGTCGAGACCCTTAAGCATTACATCTTTTATAATGATGTAAAACCATTTTGCCGGAACTATGTTCGATAATATGCGCAATACCAAGGGCATGTTTTCAATAGGAAACATATATCCACTCAACATTAAAGTAGGAAGCATCATACCGACAAGTGAAATTGTCATAGCTCCATATTGAGATTTTGCTCCTGTTGAAACCAGCAACCCAAGTGCAAGACAGGTAACAATATAAAGAATACTTTCAGCATAAAGAAGAATAAGGCTACCACGGATCGGCAGATCGAGGGCGAAATAACTCAGTAAAAGAATAACTGTAAGGTTAATTAAAGAAAGTACAAGGTAAGGAACAGCTTTTGCCAGAATAACATAAATCGGTTTAAATGGGGAAACCAGCAACACTTCCATGGTTCCTAATTCCTTTTCACGAACAATAGAAATAGATGTCATCATAACACAAACCAATAACATAACCATTGCAATTACACCCGGAACGAAGTTGGGCGCACCTTTCAGGTCAGGGTTATAGAGCATCCGTGTATCTAAATTAATTTGCTCAGGGGCCTTGATAGTTGCATTTAATTGTGCCTGGTAATCGGCAACAACTGAAGTTACATAATTAGTAAGCGTGTTACCGGTATTCGGGTCTGAAGCATCTGCAATAATTTGTATCTGGGCCTTATTGGTGTGTAATAAATCATTGTAAAAGTTTTCAGGGAAAACAATAGCGAGTTTAATATCGCCCGATTTAAAAGCATCATCAATTTGGGATGAGCTAAGCAAGGCTTTATTGATTTTGAAATATTGTGTTGATGCCAGTTTGGTAATAATTTGTTGTGATGCCATATCCTTGGCATTATCAACGATAACGATATTGGAGTTTTTAATTTCATTCGTTAAGGCAAAACCAAAAAGCACGATCTGCACTACTGGCACACCAAACAACATGAGCAATGTTTTCCTGTCACGAAAAACGTGAGAAAACTCCTTACGTATGAATGAAAAAAACTGTTTCATATTAGTTTAATCGTCTCCGCGTTTTGCTGTCCTTGCTAATTGATAGAATACCTCGGTTATGTTATCTGCTTTAAAATTTTGTTTCAGTTGAAAGGGGGTATCGAGTGCTTTAATCTTCCCATCAACCATAATGCAAATGCGGTCGCAATATTCAGCTTCATCCAGGTAGTGGGTGGTTACGAATATGGTTATGCCTCTTTCTGATGCATCATATATCATATCCCAAAACTGCTTGCGGGTTGAAGGGTCAACACCCCCAGTAGGTTCATCCAGAAACACAACTTTGGGCTCATGGACAATAGCAACAGAAAAAGCCAGTTTTTGTCTCCAGCCAAGAGGTAACAGTTTTACTAATACTTTTGCCTGGCTTTGCAATCCAAGTTTTTCTACCAGTTCGTCGCTTTTGTCTTTAATTTGTTTATCGGTAAGTCCATAAATACCTGCATAAAACTTAATGTTTTCAAGTACAGTCAAGTCTTCATACAATGAAAACTTCTGACTCATATACCCAATGTTTTTCTTGATGTCCTCCGGTTTATGGTAAACGTCAATTCCTGCTACCATGGCTTCGCCCGAAGTGGGTCGTGATAAACCGCAAAGCATACGCATAGCTGTTGTTTTACCTGCTCCGTTTGCACCAAGAAAACCAAATATCTCACCCTTTTGGACCTCAAAAGTTATTTTGTCCACGGCCACAAAATCGCCGAAACGTTTGGTAAGATCTTTTGTTCTAATTACTGTTTCCATCGGTGTGTCCTAATAATCTGATAAAACAATCCTCAACTGTTGGTATGGTTTCTTTAAATACTAAATCCGTTTCTCCTTTTTCTTCTAAAAACTTTTTAAGCGAGCCTTCATTTTCTTTTGTTGTGTTTTTAAAAGACAGATGGATATACTCTCCCGATGCATAACAGGTAAGGATTTCATCGTTCGTTCTCATATCCCTGAGCAACTTGTGCATGTTTGGAGACTTAATGGCGTAAAGCTTTTCCGGGTATGCTTCAATGATTTTGGCCGGAGTATCCAGCGATAATATTTTACCGCCTATCATTAAGGCTATCCGGTCGCAAAGACTGGCCTCATCCATATAAGAGGTAGATACCATAATGGTAATACCCTGAGCTTTTAACCTTGCCAGCATTTCCCAGAATTCCTTTCTTGAAACCACATCTACACCAGTTGTTGGTTCGTCTAAAAACAACACTTCCGGTTTATGAATTAATGCACAGCAAAGTGCCAGTTTCTGTTTCATCCCACCTGATAACTTGCCTGCCCGCCGGTCTTTAAAGGGTTCGAGCATTATATAAATATCCTTTATCTGGTCGTAGTTTTCTTTAACAGTTGTACCAAAAACAGTGGCAAAGAAATTGAGGTTTTCCTCTACGGTTAAATCCTGGTAAAGCGAGAACCTGCCTGGCATATAACCCACTATACCCCTGATTTTTTGAAAATCTTTAACCACATCAAACCCTACAACCGATGCGGTGCCTTTATCAGGTATCAATAAAGTAGTAAGTATTCTAAATATGCTAGATTTTCCTGCACCATCCGGCCCTATTAGCCCAAATAATTCACCCTTTTCAACAGAAAACGAAATATCATCTACTGCCAACACAGTACCTTTATTATAGGTTTTTGTAATGTTATTTAGGGTGATGGCACTCATTTTTAAATTGGCATATAATAAAGTAATACCGCTGTCACAAGTCCAAATAATATTCCGGTTATTATCATCTTCCAGGCTTTAATGCGGTCTTTTTTAAAGTTCTCCTTTTGTTCCACAGAAAAGGTTTTGCCTATGTTGCCGAAATTAAAAACTCCGCGTAGTCCAAAGTTTACGCAGAACTTAAAATACCATTGCTGAAAACCCACGGCAAATGAAGCTAAAGGAATAAAAGTTGTCAGTCTCCAAATTTTATCAGCGTGAAAAGCAACAAGCAGGGCAATTAAAATAATTGAGAAAACTCCTGCGTATATTGCAAAGATTTTTCTTGCTTTTATTTCAGAAGGCCCAATATTGCAGGCGCCCGGAATATATTCAGCTTTTGTGTTCATAATATTTATTTTGAAAGAGAATTATCAAATTTCACCTCACCGTACATGCCAATTTTAAGGTACCCGTCATTAACCACTCTTACTTTAATTGCATAAACCAGATCGGCGCGTTCGTCCTTAGTTGGTATTGTTTTTGGCGTGAATTCCGATTTGTCGGATATCCAGTAAACCACTCCGGAGTATTGCCTGTATTTGTCAGAACCTTCATCTGAACGGACTTTTACGGTTTGTCCCAATTTTACATTCGTTAACTGCGAACCGGTAATATAGGCTCTGAGAATAAGTGTGTCCGTTTCGGCTATTTTGTAAAGTGCTTTACCCGGATTTACTACCTCATGGTTTTCGCTATACTTGGTCAGGACTGTTCCATGTATGGGATTGATGATCCTGCATTTTTGCAATTGGTCATTTAGCTGATCAATCTGGCGTTGAAGCGGAGTTACATTCTTTTCAATGGTTGATGAAGTAATCCCTAGTGTTGATTTTTGCGCTTCAATTTGTTTCTTAATTACATCAACCTGTGTTTGGGCATCATCTAATTGTTGCTGAGTTGCCGCATTTGATTTTACCAGGTTCTGATAGCGGTCACGGTTTTTTTCTGCCTCGGAAAGTTGGGAGTAAAGTGACGCTACTTGCACAGGTATGTTGGGCTGCTGGCTTAATGTAGAAGCTATCTGTGCTTCAAGTTGTTGTTTTCGATAGTAAAGCTGTGTACTGTCAATATATCCTATCCACTGGTTTTTATTCAGCGTTTGACCTTCTTCTACATTAAACTGCATCAGTGTTCCTGATGATTCTGTTGACACAATGGTTTCAACTGATTCAAATGCACCTGAAGCGTCATAATCTTTATCTTTATTGGTGCAGGAAGTAAAGATCAAGCCAATGGTGGCTGTTATTAAAATGGATGTTGCTTTCATCTGTTTTTTATTTTTTATCATAATTTCCTATTGAACTTTTGTAGTTGTATTCAGCCAACAATAATTGTACATGGTGCACTAAAAGGCTTTGCTTTGCCTGATCTTCTGCATCAAGTGCATTTATATAATCATGTGTTGTGGCTGTTCCATTTTCCATTTGCATTTTCGTTGCGTTTTTAATGCTTGTTCTTTTTGCAATAATGTCATTGTCTAAATTCATCATTGCCGAATATTTGCTCATATCCGCGTTTTCCTGTTTTATAGTTAATCTAGTGTTAAAAACGAACGTCTCTTTTTGTATATCTGTTGTCTGTTTGTCTATTTCAAGTAATTGTTTTTGGTTCTTTAATGTATAATAACCTCCCAAAGCCCAGCTTAAGCGGAATCCGCCAATATAATAGGCGGCAAAATTATTGTCGAAAGCATTTAGCCCGGGCCGGCCATACCCACCCTGGAAGAAGAACGAAAACTTGGGCCTGTTATTGGCTGAAAGCATATTTTCCTGAATGTCGTAACCTCTTTTTTGCAAATCATAAAGAGCTTGTTCGGGCCTCATAATGCTATCAGGAATAGCAATGGCTTCACTTGATTGAAGTTCTGTATTCTCATCCAACTGCTGATTGATGAATACTCCGAGCATTGCCAAATAAGCCTTTCGCGAGCCTTCCAATTGGATTTTATTTTGCTGCTGTTGTAATAATTCAGTCTGGAGTTCATCAACATTGGTTGTTGTTGCAACTCCATTTTTAACACCTTCCTGCATTTTATCAATGCTATTCTGAATATCTTTTTGAACGATTACATTTTGCTTTATCTGTTCACTAATTAGCATAGCACCAAAGAACAATTGATTTATCCTATCCTCTAACGCATAAAGTTCCACTTTCAAATTTTGTTGTTGTATGCCTGCATTTGCAATGTCAGTCTCTTTTGTATATTTAATAATTCCACCATCGTAAATTAATTGGTCAACTTCACCATATGCTTTATATTGGTCCTTATTGGGGGTAGGGATACTCAAATCCAATCCGAGTGCTGGAATGTTTAAGCTGAATGGGACCGAAGTTACAGCCGACTGATAGGTAGCCTGTGCATTAACTGAGAATTGAGGGTAATAACCCTTTGATGCATTCTGAATGCTGTAGTCTTTTGTTTTGTCTATAAGATCGCGCTGCTTAATTAGCGGATATTGTTGTTGGGCCAGTTTGTAACAGTCTTCCAGGTTAATGGTTTTAGCGGATTGTCCGTATCCTTCAACAACCAATGACAAGCTGAAGAGTAAAAGGATATTTTTCATAATAAAGTAATATTTTGTTGGTATGGGTTGCATCTTACTTGTTGATATCAAGCATGGCTTTGATCCATTGGGGAACAAGTTTCTTTCGTTCAAGCATTAGCTCTTCAAATTCAGTATCGTTAATATTTCTGATTCTTTGAACCATTGGCCGGGCTGCAAATGGGAATATTGCAAGGCCAAGAATGTTGATCATCAGGTGCCCCGGGTTCATTTTTGAAATTCTCCCCATTTTTGTTTCCTCCATATATTGCTTCATAAAGTAGGAATTCATTAAGTTGAACTGAAGTGGAAGGTTTTTAGGGTTGTTCCTGGCTTCATTTAAAACAAAAAGAGGAACATCAGGATTTACCAATAATCGACTTATATAAAAATCTACAAGCAGTTCTATTTTGTTGTGAAAACCAGTTTTTTCATCGTTTACTATTATGGAAACTCCCTGAAAAAAGTGCCCAAGATTTTCGAGCATGATAATTTCAAACAGTTTTTCCTTACTCCGGAAATAGTAGTTCAATAAAGCAAGATTTATGCCAGCTTCAGTGGCTATATCTCTTGTTTTGGTGGCCGAAAATCCCTTTTTAGTAAAAAGTTTCCGTGCTGCCGACTTAATTTTTTCTTCAGTAGAATCGTCTGCTTTTATTTTTTGTGCAACTACCATTTCGTATCAAATAGGCTGCAAATATATAGAGTTAATCATTCATTTTAAACAAATGATTAAAATAAATGATTAAACCGATTGAAATAGAGTGAAATAATTTTATAGATTAAAATACATCTGGGTGTTTAATTGTGGAGAAATAATGGCTAATAATTAAATGAGGTTAAATCGATTGCTACCCTATTTAGGAGATGTTCAATATCGCCCATTGATTTTTGTATGATTGTAAATATAATTGGCTCGGATTTAATTGATGTCCAAATGAATTTAATGACTTAAAAAGATAAAGTTCACCTGTATCAGGTAATTAAAAGGCTTAAAAATGTATATTTGTCCTGTGGAGTACGAAATTAAACCGCACCAGAAGCTTAATCTGGGCTTAAAAGAGATTTGGCTGTTTAGAGAAATGCTCTTTTTCTTTACCTGGCGCGACATTAAGGTTAAATACAAACAGACCGTATTGGGCTTTTTATGGGCCATTATACAACCGTTGGTACTAATGACCATCTTTTCGCTGGCTGGAAGTGCCTTAAGTATTCCTTCTGAAAATCTGCCACATCCGTTATTTACATTCTCTGCTCTAACCTTGTGGATGATATTTTCTACAGGTATCACAAACTCTGGAAATAGCATGTTGAATAATGCCAACATCATCCGGAAAATATATTTCCCGCGCCTTATTATACCAATATCATCCGTTTTTACTGCCCTTTTTGATTTTTTTATGGCTTTCCTTATTTTAATAGGGATGCTGATATTCTACCATAACCGGATCTCATTTGACTGGGTGAAATTTCTCTTATTGGTGCCTGTTAGTATCAGTATTACACTCATTTCAACCTTCGGAATAGGATCATTGCTTGCGGCTTTAACTATTAAATATAGGGATTTTAGATATGTAACACCATTTTTGGTTCAGGCACTTATGTTCCTTACCCCTGTAATTTATCCTATTTCAATGTTCCACTTTCTTGGTTCAAAATATGTGCTGGCATGCAATCCAATGTATAGTGCAATTGAGTTGTTCAGGTCAACATTTAACGGGCAGGTGTTAGAACTCCGGTTGGTAGGAATAAGCATGATTTTTGCCCTGATGTTTTTAATTTCAGGCATATATTATTTTAGAAAAACTGAGGCTTATTTCGCAGATCTCGCCTAGTATGAAACCAATACTTGAAATAAAGAATGTTTCTAAAAAATTCCTGATTCACCATAACAGGCAACCATACATGAGTATGCGTGAATCCATTACTTCTGTTTTTAAAAGAGGTAATTCAATTAGCGAAGACTTTTATGCCCTTAAAGACATAAGTTTTAATGTTGAAGCAGGTGAATGTATTGGCATTATCGGCAAGAATGGTGCGGGAAAATCTACCCTCTTAAAAGTGCTTTCCAGAATAACTCCGCCCACTACAGGTAGTATAATTTCCAGAGGCAGGATAGCTAGTTTACTGGAAGTTGGAACAGGTTTCCATCCGGAATTAACCGGAAGGGAAAATGTGTTGTTGAATGGGTCAATACTCGGAATGTCGCGAAAAGAGATACAGGCTAAGTTTGATGAGATAATTGATTTTAGCGGGGTTGAGAACTTCCTAGACACACCGTTGAAATTTTATAGCAGTGGTATGCAATTGCGGTTAGCGTTTTCTGTTGCAGCCTTTCTGGAACCCGAAATAATGGTGATAGATGAAGTGCTTGCCGTTGGTGATGCGGAGTTTCAGAAGAAGTGCATGGGGAAAATGGAGGATGTAAACAAGAATGGACGTACAATAATATTTGTCAGTCACGATTTGAATGCTGTCCAAAACCTGTGTAAGTCTGCTATCCTGTTAAAGGACGGAAAGATATTTCTTACAGGCGAATCGGGGATGGTAATCAATAATTACTTGCATGCAGGAAGTCATGCATCTACAACATGGACGCAGAAGGAGGGAAACAAGCATCCGCATTTCAATACGATTAATGTAAAGATTGAAGGAAAACAACCGCATTTAAAATTGGTTGTCGACTCAAGCATAAAATGTATGCCTGAAATGGCTGCATCATTCATTTCGTATGATATTTTCAGTAAACTGGGAACCCCTGTTGGGCAGGCCATCCCAAATCTTGATCCATTTGTAAAGCCTTCCGGCGAAGTTGTAAATATTACAACCCAGATAGACTTGAACGGGTTTATCCCGGGAGACTATTACCTGGATGCATGGATTGGTCCGCATTTCAGTGAAACATACGATTGGCAAAAAGAATGTATTGAGTTTTCTATTGTTGAAAGCCCTCAACTTACCAGAACATACCCGCACTATCCTGCACATGGTTTCATTGTGCCTGAGTCAAGAAATTTGTGAGGTGAATAATAAATGAGATTGTACAACATAAAGCTGAATGCAACCAAAGGACTATAAAGATAATTTTTTTGAATACCATTTACAGGGTGCGGTAAATTCTGCAAAAGCAGTTATTCCTGTTGTCAGGGATTATATTATGCCAGCCTCTGTTATCGATATTGGTTGTGGAATTGGGGCCTGGCTGAGTGTTTGGAAGAGTACAGGTGTGGCAGCGGTTTTTGGGGTTGATGGGGAACATGTTGATTCCACCAAACTTGTTATTGATGGCTCTGAATTCAAAGCATTCGATCTTTCTAAAATATATGCTACCGATAAGAAATATGATTTAGTTACTTGTCTTGAAGTTGCTGAACATTTGCCTTCAAATGTCGCTGATAAATTTGTTGCATCTCTTTGTTCATTGGGAGATGTTATTTTGTTTTCTGCAGCAATACCGGGGCAGGAGGGAACCATGCACATAAATGAACAATACCCGGAATACTGGATAGCTATTTTTAAGAAAAACAAGTATGTTGCCATTGATTGTATTCGTCACCGAATATGGAATGATAAAACAATTCAATGGTGGTATAGACAAAACATCATGTTTTTTGTAAGAGAAGATACGTTGCCAAAATATCCTTCATTAAAGAAAGCTCATGATGAAAATAAAGGAGATGTACTCTCTTTGGTTCATCCGGAATTATTGGATTTTAAGGAGCATAAAGTAAATTATTATGAATCTGTTCTCCGTTCCAGCAGTGCTACATTGAAATATTTTTTTAACTATCTATTTAAGAAAAAGGCGGATGAGAGAAGAGAATATTGAACGCTTTAGTGACTATAGCAAGATAGCAAAAGATGACCATTATTATCTTGTTTATAAGCCATTGATACTGGACCTGGAATATGCAGTGAAAAAATATGCAGGTGCCAGGGTGCTCGATCTGGGGTGTGGAAATAAGCCTTATCAGGGAATGTTCCGGGGAATAGCTAAAGAATATGTAGGGTGTGATGTGGTTCAATCGAGCATGAATAAAGTGGATGTCATTTGTGAAGCAACCAATATTACTTTACCCGATTCTAGCTTTGATACGGTGTTTTCAACCCAGGTGATAGAACATGTGGAAGACCATCAGGCATTGGTGCGTGAAGCTTTTCGTTTGTTAAAACCAGGCGGACATTTTATCGTGTCAGGGCCCATGTACTGGCATTTGCATGAAGAACCGCATGATTTTTTCCGTTTCACGAAACATGGGTTCAAATACATACTTGAAAAAAATGGTTTTACTGTCCTCGAAATACTATCTAACGGAGGTAAGTGGGCTCTTATTGGGCAAGTTATTATACATACAATGCCTGCAAGGCTTGTCCGGTTAAAACTTTACCGTACAATTGTCAACTCTATATTTTCGTATCTTGATAAGAAATACTACAACGATTTTAATACGATGAATTATGTTGTTGTTGGAAAAAAGGTTGTCAAATAATGGACCCTGTTATTTCCATAATTATTCCTTGCTATAACCAGGGTAATTACCTTGAAGAGGCTTTGCAGAGCATAGCTCAATTCAAGGATCATGACAGCGTGGAGATAATTATTGTGAACGATGGTTCAACCGATAATTCAACAATCAATATCCTTAAACAACTTTCCGGTAAAGGGTTCACGGTTATAAACCAAATCAATAAAGGATTGGGTGCAGCAAGAAATACAGGGATAAAGGCATCGCAGGGTAAATATGTTTTACCACTTGACAGTGATAATAAAATTAGACCGGAATATATTTCAGAAAGTAGTGCATTGCTTGACGGAGATACTCAACTTGATGTTGTTTATGCCAACGCGGAATATTTTGGCGAAAAAACAGGTTTATGGGAAAGTGGTGGATTCAATTTGCAGCGATTGATGCTCGAAAATTATATTGATGCTTGTGCAGTTTTTCGTAAATCAACATGGGAAAAAGTTGGTGGTTATGACGAGAACATGCCTGTAATGGGTTATGAAGATTGGGATCTGTGGTTGCGCATAGCATTTCAAAGCGGAAAATTTCACTACATAAATAAGGTAATGTTTGATTACCGTTATTCATCTAAGTCTATGATTCGTTCTGTGGAAAAAGAGAAATTGGCAGCCATTTATGAGTACCTTGATAAAAAAAATAGTGGCTATTTAAACCTCAAATACCTGAATAGGTTAATCACCACCAATACTTCAAAAAATAAAGGTCTGGCGTTCAATCTTGCGCTAAAATCGTACTTCCCGAGAATTTATAGCCTACTTAAAAAGGCCGGTATTTCAAAAGATAAGGATATTATTTAGTTCAATATAAGGTATAAATGGATTCAACTGTTGAAATATTACTCTCTACATTTAACGGTGCAAAATACCTTCGTGAACAATTGGATAGCATTATTCAGCAGGATTATCAATATTGGAAATTGATAGTAAGAGATGATGGATCTACTGATAGTACTTTAGAGATATTGAATGAATATATCAAGAAGTATCCTGATAAAATTTCTCTTATAAAAGATATCGAAGGTAATCTGGGTCATTCTAATTCATTTTCAAAGTTGTTAAGCTCATCCACCGCTGATTTTGTAATGTACTGCGATCAGGATGATTTGTGGTATCCTTCAAAAGTATCTACTATGCTTTCAAAAATGCTAGCGGAAGGAAAACATAACCCAAGTTTGCCTTTGGTGGTTTTTTCAGATATCCATGTAGCCGACTCAGAGTTGAATATTATTTCGGATTCATTCCTTGATAAGGTGCATTACAGGAATGATAGAGGACAACAGGTGTTTTTTCTGCGGAATTATGTTCCGGGGTGTAATATTATGTTCAACCGAAGCCTGATAAAACAAGCGTTGAAAACAAATAACATTGTAAAGCAGCATGACCACTGGCTGTTGATGGTATGTAGCATTGCAGGTAAAATAGTGTGCATAAACACACCTCTTATGAAGTACAGGATTCACGACAATAATACCATTGGATATTTTCAACCATCGTATTCTTTCGCTGACGATTTGATTTTATTCTTCAAAACTATTTTCAAATACGGATTCCGTAACAAAAAATACAGGGAGTCATTACACATAAATAATATTCAGCAGGTAGAGAATATTTGTGCCCGCATATCTTCATCAAAGTCAAAGGAGGCGGAATATTTATTGAATATTTATGAAAGCAATTTTTTCTCAAGAAAAGCCAGGAATATAACGAAGCCATATATTCTTGAAACGAGCTCGCTCAGACAACTTACGTATATTATTTGCTTTTAAGTGGATGTATCAATCATCATATTAAACTATAATACGTTTGACCTGACCTGTCAGTGTATTGAGTCTGTGATAAAGCTTACTCAAAATTGCAATTATGAAATAATTTTGGTTGATAATGCCTCTGTTGAATGTTCACCGGATTTGTTTCAGCAAAAATATCCTTCCGTTAAGCTTATTAAAAGCCCAATAAATACTGGGTTCACAGGAGGTAATAATCTTGGTATGGAAAAAGCTACAGGTGAATATATTTTATTATTGAATAGTGATGTTGTGCTTACTGAAAACAGCACTCAAATATGCCTGGAGAATTTAAAAAGTGATAAAACAATTGGTGTTATAACTTGCAAACTAAAATATCCCGATGGCGGAATTCAAAGGCAGTGCCAGCGTTTTCCATCAATATCCAGAACCTGGATCGAGTTGTTGAGAATTCATAAAATAATGCCTGCAAAAATGCAAGCCAAAGTTATGCTCAATGGTTTTTTTGATCACCTGACAAATATTGACTCAGATTCTGTTTGGGGTACCTTTTTTATGTTTCCTGTGAAACTATTAGAGCAATTTCAGGAAAGAAAATTACCTGTTGCATTTTTCATGTATGCAGAAGACCTGCTGTGGTGTTACAAAATAAAGAAGTTGGGGTATCGAATATATTACCTTGCCGACACTTCTGTAATACATTACTCAAAAGGTTCTTCAGCTGTTCCTGATTCGAACCTAAGGCAGAATAATGAATATGATTTTGTTTCTAAAAACTATGGCAATACCTATGCCCGGCTATTCGCATTAAGTCGGGGTTTACTTTTCTGCACCCACTTGGGAAATAAAATTTCGAAAGATATAGCTGCAGGTTATTTCGCTTTATTCAGGAGGGGAAGAATCTCATCCAAATAGTCGGAGTCCTTTAAATTAAGCCATTTTGCCCTGTTTGTATCCAGATCACTATAGGTCAATTTATCTATTTCGGCCAACGTAAAGCCCAAGTTGTTTTTATTTTCTCCTTTTACAATAACTGCCATGCCATAATCAGCATCCAGGGTAACAATATTCAAATCATTTCTTTCCGATTGAAGCCTTACTAGAGCCTTCCATACGTCGCCTGTCCAGCGGCCTGTCCAGCCTGCCAATTCACCTTTTTTTGCTTTTTCCCAAACTTCGGTTATTGAGTCAACTACGGGAGTTTCTACAACTGCCGAAGGAGGATTGCAGTCATCAATGATCATTACACCATTAGGAGATAAAATATCAAGTACATTCATAATGTCGATATAGACTTGGGCATAAGTATGCAACCCATCAATCAAAGCAACATCAACCTTCTCCGTAGTAAATTGCTGTTTGTGATGCTTGAAAAAATCATTACTTGTTTGTTCGTAGAAGTATTCATGGTTGCCATAGAAAAGTGAGTTGACAAGCCTGTTCTTGCGGAGTTTTGACCTTCCTTGAAATAAAAATTGAGGATCAACGGCAATCTTCTTTGGGGCTTTTACCCGGTAAAAAACAACCCCTTCTTCAACTCCAATTTCAAGGTAAACCTTGGTTTGCACTGCATCTACTATATCCTGTATTACTTGTAATCTTGTTCGCACTTTTTTAATTTTTATTTATAATTTTTTGTATTTTCTATGTTTGCCATGATATTGCCATACTCCCTCGGAGGTGCCTCTGAAAAGCATAAACCACAAGGCAACATTGCCTGTAATGATACACGCTGTTTTACATTTTGATAATGCTATAAGCGCCGCCAGAAAATTCACAGCAAAATCCACTCGTTTTCCTGCCTCCGGCAAAACAAAACTTTCTGAGTTCTTTTTTATCCTCGGGATTTCATTAAAAGCAATTGTATCAGGGAAAATGTTTTTAAAGTGTGCGAAGAATTCTTCCTCATCGGTTTGGACAATAAATTTAGTACTCCCAGTTTCCTTTGCCATTGCAATCATTGCTTCATAAGGAGTTTCCCTTATTTCTTTTTGTTTATCGTTGCCACGATAAAGTATTGCTGTTCGTCCTTCCGTTAGTTTTGCTAATTCTTTGGCTTTATTTAGAACTAGTTCAGAAGGAGTACAAACACCCATGGCAAGTTTGCCAATATTTTCAAGTTCAATCTTTTTGTACCATTTAAATTGCCATGGATGCTTGAAATTAACTTTTGGCAATGAATTATCGGCATGATAGGGTGCCATTAATTTTTCATTTACATCCTCGCCTTCAAAATCCCGGTATTGTAAGAACAGATCATGGCAATCAATGTCCTCAGGTAAATGGCCATGTTCTTGCCTGTATTTGCAAATATCATGCAGCCTTATCGTAAGACAAGACGTTAATCCCGCGTGGTGCCAAATCCTGAATTTATTTTCCGCCATTTGCTGATTTTCTTAGCCTCACAAAAATATTCAAATTCTGCGTGGTTATTCATGATATGGAATATTTAGAGATAATTTCGTAAGTTGTTAATATGCAGGTTGTTGTGTCGGGCCCTATAATAATGTTTATTAAACCATAACCGGTATGGTCAAAGTTTCTTTTTTGTTTCCCTATCTTTGAAGCAGTACAATAATTAACTAGTTGCATATATATAAGTAGTAATGGTTAGTCTGATAATCCCCAGTTTCAACCCGGTTTTAAAATTGCCGGATACCCTAAATTCTCTGGTAAGTCAAACAGGGTTTATTGACGAGTTGATTCTGGTAATTGACCATAACCATTACGATTCCTTTCCAAAAGAACTAATATCAAAATATCAGGTTATTTTCAACCTTGTTATAATAAAGCAAGAGGATTCAGGACGGGCAAAATCGAGAAATAAAGGGGCTGAGGTGAGTAAGGGTGACTTACTTATCTTTTTAGATGATGATATGCTTGTGGAAGATGGCTTGATTGAAAAGCATATTCGGCATCACAAAAATGAGGGCAGTTTGATCTTAACCGGAAACGGATACCGAAATCCAAAAGATGCAAACAATGATTTCGGTAAATTTCTCGTCGGTATGGAAAGACCCTGGAGAGAGAAGGTAAAGGATATTAAAAATGTGACTTTGGATAATTTCACCTTCACAGCATGTAACATGTCTATCCCACGGAAAGTTTTTATGGAACTAGGTGGTTTTGACGTAAAATTCCCGGACGGAGAAGATTTTGACTTTGCAGTGCGAGCACTTTTAAAGAGCTACGTTGTTAAATATGATAATTCATTAATTGCATGGCATAATGATTGGCCCGTTATTGATTCCTTTATAAGGAGGCAAGCAGAATATACGAAAGCCAAGAAAATTATATTTGAAGCCCATCCAGAATATATACAGCACTTCTCACATATGGTACCTAAAACTATGACTGGCATGAAGAAAACCGTCATGAAGGCATTGAAAGGTCCACTTCTTTGGTTTGTAAACTCAGGGAATGTTATTTTTGCAAGTCTTCCGGCTAATCTTAAATCTGTTATATATAATTATACCATTGCCTTCAACACCAATTCCAATAACGATTAAAGGATAACCCCGATAGAAACCACAGTGAAAAAACTATTAAAATCATTACGGAAGTTATCTATAATCAACGCACCGGTAAGGTATCTGGTGAAAAGACGTACGAATTTTAGTCAGAGGGTTTTCAGGTTTTTCTCTTTGCATTGGCCTGTTACCGGGACAATTAGTTTCAAGTTGCCACAGGGTGAGAACGTGAAAATATTCACAAAAGGCGATGACTATGTGTCTACGCAGGCTTTCTGGAAAGGGTATATGGGTTATGAAGGAGCCAGTGTTCAGTTGTTTTACTATCTCTCAAAAAAATGCAATAATATTCTGGATATTGGTGCTAATGTGGGTTATTTTACCTTGATTGGTGCAAGCTCAAACCCAAAAGCCAGACTGTTTTCTTTTGAACCTGTTAAGTATATTTTTGAGCGTCTGAGTAAAAACATCAACCTTAATTTCTTATCGAATGTTACGGCCGAAAATAGTGTTGTTGGTAACTCCGAAGCTCTGGTAAAATTTTATCTGCCGAAGGTTGAAGGTATTGCCCTGGCGGGTTCTACCAAGAAAGGCTGGGCAGATGAGGCTGAGGAAATAGTGGTTCCCTCCGTTTCATTGGATAATTATAAAAAGAATAAAAAAATTACTTCCATCGATCTTATAAAAATGGATTGCGAATTCCACGAAAAGGAAGTTTTGGAAGGTATGAAAGACATTTTGAAAGAGGATAAACCTGTAATATTGATGGAAGTACTTTTTCCGGAAGGGGAGGGGCAAAAGGGGCATTTTGAAGTGGAAACCTACAAAGAGATTGAAAAGATAATGGGAGAAAATAATTACTATTTCTACCTCGTAAGCAATGTTGCCCTGATAAGATTGGACAAACTGGAATACAACCCTGACGAAAGAAATTATCTGTTTTCCACCAAAAAGTCAGAGAAGATTTATCTTTCATATTCTGATATGGATTCGCTTATAAAAACAATCCTGTAGAATTATACCATTAGAAAATGCATGTCGTTCATGTTATAGCCAATAATTCTACAGTTCCATATTTGAATTGGTGGGCGGATAGACTAAGCAAGTATCCTGAAGTGAAGTTTACGTTTATTGTGCTATACCCTGAAAAGCCTCAATTAATTGAGGAAATGAAAAAACATGGGTTTGAAGCACACTGGATTGTGTTTGATCAATCGAAAAGAAAATCGGGGATGTTAAAAGCCTTTTTCCGATTGTACAGACTTTTCAGGGAAATCAAACCTGATGTTGTGAATGCTCACTTGTTTGATGATTCTGTTCCTGCTTTGTTAGCGGCGAGGCTGGCGGGTATTAAAAAGCGTGTTATCCGTAAGCAAGACACCGCCTACCACTGGTATTTCACACCTAAGTGGGTTTGGGTGGACAGGTTCAATAATCGAAATTCAACAGATATAATTGCTATTAGCGAAGATTCAAAAAAGTTTTTAATAGAAAAAGAAAAAGCTCCTGCCCGGAAAGTGAGAATGATTCATAATGGCATTCCCATAAAGGATTTCACAGCTCAGTCAGATGCAGACAAAGAGTTTCTGATTAAGAAATATGGGCTCGAAGGAAAAATAGTAATTGGAACGATTGCCCGCTATATAGAGTGGAAGGGCTATCGTTATATTATTGAAGCTGCAAAAATACTGGTTCAAAAGAACAAGAATTTAAAATTCCTTTTTGTCGGATACGGTGAGCAGCAAGAGGAACTGGAAGAATTGGTAAACAAGAATGGACTGTCAGAATTTATCTTATTTACAAATTGGATTGACCGAAAACATATTCCTTCTCTCTATGGGATAATGGATATATATGTTCATGCTGCATTTATGGAGCCTTTTGGCTTTGTGTTTATTGAGGCTATGGCGAATGGTGTGCCTATTGTTACCTCAAAAACCGGGGTTGCAGCCGATGCACTTGAACATAAAACTACCTGCTACTTTACTGGAGATAAAGACTCCAAAGGTATAGCTGAAGGAGTACAATGGATGCTGGATAATCCTGTTGAAAGGAACGCAATGAAAGGGAAAATAAAGAAAATGGCGGCAGAGCAATTCAGTGTGGAGCACATGCTGGATGAACACATCAAGGTCTACCAAAAATAAAGTTAGCCTATTTATATTGGAACTTGAAAACCCTGTGCCTGAGAAAGTCGAGGTATTTTCTTCTGTTCAACGGTGTCTTTGTGTAAAGCCGCCTGAACTTATATTCGAATTTTGTTTCTACTCCTCTGGTTCCAATAGTCACAGGAATATTTTCCTTCTTACAAAGTTCGAGGGCATCGAGCATCCAAATTCCTTTGCTTAAAGCGGAACATAAGTATGTGATTGGTCCATGCACATAGTCCTTTTTAGGATCTTCCACAATGCATAGGCAGGGATTTGAAATTTCATCTGAACGTTTGGAGCCCTTAAGTTCAAATTCCCATGGCGACTCTCCACTGATGAGTAAGTTGTGTAACAAATCCTTATTCCAGGCTCCTAACTGAAGATTAACCCGATACTCCTGTCCATTTCGTATTTGCCCCATAAATGGAATATTAACTAGTTTATCATATTCCCACAAGGACTTGTGCGTTGTCGGGAAACAGCTAAGCTTTAAAAACAGGGCATCCCTATTTTTCATCTCCTGTATAGAATTGAGCAGTGTAGCCATGTCTACCGATTGGTAAATAAAGTAATCATCAAGTATAAGTATGACATACTTTTCCTTGATTTGTTCCAAGATAACTTTTGTTTCTGTTGACCAATCTGAATCCAGGCCTGAATGAATATTAGTTATTCGGGGATGATCGAAACTTAAATGGTTGCTCGCATTGTAAATTTTAAAGGGGCAATCGTTCCAATACTTGAAAAAGAAAGAATAGAACACAGGCCATATATCAGAATACTTATCGCACGACAACACTAAAACCGCTATGTCATCAGTTTCAGTCATCGGTTAAAATACAAACTTTATAAACAGATCTCCCATGGCATCCTTCTCCTTCAAATTCCGTAATATGGAAACTACAATTTCCGGTTTCATCCATTTGCTTTCATCACGTATTACACTCGTGTCGTCCGGCAGAATTAAAATATCTCCAATGCTATTCAGGTATTCAATACATTTTACTGCGTTTTCAATTATCTCGAAAGTATATTCAATAGATATTAGTGGAACCTTACTCTTTAAACCTTTCAGCACATTTAGTTCGTAACCTTCTACGTCAATTTTAATAAAATCGGGGCGGCCATATTTCGCAATCAATGATTCCAGTGTAACGGTCTTTACTGTAGCTTCCTTTGTCCACTCCGCATCGGGAAAGCGTTTGCTGTCTTTAACGGCAGTTATCCAGTCTTCTGACATGGAAGAAATGGTATTCATATTTGAAATGTGAATTTTCTTTTCACCTTCTTCATTATCTACTGCACAATTCAATAAATGAACTTTGGAATTATTTCTATAGCGTGTTGTGAGGATTTTAAAACAAGCTGCCTGTGGCTCGGCGCAGACAACCTCTGCACCAAGTTTTAAAAATGCAGCGGCATAATGGCCCATATTGGCACCGATATCAAACACCAGGGAACCGGGTTTTAAAATATGAGAATATACTTTACTTATATCAGCCGCTTTTTGCTCAAACAAATCTTTGCGCATGCCCAACTTAATCATGGCAACTTCCTTAGGAGTATCAAGGTTTAAATCGGAAATGACTTTTGAAATAATATTTTTCATTGGGCTAAAATCGTTATTTTCTATTGAATAAGGAGGTTGTTTTACTCAATAACCTGAAAAATGCCGGAGGATATATCATAATCGCCTTAATGGCAAACTTTATTGCCCGCAGAGGTTTGTGTGCATCCTTATGCCAGCTGCCTGAAACAATAAAATACATATTTGCAATTACCTTTCTCCTGAATTTTCCTGGAGGCAGTATGTTCTCCTGAATAATTTTTTTTGCAATATATAGCTCATCATGTTCCAACAGCCATACCTTTTTACTCATGCTTCCGGGGGTGTTACGGTATTTTACCAGGGCCTTCGGAATGTATGCAGGTACAAGGCTTTTGGAAAGCATGATCTTCATATACCGGTCAGCACAGTTCGATAGATTTTCATCGAACAGAAATCGTTGCTGCATCAATTCTGTTTTCACCATAACATTGGAAGGAAGGGTGGGAATAGTCTCGCCTTGCCATTGCATTACTTTTGTAAAAAGGTTATCTGTTTCAACTCCTTTTTCAATCCTTACATCGTTAAGGTTTTCATCGCATTGCATCACATCGCAATAAACAAAGTCAATTCCCCTGTCACTTTGCAATACAGAATATTTTTCCGATAAGTTAAATGGCAAATAGTAATCATCGGCATCCAGAAAGGTAATATATCTGCCCTGTGCAACTCTTATTCCTGCATTGCGTGCTGCTGATACACCTTTGTTGGCTTGTTTTAGTAAGGTAATTCTAGGGTCACTTAATAAAGTGCTTACTATTTCCGATGTATTATCTGTTGAACCATCATCCACCACAATAAGCTCCCAGTTGGAAAAGGATTGCTTCAATACTGAAGTAATACTGTCATTAATGTAACTGGCAGCATTATATGCAGGAATAACTATGCTTATTTCGGGGGTGTTCATACGCCGGGAAAACACAAAATTATCAATCCCATGGTCATTACTCACAATAATCATTGATATTTGTAGTGTCATTAAAGATTATACGCATTGAAAATCAGTTGGAATAGGATATTATTCATCACCCAATGGCAGTTTGAGGATGCCTTGGTGCAAACCTATACGCTTCCGTATGTCAGGATCATTCAAAAAATTACGGCGTGTTATCCCTATGTTGTTACTATTAATAAGGGTATAAATCGTATTTGTGTTAAGAAAATAGGAGGTATTATTTCAATCCAAATCCCATCGGGTAAACGGCTGTTATTTTTAGGATGGCTGTTGAATATTTTAGCATTACGCAAAATTATTCAAAAGAAAAAGATTGCGGTGGTTCATCCCTGGTGTACAACAGCAGGGGCAGTCGGGGCAATTTTAAAAATATTCGATAAGAACTTAAAACTGCATATCGATAGTTTTGAACCCCACGCCGAAGCTATGGTTGAAAATAAAACTTGGAAGAAGAGCGGATTAAAATTCAAAGTGCTTTTTTACTTTGAAAAAATAGAATCGATGGCTGCCGATTACTTGATTTTTGCTGCCCCGGGAATGGAAAAATATATTCGTGACAAATATAAAACATCTGTAGTCAACTTCTCTGTAAAGCCTGCCTGTATTGACCTGAATGCCTTTTCTGTTAAATCGATAAAAACCCCTGATCTCGTAAAGAAATATGATCTTGAAAATAAAATAGTTTGTGTTTATGCCGGAAAGTTTGGAGGCATTTATTTAGAAGATGAAACCTTTGTATTTATTAAAAGTTGTGAAAGTTATTGGGGTAAAGAGAGGTTCATGTTTTTATTGTTGAGTAATGCGTCTGACGAATACCTGAACGTGAAACGTTCAAAATTCAATATTGAGAATACAACCATCATAAAAATGTTCATTCCTCATTCCCAAATGCCAAAATATTTGGGATTGGCCGATTTTGCAATTAGCCCGGTAAAACCTGTCCCTACTAAAAAATATTGCACTCCCATTAAAGACGGAGAGTATTGGGCCATGGGACTTCCTGTTGTAGTCCCTCCCAATATTTCTGTGGATTCACAAATAATAAGAGAGAATAAGGCAGGGGCCGTACTCGAAAGCTTTGATGAAAAGGGAAACAAAGATGCCATCATCCAGATAGATTCAATAATCAAAGGAAAGAGTAGGATGGAAGTTTACAATTTAATACGTCCGCTGGCCGAAAAATACAGGAATTTCAGCATTGCTGAGGATATTTATAAAAAAATCTATGGAACAGAATAATTAGAGCTCCCCAGTTATTCCGAAGGTAAACTGCAATAAATTTACAGAAAGGATTTTGGTTTCATTTACTGTTCCGGAATCAATGTAATTGTTAGATAAATTTGGGTTGCTCGGGTTGGGTTGCGTGTAATAAGCTACGCTATAACTGGTAAATTTAATATCGGAACCTGAATATGTCATATTTACATGCACACCAATATGACCTTCGGCTGTAATAAATTTAAGTCCAACTCCTCCACAATAAGCAAAACCAGAGCCTTCGGGAAAAGTGTAAATTTCAGACTCATCCTGGGCGCCAATGTTGATATATGAAAGGGGTGGATAATTAGAATTTGCAAATCCTGCCATTGCCCGGCATTCCAGGCTAAAGTGTTTTCCTGTTGGAATATTATAATTGGCACCCAACATATATTGTAAAACATAGTAACTATCACCCAATGTTACTGATACTGTGTTGGGTTTGAAGTAAGTGATAAATTGAGAGTTTAATGAAGTTATGTCGTATCCCAAATTACTACCACCAACTGATGCCATAATACTGAAATTATGAAAGAGCCTCAGCGCCGCATAAAATTCATAGTGAAACCCATATTTGGCATACCCTCCAAGGTGAGATGTATCCCCGCTATTATATCTGCTGTTAGGGTATTTTGAAATATCTGCTTTCCTAAATGGCCCTATTGGTATCCCATAGCCATCATTAATTCCAAAAGTGAATCTTTTGGTAGTATCCGGCCTTTTAACTTTTGCTTTGCCAACACCTCCGGTAATAGCAAATGAATGTCTTTTTTCTTTTTTTGTGCTGTCGGCATTACCCTGACCAATGCATAGATTGCCAAAGAATAATACTACGATACCCACCAAAATGAAACGTTTCATTTTGGTGGGTTGTATATATAATATATTGGTAATTCTGTTGAGTATAAACCTTTCCATCGGGGCAAATATACTTTTTAATTTGCCATATATGCTTAATGGTTATCACACGTAAATTAGTCCATCCGGTGGTGAGGATGATACACCATGTAATAAATGATTGGCAGAATTAGCAATACCAAAATGGTGGCGGAAACTAACCCGCCTATCATAACAATGGCAAGTGGTTTTTGGGCTTCAGAGCCTATTCCGGTGCTAATGGCGGCAGGAAACAAACCTACCATATCAATTAATGCGGTCATAACAACCGGCCTCACACGTTCGCGAACCCCATTGTGAATGGATTCAACTAGGTTTTGTTTTTTATGCAGGTTTCGTTTGAACTGTACCAATAATATCACTCCATTCTGAATACAAACACCGAATAGTGCAATGAAGCCAATACCGGCCGAAATACTGAAATTTGTATCGGTTAACAGCAAGGCAAAAATTCCACCAATCAAAGCAAACGGAACATTCAGGAGAATAATTGTAGAATCGCGAAAATTCCCGAATGCTACAAAAAGTATTACAAAAATCAGCAGGAGACTAATAGGTACTACTTGTTTTAGTCTATTAACCGCCCTTACCTGGCTTTGAAATTCACCAACCCAATCCATTTTATACCCTTTGGGGAATTTTATATCCTTTGTTTTTTTCTGTGCATCAGCTATAGCACTTCCCATATCCTTGCCACGAACAGAAAATTTTACACCTATTCCGTGCATATTATCCGTTCGGAAAATTTGGGTTACTCCTGTCTTTAAAGTGATATTTGAAATAAGCTTCAGCGGCACTTTTCCCCCATTAAGGGTCGGTACCATAAGGTTTCCAAGTTCCTCCGGGGTTTTTCTGAATTCCTGCATATAACGCACCCGCAGGTCAAATAATCTTTCTCCTTCAAAAACCTGGGTGGCTGCCTGACCACCGACCGCCATTTGTATTATAGCGTTGGCATTTGCTGCGGTTACGCCGTATCTTGCCATTTTACTTTGTTCCAGGTCAATATCAAGTTCCGGTTGCCCGAGGTTTTTCAAAATTCCCAGATCCGTTATTCCTGGTACTTTTAGTAGAGTATCTCTAACTTCCTCTGCTTTTTGATTTAAAATGTTGATGTCATCACCTGATATCCTTACAGCCAGCGCAGCATTCATGCCTGCAACAGCTTCTTCTACATTATCGCGTATAGGTTGCGAAAAGTTAAATACATTCCCGGCATATTTATCATTCAGCAGTTCGCTCATCGCATTTATCAAAGAATCTTTACTGATCTTTCGTTTCCAGTCATCCTGTGGATAGAGTGAAACATTGCATTGGATATTGGAAAAAGATTTAGGGTCAGTTCCGTCATCGGGCCTGCCGGTTTGAGAAATAACACTTTTTACTTCCGGAAATTTTAGGAGATCCTTTCGCATACTATCTGCCAGCATAGAAGATTGGGTGAGTGAAATTCCCATGGGAGTCTGGGCTTCTACCCAAAGTGCGCCTTCATCTAAATGAGGTAAAAATTCCGATCCTAAAAAGGTAGCAATATAAAGACTGCCACCCAGCACAACTATTGCAATTGCGAGGCTTGTGCGTTTATGTTTGAATGTAAAATTGAATAATTTTCCATAAGCTTTTTCAAGCCCGCCGACAATTGGATTGTGTTTTTCATACACATTCTTATTTAATAGGATCTGAATTAAAACAGGAACCAGGGTTAACGTGAAAATAAGTGCTCCAAGTAAGGCAAACCCTAACGTCCATGCAAGAGGCGAAAATATTTTTCCTTCAATATCTTCGAACGAAAAAATAGGAATAAGTGCAGTGATAATAATTAGTTTGGCAAAGAGTATTGCCTTACCCATATCAATGCTGGTGTTTTTGATCCAGCCCATCTTGGCTCTTTTGTTGAATTTTTCTTTCCCAAGTTCTCGATAATACCCATCGAACATTACGAAGCACCCTTCAACCAGAACAACCGCACCATCTATAATAATTCCGAAGTCAACCGCTCCTAGAGACAATAGGTTTACGGGCATGCCTTTTATCTGCATACATATGAAGGCAAATAAAAGCGAGAGCGGAATAACAAGGGCTACAATTAAAGTCGCTCTCCAGTCTACCATGAAAAGAAAAACAAGCCCAATTACAAGTATGATGCCTTCAAGCAGATTTTGCAAAACGGTTTTTGTGCAAAATGTAATGAGCGTACTTCTGTCATAAAAAGGAATAATTTTTACATCTGAAGGAAGGATGGAGTTATTCAGTTCTTCAATTTTAGCTCGTATTCCTATAAGTATTTCCTGTGGATTTTTCCCTTTGCGCATAACAACAACCCCTTGCACCACATCTGCAGCAGTATCCAGACCAACCTTGCCCAGGCGCGGCATGTTGCTTACAGAAACATTCGAAACATTTTGTACAAGCAAGGGAACACCATTCATATTTTTTATGATGATATTTTTTATTTCATCAATATTATTGATTAAGCCTATTCCCCTTACTACAAAAGACATTTCACCCTGTTCAATCGCATCGCCTCCGGCATTTATGTTACTGTTTGCAATGGCGTTGTATACATCCAGTGCAGTTATGCCATATTTGTTTAACAAATACGGATTAACATCCACTTCATAAGTTTTGGTCGGGCCTCCATATGTATTAACGTCTGCAACACCATCAACGGCATGCAGGTTTCTTTCCACCACCCATTTTTCAATAGTTTTTAATTCCAAGGCCGATTTGGTTTTGCTTTGAAGCGTAAAGCGGTATATCTCGTCTGTTGGGCCATACGGTGGTTCAACACTGGCCTGAACACCTACCGGCAGCCCCACATTGTTTAAAAGATTCATTACCTGCGCACGGGCATGGTAATCATCCACACCGTCTTTAAAAATGATGGTGATCTGTGAAAGCCCAAACATGGTAATGGAATGCATCGATTTCTTATCCTGCACTGAATTCATAGACAACTCAATCGGAATGGTGATTTGCCTTTCCACTTCCTCGGCTCCTCTTCCCTGCCACTGGGTAATAATTATTATCTGCGTGTTGGTAATGTCAGGATACGCTTCAATAGGGGTATTGCTATATGCAATGGCTCCCAATATTCCAATAACAATAGTTGCAAAAAGTATAAAGACTTTATTCTTTAAAGAGAAGGCAACGATGTTTTTTATGATCCTGTTCATCCGTTGCAATTTTTATTGACCGTATACATAAAGGCTGCCTTTGCATACAACTACATCCTTAGCTTCTAATCCTTTTGTAACATAAGCATCTCTTTCGTTTGTACCTTCTATAGAGATCTTTCTTTTTTCAAACTTGTTTTTCCCTTTTGATACCATTACATAATAATCGTTATCGTAAAATACCAGAGCTTCTTTGGGAACACCCAGTGCTTTTTTATGTTTATCCAGATGCACATTAACGGTTGCAAACATGCCTGACTTTAAATGTCCGTCAGGGTTATCCACAACTATCCTTGCCTGCATAGTGCTTGCGGAAGAATCGAGCATGTTTGAAATTTTGGATATTACTCCCTTAATTTTTTTATCGGGATAGGCTACAGTAGTTATATCAGTTGAATCACCAATCGAAATTAGCGGAATATCATTTTCGTAAACGTTAGCTTCAACCCATACTGTTTTTAAAATGGAAACGGTAAATAACGGACTTGTATTATCAGGCCGGATATTCATTCCTTCATTTATGGATTTTGAAACAATGTAGCCGTCAATGGGGGAGATGATGCTATATACCGCATTCGTGTCAGTTGAAGTTACTTTGTAGTTTTTCAAATAGGTTTGTACCTTCTGAAGTGTTGCCAGTGCTGACTTGTAATCATTCTGAGCCTGCATCACATCCTTGTCGGAATATACTTTTGTTTTATATAACTCTTGGGCTATTTCAAGATTTCGCTGAGTCGTTTTAACCTGCGCCTGCGCAACAATGTATTGGCCTTCATAATCGCTAACGTCCCCGCTTCTCAATATGGCCAGTGTTTGTCCTTTAGTCACATAATCGCCCTGCGATGCCTCCACTTTAGTAACATTTCCACTTACAAGGCTATAAACAGGTGAGAGATAATCCTTATCGTATGACACCTTTCCGCTTAATATAAGGTCAGTTCTTTCCTCCTGAATTCTTACCGTATCAACTGTGATCTGGTTTATTTGAATTGAGTTCAACTCAACCAAGTTCGAATCGGTGGATTGTTCAGTTACCTGCTGTTCGGGGCCTTTGCAAGATACTATCCAGAGAACCGTTAGTACCAATAATAAAATCTTATATCTCATATATTATATTTATTTTATAATATCTATTCCGGTTGAATAATTAATGGCATGAATTGCATTGAAGTATTGGACCTTCATATTTATTAGGTTAGTCTTGCTGTCTGTGTATGTATTTATCTGGCTTAATAAGTCAAGCAGATTAATGTATCGTTTGTCATAATTCGATACTGCATTATTC
>CAIPDV010000078.1 GCA_903863935.1 uncultured Bacteroidota bacterium
ATTACAAGCCACGGATAAAATGTTATAACCTTCATTTTATTTAAATCATCAGCAACATGCAATCTCTCAGGTTTTTATTCTTCCGGTAATGTTATTCATAATTATTACTTTTGAAGTGCCTGCAATAAGCATCCTATGAAGTCACTATTCGTATTTATCCTGCTTGCACTATGGGGTCTCACAGCCTGCACTCAAAAGGTGTCTGATTCAATATGCGGGTTTTACATTGGTGAAAAATATTCCGATTATGTGATTATCTCAAAAAGTCATGATAGCCTTTTCTTTGACGGACACTATAATGGGAAAGAGTGTTTTGGCAGCAATCTGAAAACCATACGCAATAAGGTTATTTACACCGGTGAAAATGGAGGGCAGAGTTTTCCATTATCGCTTTCCATTGATAATAAAACACTATCATTTTCGGGGCTTTCATTCAAACGTGTCACTCCGGCAGACAGTGTTCACTCCTATGCTGACAGTATGTTTTTTTATGCCGGAGCCTGGTATATAACAGCTGGCCAAAGCCCGAAAGCCGGATTACGGAAAGAACCTTTCTTTCGAACATCCATTTATTTCCTGAAAAAATCAATAGCCTTATATAGCAACAAATTACATCCTTACCTGAATTTAGGCATAGCTTACTATTGCCTCCAAATGGCCGACTCGGCAAAATTATATTGGGATATGGGCAAAAAAATTGACCCAACCGATAAAAATTGGAGCATTTATGATAAGCCCCTTGGCAATCTTTACTATCGGCTTGCACTTATGGAAAATGCAAACAAAAATCTGCAAGGCGCAATAGAATTAATGCAGAGAGGCACTGCGGCCGACTCTACCAGTGAAGAACTCTGGTATAACCTGGGCGGTGCTCTATTTACTGCCAAAAGATACCTTGAAGCCATGCATGCATGGCAGAAAACATTACAGATAAATCCGGCTAATGAAAATGCACAGCGAGGTATTTCAGCCATTCCTGAAGAGGACAAATAACACCCATTTTAATCATGTCGAAACTCAAAATAATTTCATATTCTATTTTCCTATTCTCTGGTTTTATTTATGCCCAGCCCGATTTAAACACACTGAATGTTGTTGCCCGTGCGCATAAAATTATTGATACGCTAGCATCTCCTCACTTGGGTGGGCGTGGTTATGTAGACAACGGAAACCAGCGCGCAGCAATGTATCTGAACAACCAATTCAAAAAACTTGGATTAGTGCCTTTTGGAAAATCCTTCGAACAGAAATTTGATTATCCTGTCAATACCTTCCCTACCCCATACACGGTAAGTGTTAACGACAACCTTGCTATTGCCGGTGCCGATTACATTGTAATGCCTGTAACCTGCACCACCAGCGGCACCTTCCCGGTCGTTCGATTCGACCGCACCATACTTATGGACACTAATATGGTGAAGGACTTTTTTACGAAAGACTATTCCAATTCCTTTGTACTTATTGATGATTCCGGTGCAGCAAACATAAAAGAAAAGGAGATCTGGGAGAGTTTAAAACTGAATCGGTTTAAAGCAAAAGGAATTATTTACCTATGTGATAAACTCACAGAAGAAACCTCCGAAACTGTTTCTGATTTTGCATTTCTGGAAGCCCTCCGCAATGGACCATTCAAGTATGCAACAACTATAACGCTGGATATAAAAAACAAACTCATTCCCAATTTTCCTACCCAAAATTTGATTGGCTACATAAAAGGAAATGTAAAACCCGATTCATTTATCGTTTTCACTGCCCACTACGACCATCTTGGGAAAATGGGCCAGATCTATTTCCCCGGAGCTAATGACAATGCCAGCGGAATTGCTATGCTCCTTAGCCTTGCCAGATACTACACTGAACATAAGGACAGTCTTCGCTATTCCGTTGCTTTCATGGCCTTCAGCGGAGAGGAGATCGCACTGCTTGGCTCAAAATACTATACCGAACATCCGCTATTTCCACTCCCGAACATTCGCTTCCTTATCAATATGGATATTATGGGGACCGGCGATGAAGGTATCACGGTGGTAAACGGAACTGTCTTCAAATCTGCCTTTGATGACCTGGTTAAAATTAACCAGCAGCAACATTTATTAAAACTTGTAAAACTTCGCGGAGAGACTGCCAACAGCGATCATTACTTCTTTTATAAAAACCATGTGCCTTCATTTTTCATTTACACTATGGGTGGCATCAAAGCCTATCACGATATATACGACCGCCGCGAAACCTTACCCTTAACCAATTTTAGCGATGTGTATAAGCTCCTCATTCAATTTACAGACGATTTGAATAAAAACAGATTCAAGCCCTGAATAACACTGCAAATTGGGAACCGCCCGTTCTCTTCCGGTACAATTCCCAATAATGCAGTCTACTAATGCTTCCTTTCGATGGTTTAGAACTTTTTTCAAAGTTTCCGATACTACCTTTAACGATTATTATAGTATCAAATACAACATATTGTACTATAGCGAATGTTATAAGTTACGGTTTTGATAACAGTCATATTTCATACCTGATAGCCGTCAGTTAATCCGGCTAACATAGTCGTAATTATAAAGAACTTAAAATCCCCGGTAAATGGCTTCAGAGTTACCTTTCAAGGCTATTTTCAGCCAGATTTATCCATTCTCTTCTTCCGGCATAAAGTCGGTATCTGAGAAACTGCGGCCGACCAATCCGGGAAAAATTTCCTGTAGTTGTTTTTCGTTTAGCTCGAATGGCCTTTCCAAAAAAGTATTCACCTTTTTGTAATGCCTGCGCCGCATAAAGTTTTTATATGTGTTTTGAAGGGGTACAGCAAGCATCAAAATGGGAAGCGGCAATGCAAACAATGCAATAAATAAAAAGGGAAGGATCTTTTGTAGAATTTGAATCATGCAATCCAGTTTTGGTTATAGATGCCCTACCTACTTTTCAAATATAATAATTATTTCGGATAATTTGCATGATACACTGGAATAAATGCCAATCCAAACCAATTGTAGCTTTTATAAAAAAGAGAAGTACCGCCGAGGATTTCCCTGGCAGTACTTCTCACGACTATTGGTTTAAATAGTCTCTGGGGTTAAGTTTTACAGTTATTTCTGAACTGTAAATTTGGCTTGAATTAAGCCTTTGTTAGTATAAAGTTGAACCAGATATATGCCTTGTGTAAATGAAGCTACATTAATATACTGAATAGAATTCCCATTCAGCGTAGATCCATAAACCTGTTGTCCGAGTGTATTGTAAATTCTCATCTCTGTAACCAGGTTTTTTCCACAATCCATGGTTATCATGTTACTTGCCGGATTCGGGTAGATGTTCACTTCATTCATTGCAGTTATTGGTTGAATTCCCAAGGTTGTACTGCATGGATTCGTTACCATTACCGGTGTCCATTTGTCAGTAGTAGTTCCGTCACCAATTTGTCCGTTACTATTCCAGCCATTAACCCAATAATTGTCATTTTTATCTTTGCATATTAAATGCTCATCACCTAAACCGATTTCGGTTATACCTTGCAAAATTCCAACATTACCGGTTCCATGAACATGAACAGGAACATTACGCTCTGTTGTATCGTTCACGCCAAGTTGTCCGTAGGAATTAAATCCCCATGTCCATACCGTACTATCAGCCTTTATAGCACCTGAGAAATAATCCCCGGCCTTAATAAAAGTTATTCCCATAAGAAATCCAATATTACTAGGACCATGAACTTGCTGAGGAACCATACTTATGTTTCCATAGGTATTGTTACCTAATTCGCCATTCACGTTTAACCCCCATGACCATACAGTACTGTCAATCTTTAAAGCAAGTGCATGTTGTCCGCCAGCTGAAATGCTCGTAATTCCAATAAGATAACCAATGTTTCCGGGGCCATGAACCCGTACAGGAATATGCTTATCAATTAATGAGCTATCGCCAAGTTCTCCATTCGTATCTAATCCCCAGGACAAGGCATACCCACCTGCTTGCAGTACTACATTAAATTGTTGTCCAGCTGCTATTTGAGTAACAGAGGTAAGGAATCCTACGTTCAATAAGCCGTGAACCTGCACCGGTGTAAGGCTATTAGTAGTAGTGCTGTCGCCGAGTTCACCATTGGTATTATCGCCCCATGCCCAAACTGTACCATCAAATTTTAATGCCAGTACATGTGCATATCCTGCTGATATTTGAGTTATTCCGGTTAGGAAACCCACATTGTTCGGACCATGCACCTGCTGTGGCACCACTCTATCAATAGTACCATCATTACCCAATTCTCCATCTGCGTTATATCCCCAAGCCCAAACAGTGCTGTCATACATTAAGGCAACAGAAAAATTTTCCCGTATTACAATTTGCTTAATATTGTGAAGAAAGCCTGTATTGCCCGGACCATGTACCCTAACAGGCAACCACCTGTCCAAAGTATCATTTACTCCCAATTCACCATTGGCATTAGCCCCCCAGGAAATTGCAGCACTATCATTACCGCAAATTATGGCTGTGTGGGCCGTGCCCGCACTTATTGTCTGGCCAAATGCATTTGTACTTCCACAGGCAAGCACAATACTTATTGAAAGAATACTTAAAGTTGTTTTTTTCATGATTTAATATTTTATTTACATTGATTTATTAATATTACAATATTATGCTTCATTAACCGAGAGGGTGTTACATTAATACCAGTAACTGTTATACATTTCACAGATGTTGTTACTTGCATTTAATGGGTAGATGCGCACCGGAAGCAAATGGTTGGGTAACCCTTGCACCGCATTGATCTGGGAATTTTAAAACCCTATCTTTGCACTTCATTCAAATTTCTAATGCTCTATCTCGTTCCAACACCCATAGGCAATCTGGAGGATATTACCCTCAGGGCTATACGTATATTAAAAGAGGTGAACCTGATATTGGCGGAAGATACCCGTAAAACCTCGGTGTTGCTAAAGCATTATGAAGTAACCACCCCTGTAATAGCCTATCATCAGCATAACGAGCACCACCTTACGGCTCGCATAGCTGAAAGGATAGCAGCGGGTGAAAACATTGCCATTGTAACCGATGCCGGAACGCCCGGCATTTCCGATCCGGGATTTATGCTGGTGCGTGAGTGCGTGGCAAAAGGGATAAAAACCGAATGCCTGCCCGGTGCTACAGCATTTGTTCCGGCTCTTGTAAACTCTGGTTTACCTTGCGATTCCTTTTACTTTGAAGGTTTTCTACCCCATAAAAAAGGCCGCAATAAAATAATGGAATCATTAAAAGATTCAACCAAGACAATGGTATTCTACGAATCACCTTTTCGAGTGATGAAAACCCTTGAACTATTTGTTGCCACTTTTGGACCTGAACGCAAAGCAGCTGTTTCGCGTGAGTTGAGCAAGCTCCACGAAGAGAACGTTCGGGGCACTCTTGCGGAACTAATCACGCACTTCACCACATCCACTATTAAAGGTGAGTTTGTTATTGTAGTCGCCGGTAAGGAAGATTAACATTTTTTCACTTATTTCTTATACCTCATCACTTATCTCTATTTTATATATTTGCACCCTAAACTCACAAAATCAATACCAATGAATCGTAAAATAACATTCACAATTTTTGTATTCTCCGCTATTTTCTGCTTCACATCCAAAGCCGGCTCATTACCTGCGGATACTAATAAAATGGATGCACAAGGTCATAAGCAAGGGTTTTGGGTTGAAAACCTCGGTCCTACCAAATGGCAAGGCAACTATGCAGATGGAAAGAAAGAAGGCATCTGGGTATCCCACCACTCAAACGGAATTTTGGATGAAATTCAAACCTATAAGAACGGCTTAAAAAACGGTCCAGACTATAACGTTGATAACAACGGATACTACCACAGCGAAAAGAACTATACCAATGACACCCTTGATGGCATTGATGTTGAGTATTCGCCGGGCGGAAAAGTAACTGCCGAAAAGACCTATAAAATGGGTAAGCTCAACGGAATTTACATGATGTATAGCGCATCGGGTATGGTTGGCGAAGAAGGCAACTACAAGATGAACAATAAAGACGGCGATTACAAATGGTATTACAGCGATGGCAAAATTGCATCTATGTATCATTATGTTAATGGTAACCTGGAAGGCCACTTTGAAAGTTACTATGAAAATGGAAACAAACTTAACACTGGAACTCATAAGAACAATGCATATGAAGGTGATTATAATGAATTCTTCGAAAGCGGAAAAGCAAAGAAAGTTGGCCAATATAAAGCCGGCAAAGAAGTGGGCATGTGGAAAGAATGGGCTGAAGATGGCCGTTTGAAGGTTCAAGGCTCATACGATGCCGGTAAAAAGATTGGAAAATGGACCGAATATAACGATACCTTTGATCAACTTACTACAACCACTTACAAGGATGGCAAAGTAGTTAGCACAACAACCAAAAAGGTTACTCCTCCGGCAATACCTGAAGATAAATCAGCAGCGGCAACAGATAAAAAAGCAGACAACAAGAAAGTTGTTCCGCCTGCACCTGTATCAGCTAACCCTGTTCCACCAAAGAAATAGTTCCCTTAATTGTAGATGGTGAATTGTAAATGCCGGATAAAGCAGCATTTCCAATTCACCATTTTGCATTTATAGTTTAAACCAGACCTTGCTTTACCAAGTATTCGGCAATTTGCACCGCATTGGTTGCTGCACCTTTACGAAGGTTATCAGAAACAATCCACAGGTTTAATGTTTTTGGCTGAGATTCATCCCTGCGTACGCGCCCTACAAACACTTCATCGCGGCCTTCTGCATCAATGGGCATAGGGTAAAAGTTCTTCGATGGCACATCATTCAGGATTACACCGGGGCTTGCAGCCAGAATTTGTTTTACATCGGCTATGCTGAATTCGTTTTCAAACTCCACATTCACGGCTTCTGAATGCCCACCCGATACAGGCACCCGCACCGTAGTTGCAGTTACCCTAATGGAATCATCGCCCATTATTTTTTTAGTTTCATTCACCATTTTCATTTCCTCTTTGGTGTAATCGTTTTCGAGGAATACATCAATATGCGGAATGACATTCATGTCAATTTTATGCGGATAGGCTTTAACCCCACTTACACCAAGCCTTTCGTCCATCATCTGCCCTACCCCTTTTTGCCCTGTACCCGAAACCGATTGGTAAGTTGAAACAACTATACGCCTTATCTTATATCTGCTATGTAAGGGAAACAGTGCTACCACCATTTGAATGGTAGAACAATTCGGGTTGGCTATTATCTTATCAGCTTTGGTGAGCACCCCGGCATTTACTTCTGGAACAATAAGCTTTTTCGTTTTGTCCATGCGCCAGGCCGACGAGTTATCAATAACGGTTGTACCCGCCTCTGCAAAATATGGTGCCCATTCCAGCGATACGCTGCCACCTGCCGAAAACAAAGCAATTTCAGGCTTAGCCTTCACAGCATCATGTAACGATATTACTTTATGGTTCTTTCCTTTAAAGGTTACTTCCATTCCTACTGACTTCTCAGATGCAACCGGAATAATGGAATCAACGGGAAAATCACGTTCCTGCAAAACATTCAGCATGGTACGGCCTACAAGGCCTGTGGCTCCAACTACAGCAACTTTCAATTCAGGTATGAGTTATAGGTTATAAACAAGTTTCTAATTTAATTTTTACAAAATTACGGTTTTAGCCGATAGGATTAAAGGGCTTAGCCTCACTCAAAATGACAATTCTATAACCTTTAAGTAATTCGTAATTTTTAATTCGTAATTAAAAGACTAGTGCCAAAGCCCCAGATCAAACCCGGCATCAATAACAGGATTGGAATATGGATTGTACACTGAATTATTGAAATTCCAAAGCCCATAAACAAAGAAGAAAAGTTTGTCGGTTACTTTTTCTTTATACCCGAGCCCAAGCATAGGCAAAGCTAAATTTCCCCTATACATCTGCCCGGTAATAAAGCTTTGCTCCGGAACATTCAGCACATCATATTCGCCCATTAAAAAAACGCGGTCAAGGTCCTCCGGCAAAAAGAACAGGGCAGTAATGCGGGCACCATATGTACTCGATGAATATCGACCATATCCATACCCGAAATCCTCACTCACATATTGGTAAATAGGGCCTGCACCAACCATGAAACTCTTATTGAAATGATAATTCAGAAGCGGCTCAAGGCCAACATACGTATAGGTACCAAACTGTAAACCGAAACTCCCGCCAATAGACAAATTTTCACCAAAGCCTCCGGGTTTTGAGTTCGGATTATTTATATTGCTCTGAGTGGTATTGCCATCTCCCGGGCGAACGTATTGCGCCTGCATGTTTAATGCAGAACATAAAAGTAAAATTCCGATTATTTTTTTCATATCATAAAAATACAACTATGAACGATGGCCTTTGTCTGATTTACTATAGTTCATAGTTTATAGCTTATAGTTTCTGTAAGTACTTAACGTATCTCTACCTGCTTTTATTTTAGCCACTGCCTTATTACCAAGTTCCGGGGCTTTAACTCCCTCCCCTATTTCCGCCTTCGAACTGAATACCCTGGCCTCGTCCCATAGCCCCTGTTCAATAAATGAGTTTAACAACTTTGCCCCTCCTTCTACTATCACCGATTGAATGTTTCGCTTGTACAGTTCTTTTAAAATAACGCCAAGCTTGCTTCCTGTAAACTTAACCTTAACATATTCCACATTCCCTTTTGTTGCATTTTTCTTTTCATTGAATACTATAACAGAAGCAAATTTACGAAAGATATTAGAATTTGCAGGTACTATAAGCTCTCGGTCAACCAAAATTCGTACAGGAGATTTGCCTTTTACAAGGCGGGTGGTAAGACTTGGATTATCCAACAGGGCCGTATTGGTACCTATCATTATAGCCTGTTCCTCACTTCGCCAGGTGTGTGATAGCTTGTCTGCTTCTTTTCCGGTAATCTTTAGTGGCTTGGAATTTATGGTTCCTTGTTCTGATTTTGTTCTGTAAGCATCTATGAAACCATCCTTCGTCATGGCCCATTTTAAAATAATATAAGGGCGTTTTTTTGTTTGGAATGTAAAAAAACGGTGGTTTAATTCCAGGCACTCCTTTTCAAGAACACCAATTGTAACATCGCATCCACCCTTAATAAGCTTAGCTATTCCTTTGCCCTTAACCAAAGGATTCGGATCAACAGAACCGATGATGATCTTTTTAATACCATGTTTTATTATTGCATCGGCACAGGGTGGGGTTTTACCATGGTGCGAGCAAGGTTCAAGAGTAACATAAAGAGTAGAATCTTTTAGTAATTTTTTGTTCTTTACAGATCTGATAGCATTAATTTCAGCATGGGCTTTACCAAACTCCTTATGATACCCCTCACCAATTATTTTACCCTTGTACACAATAATACACCCTACCATTGGGTTAGGTGCTACATGCCCAATTCCTTTGTGGGCAAGTATCAGGCAATGCTGCATATTTATATCATGTATTTTCAATTGATTTTTCTCTAATTTGGCTACCTCAAAAATTTATTTAATTGGGCAATGTATTTAAAAGAGGTTAAAAATATTTATGTAAAGGAACTGGGGCATATTTATTCGGACGATGAATCAAAAACCATATTGAATTATATTCTGATAGATGCTCTGGGAATCCCAAAGTTAAATATCCTTTCGCAACCGGAACTAACTTTAAATGAAAATCAGAAGGAAAGAGTGCTTTCGTTTTTACCTGACCTGATAAAGGGTATCCCCATACAACACTTGCTGGGGGTGGCCCATTTTTATGGAATGATGCTGAAAGTATCACCCGAGGTATTAATTCCCCGGCAGGAAACAGAAGAACTTGTGGATTGGATTATTAAAGATAGTCATGGCCTGCAGAATTTAAGGATATTGGATGTTTGCACCGGAAGCGGTTGTATAGCCCTTGCCCTTAAAAAGCATATGCGCGATTTTGAAATTACTGCCATTGATGTATCTGAAAAAGCCCTGAATATTGCCCGTGAAAATGCGGCTAACCTGAACCTGGATGTAAACTTTATAAAGGCAGATGCCCTAAGAATGGAGCATGAAATACCGGACGATTATTTTGACATTATTGTTTCAAATCCACCTTACATACCTGAATCGGACAAGGATAACGTGCAACGTGGAGTATGGATGTATGAGCCGCATTCTGCCTTATTCGTTCCCGATGAAAAGCCGCTGACTTTTTATGAGGCTATTGGAAAATTTGCCTACAATGCGAAACCTATAACCCTTTATTTTGAAATTAATGCCGACTTGGGCGAGAACCTTATAGACCTAATGAAAAAATTGGGATTCAAAGACATAACACTTAAACGGGATTTGAACGGCAGGAACAGGATGCTTAAATGCAAGGCCTGAAAAATACATATCCCGATATCAGTTGTCAGTATTTTTTAGCTAATATTACGTCCTCATGGACAAACACGAAGCGGAAAAAGAGATCAATAAACTTTCGGAACAGATTGAGGCGCATAATTACAACTATTACGCGCTTTCGAAGCCTTCAATAAGCGATTTTGAATTCGACAAATTGCTCGAACGCCTTATTCAGCTTGAAAAAGAACACCCTGACCTTGTAAAACCCGATTCGCCTACGCAACGGGTTGGTGGATTTGTTACCAAGGAATTCAAGCAAGTAAAGCACAGATACCCGATGCTATCATTAGCTAACACTTATTCGGAAGAAGAACTGAATGATTTTGATGAGCGCGTAAGAAAGGTAGTTGGCGATGATTTTGAATATTGCTGCGAACTAAAATACGACGGCCTTTCCATAAGCCTGATATATAAGAACGGTATTTTGCAACAAGCCATTACGCGTGGCGATGGAACCCAGGGAGATGATATTACCACCAATGCAAAAACTATACGCAGCATACCCTTAAAACTTACAGGGCATGGGTATCCCGAAGAATTTGAAATGCGAGGTGAGGTCTATCTGCCTTTAAAAGTATTTGAAAAAATAAATAAAGAGCGCGAGGATGCCGGAGATGAACCCTTTGCGAATCCGCGAAACTGCGCCTCAGGCACTCTTAAAATGCAGGACTCGGCTGAAGTAGCACGCCGCAAACTGGACAGTACGCTTTATTACATTCTAGGTGAAAGCCTGCCTTATAACGAACATTACGAAAGCCTTGAACATGCTAAAAAATGGGGCTTTAAGATCTCTGAACATACGGAATTGGTAAAGGACATGCAAGGCGTACATGCTTTTATTGCGAAATGGGAAAAGAAGCGTCATGATCTGCCTTTTGATATTGATGGTATTGTTATAAAAGTAAACTCGTTCCGGCAACAGAATATGCTGGGGTTAACAGCTAAATCACCCAGATGGGCGGTAGCCTTTAAATACCAGGCCGAAAAAGCCTCTACAACGTTAAATAGCATATCCTTTCAGGTGGGGAGAACAGGTGTTGTAACCCCCGTGGCAAACCTGAACCCGGTGCTGCTTGCAGGCACTATGGTAAAGCGTGCCACACTGCACAATGCCGATAATATTAAAAAACTGGACATCCGCCTTGGAGATACGGTTTGGGTAGAAAAAGGCGGTGAAATAATTCCCAAAATAACGGAAGTAGACCTTTCTAAACGGAAACCACATTCCGAAGTGGTTGAATTCCCAAAACACTGCCCCGAATGCAATGCTCTGCTTATCCGGCGCGAGGGTGAGGCAGGTTACGTTTGCCCTAACGACAAGAACTGTCCGCCTCAGATAAAAGGCAAAATAGAACACTTTGTGGCCAGAAGAGCTATGAATATTGAAAGCATGGGCTCGGAAACCATTGACCTGTTATTTAAGGCTGGGCTAGTGCATAACATTAGCGACCTTTACAATCTTTCGGCAGAAAAAATTATACCTCTTGAAAGGATGGCTGAGAAATCGGCAAACAATATCATTCAGGGAATAGAGGATTCTAAAAATGTACCTTTTGAACGGGTTCTTTTTGCCCTCGGAATAAGGCATGTCGGTGAAACGCTTGCAAAAAAACTGGCCTACCACTTCAAAAACCTGGATTCTCTTGAAAAAGCAAGCCAGGAACAGCTTTTGAATGTTCCGGATGTGGGCGAAATTATTGCAAAAAGCATTGTGGAAAATTTCAGCGATCCGCACCAGATAAAAATAATAGAAGTTTTACGGGAAAAAGGACTTAAATTTGCACTCGATGAAGCAGAAATGGCTCTTTTCAGCAACGTGCTGGAAGGAAAGTCATTTGTAATTTCAGGGGTTTTTGCAAAACATTCAAGAGACGAACTGGTAAACTTGATTGAAAAGAACGGAGGTAAACATGTAGGGTCAATATCGGCAAAAACGAGCTATATTGTTGCCGGAGAAAATATGGGACCGGCCAAAGCTGATAAGGCTAAAAAGCTTAATATCCCGCTGATTACAGAAGATGAGTTTATAAAAATGATAGAAAAATAAATAGTATTAAGAAGTGAAAACGTTGCGATATATCTTAGTCCCCTTTTCGTTTATTTACGGAGTTTTACTAAGCGGACGTAATATTCTGTTCGACTTGCGGATATTGCGTTCCAGAAAATTCCCCATCTGGGTTATTTCCATTGGTAATTTATCCATGGGCGGTACAGGAAAATCACCGCATACTGAATACATTGCCCGGTTGATGGAAAAACTGAATAAAAAGTACGATAACCTTGATCTCCCATTTCATAAAATCGGTATTTTAAGCCGTGGATATAAACGAGTAACTTCCGGATTTCTGCTGGTAAATAAAACCAGTAATGCCCGCGAAGTAGGTGATGAACCCATGCAGATGAAAAACAGACTGAATGAAGTTTCGGTGGGTGTGGATGGAAACAGGATACGAGGCATTCACGTTCTTTTATCATTGAATCCACAGCTAAAGCTAATATTACTTGATGATGCGTTTCAGCACCGTTATGTAAGGCCTGATTTTTCCATATTACTTACCAATTATAATGCCCCTTATTACAATGACAGCGTTCTTCCTTCCGGTGGTTTACGCGAACCGAAAAGCGGCTACAAACGGGCTAAATTTATTATTGTAACCAATGTTCCGGTTAATATTACGGATGTTGAAAAAAAGCTGATCTTCAAAAATATCAATCCTAAATCATCGCAAAAAATATTTCATTCCAGTATCATTTATAATTCACTAATGCCTGTATTTAAATCAAAGGAAGCAACACCTTCTATTGATAAAAATACATCCGTAGTTTTACTTACTGGAATAGCTAATACGCATAGTTTGTACAACCACCTTGCCGAAGTTGCCAGAGACGTTGTGCATGTTGAATTTCCGGACCATCATATGTACACTCCAACCGACATTGCCAAAGTTACAAAGGCTTTTACGTCAGTTTCCAATCCAAACAAAATTATTGTTACTACCGAAAAAGACTCAGTTCGTCTGGTACTGGGTGAGTTGATGAAAGCGTTCGGAACAGCTCCTGTATATTACCTGCCAATAGAAGTTAAAGTACACGAAGAAAAAGAATTTGAAGAAGCCATCATAAGCAATTTGCCATCGTTAAACCCGAATAAACCGGTAACAAAAAAAGAAAACGTTTAACTTTGAAAGGAATTATTCAGCATGAAAAAAACCGGTTGTGGCATTTCTTTTCTAATCCTTTGTTTATCGTTTCTGCAAAACAGTACTGCCCAAACATGGAAAATGGTTTGGCACGATGAATTTGATTCTACTGCTATAAACCGCCAAAACTGGGCCTTTGATACAGGAACCGCAGGGGATGGCTGGGGAAACAATGAACTGGAATATTATACGGATCGCCCACAAAACGCAAGGGTTGAAAACGGAAATTTACTTATTACTGCTAAAAAGGAACGATTCAATAAACGGAAATATACATCGGCAAGGCTTAAAACACTTGGGCTGCATACATTCACGTATGGTAAAATAGAAGCACGCATTAAGTTACCGGGCAGACAAGGCCTGTGGCCTGCCTTCTGGATGCTGGGAGATTCAATAGATGATATTGGTTTTCCAAAATGCGGAGAAATAGATATTATGGAATATGTGAATAACGACCCTACCAACCACGGCACTATGCACTGGCTGGCCGACCATGAACTGGCAAGCTATGGAGGAACCATCCTGGTAAATAATGTAAACGATTATCATATCTATACTGTTGAATGGGATTCCAATTCCATTAAATGGTTTGTTGATGGCACCCAGTACTGGGAAGGGTTGGTAAAGGATAATATCAACCAGACTGATGCATTTCACAAGCCTTTCTTTATTCTTCTAAACCTTGCAGTTGGTGGTGAATGGCCCGGAAACCCAACACACAAAACACACTTCCCGCAAACCATGTACGTAGATTATGTGCGGGTCTACCAGAAGGAGTATGATTCCACCGGAACGAAATAGATTTTCCGGTTTCATTTTATCTAAGGTCCTTATCCCGATAATTCCGTTTGAATTCAATATCCCGCAAAACATTTTACATTTGTAATTGTTAACCCAGCCTATGCCCGGATTTAAGATTTTTTTAAACAAGTTGCTCCATCCCCCTGAAAAGAACGGCACTGAAATGGACTGGAAACAATACCTGGTTTATGCGCTGGTAGCCTTATTTATTCTGTTTTTCACTTTTCCAAAGTTCTTTCCTGAAATACAAACAGGACCCGATGGCTCGGAAATGTTTGCTTTTAACTATTTGTTCTATCACAATATTCAGTTTGGTACAAATCTTGTGTTCACTTATGGACCGCTGGGCTTCATCTGCTCTCCAATTTGCCTGGGCAATAACTTTATAACAGGAATGATACTTGCATGTATCATTCGTTATTTCTTCATCTACAGCTTTCTCATTTTAGGCCTTGCCGTGAATAAGGCTTACCGGGTTTTACACATTGTTTTGATAATTGGTATGTGCAACCTTATGTTCATAGATATGGCCCTTATCGGGGGTACACTATTTGCTTTACTCATTTATCACGCCCGCAAAGAGCTGGCATGGCTAATTGCCGCTTGCGCGGTTACCACCCTTGCCTTGTTCATCAAGTCTTCTTATGGATTAATGAGCTTGTCCATTTTATTATCCTACACGTTGTATGCGGTTATTATAAACAGGCGTTTCCGGGTGATATTATATGTAGCTATTTTCACTCCGCTGTTTTTCTTCTTCACCTGGTTTCTGCTCTACCATAATGTTTCAGGGGTATTCAACTACGCGTGGTCTATGTACCAGTTCAGTAAAGATAATTCCAATGCCATGCAGGTTGATGCGGTAAACCATTGGGGTATTCTTGCCATTGCGCTGATATGTTTCTATCTCCCGCTTCTTTTCACACGGAGTGAACTAACACGTGTACTTTACTTAATTACTATGGCTGCGCTATATGCTGCTTTCAAATATTCATTTGCAAGGGAAGAAGACTGGCACCAAATCTTTCTGTTCATTTTTGTAATACTAGTTTGTGCCACCTTCCTGCTTATAAACAGTGCCAGCAGAGCCCTTGCGGTAATGCTTCCTCTTGCTTCCATTGGCCTTTTGTATGCTAATATGGTAATGACCAATATGTACAATATTGATGACCGCAAAAGAGTAACCGGGGTTGGAAATATTATAACTTTTATAAATGATTATAGTACTACCATTAAAAATACGAAAATTAAAGATTCTATTACCCTGCACGATAAAATACTTGACCTTCAACAGGTGGCACTTATTGCCAACGGAACGGTGGATTGCTATCCTATGGAGCTTACCTATATTGCGGCCAACACTCTCAACTGGACTCCCCGCCCTAACCTGCAAATAGGTGCGTATACCCCCTGGCTCGATAATCACAACGCTGCATTTCTAGCTTCTGCCAGTGCACCTCAGTTCTACATTTGGGAACTGGAACAACCACCGGTAAACAATTACTCGCTGGATAACCATTATTTACTGAATGATGAACCCATTACTATTTATAATTTCTTCAATCATTACAAGGTTGCAAACTTCAATATGAAGACCGCTATCTTTAAACATTCCGACCAGGCATTGCTTGGGGAGGAACATATTAGTGGCAGCGTAACTGGCTATCTTGGCAAATGGTTGTATGTACCCACTACCGACACAAATACGGTTACCAGGGCAAGATTTCATTTTACGAACACAACAATTGGAAGCTTGCGCAAAACATTTTATAAAGACCAGCTCTATTTTATAGACTACATGCTCGAAAACGGCTTAGTAAAGACCTATCGTTTTGTGCCGGCTAATTCTGTTTCTGGCTTATGGATAAACCCGCTGGTATTGGGTGTAACTAAAGGCATCCGGGGAACAAAAGTGCAGGCCATTCGCATACATGTTAGTGAAGATTGTTTGCTTGACAATATCTTTAAAATGGAATGGACTAAATTTCATAAAAGCTAAAAACCGGTAAGGTTTCAGCAATCAAATAAATACGACATTTGCACTACGCCAACATTATACATTTATCATGAAAAAAACGACAGGATTATTCTTATTTATTGCTCTTTGCGGGTTTACAACCATATCATCAGATGGCATATTGTTTAAAGTGGAATACAAACCCGAAACACGCTATAATGAAACATTGGAGCAATCATCAGAAGCCACAATTACATACATAGGCTCCGACGAATTCCTTAAAAATCTGAAAGGCCGGGGCGTTAGTAACCCTACCATTTCAAATAAAAATTCTACCACCAAAGAAATATTAAAAACCGGCAAATTGACCGACGGCGTGCACTTTCCGCTTACCATGGAATTTATTTCCACCGAAAGCAGCGATGGCAAACAGGTTATTCCCGATGGAACCATAATTTATGGAAAAGGAACCGTTGGCAGCATGCCAACGTTCGACTCCATGTTTTCACCTGGAATGATGGACGAAACAAAAAAGGTATTTATGAAAACCATGGAAGCAACCTTATCTCAAATAACCTTTCCTGCAAAGCAATTGAGTGTGGGTGATACATTTACACATGAAACTCCTTTAACTATTCCCATTGCCGGAAAAAAGATAGAAATGAAAATAGCGACCATTTACAAATTGGTTAGTATCAGCGGCGGACAAGCCGGTTTCGATATTTCACAACATTACACAATGACACTTGATGAATATACTACTGACGGAACCGGCACGGGCGACGGACATATTGTGTATGACATTGCCCATAATTTCTATACGAATTTTGAAGAAAACGGCACACTTCAATTAACAATGAAAACAGATGATTTTTCGTTGAAGATAAATACGAAAAATACTTTCAAACAAACTATTGTTTTCGGAAAGAACTAATTAAATATTCCTGATCGCGCCTTATTGCTTCGGCAGATTAAGGCCTCGCTTGTATCCATCTCATATTCACTGAAGCATTCCTTCAGGTACTTATCCATATAAGTACCCTACTGCTATTTTGCAAAATTATCCAGTTTGCCATTGCAGCTCCCCCCGATATGACCTTCCTCATGCGGATTACATGACACCCATCAGCGTAAATTATGACTTTCATCGGAAACGTAACTATTCAATCATCGGTATGTATCACTTTATAGCCATAAGCTACCCACCTTTGCATTGGAATAACCTATTAATCATTCAAACAAAAAATCAACCTGATGGCAAAGTATTCAAAAAAAACGCAAGATAAGATGGAACTGGTAATGCATGAATTTAAACATGGAGAACTAAAATCCGGAAACGGAAGCGAGGTAAAGAGCCGGAAACAAGCTATAGCAATTGGACTGAGCGAAGCGCGGCAGACAGGAGCAAAAGTGCCGAAGAAAAATTCCTGAATATGAAAAATATTAAATGGATTAAAACAATAACTTTTCAGGCGGGAATGGTTGCTGCAACTTTATTGTCCGCAATTTCCTGCAATAATTATGAGAATCCGGGCAATAATTCAGGCAAAACGGGTGATGGAACAGGCATGGATAACCTCAATACCCCTAAAAGTGATACCAGTAAAAGTTCTAATCAAATGAATTTACTTATTCGTAAAAAAGGGGATAGCTTAAATTGACCGAGTAATTCATTACTCTTCATTTTAGCTATTTACCACTACCCCACCCCACATCTTTTCCCGCTGGGCTTTTATGTTTTCATCCACGATATATTCGTCGTATGGCATGCGCTTGTCAATGTATCCTGTCGGGGTTAATTCAATAATACGGTTAGCAACGGTTTGCGTAAATTCATGGTCATACGAAGTGAAGAGAGCAACATGTTTCCAATCTTTCAATGCATTGTTAAATGCAGTGATAGTTTCCAAATCAAGGTGGTTGGTAGGCTCATCCAATATCAGGCAATTGGCATTGGTGAGCATCATACGCGAAATCATACAACGCACCTTTTCCCCGCCAGACAGGACATTCACTTTTTTCAACGCTTCTTCTCCCGAAAACAACATCCTTCCAAGGAAGCCACGGATATAGGTTTCCAGCTTATCGGTTGAATATTCGCGCAGCCAGTCTACCATATTGTCATCTCTCTTAAAGAAAGAAGCGTTTTCGTTTGGCAAATATGATTTAGTTATGGTACTTCCCCATAAATATTCACCAGAGTCGGGTTGTTGTGCACCGGTAATAATCTCAAAAAATGCAGTTATGGCAAGGTGTTCCTTACATATAACAGCAATTTTATCGCCTTTATCCATTGTGAACGTAACATCGGTAAACCACGGTATCCCTTCGGGCGACATTTTACCCAGTTTGGTAACACTCAATATCTGGTCTCCGCAATCGCGGTCAGCTTTAAAGATGATGCCGGGATATTTACGGGTAGATGCCTGAATATCGTCAACCACCAATTTTTCCAACAGTTTTTTACGGCTGGTTGCCTGGCGTGATTTAGAGGCATTCGCGCTAAACCGCTCAATGAATGATTGCAACTCTTTACGCTTATCTTCAATCTTTTTATTCTGGTCAGCACGCTGGCGAAGGGCCAACTGGCTCGATTCGTACCAGAATGTATAGTTACCTGTGTATAATTTAATCTTACAAAAATCGATGTCGGCAACATGAGTGCAAACCGCATCTAAAAAGTGACGGTCGTGACTTACAACTATTACAATATTCTGAAAATCGGCAAGGAAGTTTTCAAGCCAGGTAATGGTTTCAACATCCAAATCGTTGGTAGGCTCATCGAGTAATAATATATCCGGGTTGCCATACAGGGCTTGAGCAAGGAGCACACGTACTTTTTCTTTCGGGTTCAAATCACCCATTAAAGTGCCGTGCAATTCTTCTTTTACACCGAGTCCGCTTAACAGGTTTGCTGCATCGCTCTCAGCATTCCAGCCTTCCATCTCGGCAAAATGGGTTTCCAGTTCGCCAGCCCTATGTCCATCGGCATCACTAAAATCGGGCTTGGCATAAAGCGCATCCTTTTCCTGAATGATGCTCCAGAGTTTGCTGTTACCCATAATAACGGTTTGCAAAACAGGAATGGTATCAAACTTAAAGTGGTCCTGGCTTAGCACGCTCATACGCTCACCCGGAGTGATGCTTACGGTGCCTGTATTGGCATCAATCTCACCAGAAAGTATCTTTAAAAAAGTGGACTTACCCGCGCCATTAGCACCAATTACGCCATAGCAATTGCCATGCATGAACTTCAAATTCACTTCATCGAACAGTAATCTTTTTCCGTATCGTAAGGACAGGTTGTTGACAGTAATCATTGCAGGTTTCTTTTTTGGAGGTGCGAAGATAGGCTTTTGGGGGAGAATAGGTAGGGGAAATTTTAGTTGATTTCCTATATTCCTAATTATCCAGAAATTGGTAAAACTACATTTACTAATAAGTTATTTTTCTCAAATGCAATAAATTCTTACATTTGCCGTAATATATTGGTTATTAAGAGAAATACACTAATGAAAAAACTACTTACAATCTCATTTTTTACTCTTTATAGCTTATGTAACGGGCAAATAATTACAACTATTGCCGGAACCGGTACTTTTGGATTTAGCGGAGATGGTGGACCTGCAATTTCTGCCAATATTACCGGACCAGGTGGTGATGTATTAGTAGATAATTCAGGCAATGTATTTTTCGACGACCAGGATAATGCTCGAATACGTGAAATTAATACATCCGGCATTATTACCACATTTGCAGGAACCGGAGTTGCTGGTTATGGCGGCGATGGCGGACCTGCCCTTGCTGCTAAATTCGATCAGAATACCGTTGTTGGTTTTGATTCTTCCAGAAATATGTATGTGGTTGATTACAATAATAACCGGATACGAAAAATAAATACTTCAGGCATCGTTTCAACATTTGCAGGAACTGGTGTATCGGGTTATAGTGGTAATGGAGGTGCTGCTACCTCAGCCCAGTTGAATTGGCCTTGCTGTGTTATTTCAGATGCCGCCGGGAATATTTACATAGCTGATTCATGGAATAATGTAATACGGGAAGTGAATACCTCCGGAATTATTACCTTATTTGCCGGTACCGGAGTTCCCGGCTATAACGGAGATGGGATAGCTGCAACAACGGCCCAATTAAACCGGCCTTTCCGGATCATTTTCGATAAGCAATGGAACATGTATGTGGCTGATGCATTTAACAACAGGATACGAAAAATCAATACTTCCGGCATCATTTCCACCTTTGCAGGAACCGGAGCTGCAGGGTATAATGGTGATGGAATACCTGCAAATACAGCCCAACTAAACGAACCTTATGGTGTATGTGTAGATACTGCAGGAATTGTTTACATAGCTGATTCGTATAACAACAGGATACGGGAAGTTAATTCTTCAGGAACTATTACCACATTGGCAGGCACTGGTGTTGGTGGGTACGGAGGTGATGGCGGACCGGCGAATGCAGCCCAAATTAACTGGCCAGTTGGCGTTAGTTGCCGCTATTGTAATATTTATGTAGATGACTGGAATAATTACCGGATACGGATGATTTCCAATGACCTTAAAGTGGTCGCATCTAAAGACACAATTTGTGCCGGAGACAGTGTTTCGCTTATTGCTTCCGGGGCAACTTCTTATTTATGGACACCATCCACAGGGCTTTCCTGCACTACCTGTGCTAACCCCATTGCGTCTCCAACAGTCACCACTACTTATACAGTTAAATGCGGATGCGCCACAGCCCAGATAAAAATCACAGTAGGTTCATTGCAGTCAGTATCTTTAACCGGAAAGGATACTCTTTGTTCAGGTACCACTACCACTTTAAAAGCATCTGGAGGAACAAGCTATTTTTGGAGCACAGGTTCAACTACTGATACAATTTCACCTACGCCCATAACCACTACTATATATAAAGTGAAGATCACGAATGGCGGATGTTCCTTAGATACATCCATTACCGTAGTAGTAAATCCGTCTCCTTCACTCACTTTAAATCAAAATGCATACACAATTTGTGGTGGCGATACTTTATTTTTTAATGTTACAGGAGCAACAACATATAGCTGGTCTCCTACTACTGGATTAAGTTGCACGAATTGTCCCAATCCTATTGCAACGCCTACAGTAAGCACCACTTATATTGTTACAGGCTCTGATGCCGGTGGCTGCAGCAGTACAAAGAACATAAATGTAACGGTTTCATCGCCTCCTGTGCTGGCTTCTATTCCGGATGTAACAACTTGTTCAGGCGGCGTAGTTACGCTTGCTGCTAATGTGCTATCTGGCAATGGAGGAACTTATACATGGCTTCCAGGCGGTTCTTCAAACCCGACAATCACGGTTACCCCAAATACTACCACCACCTATACCGTTCAATACACGAATGGGTGCGGAACAGTTTCAACTACTGTAACTGTTTTTGTTAATCCTATACCCACACCATCTTTCAGTGCTGATGTTACACAAGGATGCGCCCCATTATGTGTTCAGTTCCGGGACTTATGCGCAACCTCATCAAAAATTACCCAATGGAGGTGGGCCTTTGGAAACGGCGATACTGTTAATGAGGAAAGCCCCGCTTATTGTTATCCGGATACAGGCACTTTTACTGCTTCTCTTACCATTGTTACCAATACCGGCTGTAGTGCTACATTACAAATCGACCAAATGATTAAGGTTTATAGCAAGCCTGTTGCAAATTTTACTTTCTCCCCACAACCTGTTACTATTTTAGCTCCTACTGTTCAATTTACCGACAAGTCATACGATGCTTACGGCATAGCATTTTGGATATGGGGATTTAATGATGCCGGAGATTCCATAAGTAATTTACGAAACCCAAGCCATACATACCATGACACGGGTACTTATTGCCCTATGTTAGTAATTGAAAACATTAAAGGATGTGTTGATACTATAACCGAATGCTTTCATGTTGATCCAATATTTGCCCTTTATATTCCGGATGCCTTCACCCCTAACGGTGATGGACTGAATGATGTTTTTCAACCTAAGGGGGTTTATGTAAAGAGTTTCGAAATGTATATCTATGACAGATGGGGTATGGAAATTTTCCATACCAAGGATATAAACCAGGGTTGGAACGGAACCATGCATAGTGGGTCAACAATTGTGCAGGAGGACAGCTACGTTTATAAAATTATTGCTACTGATTGGAGCAATGTTCAACATTCCTATGTTGGGCAATTTACTTTAACCAAGTAATTCCATAAACAATCACCCATATTGTCTCCTGTATTTTGCTAAGTAATCATTGCAGGTTTCTTTTTTGGAGGTGCGAAGATAGGCTATTCAGGGGAACGAGATAGTCTAAAATCCCCGCATATTTAAATCTTCAAATAGTTTTTCTTTTGACAATTCAGGCCTATTACAATAATTAATAGCTTTTCTAACTTTATCGCAAAGGTCCAAATAGTCTTTGACTAAATCTCCGTTATATTCACCGCCATGTACAATTGAATTTCTCATATTATACAACTTCTTAATTCTTGCATAATTCTCTTTAAATTGCTCCTTATTCTTGGATAGAATAATTGATAAGTGCCTCGCTATTGTATGTGCAATTTGATCCTTGCCCAGATTAAATAAACTCTCTAAACATGTCATCAGCGTTATAAACCTTATCCTTCCATCAGGAATGTCATATACGATATTGAAATTTTTAATAGCGAGCTCTGTTAATGAGTTCGATTCATACTTCGCTTTCAATATCTTCGATAATTTCTTTTTGTCTTCTGTATTTACACCATAATTCCCTAAAGATCCGCTGGAAAGTTCCGTTTTTCTAAATGAAATTTGGCGTGTACCTGATGTAATTTGAAAGTATTGGCTACATCGGATTTCTCCTGCTTTATATAATCTTAATTGAAGCAAAAGGTCAGAAACAAAAGAGTAAAAAGCAGTGTGTATTTCCATCTCAACAATAAAATCATTTGCTTCTGTTATTTTAAACTTATCTATTTTTTCTAAAAGGATAATTTCTGGATATTCTAAATTCAAAAAATGCATCTGCCCGAAAACCGGACTATGAACAATTGCATGATGTAATTCATGAGATATTCCATGTTGTTTCCTTCCAATGATAATTGTTAAAGGTCGCTGGGAACTTTTAGGAACATTTAGTATCTCTGAATAATTTTTTTCAAACTCTGAAGCGTCAACACATAAAAAACGATAACCAAATTTTTCAATTGCAGGGTTCAATTCAAGAATCGACCTATCAGTATTAATGATATGGGCATAAGCCTCCATTGTATACTTTCCTCGATTTAACATAATTCAAATATAAGTTTATATTTCCTTCCCCTGCTGGGCTGCCTTATTGGTTAAATTAATTATTTTTCCCTATCTTTGCACTATGAAACAAGTAACTTTAAACATACCCGACAACAAGTTTGAAGCATTTATGCAAACCATAAAGGACTTTGCATTTATTAAACCTGCTCATAAAAAGGCTCACTCTGCCAAAAACAGAAAATTTACTGTTATTGAATTAAAGAATAAAGATTTCAAATTCAACAGGGACGAGTTAAATGAAAGATAAGTGCTTTGTTGATTCCAATATTTTAATTTACGCCCATACTAACCTTGATTTAAAAAAGCAAGGTACTTCTCAAGCCCTTTTAAAATCTGAAAACTTAGTTATTAGTGTTCAGGTTCTAAATGAACTTGTGAGTGTATTCAGAAAGAAGTTCAACAAGGATTGGAAGAGCATAGGAAAAATTATTGCCGAAACAACAGAATACTTTACAATATCCCCAATTACTGAGGAAACCGTTAACAGGGCAATTAAGCTTTCAATAAAGTACGAATATTCTTATTACGATTCTTTAATTATCGCTTCTGCATTAGAAAGTAATTGCAAAACACTTTACTCCGAAGACCTTCATCATACCCAGATAATAGACAAATCACTGACTATTATTAATCCGTTGAAATAAATAGCCCAACCCCATTTCGTGGCTCTTGTTTAGGCACTCCCCCTCCCCCAAAAAAGATTTACATATATCACAGGTTTGAAAATTGGCATTGTATACTTTTGTACCTTGTTAATTCTAAAAATAACTTGTTTATATGTATAACCTGAAAATAATTACGTCCACGGTGCGCCCCGGAAGAAAAGGCCCTATAGTAGCTGATTGGATAGTGAACCATGCAAAAAAAACGGAAGATTTTAATGTAGAACTTTTAGATCTTGGCATCATAAACCTGCCAATGATGGATGAAGCCAATCATCCGCTGATGAAAAAATACCAACATGAACATACCAAAAAGTGGTGTGCATCTATCGACGAAGCAGATGCATTTATTTTTGTAACCGCTGAATATGATTATAACTACCCTGCTCCATTAAGAAATGCTATAGAATATCTTGCGCTTGAATGGCAATATAAGGCGGCAGGCATTGTGAGTTATGGAGGGGTTTCTTCTGGCACAAGGGCAGCTAACAGCTTGAAATCAGACCTTGCCACCATGAAAATAATTCCATTATCGGAAGCTGTTCATATTCCTTTTTTCAGCCAGTTTATTGTCGATGGAAAATTCGTTCCAAATGAAATATCCCTTAAATCTGCGGATACCATGATGAAGGAATTATTGCGCTGGACAAAAGGGTTGAAAGCTATACGGGAGAATAAATAACTTCTACCAATCCACAACACGTTAGCCTACAAATAAAAGAGCTTTCTTTTTGATGACATTAATCACAACCTTCTTTGATTACACTCATTATCCATAGGCTATACAATACGTAACTTTGTATTAGATAATGCAATGTACTCACCAATTAAACCTTAAGCATGAACTTTTTCAAAATGAAAACAACCTGGTCGAATGCCGAGCTAATACCCTTAAAGCTTTGCATTGCTTCGGCCTATATTCTTTTAGGTGGTTACTTCCATAGTTTTTTTGGCAACTATTATATTCCGCTAATAATACTGTTCGGTATCACCGTAATTTGGTCGGTGTATCTTTGGATCAGTAAAATGAAATCGGATAACAAAAGCTGACCTACTAAGCCCTGCTAAGTCCCTAAACTGCATAAAAAAAGCACCCAATATCTTTCAATAAAGGATGCTGTTGTGTTTCCTTGTTAAGGAACGGTTAAGAAATTACCACTTCTTGTCGTAGTCTCTTCTTCCACCGCCTCCGCCGCCGCTATAACCGCCGCCGCCTGAGTTCCTGTCTCTTCCGCCTCCGCCTTCAGTGCGTGGTTTTGCAACCGATACTGAAATGCTTCTGCCGTCGTGCTCACTTTCGTTAAGTGCTTCGATTGCTTTGTGTCCTTCTTCATCATTTGGCATCTCTACAAAGCCAAATCCTCTGGACTTACCTGTAAATTTATCTGTAATGATTTTGCTTGAGTTAACTGTGCCATACTGTTGAAACAACTGATTTAAAGAATCTTCACTGAACTTGAAACTTAAATTTGACACGAAAATGTTTACCATAAAAATTAATATAAATTGATTAAGATACAAAGATACGTTATTTAGTTGACAAAAAACACTTTTTTCTTGTTTTATTCCATTTATGTCCAGAAAATTATTTTTCTCAGGAATTACACTTCCTGAAAACAACGCCTAACCCAATCCGTTTCAAGCCATCACAGCACCTTCTGGAGAGGACACTTACCAAAATAGGTGCTTCTTCCATATTGTTGACTTTTTATAGTCAACTTTCTTTCAAAACATACCATTTTAATGAACAGACCTTCCAATGAAGCGTTATTTTTTATGTGCAACAATATATTACATTTGCTAATCAAACACCAAATACAACCTCATAACTATGAAAAAATCAATACTTTCCATTTCCTCCATTGCACTTTTAAGCCTTGCAGCCTGCAACCAGCCCGAAGCACCTAAAGCTCCTGCCGTTCCGCATAACTGGGAGTTAACCATAACTCCCCATACTTCTATGCACGCCCTTGACAGCGTTTCGCAAGCCTGGAAAAAAGACAGTATTGGTTTCACCATTTCCAAACTGGAATATAATGATGCCTGGAAACTGATTAAAGTAAAGGGCGCATTAACCTGCCTGAAGAAAGGCACCCACGTTAGCGGAACCTTTGGTTCAGACAGCCTGGTATCTTATACTATTAAAATGGATGACAGTCCAAGTGTAGAAATAAAAGGAAAATAAGCCCGCGTTAATTACTTCGCTTTCACCTGGTTTTTCACCTTCCTTACCCTGAAATTCAGCACATCAAGTATATAACTATTGCCCTCGTTATCTACAGCCACATCAAACGGGTAGTGAACTTCTGCCTTTATGGCACGGCCACCGTCGCCATTGTACCCTGGTATTTTGGAACCTGCAATGGTGTACATCATATTTGTCGATACATTTATGCACATGGCCCTGGCATTACCCGGATCCATCACATACACATTCCCTGCATGATCGGTACAAATTCCGGCGGGGTTATCCAGTTCTATTTTCCGGCGGTCAACCGAATCGCCATTATAGCCTGCTTTTCCGGTTCCGGCAAAGTCTGAAATGATCCCGTATTTATTCACCTTACGAATTATGTGATTGTTTCCGTCTGAGATATAAACATTGCCAAATCTATCAACCGCCACACTAAACGGATTATTGAGCTGCGCCTTGTTTGCCGGGCCATCATTACCCGAAAAACCCTTTCTTCCCGTACCTGCAAAAGTAGATATCAGGCCTGTTGCCTTGCTTACTTTGCGAACCACATTGTCTGCTGCATCGGCAATAAATACATTACCGGAATCATCAATATCAAGGCCAACAGGATAAAGCAACCTTGCATTTCTAGCTATATCTCCATCTCCCCCATATCCCGGAAAACCAGTACCTGCAACGGTGGTTAATTTATTGGTAGCAAAAGCGATCTTTTTAACCATTACATTTCCGGCATCGCAGAAATATACATTGTGGCCGGCGTCAACCTTTATCCCGGTTGGGTAAAAAATGTTTGCATCTATCGCTTTAACACCGTCTTCACTCGAGCCTCTAACCCCGGTTCCGGCAATGGTTGCTATTTTTCCGGTTGCGGCATACACCTTTCGTATGCGGTTGTTTTTAGAATCAGAGATATACAAATTAAGGGAATCATCAATTGCAATTCCATTGGCGGTATCAAACGAAGCAATAATAGCAGGGCCTCCGTCACCCTTGAAACCCGGTTTTCCATTTCCAACAACCGAACGTATCACCCCATTGGTAGGCACTACGAATGATTTCCAATGAACTTCCGACATACCAAGGTTATTAGCTGAATCCACCTTCATGGATACCACAGATGTTACTTTTTTATCCGGAGCTGTTACGCCTGGTTGTGTTGGCATTGCAACCGTATCTTTCTTTACAGCCAACGCAACTGCTGTAGTATTTGTAGCGACAGGCTTTACTGTGTTTCCACTATTGGTATTGGGTTTTACTTCCAGTTCTTCATCATTTCCATCAGGTACAATTAGCTTAGGATTAACCGAAGCAGTTGCCGTTGAAAGATCTGCCTTTTTAACTGTATCTGCTTTTATGGTTGGAGATACCACTACCAGTGGAGCAGAAGTTTTTAAGGGAGTTACGGGTTTCTCCAAGGCAACTTTCCGAGCAGTATCTTTTATTGGAGTTTTAGGCTTTGGCGTATTTTTTATGGTGGTTATTTTAGTTGCATTTGCAGTTACAAGCAGGGCTTTTGTTGTATCTACATTCACATCCATACGCGCCACTTTATTTACATAATTGGAAAGCAGAATATTGTCCGAATCTTTAGATGCGCTTCTTGTTAAAACAATTTTAGGTGTATGCAGGACCGTACTTACTTTATAAACATCTACAAGGCCTTCGGGAGAAGAACGGGTAGATGAAAAGTAGGCTGTACTGCCCGAAGAATCAGGAATGAAGAGAAAATCGTCATCGGGTGAATTGATAGGGAAGTTAAGATTCTCCGGTTCACTCCAGCTATTGCTGTCTTCATCGTAATGCGATTTATATACATCATATCCACCCAGGCTGTTATGCCCCTGCGAACTGAAATAAAGAACTTTATTTTTCGCGTCATAATAGGGATAGTCCTCATCAAATGAAGTATTGATGATACTTCCAAGACTTACAGGCAAACTCCAGCTTCCGTCAGGTTGCTTCGTCCGCATGAAAATATCTTTTCCGTTTTTAGTGTTCTCACCATAACTGGAAAAAAAAATATATTTTTTTCCGTGTGCCGAAAATATGAGTGAATTAAGATTGTGCTTTTTGTCTTCCGCACTTTTCAGGTCATCGGGTTCATGCACCAGGCTCCCTCCTATTTACTGCACCGGATAGGCGTAGTAAAACGTGGAAGAACTCAATTCCTTTTTCCGTAAAACGTCAAGATTCTGAAAATTACTCAACTGCTGAATACCGTTATTGCAAAATTGAATAAGCCTGTCTACCGGATATTTATCTGCTTCCGAAGAGGTGGCTTTACCGTTGAACTTTTCATACGAATTAATGGCTTCCGAAAAACGGTAATTAACCTGGTAAGCCCAGCCCAGGTAATAATAAGCCAGGTTTTCAACATCGCTGCTTTGCACCGCTATTTCCAGGTAATGGATAGGTCTTTCCTTGTCTGTTTTTGCATAAAGCATACATACCGCAAGGCGGTAATTATAGTCCGGATTGGTTGAATAGAGTGAAAGAAGTTGCGAATAGAGTGGATAGGCATCTGCAAATTTTTTCTCCTTAAAGTATTCGGCGGCTTGCTTCTTTATCTGGGTTTCATCGGCAGGAAGATCCTTTTGAGCCACTCCCGATTGAGTTAGGAAAACACTCAGGAAAACCAATAGAAACAGGAACGGGAATCTCGAAAAATTAGGTTTCATCCTGAAATAAAGTAGATGATTTATTCAATGTTAAATTTGAGTTAAATTCTTTGTAAGTAGGAGATCAGGGGACACATAGTCTGACAAATGTAAAAAAAAACTGCAAAAAACATGATGTTTTACATTAAAAACAATGGTTTTTCGGTTAAAATAACGGATATTCATAATAAATAGCCCGAATTAAGCAATTGAAGAATGGCGCAGTGTATTGCTGACAGGCATCATGCTTCAGATTGATAACTGTCATATTAAATAACACGAATAAAGGTAATCTTTGGATATGGGAAAATTGGATTTTGCTCAAAATTCTGAAACTCATTCCGGACTTTCAGACGAAGAGGTACTTATTAACCGCGCAGCTTCTGGTAGAAACATTTTAACACAGCAAAAGAGAAAAAGCTGGATGGTGGTTAAAGATGTAATTACCGACCCCATGTTTATACTTCTCCTTATTGCTTGCAGCATTTATTTTATTACCGGAAAGCCTCACGAAGGAATTATGATGGTAGTGGCAATAATTGCGATTGCCGGTATTTCGGTATTTCAGGGCATACGGACTGAAAAAGCTGTAACCGCATTGCAAAAACTAAGCCAGCCTTTTACTACCGTTATTCGTAACGGGAAAAAAGTTCAGGTACCTTCTGCGGAGCTGGTGCCCGGTGATATTATTATTGTGTCAGAAGGCCAGCAAATATCGGCAGATGCTGTTGTGCTTGAATATAATGACCTATCGGTGAATGAGTCTATTCTTACCGGAGAATCTTTTCCGGTAGAAAAAGATAAAACAAATAATGAACTCTATTCCGGAACAACCGTCTCATCGGGTTTGGCCCATGCCAGGGTTACCTGCACGGGAAATAATACAAAAATCGGCAAGCTCGGAATAAGTATTGAGCAGATTAAAAAAGAAAAAACTCCGCTTGAAAGACAGGTTGGTGTGTTCGTAAAACGAATGACTTTTGTCGGACTTATTGCTTTTCTATTCGTTTCCATTTTCAATGCATGGAAAGCAGACAGCTGGCTGGTTGGCCTGATGCAAGGCCTTACCCTGGCCATGGCTATTATTCCTGAGGAAATACCTGTGGCACTATCCACCTTTATGGCATTGGGAGCCTATCGGATGATGCAAATACATGTACTTGTAAAACAACCCCAAACTGTTGAGGCACTGGGTGCAGCTACCGTTATTTGTGTGGATAAAACGGGAACTATAACAGAAAACAAAATGCAGGTGCAGGAACTATTTGAAATGTCAACGGATACCACCTACAATACTTCTTCACTCACCGATCCGGTGAAGAAATTGCTTTTAATTGCACGGCTGGCAAGTGAACCTATCCCGTTTGACCCCATGGAAAAAGCCATTTGCGAAGCCTTCGATCTGACAAAACATTCTATTGAAGATTACAAAATGATCAATGAATATCCCCTGTCGGGATATCCACCCATGATGACACACATTTATAAAGATGCCGCCGGAAACCGAATAATAACATGCAAAGGCGCACCGGAAGGAATCATTAATAATTCATTGCTTTCCGACAAAGAAAAGAACCGTGTAATGGCAATTCAAAAAGAGATGGCGGAAAAAGGAAACCGTTTACTGGCTGTTGCCACCAGCCCTTATTCCGACGAACATTTACCTGAATTACAAAGTGCCTTTAAATGGAACTTGATTGGCCTGATTGCTTTCAGCGACCCACCTAAGAAAAACATTCCTGAGGTTATACAAAGTTTTTACGCGGCCGGGATTGATGTTAAAATGATAACCGGCGATTATGCCCAAACAGCAAGCGGAATAGCAAAAGCCATCGGATTGAAGGATCCGGGCAAATACATTACCGGGGAAGAATTGAGCTTACTTGACGATGAAAGACTGGCAAAGGTTATTTACGAAGTGAATGTATTCGCACGCATACTTCCTGAAATGAAATTACGCATTATTAACGCATTTAAATCAACCGGTGAAGTTGTGGCAATGACGGGTGACGGCGTTAACGATGCACCTGCACTAAAAGCCGCGCATATAGGAATTGCGATGGGCAGCCGTGGCAGCGAAGTCGCAAGGCAGGCAGCATCGCTAGTGCTGGTAAATGAAGACCTTGCCAGCATGGTTAGTGCTGTTGCGTTGGGAAGAAAAATATACGCCAACCTGAAAAAAGCTATTCAGTACATTATTACAATTCATATTCCAATTCTTTCCTTTGTAATAGTCCCTTTGCTGTTGGGTTGGAAATACACGAACATATTAAACCCAATACACATCATATTTCTTGAACTGATAATGGGACCAACTTGCAGCATAGCATACGAAAACGAACCGCTGGAAGAATCACTCATGAAGAAAAAACCACGCAAATTCTCTACTTCCTTCTTTTCTGTTAAAGAACTTTCTTTAAGTTTGGTACAAGGCTTAGTTGTTGCGCTGGGGCTATTGCTGGTATTATATTATTGCATGTATCAATCAATGGATATTGATACAACAAGGACCGTTATATTTACTACACTTATCTTTTCAAATATCTTGCTAACCCTTGCCGGACGGTCAAAAGAAACCACGATTTTTAAAGTAATCGGATATAAAAACAAGCTTATACCAATCGTTATTATTACAACACTTATACTATTGGCTATTTCAATTTACCTGCCTCCGGCCCGCTCTCTTTTCCAATTCAAACCCATATCTGTTATGTATTATTTAATTTGCCTGGGGGTATCAGCTGTTTCTGTTCTTTGGATAGAATTCTACAAAAGCCGAAATAAAAAAGGGGATGTTGCCAAACAAGTCTAGGGCCCCGGTCGTCAAGGCCTCATCAAAGTAAAATTTGAATAGTGGTTACTTACAATCTCCTTCTGGAGTGCAAACCTCACCATTCGGAATCTCGAGAAAACTTTCTTTGTTTTTCTCACTCCATTCGGCAAAAGATTGCGTAAGAGCCTGTGAAAAGGCACTGCTCTCCTGTGCTCCGGACACAGCATATTTCCGGTCGAACACAAAAAATGGCACTCCCTGAATACCGAAATGAATGGCCTCGTTAATATCCGCTTTCACTTCATTGGCATACATTCCGTTTTCCAAAGCAGTCCGCAATTCATTGGCATCGAAACCTAACTCCTCCCCCATCTTTACCAATGTATCATTGTCATCAATATTTTTTCCTTCGGTAAAATAGGCCTGAAATAGTTTTTCTTCCGCCTCGTTTTGCTTACCCTTTTGTTTTGCAAAATGACTAAAACGATGGGCCTTGAACGAATTTGCAACTACGGCTTTATCGAAATTATAAACCAAGCCTACCTTAGCAGCCATTTGAGTTACGTGGTCATTCAGGCGTTTGGCTTCCGTTAAACTAAATCCCTTATGCTCTGCAAGATATTGATTTATGCTTTTGCCGGGTGTGGTCTTCATTTCCGGTGCAAGCTGGTAGCTTTTCCATTCCAGTTGAACCTTTTCCCGATTAGGGAACTCGGCCAATGCGGCTTCAAACTTGCGTTTACCTATGTAACAAAACGGACACATTACATCGCTCCAGATCTCAACTTTCATATTTTTATTTTTTAATTCCATTTCAATTTAATCAGACTGCAAATTTACGCACTCTTAAAGGAATACCGTATCCCTAAGTCGCTATACTCTGCTATACCGCGAACTCAGAACAATTTTTCCCACATTTTCAATTCACCCTCAAAGGCTGTTGAATGCAAAAAATACCCCCGGGGAATCTCTTCTGTATTGCTCCAATAGGTTGCTATTCGGGTTCCCAAAGGCATAGCCGCAAACTGCAACCGTAAATACTGTGTGTATTTCCCATAGAGCTGTGCGCTGACTTCCACTGCATCGTCCATCACTTCAGATTCGGACATGTTTTCAATAAACGCATTGAAAAAATAGAATGAATCAAAGTCTTTAAAGTTGATGTTGGTAATATTATCATGAATAAATTCAAGGTTCGACAACCTATATTTCTTTTCAAGGTTCACTGAAAGCTGATAAAGGTTTTCACGGTACTCAACACCCGTAAATTTGCCCTGCGTAAGTGCAGCACCAATCATGCAAAACTTGCCAACGCCTGAACCTATATCCAGAACTTTTTTGCCGGGTTTGTCGGCAAGAAATTCAGCCGCAGTTTTGGCAACAGCAATAGGAGTCCAGTGTTTTCCGCTTAGTAGTTTTATATCATCGGGATAGATTGAATTAAATTCTTCATCGGTAACAATTCCGTTCTTTCTTAATTGTTCAAACACTCCATTTTCCATTTTTCCATTGCACTTTTGAACCGCAAAATTCTGATTTTTAGTGATACTTTTGAAATTATAATAAAGAGACCCCTTGTAAAATATGACTAAAATAGAAAACCCGGAAACCTTTTGGAATGCACGTTATCAAAACAATGAAACGGGTTGGGATTTAAAAAAAGTATCGCCACCGTTGAAAGATTATATTGATTCACAGACTGATAAAAACCTTACCATTTTAATACCCGGTTGCGGTAATGCATACGAAGCGGAATACCTGCTGAATAAGGGTTTTCAACATGTAACACTAATTGATATTGCTCCCAGTTTAGTGAACAGATTGAAAGAAAAATTTGCAGGAAAACCTATCAAAGTAATATGCGAAGATTTTTTTACCCATTCAAACAACTATGACCTCATACTCGAACAAACGTTCTTCTGCGCTATTGACAGGTCGTTGCGAAAACAATATGTGGACAAGTGTTTTAACCTGCTTAACCCGAATGGTAAACTTGCAGGCTTGCTATTTAATCGTGAATTTGAGAAAGCAGGACCTCCGTATGGAGGTTCAGCAGAGGAATACAGAGGCCTGTTCGAATCAAAATTCAATCTGAAACAATTTGGTCTCTGCATGAATTCCATTCCACCCAGGCAGGGAAGCGAGCTATTTATTGAACTGGAAAAGAAGTAATGATGGCTAATTTCCCGCTAATGACTTCCGAAGCGTATCTTTGTACACAATAATAAAAAGCAGCCTGAAGTTTGAATCCAACTACTAAAAGAAAAATTGCCATAATAGGTGGCGGCCCTGCCGGATTAATGCTTGCTGCTAGGCTCGACGAAAAGAAGTTTGAGGTTACCCTTTATGAAAAGAATACCGCACCGGCGCGCAAATTTTTGGTGGCCGGAGATGGAGGATTAAACTTAACCCACTCCGAACCTTTGGAGCAATTTATTAAACGGTATACCCCGGTTTCATTTTTTGAACCCATCTTGCGTAATTTTTCAAATACCGATTTACAGGAATGGTTCAAGTCAATTGGCGTACCAACCTTCACAGGGACCAGCAAACGCATCTTCCCGCAAAAGGGCATTAAGCCGATAGAAGTACTAAACGCTATCCTCAAAGTATTGAAGGATAAAAACGTGAAAATTCAAACAAATTACACGTGGAAGGGCGAAGAAATGAACGCCGATATTAGTGTGTTTGCCTTGGGTGGTTCCAGTTGGAAGGTGACCGGTAGTGATGGTGCATGGACCGGATATTTCAAGGAAAAAGGAATTGAAATTATCCCATTCCAGGCTTCCAACTGCGCCTTTAAAATAAACTGGTCCAAAAACCTGATAAGCCTTGCGGAGGGTTTACCTCTGAAAAATATTTCTTTAAAATCGCTTAATGTTAGGAAAGAGGGGGAAGTAGTGATTACTGCATTTGGCATGGAAGGAAGCGCGATTTATGCCCTTAGCCCACAGATACGCCAGCAACTCAATGAACATCAAAAAGCATTTTGCTACATAGATCTGAAACCATCTTTAAGCCTTGCCAAACTGACTAAATTTTTAGAGAGCAAACCCGCTAACAATACCATGACCAACTATTTATCGGGCACGCTGAATCTTTCCAAATCACAGATGGCTTTGCTTAAAAACCTTACTACGAAAGAAGATTTCACCAAGCCGGAAACCCTAGCTGCTAAAATAAAAGAACTCCCTCTGGAAATAGTCGGCCTGGGACCGATAGATGAAGCTATTTCTACAACCGGTGGAATTTCTCTTGAGGAAATAGATACAAACTTCCAGCTTAAAAAATGGCCCGGCCATTATGTTATTGGCGAAATGCTCGACTGGGACGCGCCAACAGGCGGATACTTGCTGCAAGGCAGTTTCAGTATGGGTAACAACCTTGCGGAGTATTTGAATAAATCAGCTGTGGTACACTCGTGATGCGATAATAAGGCCGTCTTTAATTTCCAACACCTCCCCTACCGTCATATTTTCTTCCCCATCTACATACCTGATATACTCCATAAAAACCTTATGCTCGTCGGCAATGAATTGCTGAGGGGCATATTTTAAACTGGGTAATCGTTCAAAAGAATCTTTCCACCAAAGCCGAAGAGCATCTTTTCCTATAATAAGCCCGTTGGTTTCCGGGTTGCGGACCTTTAATTTAGGGCTGTAATGTGCGGCATCATTGGCATACAGGGCAAGCAACTTCGCCAGGTCATGTGCATTAAAGGCATCAAACCATTGCCGTGCAATTGCAATTATCGGACTTTCAGACATAGGTTGTTTTCAGGCAAAGATACGTTTGAAAATTGTTATAACTATACCTACTGGGTTGGGTGGAATATTTTTTTATATTTGTCCATAATTAAACTTTAAAATTATGGGCTTATTCAGTGCAATTTCACATCAGTTAATAGACATTATTGAATGGAAGGACGATTCTACCGATACCATGGTATGGCGTTTTCCACGCTTTCAGGACGAAATAAAAATGGGTGCTCAGCTGGTAGTTCGCCAGGCGCAGGCTGCCGTTTTTGTGAATGAAGGTAAAATAGCCGATGTTTTTCAATCGGGAACCTATACTCTCGACACCAAGAACATTCCTATACTCACCACCCTGAAAGGTTGGAAATATGGCTTCAACAGCCCGTTTAAAGCGGAAGTCTACTTTGTAAATACCAAGCAATATACCGACCAGAAATGGGGCACCAAAAACCCAATTATGCTGAATGACGATAAGTTCGGCATGGTTGAAATACGTGCTTTTGGCACTTACGCTTTCCGTGTTGCCGATGCAAAAAAATTCATAGAAGAAATTGTTGGAACCAACAGCTACTTCTCTACAGAAGATATGGCAGGACAGTTAAAAAGCCTTATGGTTAACAAGCTTACCGAGGAACTGGCAAAAAGTAATTTCGGTGTTGAAAAATTCTCGGCCAATGTCGGTGAGGTATCCGATTTCTGCAAGGAAAAACTGGCCCCTGTGCTCGATACATTTGGTTTGTCATTAACACAATTTATATTGGAGAATGTATCCATGCCTCCTGAATTGAAAAATGAAATATTCCAGTATAGCCGACTCAATAAAATTGACATGTCGAAACTGACACAGATGAATGCAGCCAATTCAATTCAAACTGCTGCTGAAAACCCCGGTATTGGCGGAGCCGGCATGGGTATTGGTGTTGGTTTGGGTATGGGCAACCTGGTAGTAAACACCATGGGGCAGGCCATAAATCAAATGCAGCAGAGTGCTAATACGCCTCCTCCTGTGCCACAGCCATTGCAATATTTTGTAGCGGTGGCAGGCAAGCAGACAGGGCCATTTGATGAACAGCAATTATCGGATATGGTGAAAGCAGGTACCGTGATGCGCGAAACCTTGGTTTGGAAAACAGGCATGGCTGCATGGACCCAAGCAGGACAAGTGACTGAACTATCCGGAATATTCAGTGCTACTCCACCTCCATTGCCTTCTTAAGCGTTTATTAAATAAATAACCTCTGGTATTGATATGAGATCAAAAGGGAAATCCATTTTAGCCTTGCTGCTATTGCTTTTATTAGGAATTACGGAAGCCTACTCACGCGCCGGAGGCGGCGGTGGTCACAGTGGCGGTGGTGGCAGCGGAGGAGGTGGTGGCGGAGGTTTTGGCTTCTACTTCCTGCTGATGACCCCATTCGGAAGGGTTATACTTGTAATAATACTTGTTGTATATATTTATATTAAATTTGTTAAAAAGAAAAATGCAGGCGGAACTGACCTTGAAAGCGGCTCTTCGCAAGGCCCTAAAGGACCTCCAAAACCTATAAGTCCGGCATTCTTTACTGCAAACCCGGGTTTTGCTACCGAGGAGTTTGCCTTAAAAGTGAAGACCGCATTCATGGGCATACAGGATGCATGGATGAATAAAGACCTTGGGAAAGTGCGCAAATGGATAAGCGACGGCGTTTACCAGCGGTTCAATGCGCAGTTCACTATGATGAATTTGCTGGAACAGACCAATCCGCTAAGCAACATCCAGATAAAACAGATACGCATTGAAACAGCCCGGCAGGAAGGGGCTTATAGCATCATCACGGCTTCCGTATTTTTCAAAATGGATGATAATTTCATTTGCAAAAAGAACCCGGAATTCAATGAAAAATTCATTGGTGACACCGCTACAGAATACTGGACCTTTATTAAAAAATCCGGCATAGCCGAAAAAGACCTTTACCACAACAATAATTGCCCTAATTGCGGATATCCGCTGAAAGATGATGGAGGACAGGTGAGCAAATGCCAGAGCTGCGAAACCGTAACTTACCTCGGAGATTATGACTGGGTGCTTTGCGAAATAACCCAGGAAGAGGACTACGAAAGGGAGAGCGAAAGCCTCACTAAAAACGCCCCTGAACTGGCTCCGCTTTATGCTGAAAAAGACAGTGATTTCTGTATACAACTCATGGAAGACAAAGCTTCGAATGCCATTATGCAATACTTTGTTTCCGAAACCACGCACGAACTGAAATATCTCCGCAGGTTTACGGATGACGCACTGTTCGCACAGCTTGAACAACATATAAATGAGGAAGGCACCTTTGTATTTAACCGTCTGTATCTGAACGATGTTTCCCTGGTTGCAATGGAGCAGGATAATAACCGGTGGATGGCGACATTCAATATTTATTATTCATCTATGCGACTAACACAGACTGAAAATGGGTATCAGAAAATAGATGATACCGTGGTGGAACGTTCGCTGGCTATTACCCTTGCTAAAAAAGTGGGTGTTGTGCAGGGCAACAAACTATGGGGTTTTGAATGCCCTAGTTGCGGCGCACCTTATACCGACACAACGGTTACAGAATGCAGTTATTGCTCGGCTAAGATAAACTCAAGCGATTATGATTGGGTGATGGTAAGCCTGAATGAAGGGGATTAATAACGCGGTAATTAAATAAAAAATGGCAGGTAAATTTAAAAGTACCTGCCATTTTTATTTTATAAAACAAAATTACATTTTGCTCCATTCTTCCAGCGTAACGACATCCGCCTGCCTTGGGAAAACCTTTGTTGTAAGCACACGATGTACCTCTTCGTCGCCATCGGCACAGCAATCGGATATAATGGTGATTTGATAATCTTTGTCGGCGGCTTCTCTGGTGGTTGACAGCACAACCCCACTGGTAGCAATACCGGTAAGTACAATGTGCTGAATACCTTGTGCGCGAAGAACTACTTCCAGGTCGCTTCCCGTAAATGAGCTAACACGACGTTTTGTAACGGTTATTTCTCCTTCCATTGGTGCAATGTCAGGATGAATTTTTGAGAATTCCTCCATTTTCATTCCTGCCATTCGCTGTTTGCTGGCCGTGAATCCTTTATTATTTGGGCTTACCTCAGGCATTCCCTGCCTGAAACCTACTACCACATATATCACAGGGATTTTTTTGCTGCGGGCGTTGGCAATCGCCTTGCCCACATTACTCAGTACGGTAGCATTGTTCGGCATCATGGGCAGGATACCTGTCTGCATATCCATTACTAGGAGAGCTGTTTTGTTTTCCATATTAATTTGTTTTTTGTATTTATTTATAATTTTAGATGTTCTCTATAAGTGCATCGTCCGTGTCTGATTCTTCTTCTTTTTTCTTCTTTATCATATATTGTTGCATCAAGTAATAAAACACACCAAAAACAACCAGCGCAGCAATACCCTCGGCCAATATAGTATTTGGTGCTCCTATTAACTTTGACAATCCGCCAATCATTAAAGCCCCCAGTGGCAGCATCCCGAAAAAGGCCATGGCAAAATAGCTTATCACCCGGCCCCTCATTTCAGGGCTAACTGTTGTTTGTATGATAGTATTGCTCACAGTAACTTGTGTCATCATACCGAAACCTGCTATTATCGCGCATAGGCAAGCAACCCAGAAAACGGTTATGTGCGAAAATAATATCAACCCTATACCAAAAATTAGGGTGGATACTAATAGTATCTTTCGAAGATTAGCCCCGGGCTTTATTGATGCCAGGAATATTGCACCTCCAATTGCACCAACCCCTATAAATCCATTCAGGTAGCCGAATGTAGAAGCATGACCCTTAAAAATAACATTGGCATAATAGGGTAGCAAGGCAGTGTAAGGAAGCACCAAAAAACTCATAATACCAAGAAACAGAATTACCAACCCTATGCTTGGAGTAGCTTTTAAATAATTGAACCCGTCTTTAAACTCACGGCCTACCTTTTTTGAACTGTTATGTGGAATAGGCTTTTTAAACCGCATCATTAAAAGGGAAATAATAACGGCAATAAAACTTACGGCATTCAGTCCGAAGCAAATTCCTGCACCAAATTTTTCCAGTACTATCCCTGCAAAAACAGGGCCTACAATCTTCGCAAGGTTTACCATGGAAGAATTCAAGGCAATTGCATTCGACAGATCCTCTTTTTTATCCACCATTTCATAAATGAGCGAGTGACGGGCCGGAACATCAAATGCATTAATAATGCCTAATATAACACTGATGGCCAGAATTTCAAATACCGTATAATGCTTTGTTAAAATTAAAATGGTAAGTAACACGGATTGTATGAGAGAAAGTATCTGAGTTGTAAGTAATACTTTAAACCTGTCATACCTGTCGGATACTACCCCTCCGAAAAGCGAAAACAGGAAACTAGGGAACTGGGTTGCGAACATGGTTAAGCCCACCATGAAATTTGAATCGGTCATAACATAAACGATCCAGCTAACGGAGGTTTTCTGCATCCAGGTACCCATAAGCGAGATGGATTGTCCGCTGAAAAACAGCCTGTAGTTGCGGCTGCTGAATGCCCGGAATGTATTTATTTTAAAACTTGCCGCCATGGTTTATTACCTTTTGACTATTTGGCTTCATTCAGCTTGTTAAGTACCGGTAAAACTTTTGTCAGCAGCACTTTTTCCTTTTCTGTAAGTGATTTGTCGATGGCGTTTTTCAGCCATTCGTCTTTATCATATTTTACTTTTTCCACCATTTTTTTTCCGAACGAAGTGAGGGATATATATACTTTGCGTTTATCCTCTTTTGAAGGTGTTCTTTTAATGATGCTTTGTTCTTCCAGCTTTTTAAGTATTTGAGACATGGATTGGGTCTTGACTTTCGTCAGCGATGCCAGCTCGGTTGGCAATAAGGATGGGGACCTGAACAAATGTCCGATGGTTTCCATTTCGGTCATGGAATAGTTGTTGACAGAATCACTTTGCCTGCGTAAACCCTTATGCAACGCAGAAATAACCGAACGCAATGATGAAGACAATTCAGATGTATTCATATAGGATGTATAACTTAGTACTTTAACTTGTTAGTTTACCTTACAAATATACTACAGTTTTTAATACCTTCGTTAGGAAAACTTTAATTTTTCTTTATCCTCTGAAATTGAAGAAAATAGGTTTTTCTTTACTTTACCTAATTGAAAAAATTTACATTTGAATACTAAATACTTCATAAACCATGCGTACTACCCATACTTTGGCAATACTGCTACTTATATTTACACATCAATTTTGTGGTTGCAAACCAAAGTCAAAGCCGCGTACAGGGCCACACAGGGTAATTGTGCTGGAAGTGGATACGTTTGGAAATTACAGACACCCGGGACAGTTTACTCCTTCCAAAATCCATACTCTTACTCATAGCATTTCGGCAGTTATCAGGAAGCGTTTAATAAAAGCGGGTGTGAGTATTGATTCTATTGAAGTGTCCGACACAAATACACATGTAACGGTAAAACTCTGGCACCTGGAAGAACAGGGCGCATCAATTGAACGGGTGCGTAAACTTATACAGGAGGATGGGAAACTAGGCTTTTGGGAAACATTTGATGCTAAAGATGCCTATGCAGAACTATTCCCTGGTGAAAATGCTATTGAAAGCGATACCCTCAATTTTTTCCACAGAGAGCTTATTCGTTATTTAAACCTTGATTCGGCCCGGCTGTTTCATATTCCTTATGGTATTGGGCCATTAATTGGATATGCAGAACCAAAAGATACTATGAATGCAGATATTATTCTAAGCAAATTGCATTTACCAAAAAACATGCATTTTTTATGGAGTTTTAAACGAATGAGGCAAAACAATAATTTAGTTGCGCTGTATGCAATAAAAGGAATAGAACCAGCCATGACAGGTGAAGTGGTTGCCGCTGCCAAGGCTGCAAAAGGAGGCATGGGCTCCCCGGTTATCAGCATTACCATGAATGATGCCGGTGCAGAGAAATGGCGTGTTCTGACAAAAGATAATATTAAGAAAGAAATTGCAATTACATTTGATGACAGGGTGTGTACAAGCCCCAGAGTAATGAGTGAGATATCCGCTGGCAAATGTGATATTTCAGGGGATTTTACAATGGATGAAGCTAAGGATCTTGCTGCTCTTCTTACAGCAGGTGATATGCCTGCGCAGGTACGCATAGTTGCGGAAAACATCGAAAACTAATTGGTATAGGTAGTTAATTTATTATCAACTTATCCACATCAGAAAAAAAATGGAGGTTTAGTTGTACATTTGCATATAAACTGTAATCAACCTTTTCTAATTCCTATTTTTATGTTGCGTAAATTTTCAATCATAGCAGGTTTTTGTCTTCTTGCGGGAAGCTTAATTTTATTACCATCTTTCACAATTAACCCGGAGAAAGGCGTTTATCTTGACAAAGCCCAGGAACAAAAAGCATTTGTATTGTTAAATAAAGTACGTAAAGACCCGAATGCATATTCTGAACGTTACGGTGTTTCACTAAGGGGCATTGCACCGCGTACCGACCTGGTTTGGAATGATTCACTGGCAGTGGTTGCTGAACGAAAAGCCATGAGCATGGCTATGCGTGGCTATTTCGGGCATGTTGACCCGGATGGAAACGGAATCAACATCATAATCAATAAATCGTACCCCCTATCCGACGACCTTATAAAAGACAAAAAACTAGGCACCCTTGAAGCTCTTGAAGGCGGCGCACCTTCGGGCGAAGTAGCCATTAAAAATATTGTTACCGATAAAGCCCATACCGGACAGGAAGGCCGCAAGCTTGTGCTTGGCGAAGGCGATTTTAATGCTTCCCTGAATGAAGTAGGCATTGGTTATGTGCATGGAACCGGCTCTACAAAATACTGGAGCTACACAGTAATTATACTGGGAAAAAAGAAACAATAGAGTAGCTAAAACAATTTAGTATTTTCTTCTAATGCCCGCAAGAAGTGGGTGTGCAAGACGTTTCAGCGGTTGAAGATTTCGGTGGATTAAAGGCAATATTGTTTGTTTTCCGGAAAGTCATGGAAGAAGGCACCTCGCCCTCAATTACATATTTTATGGTGTCATTCTTAATATAAAACCCAACAGGATAACTGGTGGAAATTTTATCGAACGCATCCACCGATAAGGTGCGGATATTAAAATCGGGTTGAAAATTCTGGTTGAAGAATATCTTGCTGCTGTCATCGCCAACGGCCAATGCTATAACACTGTCTACAGTGCCTGTTTTTTTGAATCCGCGTACATTCTCAAACGAATTCCAGCAATGCGTGCAGGTGTAGGAAAAACAGAAAACCATATAGGTTTTGCCCGGAACTGTTTGTACATACTTTGCCAATTCGGTATTTTTTATGTTTTGATCTTTGAACTTACTTTTATGTGTAAGGTCGTGCAGTGCAGTTGGCATACTGAAAGTTAAGCCTGAAATGAACATGCCGGTAAGAACAAGCCCCAACATAAGTCCCTTTTTCCAGAATACCAATGGGCCTCTTACATCGTCCTTTGGATATTTCAGACGGATGGTGATACATAATATCATTAAAACTATATTCTGTATAAATGATTCAGTGGGACCCCAGGAAGAAGGACGCAGCTTACCAAAACAGCCGCAATCGTTAACTCCGTTGTGAAAATGCGCAAATGTAAATGCAGAAGTGAAGGATATTAAGAACAGCAAGGCTATAAGCGAGTCGCGGCGCGGATTTAATTCTAATACGAGTGCCATACCAAGGGCAATTTCAACTATCACCATGAAGGGAGCCATAAAGCTTAAAAAAGGAAAACCGTAACTGGCAATAAGATTGCCGAACGCAGTTGTATCCATGGCTTTGGCAAAGCCAGAAAGCACAAAAAAAACGCCTACAAAAGAGGTACATATTTTTAATACTTTTTTATTGAACATACATCTGGGTTTTAGAAGAGAGCCGATTATGGGGATAGATAGCATTACAATATTACAAATTTCCCATAACATAAAATAGGCCGGGGCTTGACTGGCTATTATCAGGCTTCTCGAAAAACACCGATATTTGTCATCATGAAATTGCGGGAGAGAATTATTTTCATTGTGTATACATTTTTACTTGCTTCATGCAATAATACAATGCATCAGGAAATAAAGGAACCGCAGATAAACGGCTGCTGGCACTCACACTTCGATACCCTGAAATTTGAAACGAACGGTAGTTTTATTTATACAGGACTTAGTTCGTACGGATGGGTATCTGAATCGAAAGGAAGTTGGAGATATGATGCACCTTATTTTATTCTAAATGGAGATTCAATTCATACTGATTCGTTGGATAAAATCAATAGGAAAGCTGTTGCTTACGGACGTGAGTTGATTAAAAGTGAACTTAACGGCAAAACAATTATGGTTCCCCGTGCTTTTGCTTATGATGAAGTTAAGCCACTCTACCGGAATTTCAGGAATGAACACTACAGAATGCAAGGTGATACATTGCTACTTCAAATAAATGAAAATGGATTTGAAGAAAACCGTTTTACAAAATGTGAATTCAATACGAACTAATTAATGACTTAAACTTATTAATGCGATAGAACCCTTATCCCCGGCTAACCAGAGATTCTTTTTTGAAGGAGAAAAACGCAGAGTATTAAATTTGAGGGAGGCTCCGGATTTATCTTTTACTTCATATATTTTAACGGCTTTACTATTATACCGGAAAGTGCCCGCGCCACCAGTCACATAAACGTCATCTTCATTCCCAAATTTTACACAAGAACCAAAAAATGGTTTATTACCTTTAATGGGAGTCCAGGTTTTGCCTCCATCATATGTTATAGCAAGGCTTACAAAAGAAGAATCTGCTTTTTCATAATTACCTCCAGCAATAACTCCGGTTAATTCATCAGTAAAATCAACAGAAAATATTCCTGTCAACTGTCCGCCTTCAGGTAATGGAGTATCAAAAACTTCAAAATGTTCACTCTTATCGCCGTAATGATAAATTCTGGACCTCATTCCCCCGGTAACAAACCACAAATTATGTCCATTAATGGCAATGTTGCTGTTACTTGATGCAAAACATGCTTCTCCCGGTAGCGCGTGCACAATATCCTTGTTCAGCGACTTTTCCCATGTGGCTCCTCCATCTTCGGTAAATATAATCTGGAAAAATCCATCAATAGGATCGGCAATTGCAACTCCGTTATTGGAATCGGCGAATTTCATGCAGTCGAAAAAAATATTTTTATTTGTGTCTTTATATACAAGCATCCACGTTTTCCCTTTGTTGGTGGTCTTAAACATGTAAGCAGGAGATGCAATACTAAGCAGCAATACTGTTGAATCATTCAACACCGCCATGGACCGGAAGTGCAGATAAACCGAATCAACTTTAATAGAATCAATGTGCCAGGTTTTTCCTGCATCTTCAGTATATCCCCAAACACCACGATTTGCGGCAAACCAGGCTTTGGAATCACTTAGGACTTCAAGTGCCCGAATGCTGATATTCGGAATGGTTTTGAAGTAATGAACATTATATGCAGAATCCTTTTGTGCAAAAATGCTTTGGGTAAAGGCAATTAAAAGAAAAGAAAGAAGAAAGAAATTTCGTTTCTGCAACATTTAACAAAGATAATTAAAGTGTATCGTCATTGTGCTGGTTGGCTTAAAGTTACAGATATTATATATTTGTATAATGATTGGTGCACCATTTTTTATATCGGCTATCCTAACTTTAATTATTAGTCTTTTCATACCTAAAAGCCCAAAGAGATTAGCAATAATTTGGGGTATTTTCATTCTCCTTTCCACCCTGCTATTTATAGTTGTATTTATGCTATTGAGCCATACGTGCTGATTCTCGAACTTAATATTTCTTATTGTCCCTGATAGAATTTATCGCTTAATCAGCTTTTACTGTTTGCTCGATTTAGAAGTATTATTTGTTCTTGAAGAAATATTTAGCTGTTTGGTTATTGAAACTATATGTAATTTATATCTTCAATGTTATCCACATCAACTATTGTAGAATAGGCTTTGTCCGGAATATCAGTTTTCTTATATCTAACTGCATTAAGAATAGTTACAAATCGAAATTTGTTTTTGTTTTTCAAGGATTCGTAATCATCAAATCCCTGGAAGAATCCAACAAGTGCGTCTCCAATTTTAAGCGTAACTCGTATCGGCGGGGAAATGCGTAGGTGGATATCAATAAAATCAGTCTTTTCTTTTGTACTTAGTATTTCCATACCACTTTTCCTTGTAGGTGACATAATTACTTTGCTTAAATAATATTTTTTAAACCAGTTAGGAAGTTTCTCCATGTCAATATTATCCCATTTTTTTTTGCCCTTTTCCCATTTAAAGTGAGCAACTGGCGCAAATTCAGTACCTGAATTATCAAAAAAATAAGCCTGATAAGCAACTTGGGCTGCATAGAATAATAGCTCAAGTGATTTATAATAACGTTTTATAATTTTATCCGGTGGTACATCATGCTTCTTATCTATTACCCTTGATGCAACGTGTAATTTATTAATCTCGGGATCTTCGGTGGCTACAAAATATAAATAGACCTTATATCCTGCTTTGGCAGCCCGTTTCATTATATCCAATTTCGATTCGTGTGAAAAAACAGTTTCAAAAGAGAATTTTTTCTTCTCATCCAGCAATTTCTCACGTATATAATTTGCAAGTATCTGAGCCAAATGTTCATCCGATTCTTCAACATTCAAGAGTATTCTGTTCTCCTTGAATTCATAACATCTTTTAAAATCAGCTTCGGTAAACTCATTATTCACCAGTCCGGATGCAATTGATACTGCAAAAAAGTCCTTATTCGTTACCCGTAGCTCATATTGGTTAAAAGAGAATTTGTTCGCCCTTAATGCCTGGGCAATATCATCTGCATTTATATAAATGCCGAAATCTATAACTTTTCCATTTTCCTTATGTTTTCTTGCAGCATCAATAATTGTGCTTTTGCCCGAACCATTAGGTCCTGCGAAAACCCGCATGCGTAAATGATCGGAAGAATTAATCGAGGTCAAGCTCCGCTTCTATTTTTTTTACTTCCTTTAATTGCTTTACATTACCCTCTTTATCCACGTCAATAATCCATCCATCTTTATAAATTATGGTATGGCCCATATTTTTAAGTGTCTTTCTGGCTGCCCTGCGAATGGCAGGTGTCGCTGCCCTTATCAAACCACGCTTTGTTAAGTATGCTTTTTTTGACTTAGGCCTTTTCGCAGTTTTTTTGCCTGTTCTCTTTTCCATACCACAAAGTTAAGAAACTTGTTTTAATAAAACTCATTTTTAGCACTATTAAATCAGCATACAGGTGCACAACATATCCTTTAAATTATACGGTAAGGATCTTGTTCTTCCCCCCAAAACAGGCAATGTTCAAAACTATTCCGTCCTCCGGTCAATGACTTTTTTCAAATACGCTTTTTCATGAATTAATTTTGCGGTATGAAAAAGAACGTGAATTTAATACTTCAAAAAAAACTATTTATTTTCCAGTATAAATCTGCACTTTTTAATTTCCCTGTATTTAACAGGGAATCAATTTTTCAAAACACTCAATATCAAGACAATACAAATTTCATCATTTCATTATGTTCCCTGATAAATGCCTGTTATCTCTCAGTAATAACTTCTGTTAATCCCTGTTAATTTATGCAATACAAAAAAGGACAAAGTGGAAACCCAACCGGAAGGCCCAAAGGAGCCACCAGCAAAATAAGCGCAGAACAACGCGATTACTTGCGCAACTACATACTTACTAACCGCAAAAAATTTGAAAAGGAACTGGAAAACATGAAGGGTAAAAATTATGTTCAAATGTATCTTACCCTTATGCAATACATTCTTCCCAAACCTGCCACAGCCGAACTGAAAGAAGTTCCGAAACTGGAAGAATTTATTGCCATGACCATAGAAGAAAGGCAGAATACTATTGAAGAAATAAGGGCTACCCTATAATTTTACCACTATGAAAAAAACGAAGATAAAACCGACGGAGGAGGAACTGGTTAAGCAACTGCTGAAGACAGGTATAAAAGCAAAATATCCGAAAGGAAGTTTTATTGCATTTACTGCACCGGACAGCATTAAGGGCCAAAAAACAACCACGGTATCCTGCGCCTGGTATAACAAGGTGGGTGATGGCTTCAGCAATAAAGATATTGTTTCGAGACCGCCCGAATGGCAAAACATACCGTATGAAAGAGCACTTGAAATTGCCGACCTGTTCGACGATTCCATACTAACAGGATTTGTATACCCGGTCCGGGAAGATGGGAATTATCCTGAGGGTTTTGAGGTTGCTAAAGCCTGAAAAAGTTGTTTCAGAGAAACAACTACTACCTCATTTTTGACTTCTTGCTCGGCCTTGCCGATTTACCTCTTTTAAGAAGTTTTTCCTGAATTGCTTCTGCACTCTTAATGTATTCCTCGCGATACGGGTTTCCGAACCTTGGGGCAGCAACAGGTTGAATTACCTTAGCAACAGGTGGTTTACTGTTTTCAGCAGCCAATGCATCTAATTGTTCTTTGAGTGTGCTCATTTATTTGTTGTGATATTAGATGCAAAGATACTCCAAATATATGGAGGAACGGGATTTAATAATTGGAATCTTCCTTTATATGCCCTCTATTATATCAGGAATCTATCAGGAAAAGAATTGTAAGTTTGTAATAGCAACCTTTTTACAGGCTTTCGATGCGGAGATTGATGATGAGGAATCTGTTTTACAGCGCGGTATTCAGCACTGTGCTGGTAGCCTGCCACAGGCATGAAAATGATTCCGTTGCCACACAGGAGACGCCCCGGGTAATACATGCCACCGGTTTCACTAAGCCTAAAGATAGTATTAGGCCTCCGCTGGTGCGTTCGGTTGACACATTACCTAAGCCGGCCACTATTCTTATCCCCGAAGGGCAGCAGCTACCTAACGCTCCCCTGTCGAATGGCTTTACAGGCCTTGTGCCACCGCTTACGGAAGCCTACGATTTTTCTGCCAACATTCAACTTTATGGCACCGATCAGGGGCTGGCACTCGATGCCATTTTTTGTTCCTGCTGCGATCATTCCGGTAATCTGTGGTTTGGCACCGATGGAGCAGGTATAAGCAAGTATAACGGCAAATCGTTCACCAATTACTCCATTACGCAAGGCTTACTTTACAACAGCATTGGCAGCATTACAGAAGACAAACAGGGTAACATTTGGATTGGAACGTACGGAGGGGGTGTAAACAAATTCGATGGCAGCACCTTTACAAAATATACCAAAGAAAACGGACTGAAAGATAATACGGTTCGGGGCCTTTATGCCGACAGCAAAGGCAATATGTGGTTTGGCACCTATGCAGGTGTTACCAGGTTCGACGGGAAAACATTCACCACTTACTCTACTAAGGATGGCCTTTCAAATAATATAGTACTAAGTATTTTAGAAGATAAGACCGGTAACATGTGGTTCGGCACCTTTGGAGGCGGGGTTTGTAAGTTCGATGGGAAATCGTTCACCGCATATACCACCAAAGAAGGGCTGGTAAACAATAGGGTGCGCGCCATCCTGCAAGACAGAAAAGGAAATATTTGGTTTGGAACCCTGGGCGGAGGTGCAAGCCGGTATGATGGTAAAACATTCAGCAGCTTTACAACCGAACGCGGACTTGCAGGGAATGACATCCGGTGTATTATTCAGGATAAAAGCGGTACTATTTGGTTTGGAACAGGAACCGGGGGCGTAAGTAAATATGACCCTTCTGCCGATACCGGAATTGGAGCCAAATGCTTTACCACTATTTCGACTTCGGAAGGTTTGTCGACAAACCAGGTTATGTCGATCGTGGAAGACCAGACAGGCAATTTGTGGTTTAGTACCTATGGTGGCGGTGTTTGCCGCTACGATGGGGAAGCTATCATTTCGGTTACCAATGCCGGAGAGCTTTCGCACAAAACAGTACGCACCATTTTACAGGACAAATCGGGGAATTACTGGTTTGGCACCGAAGGCGGAGGTGTTAGCAAATACGACGGAAATGTATATACCAATTACACAACCGCACAGGGCTTATGCGATAATAATTTGCGGAGCATATTGCAGGACCGGGACGGGAACTTATGGTTCGGAACGGAAGCAGGAGGGGTGAGCATATTCAATGGAAAAACTTTTACTAACTATTCATATAAGCAGGGGTTGCCCAGCAATTCGGTTTATTCTATCCTGCAGGACAAAGCCGGGAATTTGTGGTTTGGAACCAATGGCGGCGGGGCTTGTAAATTCGACCATACCGCATTTACCACATACACCATGGCTCAGGGCCTGCCGGATAACAGCATTGATTGCATAATGCAGGACCATAGCGGAAATATTTGGTTTGGCACCGACATGGGCGGGGTTAGCAAATTTGACGGGCATACTTTTTTGAATTATGATACAACACAGGGACTTCCCAACAATGGCATCTTGTCGATATTGGAAGATTCTACCGGGATCTTCTGGTTTGCCACCAATGGCGGCGGCATAAGCCGTTTCGACGGGAAATCATTTTTAACTTACACTACGATGAATGGTCTGTCGGACAATAATGTAATACAGATCAAACTAACAAAGGAACATTTTATAGGTATTGGTACAGATGCAGGGATAACCTTGCTTACCGGCTTCAACCGCAATTCTTCAAAGGATAGCAGCACCAAAGCATTGGCACCCATAAACAAACTAAGCAACGAAGAACTGAAAAATTACCAGCCCGTGTTTGAAGTGTATAATTCAAAAACAGGGTATCCGATCAAGGATGTGAACTTTTCGCAAAACTCAATGTTCCCAGATAAAAATGGCATACTTTGGATAGGCACAGGGAGTGAAAAGAACAGCTTGTTAAGGTTTAATTATGCAGCCCTGAATAAAAACAGGAATCCGCTTACATTGGCAGTTCAGGGTATAAAAATAGATAATGAAAACATTAGCTGGAACGATTTGAAAAATGAAAAAAATAATGACCCTAAATTGGCAAATGCCGCTATAGTGGAGGAGTACACAACCTTCGGCAAAGCCATGACCGAAGGCCAAAAAGCGGAAATGAAAAAGAAATTCAACGAAGTGAGTTTCGATAGTATTGACCGTTATTACCCCGTTCCGCAGAACCTTTCCATACCACATAACCACAACAATATTACTATTGATTATGCCGCCATTGAGCCAGCCAAACCGTTTATGGTGCACTATCAATACCGCCTGGCGGGATATGACCGAGACTGGAGTCCGCTTACCACGAAAACATCAGCCACATTCGGTAATATGTTCGAAGGGACTTATGTTTTCGAATTGAAAGCCCAGAGCCCATTTGGAGTATGGTCTGCCCCTATTAGCTATACATTTAAAGTGCTTCCGCCCTGGTACAGGACCTGGTGGGCTTACACACTCTATGCATTGCTTTTTATTACCGGGTTAATTCTTATTATCCGGTGGCGGACCGCATCGCTGCGCGAACGTCAGAAACAACTGGAGAAAACCATCACCGAAAGGGAAAAAATTACCAATGACCTTGTGCAGCGAAATAAAGATCTGGAACAGTTCGCCTTTATTGTATCGCATAATTTAAGGGCTCCTGTAGCCAATGTTATAGCACTTTCACAAGAGTTCAACAATCCGGAGATTCCCGAAGAGGACCGTATGGAAATGTTGGGTGGACTGGCCAGTGTTGTGAACAGGCTTGACGAAGTGGTAATGGATATGAATGAAGTACTCTACATTAAACGACAAATTAACGAACAAAAAGAAAATGTGGATCTTCCGAAATTATTAGATGATATACGGTCTCAGCTTAAAGACGTTATTAAAGACGTGCATGTGGAAATAAAGACGAATTTTAAAGAAACAGATACAATATATACCATCAAAAGTTATATTTACAGTATATTTTACAATTTAATCTCAAACGCCATAAAG
>CAIPDV010000079.1 GCA_903863935.1 uncultured Bacteroidota bacterium
ATGTTTCAAGTATTGATGTCCTTTTTATTACGGAAACACTGAAGCCAATTGATGAGTCAAATAAACTTTTAAGCAAATTTTATTCTGAAATTATTGTCAATTTTTACTACACTTTTAAACGGCAATTCTTTAGCAATGTACAAACGGACTATGATTACCATAAAGATAAAAGATTTGAAAATATTACAGAATCTTGGTTTATAAAAAGAAGGAATACTGCCATAAAGAACTTTGAAGACAAGGAAAAAGAATTTAATGACTTTATTGATGAAAACTCGTTGAGGGATAGAATAGATATAGCAATTTCCATTTTGAAAAACCAAGAATATAATGAATGAAAATACGCCATACATAGAACAATCTTATGATAAATTTGAAGATAAAGCAACAACTCTATCCGTTCCAGAAAAAATTATTCTTAAGGAGTTTTGGTCTAAGGATAAACTAAAAAGCAGATGGAGTCTGGGGATTCGACATGTTAAAACTAAAAACATTGATTCACTATTAATTGATGGAAGGTTTTTTGGAGAAGATTGGTTTTTTTTAAGAGATGGGTACATTATTTTTCTCACTACAGAAGGCCCGATAAAATTAGAACCCATTGTTGGTAATACAAATGTTGGTGGAGGTGGAAAAGTTACAGAATATGAGTCTTACGAAATTAGCAAAGAGGACTTCCTTAAAATTTGTGAATCTGAAGTTCTGGATATTAAAATAAGTGGTGACAAATCATTTGTACAGATAGATGATGCAAAAGACTTTGCTCTTTTATGTAGAAAGTTTTACAATAATTTCTATGACTCAAATAAATACGTGGAATCTCTTGAAACCTCATCAAATTTAAAAGGGTATTTCATTTTAGCCCTTATTGTTTTAATAGCAGTCTCATTAATTTATTATTTTGCAAATTCAACTTCGACAGTATCAAAAATCGATACTTCCATTAGCTCTACCAATGTTGACAATCTTACTGCAACAGTTATTTCTACAAATGGTTTGAATTTGCGTGATACACCAAATTCAGCTGGAAAACTTCTTATGAAAATACCTAAAAACTCTAAAGTAACAGTTCTAAATAAAGATGGTAGAGAAGAAACAATTTCAGGTAAAAAAGCAAATTGGTATCAAATAAAATATAATGAAGCTGTTGGCTGGGGTTGGAGTGGGTTTTTACAAATGGGTAACTGATTTTTCTAAATTTAGTGTCAGAGAGCTTTATTTTGGGGTTGTTCGTACTCACGGACTGGCTTAAAAACACCCGTTGCTTCGTCAGCGGCTTTCCGCTTGTTGATTTCACGCATTAGATAACCAGACTTAGGTCTTGGCTTTTTATCCTTACTTCCTTTGGGGCGCCCTGCATGTTTTCCTTGCGTTTTAGCTCGATTAAGACCTTCAATTGTACATGTTCGGCTAAATAATTGTCAAGCTTCCCTTGAAAAGACGGCATTTGGGGTACGAACATATATACTCTGCCGGTATCCTGAGCTGATAACAGGGCTGTAATAAGGAGTATGAACAGCAGACTTAGTTTGGCTTTCATGTGTTACTGCGTTTTACAAATTGGTAAGCGTACCATTCCAAACATTTAAACTATTAATGGTATTACTTGAATCTCGACCGGAAAATTGAAATGAAGCGTTATACTTACCGTAATTTATTGAATTTAAAATTAGGTATCCGCCTCCCAAAACGTTTCCGTCACTAACAAAGGTGGTAGTTCCATTATTTACAGTTGCCCTTAGCCCAGGTGCTGAAGTAAAAAAATAAGTTCCTGGTCCATCCGTAACAGGCAATGAAATTGTAACTGTATAATATTGCGATACACCAATCAGGGTAACATAGTTGCCTTCAATGATTTTGATTGGTGTAAAATCAGTCAGTGTTGTACTACTATTCATTTGGGCTGAGAAGGTAGGATATGTGATTGTATTCGTTACTCCTGAGGTAGGATCACTATATGGCAGCGGTGCCGCTTTTTGGCATGAAACGAAAAAAGAAAGAAGCACACCTGATATAATCAAAGCCGAAAAAAATCGGGAGATATTTTTCATCTTATTGTCAGTTTAGTAATTGATTGACTTAATATAACGGAACAAAAATAAATATTTTCAGCTAATAATGAAAAATATGCCACACCTAAGTATTCTATTAAAAACTAAGTAGACAATTGAATGCTCAATTACTCTCACTACCTTTAAATTATTATATTTGTTCCCAACAAAATAAACTTATGAAAAAACTATTACTGATTCCGGCTATTTGCGCTACCCTTACGTTATCTGTTTCTGGCCAAAAACTTTCTAAAAAAGAAGCCAAGAAAATTTTGGAAAATGCCTGGACCTGTATTAAAAATAGTGATACCTCCTCTTTTATTAAAATGTGGGCTATGGATGCTCAGCAGTGGCCTTATCATACAGTACCTTTTGATGTACAGCAAATAAAAATCAACTATTACGATTTCAAGTCTTACTTTGATACAGCCCTTGCAAAAAACATGAAGTTTGATGCAGTAGAATGTGACACCGTTGAATTAAATGACCCGCACAGAAGTTTTGCTAAATACTATATCAGAGCCTGGTTTAAAAATACTCCTACCTTTAAAAAAGGTTTTGGTTTTTACATGGACTATATCAATAATAAATGGCTAATCCGTTTTTCACCGGATTATTCAAATGCCAATATTTCTGGCAAGAAATAGTATTATTTTATTCCAAGTACTTCGTTAAAATATTTAACGAAGTTACCCTTTTCCGAATTCTTGGAATAGCGGTCAACAATAGTTTTTCGCGCTTCCTGACCCATTTTTATGCGCATCTCTTCATTATCGATCAGAATTGATATTTTATCCAGCCATTCCTGTTCGGTGGTAGCAAGAAATCCGTTCACCCCATCTTTAATTATTTCACTGTTCACTCCAACGGGTGACATAATGGCCGGTATTTCCAGTGCCATATACTGCAATCCTTTCAAACCACATTTTCCCTTTGACCATTCATCACTTGGAAGTGGCATTATTCCAATATTGAATGAAGATAGTTCATCTATTTCGTTTTCCTTGCTCCAGCCTTGTCCGTGAATACCCAATTCTTCATTCACATAGTTTTTGTCGCCAATTACTTTTATAACAAGTTTTACCCCGTATTTTTCTTTGAGTTTTTTCAATATTGGAATAGCAAATTCAAAATGCTTAATAGTTGTAATACTGCCTGTCCAGCCAATGCATATTTTGCCATCGTTCCTCTTATTGCTTATGTTTCGTTTGTACTCTTCAGTATCAATGGTTGTGGGAACTATTTTAATGTTCGAATTATAATAAGCGGCGTAACTAGCCAGGTATTTATTGCCGACAAAAACCATATCCGACAGGGAGATAATTTTGGCAATCTTCCCCGGATATTTAAGCCAGCGTAATTTTTTGTTTGCATCGGATGTATCGCCCAGCCAAATCGAATCGTCAAAATCATACACCATTTTAGCTTTGGTTTTTCTAAACCGCTTTTCAAAATAGGTTGAACCTAGCAATAATGCTTCACGGTGAATAAAGACAATATCGAATTCGTTTGCCCTGGAAACATCTTTCATTCGCTTTAAAATGGCATTTACAAGGATGCTGAACTTTTGAACATAATGACCTTTCCTGTATAAGTATGAATCGTCGATGTCTGAAATAAAATTAGAGTGCTCGCAATGAAATCCGTTACTTTCAAGATAATCGTAGAACTGTTCAAACCGGAACCTTTGGCCCGGAGCTCTGTTGCGCCTATGCGAAGTAATGAATAGTATTTTTTTCAATGTTTTATGTAGCTTAAACAGGGGTTATTCTTCCAGCCAAACGGGAGGAAGTTTTTCAGTAATTTCAATAGCTTTAAATTTTTGACTCTTTCTTACTCCTGCATTCCTGGCCCATTCAGCCATTTTTTTTAATCCTTGATTTAATGAAACATTACTCGTGGAAGGGAAATGCTTTTTTACTTTCGAGTGGTCCGAATAGGCATGCTGTACCTCATTTCTCGATTCGAGATGCCTTATCTCTCCCTTCAATCCCATAGCATCCATGGTTGCAGTTGCAAGTTCATTCACCGAATATTCTTTATCTGCACCAATATTGAAGACCTGGTTATAAGCGGCTTTATTATTAACCGATTCTGCAATGCAAGGGGCTACATCACCAATATAGCTGAAGGCTCGGGTTTGAGAACCATCACCAAATACGGTAAGCTGCTTGCCCTGCATCAACTGGTTCATGAATATACCAACCACGTTACGGTACTTATCTCCTATATTCTGATATTCGCCATACACATTATGCGGGCGGAAAATAATATAGTTCAACCCAAACATTTCATGGGTCACTTTCAAATCCATTTCAACGGCATATTTGGCTATCCCGTATGGATCTTCCGGAATTGGCACCATTTCCTCCGTCATTGGCGGTTTTTGATTGCCATACACTGCTATAGAAGAAGTAAAAACAAAGCATTTCACCTTATGTTTAACCGATTCATTAATAAGGTTAACACTGCCAATAAGATTATTCGAGTAGTTAAATCTCTTAATAAAATGACTGAGTCCTTCCGCTGCGTATGCTGCCAGATGGTATACATAATCAAACTTATGTTCATTAAATAGTTTGGCAAGCAACGTATAATCCTCCACTGAACCTTGAATAAATGTAGCTTTCGGGTTCACATTTTCCATAAAGCCACCGCTCAGATCATCCAGTATTACTACTTTATGTCCGCTCTTTATCAGTTCATTTACAACATGAGTCCCGATAAAACCTGCTCCACCTGTTACTAATGATACACTCATTTATTCGTCTAAAAACACAAATATACTATTCTGTGAAAATTAAACTAATGACCAATAAAGACTACATTTTTTTGAAAACCCTTCGAAAGATATGTAAGAGACCACCAAGTCACAGCTATGAGAATAAAATTTCTCTAAATTCGCCCTCAAATTAAGGCTATGAATAAAGTATATAAAAATGCCGAGGAAGCCATTGCCGATATCCAAGATGGCATGACATTGATGCTAGGCGGCTTCGGTTTATGTGGAATTCCTGAGAACTGCATTGCGGCACTACTGAAAAAAGGTATTAAAAACCTTACTTGCATATCTAACAATGCGGGTGTGGATGATTTTGGGCTGGGATTATTATTAAAAACAAGACAGGTAAAGAAAATGATATCCTCCTACGTAGGAGAGAATGCAGAATTTGAACGCCAATTTTTATCGGGTGAGTTGGAAGTGGATCTGCTTCCTCAGGGAACATTAGCTACCCGGGTAGCCATGGCAGGCCTTGGTATTCCTGCATTTTTTACTCCTGCGGGATACGGCACAGAAATTGCTGTAGGCAAAGAAACCAGGGAATTCAATGGTAAAATGTACCTGATGGAAATGGCACTTCATGCCAATTTTTCTATAGTTAAAGCCTGGAAAGGAGATACACTGGGTAATCTTGTATTCAGAAAGACCACACGCAACTTTAGTGCCCCTATGGCTAAAGCAGGTGATATTACCATTGCTGAGGTGGAACATCTCGTGCAACCCGGTGAACTGGACCCTGACAATGTTCATGTTTCAGGAATTTATGTTCACCGTATTTTTGAAGGAAAGAATTACGAGAAAAGAATTGAAAGAAGAACCGTATCAAACTAAAGAACGATGCTTGACAAAAACGGAATTGCGAAACGCATAGCACAGGAATTAAAGGATGGAATGTATGTAAACCTTGGTATAGGAATACCTACGCTGGTTGCTAATTATATTCCTAAAGGAATGACTATTATTCTTCAATCGGAGAATGGGATTTTAGGAACCGGACCATATCCAAAAGACAGTGATGTGGATGCTGACCTTATTAATGCCGGAAAAGAAACAGTTACCGTTCTGCCTGGTGCCTCTTACTTCGATTCTTTTGAAAGCTTTGGAATGATACGTGCGGGAAAAGTTGACCTTACAGTTCTTGGGGCTATGGAAGTAAGCCAAACCGGAGATATTGCCAACTGGAAAATTCCGGGTAAAATGGTGAAAGGTATGGGTGGAGCAATGGACCTTGTTGCTGCCGCTAAAAATATTATTGTCGCCATGCAGCACACCAATCCAAAAGGCGAATCGAAATTGTTACCGGCTTGTACGTTACCGCTTACGGGTGTTAAATGCGTAAAACGCATTGTTACCGAAATTGCGGTATTGGAAGTAACTCCGCAAGGTTTTAAATTATTGGAAAGGGCTCCAGGGGTAAGTGTTGATGAGATAAAGGCGAAAACTGCCGGGACATTAATTGTTGAAGGAGAAATTCCTGAAATGAAACTAGACTAAGGTCTTTTTATATTATTACCAGTCAGTATCAGATTATTTACCGAATAACTGATCTCCTGTTCCGCCATTGTCCTTGTATTTGTCGCAATCACATTCAATAGATATAGGTTTCTCCGGTTTTTCAAAATCTCCCTGAGATATATTGAGTGACTTATCAGCATAAGCTTTTTGCATATAAACGGCCCATACTGGTAAAGCTTCAGAAGCACCCTGTCCCCACTCCATACTTTCGAAGTGAATGGCACGGTCTTCAAAACCAGCCCAACAACCGGACACAAGGTCTGGCGTTATTCCTATAAACCAACCATCGGAACAGTTTTGTGTGGTCCCTGTTTTACCGGCAATAGGATTCATTAATCTGTATTTAGGACCTCGCAATCTTACACCAGTACCATGAACTACAACACCTTCCATCATTTTAACCATTACATAGGCATCCTGCTGGCTCAAGGCTTCCTGGCTTTTTGGCTTAATTTGATCTAAAACACGGCCATTCTTGTCTTCAATCCGCACAACAAACGTCGGTTCCACCCAAATACCTTTGTTGGCATAGGTGCAATAGGCTCCTACCATATCCAATTCTGAGATCTCACATGTCCCAAGACATAGTGATGGTACTGCATCAATTTTATCCTGGATACCCATATGACGCACCACATTAATAACCGCCTGTGGCGAGAACTGGTGCGTCAGAGCAGCAGCAATTCTATCAACTGATTTTGCTAATGCTTCACTCAATGACATCATACGTCCTTCATCATTCGTATCGGCATTTTTAGGAGTCCATGATGGTTGTCCGTCAATAGGAATTGTGATTGGTACATTGGGCATTTTATAACAAGGTGAATAACCATTTTGAACTGCGAGGGTATATATAAAAGGTTTAAAAGTAGAACCTACCTGACGTTTACCAACCTTAACATGATCATATTTGAAAAAGCGGTGGTCGGTTCCGCCAACCCAGGCCCTGATGTAGCCCGTGTGCGGATCAATGGAAGTAAAGCCGCATTGCATAAAGCTTTTGGTATATCGTATAGAATCCATAGGCGACATGGTTGTATCCAGCGCATGTTTACTATTCTTCCATGTGAAAACGGTCATTGGTATTGGAGTGTTGAAGGCTTTCGTTATCTCATCATCTGTAGCACCTTCTTCTTTCATGGTGATATACCTGTCGGAGCGATGCATCGAAGAATTCATCAGTTCATTGCTTTCTGCTTTCGAAATACGGAAATCAAATGGCGGGTTTCTTCTGATTTTTAATTCTTTGAAAAATAATGGTTGCAGGAATTTGCAATTTGCTTCCACGGCTTCCTCTCCGTATTTTTGTAACCGTGAATCAATGGTAGTATATATTTTCAGTCCATCTTTATAAATATCATATTTAGTGCCATCAGGTTTAGGATGTTCTTCACACCATTTACGCAGATAATTATCGCGCAGATACTCCCTAAAGTAAGCCGCCAGCCCTTCATCCGGATTTTCAGGCTTGAACTTTAATTTTAGCGGAATCACTTTTAATGAGTCATATGTATGATCAGTAATATAATTGTAAGTCTTCATCTGGAACAAAACCACATTCCTTCTTTCCATTGCATTTTGTTTTCTTTTGGCAGATGCAGGATTATACAGCGATGGGTTCTTTTCCATTCCTACAAGCATTGCGGCCTGTTCTATTTTCAATGAGTCGGGGCTTGTACTGAAATAGATCCGTGACGCCGATTGAATACCAACGGCATTATTAATGAAGTCGAATTTATTGAGGTATTGAGCAATCAATTCTTCTTTTGTGTACTGCCTCTCAAGTCTTGCCGCTATTATCCATTCCTTAATTTTTTGTATCGTCATCTGGAATTTCGACAACTTTTTCGGTTTCCGGAAAAGCATTTTTGCAAGCTGCTGGGTAATCGTACTTCCCCCACCTGAAGAGCTTTTGCGTCCAATAACTGTTTTGAAGAACACGCGGAACAAACTTCTTAAGTCTACACCCGAATGATCAAAAAAACGGGCATCTTCGGTTGCCACAAGGCCTTTTATAACAAAAGGACTAATGTCCTTATACTGAACATTGGAGCGGTTTTGAACATAATATTTGCCCAGCAAAACACCGTCGGAAGAATACACTTCGGATGCAAGAAATGTTTGTGGGTTTTCCAACTCTTCGAAGGTAGGCAACTGGCCAAACATGCCCGATGCTGTACCAACTGTAAGGAAAAGCAGAAGGAGTAATGGAAGGATGACCAATGTCCAGAAGACTATAAGGTATGGTCTAAATCGCTTCTTGTCAGGAGCGGTCTCAGGCTTTGTCAGGTTACTTGAATTTAAAGTACAAAGTTATATAAAAAATCCCTTTACACTATAAAGCAAGCAATAAGTTATGAGCTATTCGGTATGAATTATTAATAAGCTGAAATATAGTATTATCTGAGTTTTGTTTTACACTTTTATACAGTTTTACAGGTTCTACTGCGGCGTAAAAGTGTTTTGCAATTGACAGATATTCATGCACATATGAATATCGTTAGTGTTCAACCTATAATCAAGGTGTAAAACAAAATACATAAACACCAGAAAGTCAATTTGTTGTGAGACAAACGGGAATAAGGGAAGTGTAAAGTGCAAAATGTAATTCCATTGGCACTATCTAATTCTTATAGATACCCAAGCATTAAATTGACACTTACCAATTAATGGCGATTCTTGTGAAAAGCCTTCTCAACCGAATCAATCCGGTTAAGGAATACCTTTGCATCCACTTCATGATTGCCGCGGTGGCAGGTATAACAAACAACATAATGAATGGTATCAGGACGGGTTGAATTGTTCCAGATGAAATAATTTGCATTCAGGTATGCAGTCATCTTATACATATTACGGGCAATATTCTTTTCGTCTTTGTTATCACTTGCAAAATCAAGCCCCCTTTTGGTAGAGTCAGCCTTGCGTGCATGGCAAAAATTGCAGCGTACGCCAAGTGAAATGCTAAAATTACCCATAACGGAATCCAGTTGTTTGTCAGAAATATTTTTAGGAAGAACTTTCAGGTTTGTGAAACCTTCATCGGGGTTGGATTTAATTGTAATTGAACTATTTGATGAAGCTCCTAGAGTCACCAGTATTGCAACTGCCAGCACTGCTCCTATATGCCATTTTTTCATAAAGATAGAATGATTTGATTTTGTGCAAATGTATAAAATACAACTTAAAGTAAGCCTGATGTGGAAAAGGATTTAAACTCGAAAAGAAATTCGCCGGGATTTTAAACAGTTTCCTTATGTTGTTTATTCCGGTCGGTGAATTCTTTTATTTTTTCACATAAATCATTGGCTTTGAATGGTTTTGAAATATAGCCATTCATTCCTGCAGCATAGCATTTTGCATTTTCACCATCCATTGCTAATGCTGTGAGTGCAAGAATAGGAATTCCAGATTGAGGTGAATGCATTTTAGAACGTATAAATTGGGTAGCCTCATATCCATCCATTTCCGGCATTTGTATATCCATTAAAACTATATCATATGGATTTTGGTCCAATTGTTCAATTGCTTTCTTGCCGTCATCCACAATATCAACTTTGGCACCCCGGCTTGTTAAGATTTTCCTGCAAACACCCTGATTGATCTTATTATCTTCGGCAAGCAGAACTGTTAATCCGGCAAGATTGACCTGGTTTTCAATAAGGATAGTTTCACGCAGTTTGTTAGGGGCATCAGTCTGTTCAGAATAATGGTCATATTCCAGCGAGAAACGGAAAGTAGAACCTTCTCCTTCCTTGCTATCAACCAGTATTTTTCCTCCCTGCATTTCTACCAGTTTATTCGCTATGGTCAGGCCCAGGCCGGTTCCTCCGTATTTGCGCGAGGTTGCAGTATCAGCCTGTGTAAATTCCTTGAAAATATCGGCCAGGCGGTTAGCCGGAATTCCAATACCCGTATCTTTAACTGTGAACAAAAGATGGATTTTTTCAGAATCTTCACTCAATGCCATTACATCAATTTCAACATATCCGGTGTCGGTAAATTTAAGCGCATTGCCTGCCAGGTTCCACAAAATCTGGGAAAGTCTTACCGAATCTCCCACTACTTTTTGAGGAACTGTAGGGTCAATGTTGTAAGTAAACTTCACACCTTTCTTCATGGCGCGGGGTTCAAGTGTAAAGGCTACATGTTTAACTATGGAATATATATTAAACGGAATTTTTTCGAATACCAGTTTACCGGCATTGATTTTGGAATTATCCAGAATTTCGTTAATGATGGTCAATAAACTTTCAGATGAATGACGAATCCCTTCTATGTATTCTTTTTGTTCATCTGTTAAAGGGGTTTGAACCAGCAATTCACTCAGCCCCATAATACCAGTCATAGGTGTACGGATCTCATGACTCATATTAGCCACGAACAATTCTTTGGTATGCGTTGATTCTTCCGCTTTTTCTTTAGCGGCCACTAATTCGTTTTCAAGTTTTTTTCTTTCAGTGATATCGTTAAACAGGCAAACACGGTATTGCTTTCCGCTAAGTTCTATTTCGTTAAAGGATAAAAGACAGGTAAGCTTTTCACCCGTTTTTCTCTTCATTGATTGTTCGGAATTTACAACAAAATTCTGTTCCGTATGTTCCGGCAGAATTCCTTCAAGCTCTTTCTCTGTTATTAATCCTAACTCAGGAAGCGAATGACCAAGGGCTTCCGTTTTTTTAACTTTAAAGAGTTCGCAAAAAGCATGGTTCACCTCCGTAATTATTCCAGGTTTGCCATGGGCCGGGATTTCTGAAACACTAACGGCCTGAAGGCTGGAACTAAATATGGTTAAGAATTTCTTATTGCTTTCGCCCAACGCATTTTCCAATCTTTTCAACTCGGAAATATTACTGAACATTACCAGTATTGTTGGTTTTCCATCAATATCAATTATTATATTTGAATAGATACAGGTTATTTTTCCTCCTGACTTGGTTCTATAAGAATACTCCTGGTTTTTTGTGGAGCCATTCAGCTTAACATATTCCACCATTCGTATTCTTTCTTCCATGCTGATTATTCCAAGATCAACCATTGAATTTCCAGTGGTGTCTTCTTTGGTAAAGCCGAACATGGAGGTAAACTCATCGTTTATATCCTGTATCCTACCACTAAGCATGTCGATTATAGCGATAGCAAATGGGCTTGATGTGAAAATATTTTGAAATTTCCGGTTGCTTTGTATTAAAGCCGATTCCATGTTTTTACGTTCCGAAATGTCCCGAACTGAGCACTGAAACTCAACAACAATATCACCTTCAAGCATCATTACAACTTTCTGCTCTACCCATTTCAGGTTTCCGCTTTTGGTTACTATCTGAAACTCTTTAAGCGTTTCTTCAAGTTTGTTTTTAAACTGGTAGAAATAATGCTGTGTAACTTCATCTCGCCAAAGCGGTGCAATAATTGAACTGTAATGTTTCCCGGTAAGTTCTTCCGGCTTATAGCCTGTCAGGTCGGTAACACGGGGGTTTAATATTTTGAAATTTCCTTTATAATCGCTTGAATATACTACATCACCAACGTGTTCAAAAATAGTGCGGTATTTCTTCTCATTTTCCCGTGCAAGTCTTTCTGCTTTTCTTCTTTTTGCAATGTCGGAATTTAAAAGATAAAGCAACCATAGCACAAGTATAAGGGCTAAGCCCGCACTAAAAATAATGGCTTGTTCCGATTTGAAGGTGGCTTTACTGTTATCTTCTTCCCGTTGTAATAAAAGTTTGTTTTCAAACTCTTTCATGCGGATCAAAGAGGCTTTTATCTCATCGGAATTTGCATTTACCCGGGCCGAAGTGAGGGATTTGCCGGCATTATCCACTGAAAAAGCACTCAGCATAATTGCCGAATCAACAATTTTAAATTGTAGATTCACATGTGTTTTAAGGTTGAGGAAATTGGTATATTGTTCCGGATTGTTTTTTACAAACTCATTAAGTGCAGCAACATTTTGAGAAACAACCTGCTCATTACTGTCATAATCATCTATAAGGTCTTCATCGCCATTTAAAATTGCCTGCCTGGCACTTTCTTTCAATTCCTCGGTTTGGTTAAGGATCCGTTCTATCTGAATAAGATTTTCCTTGGCCTGGGAAACCATCAAGCCTGAGGCCGAAGTAAGTGCAATGTTTTTATAGGAATAATAGGCAGCACTTCCAATGGCTAAACCAGTGAGGATAAAAATCAGAACAAGATTACGGGGGATTCTCCTGATCATATTAAAATTGGAATGGTGGTATAAAATGCAACCCAACAATTGAAAAAATAGAAGATATATTAACCACGGCTTAAATGTATTATGGCACAATGATATAACAAATTTTCTCAATTCCGAATGACAAATTACAGTTTTAGCGGTTTTTAATGGGCAGTTAACTTGCGAATAGCCAAAAGGAGCCAGGTATCTTTATGAAAACGGATTACTAAATGAAACAAGGTTATAGCTAATAAAAAGTGGTGCCTAAGCACCACTTTACTATAATCGGTAAGAAATGATTATCAATTTATTTCAATAAGGTAACCTTGCCATTGTATGCATGTTTGTTTCCTTGTGTATCAGTAACATATATTTGATATACGTACGTATCTTCCTGGCAAACAGTTGCATTATTCAATACCTTTCCATTCCAGCCATTCATAATATCACCGGTATGGAATAGTTTCATGCCCCAGCGGTCAAAAATATACATCTCAAAATCCTTAATGTAGGAGCCTTTAGGCGTGAACACATCATTTATTCCATCGCCATTCGGACTGAAAGCATCAGGAATATAGAGTGTAAACAATGGATTTACAACCAGGCAATTGGTAATGCTATCCATACAGCCATGCATATCTGTAATAACAAGAGTAGCACAATATGTTCCCGTATCTGAATATTGGTGGCTTGGGTTTCTCAGCGTGCTGGACAATCCGCTTCCATCTCCAAATGTCCAGTTCCAGAATACCAAAGGATATTTTGAGGTGCTTTGATCAGTAAACTGAACCAATGGGCTTTCGATATTTACAGGTTGAGGGGAGTACGTAAAGTTTGCATTCGGATGCGCGTATACAGTTACCATTTTTAATACATCAAGCGTACTGCTGCAACCGCTGTCGGAAGTAGCCGTTAGGGTAACATTAAAACTACCCGTGTCTTTATAGCAGTGAATAGGGTTTCTACCGGATAAACTGTCTCCGTCGCCGAAGTTCCATATCCAATTCGCAATTCTTCCATTACCAATGCTCGACAGGTCGCGGAATTGAACGCAAAGAGGAGCACAGCCGGTATTCGGATTTGCAAGGAAGCTAACTGTTGGACTTGGGTTAACAGTTACCGTAACCGGAATGTTAATTACTGTACCGCAACCATCGGTTACTTGCACATTATAGGTTGTAGTTGATGTAGGGTTTACATCCATACTTTGGGATGAATTATTCCCCGGTATCCAGAGATATGTATATGCACCGGTGCCGCCTGAAGCAGTAACAGAAAGGCTCGCTGAACCACCCGGACAGAAAGATTTAGCTCCGGTTACAACGGCAGTTAAAGCAGGTCCGGTTGCAACAGTAACCGTGGCAAAAGCTGTACAATTATTAGCATCAGTTACGGTAACAGTATAGGTAGTTGTAGTGGCTATAAGCACAGTCGGATTTTGAATGGCACCTCCGGCGGGTGTCCATGCAAACGTGTAAGGTCCGGTTCCGCCAGCCGGGGTAGAAGAGAGATTGATCTTTAGTCCGGAACAAGCTATGGCAGGACCGGATGCAGTAACCGTAAGTTTTGTAGGTTGAGTAACTGTTCCCGAGGTTGTGGCAGAACATCCATTCGCATCGGTAATTGTAATTGTATATGTTCCTGCACTAAGATTTGTAGCTGTTGCAGCATTTCCGCCGGAAGGAGCCCAGGCATAAGTATAGGCAGGTGATCCACCGGCAGGTGTAACCGTAAGTGTACCATCGGAATTTCCGAAACATGTCACGTTTCCGGTATTTGTTATTGCAGCAGTAAGTGCTGTAGGTTGAGTGATTGTTCCGGATGCAGTAGCTGTACAACCATTTGCATCTGTAACGTTTATAGTGTATGTTCCGGCACTAAGTCCTGATGCTATTGCTGCAGTTCCTCCGGAAGGAGCCCAGCTATATGTATAAGCCGGAGTTCCGCCTGCTGCATTAACAGCAATGCTTCCATTAGTAAGGCCGAAGCAAGTAATATTAACAGTTGCAGAAATGTTGGCAGTAAGGGCTGTTGGTTGCGTAATGGTTCCAATTGCAGAAGCAGTACATCCATTGGCATCGGTAACAGTAACAGTATAGGATCCTGCACTAAGACCATTGGCCGTTGTGGCATTGCCCCCGGCCGGAGCCCACAAGTATGTATAATTTGGAGTTCCTCCTCCGGCAGTTACTGTCAGGCTTCCGGTATTTTGACCATTACAAACTATATTGGTTGTAGAACTTATAGTTGCTGTAAGCAATGGCGGTTCGGTAATAGTAACCGTAGTGAACGAAATACAACCATTATTATCCGTCACGGTAATCGTATAAACGCCTGCGCTTAAGCCTGTAGCAGTTGCATTTGTACCTCCGGCCGGAGTCCATGCATACGTATATGGGGCAGTTCCTCCAACTACGGTAGAAGTTGCTGAACCATTATTAGCACCATTACAAGTAATATTGGTGCTTGCTGAAATAGATACTGTTTCTCCTCCAAGGGTAGTAACAGAAGCAGAAGCTGTCTGTGTACATCCATTTGCATCGGTTACAGTAACGGTATAAATTCCCGCACTTAGAGCCGTTGCTGTAACATTGGTTTGACCGCCTGGAGTCCAAACATAAGTATATCCAGGGGTTCCGCCGCCAGGATTAGCTGTTGCGGTTCCCGTATTTGCAGCACATGTAGTTTGTGTTGCAGTTGCAGTTGCAGTTAGTGGAGTAGGTTGGGTAATTGTTGCACTTGCTGTTCCTGAGCAACCGTTTTTATCGGTTACAGAAACCGTATACGTTCCTATACCTAAACCTGTTGCGGTTGCATTAGTGCCACCAACAGGGGTCCATGTATAGGTAAATGGAGCAGTCCCTCCAACAATATTAGCAATTGCTGACCCTGTGGAATCACCATTACATAAAATATTGGTTGGGATAGCCGTTACTGTCAATCCACCTGTTGTAGTTACAGCGGCAGTAGCTGTTTGGGTGCAACCATTGGCATCCGTTACAGTAATAGTATATGTTCCGGCAGAAAGACCTGTAGCCGTAGCATTGGTTTGTCCGCCCGGGGCCCATGAATAAGTATATCCGGGTGTTCCTCCACCGGCGGTAACTGTTGTTGTTCCTGAGTTACCTCCGCATGTAGTTTGTGTTGCCGAAGTTGGGGCTGTTATTACAGGTGGTTCTGTTACAGTCGCCGTTGCTGTTCCATTACACCCATTAGCATCGGTTACTGAGATAGTATATGTTCCGGCACTTAGACCGGTGGCTATAGCATTGCTTCCGCCAACTGGAGTCCAAGTATAGGTATAGGGAGCTGTACCTCCTGCCGGTGTAGCAGTCGCACTTCCCGTGGAACCTCCGTTACATAATACACCCACGGTGGTTGTAGTTACATTCAATGCCCCAGTATTTGCAACAATAGCAGTTGCTGTAATTGTACACCCATTATTATCAGTAACCGTAATAGTATATGTTCCTGCACTCAGGCCCGTTGCATTGGCTGTTGTTCCTCCTGTGGGTGCCCATGAATATGTATATGCAGGTGTTCCACCACCGGCTGTAACAGTTGCTGTTCCATTATTGGCAGAACATGTTGCCGGGGTTGATGATGTTGGTGCCGTAAGTGCCGTGGGTTGTGTAATAGTAAATACTAATGAATCTTTACATCCTGCATTATCTTGCGCATAAGCAGTATACGTTCCTGCACTTAATCCTGTTGCTGTTGCATTGGTTCCGTTAGCAGGGTTCCAGCTATAAGTATAAGGTGCTGTTCCTCCGGTAGCAAGCACAGTGGCACTTCCTGTGTTGGCACCGTTGCACTTAACGTTTGTTGTTGAAACCAGGTTAAAGTTAAGAACCGGAGAAGCATTGATGGTGATTTTTATTGTATCAGGACAAGGATTTTTCATATCGCTAATCAATACCACACTATAAGTTCCAGCACAGTTTACCGAAACAGTTTGGTTAGTATTTGGGCCTACTATGCAAGGTCCTATCCATTTGTAAGCCTGAGCACCCGGAGGAGCTGTAAGGGTTACATTGTTTGCTCCGCAAATGGCTGGAGAAGATGTAATAACAGCCTGTGGGCTACAAAGTGCATCAAAATAGCCATAGCCAAAGTGAGCTCCCTGGGCGCAGTCAGATGAAGTTACACGCAAAGTGACACAGGTACCAATATAGTTAGAGAGAGGAATAAACTCAGTGGACCAGGGTTTTGCATAAACGGTATCAGTATTTGTAGGATAATAAATTGCTGTATACCCCGGCAATGCAGGTCCAGAAACTATATAGTACTGTCCGCAGCCGGGTATATCGTTCCCGTTTTGGTCCAGCAATTCAATTTGAAAATAGGGTTGTTGAAAATAAGGGTGAGGAGGATTTTCAAGCAAAACAGCATACATATAAGTAAGATTGGGCTGGCCGGCAGTAATCATAAATGTTTGTTCAATTCGTGAAACCCCTGCCAGTGTACCAGTGGCATCACCAACCATACATGAATAACTTCCTCCGCCGGGTGCAACAACAGGTATTAATGCTCCCGCAATCGGATCAAATCCTGCGCCGGAAGTAAGAGAAACCTGATTTGATGAAGTAGCCGGGTCGTAAGCTGCTGTTGTAACGGCACCTAATGGGCCGAAGCATGTAAATGCGGAAGTTGCTAAACTAGAAGAAGTGGAAACGTTACTGGCATAACAGGCCGTCCAGTTTGAAAGGCTGCCATTTTCAAAGTCAAGGTTATTACATCCTGTTAAACATGCAATAGGTGGCATAGGTTTGGAAAGGTAATCTTCAATAGTTGACGGGGCAATTTTTCTAAGAATCTCAAACCTGTTATACATTGCAATATACTGCGGGATCTTTTTATCAGCGAAAGCTTTCACATCAGCATCTGTCTTAATTTTTCCATGTAAAACTGCTTGCTGGAAAACTGATCTGTCACGCACCGCAATAGAATCCTTATAAAAACGGAGGAACATTTGAAGCTCCTCTTTTGTTGCTCCGGTTTGTTTTTGAATGGCTTGGAATATGTGTTGTGCCCTTAATTTTGCAACAAAAGTCTCAACTATTTCAGGGTTTGTATGAGTGTTATTTGGGCTATTTACCTGGGAAAATCCAATAAATGGAGTGTATGTCAGACCAAGTAAGAAAAGAATTCGAAATGTAATATTTTTCAAAGGCTTGAAATTTTAAGTGACAAATGTAAAAAAATAAATACAGGTTTTTGGTTTTTGTATAAAAAAAAGTACTGTAACTCGATTTAATGTAAGCTATCGGTTAATAATTCCACAAAAATAGTAAAAATAAGATTCCAAAGTACTTTTTTTAACAGGGAAGTAACTCATGTAGTCTGTTGGCTTTGTGGTCAGGAAGTTTAGATAGTGTAGTTTTCAGCCATTGAAGGGG
>CAIPDV010000080.1 GCA_903863935.1 uncultured Bacteroidota bacterium
CAAGCCTGGGGCTCAGTAAGACTGAAGGTCCAAATAGGGGTATAGAACCCAATTCTATACGGGGCTTTGGTTCACCTTCAGTCTTACTTAACCTTTCTCTCAAAAATAATAATTCCCTAAATAAAGCGCAAACCTAAAGTACGGGGTTAGGAACAATGGTAATTTGCACGAAGGATTGCAGTAGAAAGCCCGCAGCTTGCGAGGACTTGAAACGGAAAGCCTGACGGCTTGTTCATCAGCCGGCGTGCCCAAATGAGTTAAAAGGGAAAAGTAGAAAGTTGGGGTAAGATTGCTTCGCAAAGCCTCGCAATGACGGGACTTTTGATTACTTATTAAAACAGATTCTTCGCTTCACTCAGAATGACAAAGTCATGGTAAAGAAATTGCTTCGCAAAGCCTCGCAATGACACGACTTTCGATTCCTAATTAAAACAGATTCTTCGCTTCACTCAGAATGACAAAGGAATTTACGCTTCTATTTCCGAAACCATCTTCTCCTTGCGTTTGCGCTCGTTTTCGTCTAACACAATTTTACGCATACGAATGCTCTTGGGAGTAACCTCTACATACTCGTCTTCCTGTATGTATTCAAGGGCCTCCTCGAGCGAGAAAACAATTTTAGGGGCGAGAGCCACAGCGGTATCGCTGCCGCTGGCACGCATATTGGTAAGCTGTTTTGCCTTGCAAATGTTAATCACCAGGTCGTCGGGGCGTATGTGTTCGCCAATAATTTGTCCGGCATACATTTCGTCTCCCGGGTCAACAAAAAATTTGCCGCGGTCTTGCAATTTATCAATAGAGTAAGCAGTACCAACGCCTCTTTCCATGGCAATTAACACGCCTTCAATACGGCCGGGTATGTTGCCTTTGTAAGGCTGGTATTTATCGAAACGGTGGGCAATAATGGCTTCTCCTGCGGTGGCGGTAAGCATTTGGTTACGCAAACCAATAATTCCGCGCGACGGTATGTTGAATTCCAAATGCTGGTAATCGCCTTTAGGCTCCATCACCATCAGTTCGCCCTTGTGTTGGGTAACAATGTGTATGGCTTTGCTGGCTGCATCAAGCGGGCAGTCAACGGTGAGTACCTCATAAGGCTCGCATTTCACGCCTTCAATTTCTTTTACAATAACTTTCGGTTGGCCTACTTGCAACTCATAGCCTTCGCGGCGCATGGTCTCAATCAAAATAGACAAGTGCAATATACCGCGTCCGTATACGAGCAAAGCATCCGGCGAAGCGGTTTCTTCCACACGCAATGCAAGGTTCTTTTCGGTTTCGCGGAACAACCTTTCGCGCACGTGGCGGGAGGTTACAAACTTGCCTTCCTTACCAAAAAACGGTGAGTTGTTAATGGTGAATAGCATATTCATGGTAGGCTCATCCACGTTGATGGTAGGAAGTCCTTCCGGGTTTTCAAAATCGGAAATAGTATCGCCGATGTCAAATTTTTCAATACCGAATACGGCGCAAATATCGCCTGCTTTTACCTGGTCGGTACGTTTACGGCCTAATCCTTCAAAGGTGTATAGTTCTTTTACACGGCTCTTGTCAATCTTACCATCACGACGAATGATAGAAATTGGTTGGCCTTCTTTAATCGTTCCTCTAAAAACCCTTCCAACCGCATTTTTGCCGGTGTAGGTAGAGTAATCGATAGAGGTGATTTGCATTTGAAGGGTTCCTTCATGCATTGGTGCAGCCGGGAAATATTCAATAATTTTATCTAATAACGGGGTGATATTCGTAGTGGGAACTTTCCAATCATCGGACATCCATCCGTTTTTGGAGGAACCATATATAACCGGGAAACCCAACTGGGCTTCGGTAGCTTCCAATTTGCAGAACAAATCAAATACGGCTTCGTGGGTTTCTTCTGGGGTACAGTTGGGCTTGTCTACCTTATTTACAACCACAATGGCTTTCAAACCTCTTTCCAATGCTTTGGTAAGCACAAAACGGGTTTGAGGCATTGGGCCTTCAAAAGCATCTACCAATAAGAGAACACCGTCGGCCATATTCAATACACGTTCTACTTCACCACCAAAGTCACTGTGGCCGGGAGTATCAATAATATTGATTTTAACGTCTTTATAGTTTACAGAAGCATTTTTGGAGAAAATGGTGATACCACGTTCGCGTTCCAAATCATTACTGTCCATAATTAGTTCACCTGATTCCTGATTGTCCCGGAAGAGGCTGCATTGTTTTAAGATCTTGTCTACCAGTGTTGTTTTACCGTGATCGACGTGGGCAATAATAGCGATGTTGCGAATAGAATTCATATAGGTTTTTTACAAAAGTTTGCAAAGGTACGATTAATTATGGTGCAATCGGTATTATAACCATTAATTAACCGTAAAATCGGTGAAAATGTAGGGGTTGACCCGTGTGTCAACCCTAATATTGGGTTTTGGGTTGTACGGGTTAACCCATGTGTCAACCCTAATATTGGGGTTTTTGGTTGGCACGTGGAGTATTAGGGTTGACACATGGGTCAACCCTAACATTGGGGTTTTTGGTTGTACGGGTTAACCCGTGTGTCAAACCTAACATTGGGTTTTGGGTTGGCATGTGGTGTATTAGGGTTGACACATGGGTCAACCCCTACGGATTTGTGCACATCGGGTTGACACATGGGTCAACCCCTACATACCGTCAATTCGGGTTGACACATGTATTGGGTTTCGGGTTGACACACGGGTCAACCCCTACGGATGTTGGGTGGCGGCGGCACTCAATTTACCGGAACTTTCGGCAATTAATGCAAGTGCCTCTTTTATGGTAATACGTGTCTCATTTTTGTAGGCCACTACAAAAGGGCCGGGCAAACCGACGTTTTTAATTTTTTCGCGGTAATCAATGGCCGATTTCACATCCACAAATTGGCCGACTGAATATCTATATACTCCATTATAAGCATTAATATAGAGTTTATCTCTCATATCATTCAAGATAACTGAATCTACAGGCATTTTTACGGCGGAGGCCATAATTTGGACCCGTAAACAAACCAAGTCGCCGTTTACTTTAACCGGAGCTGTTGTAATGGATGCCGAGGTTTGTGTTACAACCGGAGTTGCTGTTTTACCTGCCGGAACAAGAGTTTTGCTTGCAGGGGCCGGTATAGACGCCAGTAACGCATTGTTACGATCAATAATCCGTTGAAGTGCGGTATCGGGTTTGATTGCAGTTTGTTGAGGCACTGGTGTGCTCACCACAACTGGTGCAGAAGGTTTGCTTACTGTGTCAATAACCACCGCTTTAGCCGGCACTTTAACAACTAGTGGTGTACTGGGAGTATTAACTACAACAGGCTTTGCAGGTTGACTACTTTTTTCAGGTTTTAAAACAACTTGTTTTGGTTTTGGTGCAGCATTCTGTACCATAATATCACCTGGTTTGAATACGATGGTTGCATTACCATCACGTGTAGGGCAGGTAAATTGCGCCGACAAGGAATAATTCCCCAAAGCTTTTGCAGGGACTATTAAATGGTATGACACTGTAAAGGCAGGATCTTCAGGCATCATTTCCCAATTGAAAGTTACTACAGTATCCGTTACAATGAAGTTCCCGCCATTCTTATCTCCTTCACTTGCCTTAAATCCTTTGGGAATAAACTCCTGTAATTTGGCGAATCCGCCTCTGTATCCTTTATTTATAACCAGTGTAACAGTTACGGCACTTCCCGGGGTTATTATATCGGGATAAATATACCTTGTAAACTTTATTGAGTCAATATTTGCCTGAGCATTTGATTTGCCGGGCAAAAAAAAGACGATTAATAAAAGAATAATTGTAGAAAAAAGAATAGTTGATTTTCTCATAGGCGCAATGTTAAAATTAACTTCAGTACTGCTAAGGGTAAGGTCAAATATACTATTTTTCTCATTGGGAATTGTTCTTCTTTAAAATGAGACATCCTTTTCGAACCCAAAGAATATCCCTAAATTTTCAATTCTCAACTTTTAACTCTCAATTTCCTTTTACATTTGCCATCCAATAACACACACATCATGTCAAACCAAGAGTTTTATACCAGCCTCCAAACAGAGTTAAAAAATATTGAAGAAGCAGGACTTTATAAACGCGAACGAATTATTACAGGCCCACAGGGAGCAGATATAAAAGTCAGCACCGGACAGGAAGTAATTAACTTTTGTGCCAATAATTATTTGGGCTTGTCATCGCACCCAAAAGTAATTGCGGCTGCAAAAAATGTTTTAGATACTCATGGGTATGGAATGTCATCGGTGCGGTTTATTTGCGGCACGCAAGACATTCACAAAACCCTGGAAGAAAAAATTTCCAAATTCCTCGGCACAGAAGATACAATATTATATGCAGCCTGTTTTGATGCTAACGGCGGGGTTTTTGAACCACTTCTGGGAGAACAGGATGCCATCATTTCCGATGAACTGAACCATGCTTCAATTATTGACGGGGTTAGACTGTGCAAAGCAAAACGCTATCGCTACAAAAACTCCGATATGGAGGATTTGGAAATACAACTGAAAGCCGCTTCAGGAGATAGATTTAAGATGATTGTAACCGATGGTGTTTTCTCAATGGATGGTTTTATTGCCAAACTGGATGAAATAGTAAAACTTGCAGAAAAATACAATGCACTCGTAATGGTGGATGATAGTCACGCTGTTGGTTTTGTTGGTAAAACAGGCCGTGGCACTCATGAATATAATAACGTAATAGGGAAGATCGACATCATTACGGGCACCCTCGGAAAGGCTCTGGGTGGCGCAATGGGTGGCTACACAAGCGGTAAAAAAGAAGTGATTGATATGCTTCGTCAACGGTCGAGGCCTTATTTATTTTCCAATTCACTTTCACCAGTAATAACTGGTGCAAGTATTGCCGTACTTGATTTATTGAGCAGCACCACCGAATTGCAAGAAAGGGTAATGAATAATGCACTCTATTTCCGGGAAGGAATGACCAAAGCAGGATTTGATATTAGGCCTGGCGTTCATCCAATTGTACCGGTTATGTTGTATGATGCCAAACTTGCACAATCAATGGCTAGCAAACTTCTTGATGAAGGTATTTATGTAATCGGATTCTTCTACCCTGTTGTTCCAAAAGACAAAGCCCGCATACGAGTACAGGTTTCGGCAGGACATACCAAAGCGCATTTAGATAAGGCCATTGCAGCATTTACCAAGGTTGGGAAAGAGTTGGGGGTGATAAAATAAATGCGGGATTTATTATTTTTTATTAAACATATCCACATCCCATTTTGCCGGATTCTTAATGATATAATTGGCAATTTCATTGTAAGATTTTTCATCCCGGATGATATGTTCATAATAATTACGTTGCCACATTTTGCCATAAAATGGCCGCCAACCCGATGATTTTACGCCATGGATATATTCATTTGTGGTCATTGTTTTAAACCATTGTACCACCGCATGTAGGGGCGAACCCGTGTGTTCGCCCGATATTTGTTCGGGTGCATCGGTAGGGGCAGACCCATGTGTCTGCCCAAAATTCATATCGGATAATTCGTTTGAAACGGATGTTTCGTTTGAAACGGATGTTTCGTTTGAAACGGATGTTTCGTTTGAAACGGATGTTTCGTTTTCAGGGCGGACACGCAGGTCCGCCCCTACAATATCATTTGGGGAATTTTGGGGTGGGCGGACCCGCGTGTCCGCCCCAACCGGATCCGCCCCAACCGATATTCCCGTATTAATTACAATTGCATGAAAATGATTCGGCATTATTTGATATTCACCTAATTCAATATCCGGAAATTTTTCAGGAACTTTCTGCCACCATTTCTCAATCATCATTCCCGCATCATTCAAAACCATTTCACCATTCTCAATTTTCCCAAATAAATCGACTCTGTTTTTTATACAAAAGGTAACAAAATAGGCACCTGATTTTGAATAATCATATCCTTTTAATCGGATAGAATGGCGGTTATGAATGGGACTATCTTTCATTCATTTGAAAATGAAAAAACATTAATATAGGTTTAATGCCCCATCTCGGCAATAAACTTAATCCGCATCAGGCGTAAGTCTGATTCTGAATAATCGTTTTCGCCGAGTTCTTGTAATGCATCTTCTACCGAGTCTGTTTGTGATTCGCGGAAATAATCATACACTTCTTCCTGGCGTTCTTTATCGAGTACTTCATTAACGAAATAGCTAATGTCAACTTTAGTTCCGGAAGAAACAATACTTTCAATTTCTTCTATAAGTGCAGGCAATGTAAGCCCTTTGGCTCTTGCCATATTATCGAGGTTTACTTTGCGATCAATACTTTGAATGATATAGACTTTTAAACCTGATTTATTTACGACTGATTTTACAATAATATCCTGAGGGCGTTCAATTTCATTTTCCTCTACGTACTTTGCAATTAATTCTACGAATGGTTTGCCGAACTTCTCTGCTTTATTTACACCAACTCCGGTAATCTTAGATAGTTCATCAATATTAATAGGATAGTGAGTTGCCATTTCCTCAAGTGATGTTTCCTGGAAAACAACAAACGGAGGTAATTTTAATTTTGCTGCGGTTGATTTAACAAGGTCTTTCAATAAGGTATACATAGTGGAATCAAGCGCATTTCCGCCTTTCCCACCTGCTCCTGCCATTACTATATCTTCTTCGTCATCATCAGCACCACCCGTATAGTCGTGGTCTTTGGTAAGCATGAGCGAATGAGGCTTCTTTAAAAATGCCCTTCCACTCTCACTTATTTTAAGTACTCCGTAAGTTTCAATATCCTTTATCAGGTAATCAAGTACCAAAGCCTGACGCACTATTGCATTCCAGAATTTTTCTTCCTTTCCATTATCATTCCCTTCTCCAAAGTTTTCCAGTTTATCATGCTTATATGCCTTAACTGATGAACTCAGGTTCCCTGTGATTATATCTACAATATGCTTGGCTTTGAACTTTTCTTTGGTTTCGACAACTACTTCAAGGAGAAGTTCCATATCATCTTGCCCTTCAAACTTGGTTTTCGGATTAAGGCAGTTATCGCAAGCTCCACAATTTGGTGTGTTATATGTTTCACCGAAATAGTGCAGGAGCATTTTTCTGCGGCATACCGAACTCTCAGCAAAAGCTATAGTTTCCTGTATAAGCTGTCTTCCTATTTCCTGTTCAGATACCGGTTTATCTTTCAGGAATTTTTCTAGTTTCTTAACATCATCATAACTATAGTAAGTAATACACTTACCCTCTCCACCATCACGGCCTGATCGTCCGGTTTCCTGATAATAACTCTCCAAACTCTTTGGAATATCATAGTGCAACACATAACGGATATCCGGTTTATCAATACCCATACCAAAGGCAATGGTCGCAACCATAACATCCACTTCCTCCATCAAAAATTTATCCTGAGTCTGGTCGCGTGTAGGTTTATCCATACCTGCATGATACGGCAACGCCTTAATTCCGTTTACTTGAAGAGTAGATGCAATTTCCTCCACCTTTTTACGGCTTAAGCAATATATAATGCCTGATTTGCCTGTATGCTGGCGAACAAAACGAATAATTTCTTTTACGGTATCAACCTTTGGGCGTACCTCATAATACAGGTTGGCGCGATTAAAAGATGATTTGAAGATTTTAGCATCCTGTATTTCCAGGTTCTTCATAATATCCTCCTGAACCTTTGGTGTTGCAGTAGCAGTAAGTGCAATAATAGGCACCCTTCCTATTTGTTCAATAAGTGGGCGCAAACGGCGGTATTCCGGTCTGAAATCATGTCCCCATTCAGAAATACAATGCACCTCATCGATAGCGAAGAATGAAATATTAACTTTTTTAAAGAAAGCAACATTGGCTTCTTTAGATAATGATTCCGGGGCAACATATAATAACTTGGTAGCACCACTTATAACTTCTTCTTTAACTTTTGTTATCTGCGGCTTTGAGAGCGAGGAGTTCAAAAAGTGGGCAATACCTTTTTCAGTTCCAAAGGTGCGTAAGATATCCACCTGGTTCTTCATAAGGGCAATAAGCGGAGATACTACAATGGCAGTTCCTTCACTCAACAAAGCTGGCATTTGGTAGCAGAGTGACTTACCGCCGCCAGTTGGCATAATTACAAAGGTATCCTTACCTTCCAGAACATTCGTAATGATCTCTTCCTGTCTGTCTTTAAACTTGGAAAATCCAAAAAATTTCTTTAAATAATCTGTTAGTTCGTTTTCTTTAACCTTTCTGCCCATTAAGTCGCTTATTTTTATTTACAGGGTAAATATAATATATTATCTGAAAACAAGACATGCTATTTCTTATTTCAATTATTTTTTCTGTACTAATTACAAACCGTTAATTTTATTTTATGTATCTTACCAAAGGCATGTAAGGATGATAGGTTTCACTGTTAAATATCGTTAAATGTTTCATTTCCTCCCATTACCGGATAGATTTAGTTCTGAACCTTTAAAATAGACTAAAAGAGTTTCATACTTTTGAGAGCTCTTTTGAATCTTCTTTTTTCCGATTGATGAGATCCAGGTTATTCTTGCTTATTCATGTTTTACTGCTTTTTATAGTGAAACCCGCTTTTGCTGACAAGGGCGATACAGCTAAATCGAAAGTAAAACAACCTGTTACTTATTACTTTAACGAATCACACTTTGCGCCCTATAATATCTGGGCTCAGAATGGCTGGCTAAGTAAGCGTATTACAGATACCAACCTTAGTAATTTCGAAATTTATACTAACCGATATAATCTTGGAAATACAGGACTTCCCTATATACCTGTGCTTTTCAGCAGCTCAATTCAACCCATGGGATTCAATTACGATCAGGATTATATAAGTACTAATTTCTTCGCCGATTCCTCTATCCGCTACTTTGATACACGGGCACCTTACACCCAATTCTATTATATATCCGACCCACAGATACACCAGTATTTCCAGTTTGCACATGCTCAGAATTTCGGTAAAAACCTGGATGTGGCCATCGGATTTAAACGAATACGTTCGGAAGGAAATTACCTGAACCAAAGCACCAACTTAAACCAGGTGACCCTGGATGCAAATTATCACTACAAACATTATATGGCTTTTGCCGATATCATTTACAACGTTCATAAATTCCAGCAGAATGGCGGTATTGCATCTGATACCGATTTGGCTAGTACATATTATACCGACCGGCAAACCGTTCCGGTTGCTATGAATTTTGGCACCACGCTAATGCGTGAACAATCCTTCCACCTGCAACAATATTATTTTTTCGGATTTAAAAAAGATGATTCCATTAAAGAGAACTCCTTTTTCTATGTTTCCCATTCCATGCGGATATCAGGCCACTCCAACACATTTACCGATAACAGTATTGATGATTCTAGCTTTTTCAAGATCGAATACAACTCGCCGCTCACGTATGATTCCCTCCGTTATAATGAATTCAGTAATGATATTTCAGTGGGTTCCGGAACAGGCTGGAACAAAATTATCCGTTGGGAAGCCGGGGTAAAAGATCAATGGGTTCATTTCCGGAATTTTATCGGAATCAACCCAATGCTTGAAAACAATACAATTGTAATGACTACCCAGGAATATACCGATACCATTTTCAGCAACCTGATTGCACATGCGCGTCTTTACAATGCATTCGACAGTGGTAAAATTCTTTTTGAAGCATCGGGGCAATATATTTTCTCCGGTAATCAAAAGGGAGACGAACAAGGCTTAATTCAACTTGGGTTCAAAATCGATTCATCCCGGTTTTTGAAACTGTCAGGCTCATACGCCTACCAGGCTCCGCCCTTTATTTATAACCTATATCAGGGCAATAATCTGAATTGGGTAAACCACCTTCCCAATACCATCACATCGAATTTAGCACTTACTTATTTCGACAAGAAATGGAAATTAGGTATAACACTTCAGGCAACCCAGCTTACCAATATGGATTATTTTGACAGCAGTTCTGCTGTAAGGGTTTATCAACCTGCGTTTACTGTTTTATGCGCCGGTATCACTAAAGAATTTAAGTTCCACAAATTTCATTGGGTGACTTCTGAAAAACTACAATACCTCTCCGACTCAATACCATTAAAGCTTCCGCGCATTGTAACTGAAAATTCTATCTATTTCGAAAGCTATCTTTTCCATCATGCACTGTTGTTAAGATTAGGTGCAGATGTTTATTACAACACTTCCTATTACGGTTATGCATACAACCCGATAATAGACCAGTATTATTTAGAGCATTCGAGAAAACTTGGAGATTATTTATATGTAGATCCCTTCCTTTCATTTCGCATTAAAACATTTCGCATGTTCCTGAAACTTGAAAATGCAACCTCGGGTTTAACGGCTTACAATTATTACTATGCTTTGCATTACCCTATGGTAGACCGCACACTGCGTTTTGGAATTAACTGGGATTTCTGGAATTAGATATTGAGTATGAAAATAGCAATAGTTGGCACAGGTATAGCAGGCATGGCTTGCGGACATTATCTAAAGTCCAAAGCCGAGATTTTCTTTTATGAAAAGAACAATTATGCAGGTGGCCATACCAACACTATCACGCATGATGAAGCCGGAAAAGAAGTAAATATTGACACGGGCTTCATGGTATTCAACCATGTTACCTACCCTAACCTTATTAAATTATTTGCAGAACTGAATGTGCCGTCATACAAGACTAGTATGTCATTCAGCGTGCAATACAAACCTGCCGGACTGGAATTTTGCGGTTCAGGTTTAAACGGGCTTTTTGCACAGCGAAAAAATATATTTAATGTTCGCTACATACAAATGTTGAAACAGATAACCCGTTTCAATGATGAAGCTGTAAAGGATTTGGATAATACCACGTATGCAGGATACTCTATTAAAGAATATATAAAAGCAAAAGGGTTTGGCGATGATATGTTGCAGCGATACCTAATTCCTATGAGTGCTGCAGTTTGGTCAACCCCTATGGATAAAATGCTCGATTTTCATGCACAAACGCTTATCCGTTTTTTTTATAATCACGGCTTCCTTGGATTGAATACCCAACACCAGTGGTATACTATTACCAATGGCAGCAAGACATACAGAGATATCATTATGAAGCCGTTCCAAAAAAATTTGCGGTTGAATGACCCTGTAGTAAAAGTAAGCAAGAAAGATGGAAGGGCTGTAATTCGCACCAAAAGCGGAACTGAAACGGAATATGATAAAGTAATTATTGCCTGTCACGGGGATGAAGCGTTAGCATTATTAAATGAGCCAACACATCTTGAAAATAATCTGCTGGGTAATTTCAAATACCAGAAAAACAAAACTATTCTGCATACCGATGCCTCAGTAATGCCAAAGACTAAAAGAGTTTGGTCGAGTTGGAATTACCGTATGGAAGAAAAGGAAGGTAACCTTCATGCATCTACTATCTATTGGATGAACAGCCTGCAACGGGTAAGTGATAAAAAGAATTATTTCGTTTCCTTGAATGACCCCGGAAATATTGATGAGAAAAAAATCTTGAAGGTGATAGATTATGAGCATCCTCTCTTTGATTTACATACTGCCAAAGCCCAACCAGATTTACCTAAACTAAATGAAACCGGCCCCATTTATTTTTGTGGAAGTTATTTCCGTTATGGATTTCATGAAGATGCGCTGTGGTCGGCGGTGGGGCTGTGTGAGGGAATGAAGAAAGCTATTATTTAATGGGAACAAATTTTTCTCCGTTAAATTTAAGTCGTATTAATTTTCCCGTCCATCTGATATCACCCCTTTTAATTTCAGGTATTATCAAAGTCTGACTTTTTGAATCATATTTTACCATTGGAATATCCTGTTGGTTACTATTGCTCATAGTAGCTTCTCTGTCAATTAATATTCCTGAACTCATATTTGCAGAGTCGAGTAAAATATTGGAACTCTTAATGGAATCATTTGTAACTTCATAGGTCTCTATCATTTCAAAAGGAAGAATGCCTGAACCCTGTCCATAGCCCAAACATAAATATAGCTGTTTAGGTGTCTGATTCAGATTATAAATAGAAAGATATGCAGTTGCAGCTTGATCGCCTTCAGCGTAGTTTTCTTCGGGATAAGAGGTAATTACCATTCCGGATTTACTTTTTGCCTGAAATATTGCCAAGAAATGGTGGAATGTTCCCGTTGTTGGAGAAAGCCAATTAAACACACGGAATAAACTGTCATCTGAATAAATGATATTTATGCGGCGTCCGAAATTCTTAGTTATTTTATAGTTTAATAAAGGGAATTTGTACGTAAAGGAGGCAGGTGATTTTAAAACCACTAAAAGATTTGCAATAAATACGTCCTCAAAATCAAAACTATCTTTATAATTTATCTTCCAACCCCTATAAAATGCAGTATCGGCCATTGTTGCCAATATCTTTTCATTTTGCTCCACGGGCTTTGAAGTGTCCACTTTAATGGTTTGCCCGTTGCAAACAACTACAGTAAGAAGAAACAATATTATTGTTGTTGTTTTCATTCTTTCCAACAAAAGTATACTTAATACTGTTAGACTATTGTCGGAAAATCCACATTTTACCCCCTTTCGTATGTTTATATATGAAAGATTCAATAGATTTGTACAGTAGTAACGTCCGCGAATATGATTTTTTGCCCTTTGATTACTAATTCCTAATTGCTAATTCCTAATTAATTGGTGAACTCCTGCCTCTATCTTTCCAATGTAATGCATAACCGAATGGAACCTAAAAAGCATAGGTTTCATTACCGGATATTCATGTTTTACATTGATTTGGATGAGTTGGATATGATCTCGAAAAAGTTTTTGCTCATTAGCCGCAACCGTTTCAACTTCTTTAATTTCCGGGATTCCGACCATTTGCAACTCCCTGCCGATAACCCTGATAAAACCAAAACTACGAAAGAACAATTGCTTGGTTATTTAGCTTCACAGGGGGTAAATCCGGCAAAGCCTAAGATATTTTTGCTTACCCATTTGCGCACGCTAGGACATCTTTTTAACCCTGTTTCTTTCTATTTTATTTATGATGGTGACAAGCCTTTGTGTTGTGTGCCCGAATTGGGCAACACCTATGGTGAGATGAAACTTTTTTTGTTAAATAATGAAACATTGAAAGAGAACAAGTTTTTATTACGTGCAAAAAAGTATTTTTACGTTTCACCATTTATCGACCACGACGTGTATTTCGATTTTCAGCTTGCCATACCGAACGATAAACTGAATATCCGTATTGACGATTATCGCCCTGTTGCGGGTTCCGAGGATCATCGTTTTTTCATTTCAACCCTGACGGGAGAAAAAAAAGCCTTAACCAATTTACGCTTATTTTTATATTCTATACGATTCCCTTTTATCACTGTAAAAGTAATTTTCTTAATTCACTTTCAGGCTATGTTATTGTGGTTTAAGAAAATACATTTTCATAAAAAAGGAGATTTCCCCGAACTGCAAAAAGATGTTTTACGTAAATATCCACAAACCCACTAGAATATGCAAACTATAACGCTTACAAACAAAAGAACAAGGTACGAGACCATTGTGCTTTCTTTGTTGAGTAAAATGAACAAAGGGAGTATAGATATTTATCTCCCTTCCGGAGAACATGTTCAGCTTGGAAATGGCGTTGGTAATGTCCACGCTACAATTAACATTATTGATAACCGCTTTTTTGAAATGTGTGTTTTGTTTGGTGATATTGGTTTTGGAGAGTCTTATATGGATGGATTTTGGGAAACTGATAGTATAACCAATGTTATTAAATGGTTCTTAATAAATATTGATAATGCGCCGACTGTTTCGGGTAGTAGAATGAAAGCAGGTGTTATCAACCTTTTAAAAATTGTGAACCGCCTCAAACATACTTTTCGGAAGAATGATCTGACCATGGCGAAGACCAATATTGCCGAGCATTACGACTTGAATAACGATTTTTTCAGACTCTTTCTCGACCCTACTATGACATACTCGAGTGCATACTTCGAAGATGAAGAAATGGAACTCTCGAAAGCACAAGTTGCCAAGTACGAATCACTCTGTAAAAGCATGAAAATAAAACCCGGTGATCATGTACTGGAAATAGGTTCTGGTTGGGGTGGAAATGCAATACATCTGGCGAAAAATCACGATTGCAAAGTAACAACGGTAACCATTTCAGAAGAGCAATTTAAGTATGCCAAAGAAAAAATTGAGCAAGAAAACCTATCTGGCAAAATAGAAGTAAAATTGATGGACTACCGCCTGCTCAACGGACAATTTGACAAGATCATCTCCATTGAAATGTTGGAAGCAGTTGGTCACGAATTTTATGATGTGTTCTTTAAAAAATGTCACGACCTTTTGAAGCCCAAAGGGGTATTGGGTTTCCAGGTTATTACCTGCCCCGACTCGAGATACGATTCACTCCGCAAGGGAGTTGACTGGATACAAAAACATATTTTCCCCGGATCGTTATTGCCATCCGTTGCGGCACTGAATACATCCATCAATCGTACAGGAGAAATGACATTAATGAACCTGAAAGAAATGGGCCTGCATTATGCCAAAACACTCCGATTATGGCAGAAACGGTTCAATGAAAACCTGGATGAAATAAGGAAACTTGGCTTCGATGAAAAGTTCATTCGTAAGTGGAATTATTATTTCAGTTATTGCGAAGCGGCCTTCGATATGCGAAATATAAGTGTTATGCAAATGGTATATACAAGACCTAATAATTTAGATTTTTAACAACAACAAATAGAACGCTGATGACGCAGATTGCTTAAGATAAACGCGGATAAAAGCATTTAAATCATAAGAAATCCATGTCATCCGCGTTCCAATTAAATATCAAACTATGGCATTTAAAATAACAACCCTTCCAAACCCTAACGTACTTAAAGCAGGTGATAAAGCACCTGATTTCTTAGTTCCTGACCAGGATGGAAATTTAGTTTCACTGAAAGATTACAAAGGCAAAAAAGTGATACTTTATTTCTATCCTAAAGATGACACTACAGGTTGCACCGCAGAAGCCTGCAACTTAAGGGACAACCGTCCGCTTATTATGAAAAAGAATTATGAGATTCTGGGAGTAAGTGCTGACTCCGTAAAATCACATAAAAAGTTTGCAACAAAATTCAATCTACCTTTCAAATTACTTGCCGATACAGAAAAAGACATTATTGGCAAGTATGGGGTTTGGGGTGAAAAAATGCTGTTTGGCAGGAAATATATGGGCATACACCGTGTTACCTTTTTGATAGATGAAAAAGGCATTATTGAACAGGTAATCAGTGATGTAGATACGAAAAACCATACCCAACAAATAATAGGGTGACCTATATCCATTGAAAATTAAAGGTTATTTCGTAAATTTGCAAAAGGAAGTAAGTATCCCACAACATAATGGCAGAAAAAGAGATAATTAAATGTTCCTTTTGTGGTAAAGACAAAAAGGATGTATTCGTAATGATTGGAGGCCTGAACGGCCACATTTGCGACCAATGTGCAGCTCAGGCGCAGCGCATTGTTGACGAAGAATTAAAGCACCGCACCGACGACAAAAAAATTCAGTTGGTAAAGCCTACTGAGATCAAGAAGATGCTGGATGAATATATTATAGACCAAGACGAAGCAAAGAAGGTAATGTCGGTTGCTGTTTATAATCACTATAAAAGGATACTTCAAAAAGGACTTAAAAAGGACGACGACGATGTGGAGTTGGAAAAATCCAATATTCTTCTTGTCGGAGAAACAGGTACCGGAAAAACATTATTGGCCCAGACAATTGCTAAAATATTAAATGTTCCTTTCTGCATCGCCGACGCTACTGCCTTTACCGAGGCCGGATATGTGGGCGAAGATGTGGAAAATGTATTGGTACGTTTGTTGCAGGTTGCAAACTATGATGTTGCGGCCGCGGAAAAAGGAATTGTATTTATTGACGAGATAGATAAAATTGCCCGAAAAGAAGGTGATAGCCCATCCATTACGCGCGAGGTAGGTGGAGAGGGCGTTCAACAGGCTTTATTGAAAATGCTTGAAGGTGCAACTGTAAACGTTCCACCACAAGGCGGACGTAAGCACCCGGAACAAAAAATGATATCGGTAAATACGAAAGATATTCTCTTCATTTGCGGAGGTGCCTTCAGTGGCATCGATAAAAAGATAGCCCGCCGTGTGCAAGCCCATGCTATGGGATATGCAACTCCAACCGACCAGGAAGAAATTGACCGCGATAACTTGTTGCAATACATTTCGCCGGAAGATTTAAGAAGCTTCGGGTTGATACCCGAATTGATTGGACGTATACCAGTTATCACCTACCTGAATCCGCTAAGTAAGGAGAGTTTGAAATTGGTTCTCACAGACCCGAAAAATGCGCTTATCAAGCAATACACCAAGCTATTCAAGATAGATGATGTGAAGTTGGTTTGGGATAAATCTGTTTATGATTTGATTGTGGAAAAAGCAATTGAATACAAATTGGGTGCAAGAGGACTTCGTGCTATTTGTGAGGCTATCCTTACAGACGCTATGTTTGAAACTCCATCCAATGATGTGAAGGAGTTGCATATTACATTGCGTTATGCCAAGGAAAAGATGTCACGTTCAGCAGCCTTAAACAGGCTGAAAGCAGCTTAACATTCATTCCTTGAATATAATGAAGTCGAAAAAATGGTTTCTTCTTCCATTATTTTCTATTTTAATTGGATTAATTTTTATCTGTTCATGCTCAATGAACGGAGATTACAAATCTCCCATAACTATAGAAAGTGCCCACGGTTCATCTGGCAAGAGTGCTTATAAAATTATTTATAAAAATTCGGCCCGTATTGATTTTAGCATCAAACGTCCTGACATAAACGATACACACATTTTATTATGTATCCCGGGAGCTTATACCAAACTTGATAATGACAGTGTTGATGGTTTATTTATTTGCAATGGCATTGCACATAACAGGCATAGTATAAATCATTCATTAAGTGGAGTGATTGAAATGGTGAATGGAGATTGCAGCATTTTTCGCTCCTACCGAGGAAGCACTTTGACTGATAGTGTTATTGCCTCAATTGAAAAGCAACATGGCTCATTATTTCAGCAAACCTGGCTAGTGGTGAACGATTCCTGTGCACACTACAAGGACTCTTCCCTTTTCGAAAGGCGGGCGATTGTAAAATTCCATAATGGGAAAACCGCTATTGTAGAGAGTTCCGCAGCTATTACCTTATGGGCATTTGCTAATGATTTGAAGGCACTAAAAGTCAAAGACGCACTCTATACTGATATGGGGGCTTGGGATGAGGGCTGGTATAAGAATCCTAAGGATGGTAAGGTAGTTTTATTAGGCAACAATCATTCCCAAACCAAAAGACAAAGTAATTGGGTTGTCTTTGAATCGAATTAGGTGCTTTTATTTTAAATCTTTTATCATCCCGCATCTTATTGCTAACCAGTACATATTATACTATATTTTACTTGTAAAATATTTTGTGATACCTTTTACGTTACATCTGTCGCAAAACATATAAATTTGGCATCGTTTTCCACAAGGATACAATAGTAAAAACTCAACTTATGAATTCTATCAAGCAATACCTCACTTCTTCCATCGGCAAAAAAGTAGTGATGGCCTGCACTGGCTTATTTTTATGTGTGTTTCTTTTAGAACACATTTATGGTAATATCCTTTTATATGCCGGTGATGACGGTGCGGCGTTTAACGAGTATTCCCACTCTGCCAGCCATAATATTATCATCCGAATTGTGGAGTTCGTATTGTTTGGTTCCATTATTGCGCATGTGTTTCAAGCTGTAATTATTACTAAAGACAATGCAAAAGCACGCCCAATTAAATACGCAGTATCCACCTCAACCGAAGGCAGCAGTTGGTTTTCAAGGAACATGGGCATTACCGGTTCCATCATTCTTTTCTTTATCGTAATCCACCTTTATAATTTCTTCCTTCCATACCGGATAACCGAAATGCCAAACGGAGCAACCCTTGCCATTATTACAAAAGCAGCATTCCAGAATGTGTATTATGTACTTATTTATTGTGTGGGAGTTACTTTTTTATTTTTCCACTTACTGCACGGATTCCGCTCAGCTTTTCATACATTGGGAATGAACAATAAAAAATACACTCCACTCTGGAAGGCAGTAGGCACAGGCTTTGCATTGCTCATGTGGCTTGGATTTATTTCTTTTCCGATATTATTTTATTTCAACCTGGCCGGTAACAATATTCCTTCGATTTAATTGACATTAATTCATACAGTATTATGGCAACGTTAGATTCAAAAATTCCTCCTGGAGACCTAAAAGACAAATGGACACAGTACCGTTCAAGTGTTAAGTTGGTTAACCCGGCAAACAAAAGACACCTTGAAATTATTGTAGTTGGTTCCGGCTTGGCAGGTGCATCTGCAGCGGCTTCCCTTGGCGAGTTAGGATATAAGGTAAAAGTATTTTGTTTTCAGGATAGCCCTCGCCGTGCACACAGTATTGCTGCACAAGGTGGTATTAACGCTGCAAAAAATTATGCCAATGATGGTGACAGTACCTTCCGTTTATTTTACGATACTGTAAAAGGCGGTGACTTCCGTGCCCGTGAAGCAAATGTTTATCGTTTGGCAGAAGTGAGTGCAAGTATTATTGATCAATGCGTAGCACAAGGCGTTCCTTTTGCGCGTGAGTATGGAGGTTTGCTTGATACCCGTTCCTTTGGTGGGGTGCAGGTATCGCGTACATTTTATGCTCGCGGTCAAACGGGCCAGCAATTATTATTGGGTGCATATAGTGCACTCAACAGGCAAATTGCAAAGAAGAATGTTACCATGTACAACCGACACGAAATGTTGGAGCTTGTAAATATTGATGGAAAAGCACGCGGCATAATTGCACGGGATTTAGTTACCGGAAAATTAGAAAGACACTTCGGACATGCTGTGGTTCTCGCCACAGGCGGATATGGCAACGTGTTTTATTTATCGACCAACGCAATGGGTTGCAATGTTACTGCCAACTGGAAATCCTATAAGAAAGGTGCATTCTTTGCTAATCCTTGCTTTACACAAATTCACCCGACCTGCATTCCTATTTCGGGTGATCATCAGTCCAAATTAACATTGATGTCTGAGTCATTACGTAATGATGGGAAAGTTTGGGTTCCGAAAAAGAAAGACGATGAACGCAAACCACAAGATATTCCGGAAGACGAAAGAGATTATTTCTTAGAAAGACGCTACCCTGCTTTTGGAAACTTAGTACCTCGCGATATTGCATCACGTGCAATTAAAGAAAGGTGCGATGCAGGTTATGGTGTTGGTGGTTCCAAACAAGCTGCTTACCTTGATTTTGCTGATGCTATTAAGAGATTGGGCGAAAGTGTTGTGAGCGAACGTTATGGTAATCTTTTTGAAATGTATGAAAAAATTACCGGCGAAAATCCATATAAAACTCCTATGCGTATTTATCCTGCCATTCACTATACAATGGGCGGTATTTGGGTTGATTATAATTTAATGACAACGGTACCGGGTTTGTATGCAACCGGCGAATGCAACTTCTCCGACCACGGAGCTAACCGCCTTGGAGCATCAGCATTGATGCAGGGTTTAGCTGACGGATATTTTGTATTGCCATACACTATTGGAGATTATTTAGCAACCGAAATTGCAACCAAACCAATTTCATTAGAGCATCCAGCTTTTGTTGAAGCAGAAAAATCGGTGAGCGATACTATTGATAAATTAATGGCTGTTCAGGGAAAAACTTCTGTAGAGCATTTCCACAAAAAGTTAGGGAAAATTATGTGGAACAAATGCGGAATGGCGCGTAACGAAAAGGATTTGAAAGAAGCAAAAGCCGAAATAAAAGCATTGCGTGAAGAATTCTGGAAAGATGTTCGTGTATTAGGTGATAAAAACGAATTCAACCCGGATCTTGAAAAAGCAGGGCGTGTGGCTGATTTCCTCGAGATGGGCGAATTATTAGTAGACGATGCTCTTAACCGCAAAGAATCGTGCGGAGGACATTTCCGTGAAGAATACCAAACCCCCGAAGGTGAAGCTATGCGTGATGATAAGAACTATGCATACGTAGCTGCCTGGGAATATAAAGGCCCTGATGCACCTGCACAACTAAACAAAGAAGAACTGAAATTTGAAACGGTTCATTTGGCGCAACGAAGCTACAAATAGTAACGGGTAAAAGAATAGTATTCAAATATGCCACTAAAGCTCTAAAACCCCAAAAAACCACACACTAAATATTTTGTGGGATTTGGTGCCTTAGTGTTTTTGTGGCAAGAAAGAAATTGTTTGAAGTAATGGCCGTCGCATATTCCACAAAACCCCTATTTAAAAAACTTGGCTTAAAGGATGGGATGAATGTAAAATTCATTAATCCTCCAACGGGATATGTTGCACAATTTGCCAAAGAGGTTAAAACGACAAGCAGTAATGCTCCTTTTGATTTTATTCAAATCTTTTCAAATAACCTTGAAGAATATAAATCTGAACTTCCAGTCCTGAAAAAGCAACTAAAAAAAGCCGGCATCTTTTGGATTTCATGGTATAAAAAAGCATCGGGCAAGAAAACAGAATTAACGGAAGATATAATCCGTAACTATGCACTGGAGACAGGTTTAGTAGATGTGAAAGTTTGCTCGGTTGATAAAGACTGGTCGGGGTTGAAGTTGGTTTATCGGTTAAAAGACAGATAGAATATTTAAAGAGATTTATACCAATTCATCATCTCTTTTCTTACTGTTTCTTCTTGTGCAGTGTCTTTTAGAATTTGGATGTACGTCATTTTCTTGATATCCATTTCATATTTAATAAGCAGCCAATATTTGTAGTATGTTATCACCGTTCCGGTGCTGTCAGCAAAATATATCCACCCATTATTATTGATTTGTTCAGTGTTAATTAGTCTCTCGATATTTTTTGCTAAGTCTTTCTGGTCGGGGTTTTGGCGAGCAACATATTCCGGATATCCCTCCCATTTCCAAGTTGGATATTGTGCGATCGGATTGGATTTCCATAATCCCATTTTATCATATTGCAAACAATGCGTGGCTTCGTGGGCAAGCAATTGTGCAAGGTTCCATTTATATCCTCTGATTTCAATATAATTGTTTTTGTAGTCCGGATTTCCTTGCAAAACAACTTTGTCATAAAAGCCTGTTGCGAAATTGTCTCCTACTATTTTACGGATAATAAATGGGTATATCGAACCATCATTCAGACAAATATCCAGCTTTAGTTTGGGATTATAGAGTTCACTTTTTTCCAAAAGTTTATTTGCCTCATCTAGCTGGACCAGGAGTGCGCTGTCAATCGCTTTATTATGAAAGATGGCAAAGTTGTCGTAGGTGGTCTTGTTAGCATACACCAGTGAAGGATTTAATACAATACCAACTAACAAGGCTACAATAAAAAGCCCAGTAACAGTAAGATTAAACGTCCATTTTTTGAGTTGTGGTTTCACCTGCTCCACTTATTATTAATCCAACCAAAATTAATAATTTATCCTCTCATCTCGCGTAGAATTTTCAATGCTTCACTTACTGTTTTCACAGGAGAAATAGAAAGACTTAACTTTTCTTTTCCTTGGTTCATTTTGCAGGTGGAATGATGTTTCTTTATATACTCTACAATGTTGATGAAAATAGAGGAAGTATAGAAAGGTGAATCTTGTTGCGAAACAAAGAAGCAAATGAATAACTTATTTTTGAAAACGATGCGCTCAATGCCCAGTTCTGCCGCCAGTAAACGCAACCTTACAACGTTGGTGAGCTCTTTCACTGGGTCAGGCAACTTGCCAAAACGATCGAGCAGTTCCCCTTCAAAACGGCCAACTTCAGCTTCGTCTTTGGCTTCGTTCAGTTCGCGATAAATCCTCAAACGTTCTGTTTGGCTATGCACGTAGTCATCTGTCAGCATGGCTTCGGCATCGGTCTCCACCTGGCAATCCTTCACAAATTTTTTAGTGGCGGATTCTTCCACTTTAATTCCCATTGACATAAGTGCAGCACCACCAATTTCTTCTTTCAATTCTTCAATGGCTTCATTCAATATTTTGTGATAGGTGTCAATACCCATATCATTTACAAAACCGCTTTGCTCACCTCCGAGAAGGTCACCTGCCCCGCGTATGTCAAGATCCCGCATGGCAATGCTGAAGCCACTTCCAAGGTCTGAAAATTGTTCTATTGCATCAAGACGAGTGCGGGCGTCTTTCGTAAGTGTTTCAAATGAAGGCACCACTAAATAGCAGAAGGCTTTTTTATTGGAACGTCCAACACGGCCGCGTAATTGGTGCAAATCGCTCAAGCCAAACATGTGTGCATCGTGAATGATGATGGTGTTGAGGTTCGAAATATCAAGCCCTGATTCTACAATAGCTGTCGAGACAAGCACATCAATTTGCCCTTCGATAAACAGCATCATCACTTCTTCCAACTCGTGGCCTTTTAACTGTCCATGTGCTATTCCAACTCTCACCTTAGGACAAAGTGTTTTAATGAGTGTCGCAACCTCTTGTATATCGTGTACACGGTTATGAATCACAAACACCTGTCCGCCGCGCGCAACCTCATAATTAATAGCATTACGGAACACATCATCTGAGTAAACACTTACCTCCGTCTGCACTGGATAACGGTTTGGCGGTGGTGTATTAATCACCGAAAGATCACGTATTCCTACTAATGAAAACTGTAATGTACGAGGGATTGGCGTGGCTGTCAGTGTTAGAATATCCACCGTAGAACGCATGGTCTTTAATTTCTCCTTCACTCCTACTCCAAACTTTTGCTCTTCATCCACAATTAAAAGTCCAAGGTCTTTAAATTTTATTTCCTTGTTCACCAATTGGTGTGTGCCAATCACAATGTCAAGTTTACCCGCTTCCAGATTTTTTAAAACCTGTGTTCTGGCCTTGCTGGTGCGGAATCGATTCAAATAATCAATGTTGCATGGGAACTCTTTCAAGCGTTCCGAAAATGTTTTAAAGTGCTGCAAGGCAAGTATGGTTGTTGGTACCAGCACGGCAACTTGCTTACTGTCAGTCACTGCTTTGAAAGCCGCACGTATAGCTATTTCCGTCTTACCAAATCCAACGTCACCGCAAACAAGTCTGTCCATCGGGTGAGGAGACTCCATGTCTTTTTTTACATCGCGAGTAGCCTTTTCCTGGTCGGGAGTATCTTCATAAATAAAAGAAGCCTCCAATTCATTTTGCAAATAAGTATCAGGGCGAAAGGCAAAGCCCTCGCGGGATCTGCGCTCTGCATAAATTTTCACCAAATCAAAAGCCAACTCTTTTATTCTGCGTTTTGTCTTTTGTTTTAACGCTTTCCATTGAGCTGAACCAAGTTTATCTAATGTCGGTTGATGACCTTCTTTACTAGAGTAACGGCTTATGCGATGCAGCGAGTGTATACTGACTAAAAGCAAGTCATTGTCTTTATATAAAATGCGAACAACCTCTTGAGAGTTACCGTTCACATCAATTTTATCGAGGCCTGCAAAGCGGCCAACGCCATGGTCAATGTGTGTTACAAAGTCGCCCGCCTTAAGGTCGTGCAGTTCTTTCAGGGTAAGTGCTTCTTTCGATTTGTAGAATGTATCTTTTACACGGAAGCGGTGATACCGCCCGAATATTTCGTGGTCGGTATAAACTGCAATTTTGGTGTCATGGCTTGAAAACCCCTGATAAATGGGTAAAAAAACAGGCATCAGAACTTTCTCCAGGTCAAAGTCATGTGTTGATTTTAGTTGCACATCTGAAAATATTTCTTTCAAACGCTGCATCTGCTGCTCAGTATCCGTGAAGATATAGTTGCGGTAACCTTTCTTTATATTCTCATTTATCTCATCGAAGAATAATTCAAAATTTTTACCGAATGATTTTTGTGGAGAGCATGAAAATTCAATATGGTGGCTAACTTCAGAAGGCGTTTTGCCCCAAACCACTCTTGAAAATTCTTTGCACTCCACATCAAAATCAATGGATGCAAAAAGCTGTTTCGCACTTTCCGGAGAATCTTCAAATTGCTCATCAAAAGCCTCGTCAAGTGCTGAAACTAAGAGAGGATAATCCTTCATCCACAAGTAAGTGGTGCCGTTTTCCTTTAGGTATTGAAGCAAACTTTGATTTGATTTCGCACTTAAATCATCCCGCAGATTAGGTGTGATTTCAATTCGTTTAAGCTCTTTGAGAGATAACTGAGTTGATGCATCAAACAAGCGGATAGACTCCACTTCATCACCAAAAAATTCCAACCGAAATGGATGTTCATCTGAAAAAGAAAACACATCTAAAATTCCGCCACGCCTTGAATAATGCCCCGGATCGGCAACAAAATCATTCCGCTGAAAATTGTATTGCTGCAATAGTTCAACTACAAAATCCATTGAGAGGCGCGAACCTTTTTCAATTACAAAAGTGTTCTCTTCTATTACTTTGCTGTCTGCTACTTTTTCACATAAAGCAGCAGCAGGGGCCACAATAATCTGTCCTTTCTCTTTCCTTATTATGTTTAATATTTCCGTTTTCTTTAGCAGTCCTGCCCTGCCGGAATCCCTTGCGCGTTCAGCGGGAGTTATGGCAGGATAATAGAGTATATCCTTGCCGGGAAGCAGATTTTCAAGGTCGTTTGAAAAATAAATAGATTCTTCCGTTTCGGGAAGTATAAATAAATGATTCCCTTTTAGTGAACCCAGAACGCTTGAGGCAATAAATGCGAGGGCACTCCCCGAAAGCTTTTCAGGATTAACACAACAAGCGGGGCTTTCTTTGAGCGTTTTCTTTAAGAAATCAATTTTCTCATTCCGCTCAAACGAAAGCAATATGTCGGAAGCCATAGTTTCAGTTATGAGTTATAAGTTATGAGTTATGTCCGAATTGACTACGGGTTATAACTTATAACTCATAACTTATAACTCTTTAATATTCGTCTTCGTTAAAAAGAAAATCTTCTTTGGTTGGGTAATCGGGCCAGATCTCTTCGATGTTCTCATATATTTCTTCTTCGTCTTCCATCTCTTGTAAGTTTTCTACAACTTCTATAGGAGCTCCGGAGCGAATGGCGTAATCTATAAGTTCACTTTTAGTAGCCGGCCATGGTGCGTCTTCCAAATATGATGCTAGTTCTAATGTCCAGTACATGGGTTTACTTTTTTTAAAATTTTTGCAAAAGTAAAATTTTCAATCAATACAAGTATGTTTTCTGAATTATTTTACTGAATGTTATTCACAATCTGAACGAATTGAATGGAATTTTCCTTTAAATCAAGGCCAAATAAACCTATAACAGCTTACTATTGAAGCCGTATATTATCAATGAGGCGTATTTTGCCCGCGAATGTGGCTATACAAGCAATAATTGGCATTTCGGGCAATATTGGTTCAGTAACTGATATGAGTGTATCGAAGTTCACAACCTCAAAATAATCGAGCTTTAAGATGGGCTCTTTTGCAAATTCGTCCAAAACGAACTTTTTTAAGTCTGAAATTTTTGCCGTTCCCCAAGTTTTTTTCACACTAAATAGTGTGTTCGGGATTAATGTCGCTGCTTTTCTTTCCTCTGGAGATAATAATCTGTTTCTCGAACTCATAGCCAACCCGTCATCATCACGACTGATCGGGCATTCGCGGATGGTAAGAGGCAAGTTATGTTTCTTTACAAAGTACTTTACAATAGTTAGTTGCTGAAAGTCCTTATTACCGAAATATGCTTTGTGAGGCTTAACAGCATTGAAAAGTTTGTTCACAATGGTAATCATTCCTGCAAAGTGGCCCGGGCGTGATTGACCTTCCATCACCTTGTCCAGTATGCCGAAATCCTCATTCAGCAAGGTGTAATCATTATCTAGATACATTTCTTCTATAGATGGAATGAAAAGTATATCACAGCCTGCATTCTCAAGCATTTGGCGGTCGCTATCAACCGGCCTTGGGTAACGCTTTAAGTCCGCAGGATCGTTGAATTGAGTTGGATTTACAAAAATGCTGCAAACGGTAATATCGTTTTCTGCAATTGAAAGATTTACAAGCGATATATGACCTTTGTGCAATGCGCCCATAGTTGGCACGAAACCAATGCTATTGCCCTTTGCCCTTTGGGGCCCAAGCAGGCTTTCAAGTTCATCTTTTGTAGCAACTATTTTCAAAACACTTTTTAAATTGAAGGGCAAATGTAAAGTTTTAGCTAACTAAAATACTTCAATGTCCTTACTGTTGAATTTATTTTCTAGTAAACATGCATAAAAATATTACTTTTGACACCTTAACCCTTAAAAATACGACAATGAAAAAGAATTTATTAGCAATTGGAGCACTGACAACATTATTTTTCGCTTGTAATGGCGGAGGAGACAAGTTTGTTGGAAGATGGATCGGCAGCATGGATGGAAAAGCTGATACCTTTAATGTGGCCAAAGAAGGCGACAACTACAACCTGACCCACATGGGCAGCAAAATGACCGGAACAGCAGCAGGTGACACCCTTACACTTTCCATGGGAACAAACAAAATTAAATTTGGTTATAATAAATCAAATAGCCAACTTAGCATTTCCATCATGGGAAAAACGTATAGCTACGACAAGAAATAAAATTGTTATAATTTTCATTTTTGTAACCCTTAATTTCATCTGATAATACAGGTAGAATTAGGGGTTATTTATTTTATCTACCGCTTTCTTTCTTAAATTTGGGGAACACAGGATTTATATGGAATTCAAAGATTATTTCTCATCCCAATCTGCTATCTATGTTAAATCACGCCCGCATTACCCTGATGAGCTTTTTATCTATTTAACATCCCTGGTTAAGGTGCATGATTTAGTCTGGGATTGCGCCACAGGCAATGGTCAGGCTGCTATTCCGATTACAAAATATTTCAAAAAAGTAATTGCGACTGATGGCAGCGAGCAGCAATTGCGCAATGCTATACAACATGAAAAAATAACGTACCGCAAGGCTTTGGCGGATAGCAGTGGCATAGAAACAGGTACTGTTGATTTGGTGACTATAGCGGCCGCTATTCACTGGATGGAATTCGACAAGTTTTATAAAGAAGTGGATAGAGTGCTGAAACCCGGAGGCGTAGTTGCTGCATGGACTTATTGCGATAGCGAAATAGATAGTGACATTGATCCGATTGTATTGAACCTATCAAGAGTATTTTTAAAAGATTACTGGCCACCCGAATCTGCTTATGCACGTAATCATTATAAGGATATTCCAATGCCGTTTAAAAGAATTGAAACGCCGGAATTTAAAACTTCTGTAAATGCCAACCTCGAGTTTATCATTGGAAATATGTATAGCTGGTCGGCCACCCAAAATTATATGAAAGCAACCGGTAAAGATCCTGTGGAACCTATAAAAAAGAAACTTGCAGAAGCATGGGGAGGCCCGCTTAAAACAAGGGAAATTCGCTGGAAAATTGTTATGGTTGCAGGTAGAAAAGAATAATACGCATTACTTTGCTAATTTTGTATCCTAGCAATTAGCCATGAGTATTTTAAATAACGATTTATTAGGTATCCAATATAGGCCAGGCAGAGACTCTTTATCTGAGTCAGACGTCGAAGCTCATCCTTTCAAACAATTTGAAAAATGGTTTGCCGACGCTTTGAAAAGCGCACCAGATAGTGCCAATGCGTTTGTATTATCAACTTCAACAAAAGATGGTAAACCATCGGCAAGGGTTGTGTTGCTGAAAGGTTTGGAAAAAGATGGATTTGTTTTTTTCACCAATTACGATAGTCGCAAAGGAAAGGAGTTAATTGAAAACCCATTTGCATCGATGACATTCTACTGGCATTCTATTGAAAAACAATTGAGGGTTGAAGGGAATGTGGTGAAAGTTAGTATTGAAGATTCGGATAAATATTTCAACTCAAGGCCACCGGGAAGTAAAGCGGGAGCATGGGTTTCACCTCAAAGTAAAGTGATAAAAGGCCGTGATGAAATAGAGATGAAACATCATAATTTCATGATTGAACATGAAAACGCAGAAATTTCCCGTCCGCCATTTTGGGGAGGATTCTGCATTATACCAAACCGAATTGAATTTTGGCAGGGAAGAGCAAGCCGCCTTCATGACAGAATACTTTATACTTTGGAAAACGATAAATGGAAAATTGAGCGTTTAGCTCCTTAACCTAAATTATAAAATTATGTGGGAAGAAAAAAATAATAAACTCAACAAGAAGTTTAAATTTAAAGACTTCAAAGAGGCATTTTCATTCATGACTCATGTTGCGTTGATTGCCGAAAAGATGGACCATCATCCTGAATGGAAGAACACCTATAACGAACTTGAAATATGGCTATACACGCATGATGCGGGTGATATTGTTACTGAGAAAGACCATAAATTGGCAAAGGCGATTGATAAAATAAATACAAAAAGTTAAGTTAGTTTATGAGTGGGAATAGAACTTTTAGTGAAATTAAAAAAGAGATAAGCGCAGGTAAATTGAACTGCGAAACACTTGTCGCTTCCTATTTAAAACGGATTGAAGAAAACAAGCATCTGAATGCTTTTCTTGAAGTTTTCGGTGATGAAGCTTTACTTCGTGCACAAGAGGTTGATGATAAAATACGGAAAGGAAAAGCCGGCAGATTAGCAGGAATGGTTATAGCACTAAAAGATAATATTTGCTATAAAGGTCATCGGGTTTCTGCGTCATCAAAAATACTGGAAGGATTTGTTTCACTTTACCATTCCACTGTAGTGGAAAGGCTTTTAACGGAAGATGCAATAATTATTGGCCGTTGCAATTGCGATGAATTTGCAATGGGAAGTTCCAATGAAAAATCGGCTTACGGAAAAGTTTTGAACCCGCATGATAATTCAAAAGTTCCGGGTGGTTCATCCGGAGGTTCTGCTACTGCTGTAGCCGCAGGACTTTGCACGGCAGCACTCGGAAGTGATACCGGCGGTTCCATTCGTCAGCCTGCATCATTCTGTGGTGTGGTGGGTTTTAAGCCAAGCTATGGAAGGATTTCCCGTTACGGACTTCTTGCTTACGCTTCTTCTTTCGATCAGATAGGCCCACTCACAAATAACATTGAAGATGCTACATTGTTGCTTGAAATAATGGCAGGCAAAGATGAATTCGATAGCACTCTTTTACAAAAGGAATCTCCGAATTATTTTGAAGATTACAAAAAAACAGATACCACTAAAATCCGCATTGCATATATAAAAGAATGCCTTGAGCATGAAGGCTTGGATACTGAAATAAAAGCGCAACTCGAAAAAACGATTGCAGAACTGAAAGCAAAAGGACATGTTGTGGAGCCGGTTTCTTTTCCGTTCATTGACTATGCTGTACCGACTTATTATGTACTTACAACTGCAGAAGCATCCTCCAATCTTTCCCGCTACAACGGTATTAATTATGGCTACAGAAGCCCCGATGCAAAGGACCCTGATACGGTTTATAAGAAATCGCGTTCAGCCGGATTTGGCAAAGAAGTGAAAAGAAGAATAATGCTTGGCACCTTTGTTTTGAGCACCGGATATTATGATGCATACTATGCACGCGGACAAAAAGTGAGGAGAATATTTGTTGAAAAAACAAATGAAATTTTAAAAGATTACGATTTGATCTTATTGCCATCAACACCCGGAACAGCTTTCCCATTTGGGCAAAATGACCTCGACCCGGTTAAAATGTATCTGGAAGATATCTTTACTGTTCAGGCCAATATTACAGGGCTTCCGGCAATATCATTGCCAATAGGCAAACATTCCAATGGTATGCCTTTTGGTGTTCAACTTATGGGACGTAAATATGACGAAACTACCTTACTTGCATTTTCGGAAGAGCTAATGAACATTCATTAGTGAATATGTTTAAGTGAAAATATTTTGCATTGCAAATATTTATTTGTAAAATTGCATTTTACCGGAACTTATTACTCAATCCTTCGTATACAATACCTATGTTTATAAAGAAAGTAACTATCCTTTTTGTTCTCCTTGCAGTTTTTGCATCAGGAATGGTTTCTGCGCAAACCGCCACCACGCTTTCCAAAAAAGATTCGGCGTTGTTTGCAGATGATCCTATTGCTGCTAACCTGGATAGTATTTCCCACCTTAACTTTTTTGAAAAAGGATATGACATTGTAAAATCCCCTTCTTTTAAATTTGCTGTAGATTCCGTTCCCTATTACACCGATAAAGAATATGCAGACCGCATGGCAAAACTCGATGCCAATTCTCCTTTCGATCTTCAGTACAACGATGTAGTAAAATCTTACATTGGAATGTACCTTAGAAGAAAGGCACTTACTTCACGGGTTCTTGCCCTTTCTAAATTATATTTCCCAATGATGGAGCAGGTTCTGGACCGTTATAAAATGCCATTGGAATTGAAATACCTGGCCGTGGTAGAATCTGCCATGAATCCTACGGCATGCTCTAAATGCGGGGCACGCGGTTTGTGGCAATTTATGTACACCACCGGAAAACTCTATAACTTGCAAGTATCATCCTATGTTGATGAACGTAATGACCCGGTTAAATCTACCATTGCTGCTGCTGAATACCTCAAATTTCTGTATGGCATGTTTAACGACTGGCAACTTGCATTGGCTGCATACAACTGCGGACCAATGGAGGTAAGCAAAGCTATCCGCCGTTCGGGAGGAAAGACAAACTTCTGGGCTATACGCCCTTACCTGCCTAAGGAAACCCAGGGCTATGTTCCGGCATTTATTGCTGTGAACTATGTTATGAACTACGCTACTTCCCACAATATTTATCCAGGCATTCCAAATGCAACCTTTTTTGATATTGACACCGTTTGTGTACATCAGCAATTATCGTTTGCACAAATTGCGCAATACCTGAACGTACCATACAGCGAAGTAGCGTACCTGAATCCAAGTTATAAATTGGGTGTGATACCATACTCAAGCGATGGATGCTATACAGTTTGCCTGCCAATTGGAAAAGTTGGAACCTTTGTAGCGAATGAAGATGCTATTTACAAACTTGCTAATAAAGACACCCTTTCCAGCGGACAAATTCTGGCCATGCAACAGAACATGCCGGAAGTAGAATATCACCGTGTGAGAAGAGGAGAACACCTGAGCACAGTTGCAAACAGATACCATTGCACCGTGCGCGAACTGAAAGAATGGAACGGTCTTGCAAGTGCCGATATTCATGCAGGACAGCACTTGATGGTGTATGTAAACCGCAAAGGAAAAGGAAGTTCAACCGTGGCAAGCAAGAAAGGAAAAGCAGCAGCTAAAAAAGATTATTATATAGTTCAGAAAGGTGATACCCTGTTCCATATTTCGCAAAGCACAGGTATTTCAGTTGCGCTTATTAAAAAGCTGAACCACCTGAAAGGAACTGCCAGCCTTACGGCCGGAACCAAAATTAAACTAGCTTCCAAATAGCTTACCGCTGTTTACTAATTGCCGAAAGGTTTTTTTCACAGAAAATACCATTTTTTGTGTGACACGAATCAATAATTTATTGATATCACGTTTTTTATTTTTGATATAAAATGAAATTTGCGCAATAACAGAAAATAACAGGGAGGTAACAAGCGCAATAACAGAAAAATAACAGGCCCAAACTCGAACACGTAAAAATCTTATTATTTGATATTCAGATATTTGAATTTTTAAATCCTTGTTAATAACAGAGAATAACAGGATTTTATAGCAAAAACATGTATATACTTTTTCATTTTTGTCATAAACTATTTGAGTAATTACAGGAATTTTATGGTTTCTCATGCTGCCCGCCGCCGTTAAAACTAAGGCGGGTGATACAAAGATAAAACACTAAAAAGTGATTTTGTAAAAAGTCAATGACCGAATTTTAACACAGAGTTCTCAAAGGAAACAGCGTTTCACAGAGAAAGAAGAAATTTGCCAATAAACTGCCAAAACCTACCATATAATAAATGAAAGCCGCAGGATAATAAGTGGGGGATGAAAGAAGAGAACTTGGGAGTATCTTTGCAATTAATAAAACTTTATGCATAAAATAATTATTTGTTCTTGCTTATTCATATATAGCTTTTCATATTGTATAGGGCAAAGTTGGTTATGGGGAAGAGAAGCAGTTCCACATTCAATACATGGTGGAGGAGATGCAAGCCGAGACCATAGCACTGCTGTCGATGGCTCGGGTAATGTATACACTACGGGTACTTATCAAGACACAATTACTTTTGGTCAAGACACTTTTAAAGGTATAGGAGGAGTTTATTTGACCAAATATAATTCAAACGGCAATTTAATTTGGGCAAAAAATGGCATGGCTCTAAGCAAAAACAGTTATGGATGGGGATTCTCAGTTACAACCTACAAAGGTGAGTATGTTTATGTAACCGGAATGTTTAATGATACTATTAAATTTGGCACGTTCACGTTAATAAACAGCGGTAATACCGGGGGGATTTTTTTAGTGAAGTACGATTCAACCGGAAACGTAGTTTGGGCTAAACAAAGTGAAAAAAGTTCAAGTTTCGGTTCATCTAACTCAATCGCAGTAGATGATTCAGGCAAAATTTATATTACAGGATTTTTTGCTGATACTATTTCATTTGGTAGCTCTACATTAGTAACTAAGCCAAGTCACTATGGTAATGTTTTTTTGGTTAAATATGATTCAACGGGAAATGCGCTTTGGGCTAAACAGGGTTCTGTTTCAAGCGGTGTAAGTTGGGGGCAGGCAAATTCTATTGCAATAGATAAGCATTGCAATATATACCTTACCGGTTTGTTTCAAGATACTATCTCCTTTGATTCATTTTTATTAAAAACAGCGAGTGGGGCTCACCCCGTATGGGCAGATATTTTTATAGTAAAATACAATTCATCGGGTAATGTGATATGGGCAAAACAATCTGAAGCTGCTGCTACCCTTGATAATGGCGCAGATGCATATTCTATTTCAATTGATGGCAAGGGATATCCCTATATAACAGGGTATTTTGATGATACTATTTCATTTGGTTCAGACACTTTAATAATGAAGAACGGTAGAGATTTTTTGGTAAAATACGATTCCAATGGTAATGTAATTTGGGCAAAACAATGCGGTGATTTAATTAGCCCGGTATCTTGCTATCCAAATTCAATAGCCAGTGACACAACTACACAAGGAGGAGGGTATTTAATATTTCGTATTTCAAAAAGTTTTTTTCAAAATTACAAATTCAAATTCGGTGTGGACACATTCAACTTGATTACCAATAAGACATCTGCTTCTGCTATAATTCATTTTGATTCTTCAGGCAAAGTATTATGCGGTACCATCTTTAGTGAAGGGAATGAAGACGATGGAGATGCAGTTGGTGTTGATAAGAGTGGCAGATATATTTATTTTGGAGGAGATTTAGCTGATACGACAATTTTTGGTTCGGACACATTAGTTTATGGGTATGATATGCCATTTGTAGCTAGGTGGCAGGATTGCTCTAACAATAATGCAAGTATCCCTCAATTAAACAATGACCTTGAATTAATTAAGGTTTTCCCTAACCCCTCCTCCGGTACTTTCACCCTTTCCTTATCAAATACTAACGAAAAATGCTCGATTGAAATTTATAATGAAATGGGTAAGAAAGTATTGACAGAGACCCTTCGCTCCGCTCAGGGTGACAATCTCATTGAGTTGACAAATCAACCCAACGGGGTTTATTTTTACAGAGTTTTGAAACAAGATGGTGGATTGGTGGGAAGCGGGAAGATGGTGATTCAGAAATAAGATTCATTCATTAGCCCCGCCATTTATGGTGAGGAGTGGAAATACCTAACATAAATTCTGAGGGCTTTAGCCCTTGAATAAAGGGCTAAAGCCCTAGCATTTGTAAACAACTTATCCTACCCCGACCTAAAGGGCGGGGCTAATGAATGAAAGGACGGGTATTAATAATTAAAAGACCTCACCCTGCCCTCTCCTACAAGGAGAGGGAAAAGTCACGACCTATTCTTAAATACCCCGACCTAAAGGACGGGGTTAATGAATGACAACTCATTAATAGCTAACCACGCCATTAAACCCGTTGCGGTTTCAATAGTGCTTTCTTCAACATTGAAAGTTGGAGTATGCAAACCAGAGGTGATACCTTTGGCGGTATTGGCTGTACCAAGCCTGTAAAAACAACTAGGTTTTAAAAGCGAGTAAAATGCAAAATCTTCCGAAGTCATGCGGGGCTCCAGAGTAACCACATTTTCTTCACCTAAAAATTCTTCGGCACCTGCTCTTGCTCTGTTAGTTACTTCCTCATTATTTATAAGTACAGGATATCCTTTATCAATACTAAGTCCAAAATCTCCGCCCCATTTTTTTGCAACGGAAGAAACAATTTCACGAATCAATTTATGGGCACCTGCTCTGCTGTTTTCATCCATAGTGCGGAAGGTTCCTTCTAACTTTACTTCATTGGGAATAACATTGGTAGCACCATTGGCATTCATTTTACCAAATGCTAAAACAACCGGGAGGCTAATTTGATAATTTGATGATTTGATAATTTGATGATTAGGTTTGCCTTGCATGAATGCATTATCCAATTCTAACAATATCTCCGAGGTAATTAAAAGTGGACTAATAGTAGATTTTGGAAGTGCTGCATGACCACCTTTACCTTTTACGGTAAGATAAATTTCGTCGCAGGCTGCCATATAAGGGCCAGATGCAAAGCCAACTTTCCCAGCTTCCAGCGAAGGGAATACATGTTGGGCTATAATTGAAACCGGCGCAGGGTTTTCAAGGACCCCTTCCTTAATAAGTATAGATGCGCCACCGGGTAACTTTTCCTCACCAGGTTGAAATATCAACTTTATTGTTCCGCTCCATTCATTGGAAAGTTCTTTCAGAATTTTAGCGGCACCCAGCAAAGAAGAAGTATGCACATCATGTCCGCATGCATGCATTACACCTGCATTTTTCGACTTATAAGAAATATCGTTTTTTTCCTCTATAGGAAGGGCATCAATATCTGCCCTAAGTGCTATAGTCTTGCCGGGTTGTTTGCCTTCTATAATGCCTATAACGCCCGTATTTGCCATACGTGTGTTAGGTATACCAAACTCCGTTAATATCGAAGCAACGTAATCAGCGGTATTGTACTCCTGGTAAGACAATTCAGGGTTTGCATGGATATGCCTCCTGTAACCGATAACGGTTTCAAAATTTTTAGAAGCGAGGGATTTTATTTTGTCTATCAACATCTGCTTTAATATTTGCCAAAAGTAGAAATAAGAGGAATAAACAGGCCACCAAAACACTAAAACACAAAAATACACGAAATAAATTTAGTGAACTTTTGTGGCTTAGTGTTTTAGTGGCATTAAGAAATGGAGCAAAAAAAATCCCCGACCAAAAGCCGGGGATTTTCTTTTGAATTATGTTTTATTAGTAACGTCCGCCCGGTTTAGCAACCCCGATAGGGTTTCCAAGTCTTGACATGGCGCAACGGAAACCGATATAGTCAGTTGATTGGTGCTCATCCAGGAAACGGCGTGTACCCGGACTCATCCAGAATGCACGGTCTTTCCATGAACCTCCTTTGTAAACCCTTGCTTCATCGCTGATAAGAGTAGTACTTCCGGTTTCATACATCAACTTTCCTTTTGGGTGGCCGGCTCTAGCAGCTTCACCTTCAATAAAATACATACTTGAGTTTGGATCACCATCCAAATAATCTCTTTCATCCGATTCGTGGTAGTTTCTTCTGAAAGCAAGGTTATCTTCTTTGTGTTGATTATCCACTGGTCTGTATTTAACCTCGCCAGGAATGCTAACGATATCGCTATCGCTGTTATATTGAATAGAATCCTGGATTACAATACCATCCTGATCTTTAACCTGGGTGGCAAATTCATTTCCTCTGAAAGGCTTCAGGTCAAATCCATCATAAGGCATCATTGGGCGGTAGATATCCATTACCCACTCGCTCACGTTACCTGCCATGCCATACAGACCATAATCATTAGGCCAGTATGAAAATACAGGAGAAGTAATATCGGCAGCGTCATTCAAATCACCTGCAACACCCATATAATCACCGGCAGCTTTCTGGAAGTTAGCCAGTTCCTGTCCTATGTATTTTTCATCCGGGTTACGGGTTGCGTGACCATTCCAAGGATAAATTTTACGTTGAGAAATAAGTTCAAACTGAGTGTTTCCAATTAAACCCAAAGCTGCAAATTCCCATTCAGCTTCAGTAGGAAGACGATAGTCCGGTAAAAAGATACCATCTTCAATCTTTACGTTTCTACCTACGTTATTACCGTTAGTTTGGTTAGAAGGATTGTAATCAGGAAGCGGAACTTTCACCTTACCTGCCCATTTTCCGGCAAGATATTCTTCGGTATTAAAGTAATCTGCATCGGAAGGAGACTGGCTCCAGTCAATTACCCCTTCACGAACAAGTACATATTCATTTACTCTGTCGGTACGCCATTTGCAATAATCGCTTGCCTGCAACCAATCAACACCAACAACAGGATAGTTTTGGTAGGATGGATGGCGGAAGTAATATTTCACCATATCTTCCATAAATGCAAGTTTATTTCTCCAAACAAGGGTATCCGGCAATGCCTTAATATATACTTGCGGATAGTTAGGTCCGAAAACCCGGTTTGTCCAGTAAAGATATTCCCTGTAGTTTGTATTGGTTACTTCGGTTTCATCCATATAAAAAGAAGAAACGGTAACACGTCTTGGAACGTTATTCCAATCTGACATAACATCATCCTGAACCCTACCCTGGGTAAAGGTACCACCTTCAATAAATACAAGGCCCGGACCGGTTTCCTGTTCTTCGTAAGGATTTACTTCAAATCCACCGTTGTTCGGGTCGTTATAATTCCAACCGGTAGTAGAAGATCTTTCATGGCCACAGGCACCTAAGATAAATAATCCTGCTATTCCGAGAATTTTTACGCTTTTATTCATGATTTTCTTTTGGTTAAGTAAAGAATATATTAGAAGGAAGGACAGTTAACAACTCTATATTGGTGTCTTTTAGGACGGCACTGAAACTGGAATACCAGGGATAATTCATGTGAACCTCCTGTTGCCAGTGTTAATTTTGATATGGTTACGTCGTAGCTATAACCGAATTTAATGTTTTTCTTATCAATACCTATCAATAAGATAACTGCATCCTGATTCCTGTACCAGAAACCGCCAACCACGGCACCTTTAATAGCGTAGAATCCAAGGTCAAGTTGCTGGAAGTCACCCTGCTTTTGGAAAAGTATATTCGGTGAAATAGTAAATTGGTCTTCAGACAAAGTAGAATGGTTATTTACCGGTATCATAGCACCGGCGTGTGCTGTATATTTTAATGGCAATGGGCTGGCTCCCTGAACAAATGATTCATCGGGTTGGGTAAGGTGATCGAAGGAAGCACCAAAGAATACATTGCGTCCATAGGCAAGTATACCTGCCGAAAAGTCAGGAGAACTAACATTAGTACGTGTTAATTGCTCGGAAGTGGAATAAACAAAACCTCTCACAGGATCGATCATATCGCCAAAGTTAAGTTTGCTCTGATCGATGCTCTTTTGATGGTATGTTGCCTGAAATCCTGCATTAATTGCAAAGTTGCGGTTAATATTTAACTGATAAGCATATATAGCACTGATATTGTTGGTTGTCACCACTCCTGAACCTGCTTTATCCTGTTCTACCAATAATCCAATTCCACCGGCCAAAGCATCCACATATCTGTCAATAGAAGCACTATAAGTCACAAAGTTACCCGGAATAGCTGGCCACTCATCACGAAAGTTAACACAAACCCTTGGGCATCTTTCACTCCCTGCGAATGCCGGATTGAGATAAAGCGGGTTTGCATAGAACTGCGTGAATTGCGCGTCCTGTGCGGCTGAATCATATATTATCCCTCCCGTCATCACCAAGGTAAGTGAAGTTATTAGTAGTATATTTTTCATTGTAGTAACAGACATTAGGGGACAAATGTACGAAAAAAACTTATTGAATGTTACAACAGGTACTATTTTTAGAGGGTGTACAATAATTTTAATTGTTTTAAGTTTCTCCACAAACATCAATACAAACCAACTAAAAATTAGCTTACTTTGCAACAGGAATACTTTACCATTTTTAAAGCACATGAAATTTTTAACCTCCGTTTCATTCCTGTTGTTTCTATTCTTATACGCACCTGTACAGTCTCAGGTTACCAATAAGCAGATACCAGTAAAACCCACAAAGTCAGTACCTTCTCCGGCACCAGTGCCGGTTAAACCTGTTCCTTCAACTCCTGTTGCCGAACCCGGAAAAAGTGTGGCGGCCAATGGTCAAATTACCTTGGAATGGGGAAAACCCTTTAAAGACAATATGGGAGAAAATACTCCGGATGTTATGTTTTTAAATTGTAAAAATGCCCTTTACCCTAAAGAAAATCATTATTTGCCTGAAATTTTTCAGCACATAAAATTGAACGGAAATTCGAATTCTGCAATTGTTTCTTTATTAAATGCCAAATATGAGCCACTTACCGATCAGGAAGCCAAAGTTTTAGCTGATAATGGTCAATTTATAACCAATACCATAGTTCCTTCCTCAAAAGTTGTAAGCTATCGCAAAGAATTTTATGTGAATGTAAAATTTACCCCGATCCGTAAAAACCCGGTTACCGGAACCTATGAAAAATTGGTTTCGTATAGTTTAAATATCAATCAACGGCACGAATCGGAAAGGAATACTAATTCATTGGTGACCTTCGCCACAAATTCCGTTCTTAAATCGGGCAGTTGGTATAGGATAGGCGTAACTAGTGACGGAGTTTTTAAATTAAGTTATACTTTTTTAAAACGCCTCGGAATTGACATGTCAAAACTGGTGCCTGCAAATATTCGTATTTATGGTAACGGTGGAGCTATGTTACCTCAATCGAATAAAACTTACCGGCCCGACGATTTAATTGAAAATGCCATTTATGTGAATGGTCAAACAGATTCAACTTTTAAAACAAGTGATTATGTATTGTTTTACGGTCAAAACCCTAATGTATGGAAATACTCCTTCGACAAGCATTTCCATCATACGGTAAACCTTTATTCCGACACAACTTATTACTATATCAATACGGATCTGGGACCCGGAAAAAGAATTGGTAATGAGGCATCTTCCATTACCCTGGCAACGGATACCGTAAGTACCTATGATGATTATGCCTATCATGAACTGGATGGTAAAAACCTGATCAATTCGGGTGCCGAATGGTTTGGCGAATATTTTGAATCAACCACCCAATATACCATACCTTTTAATTTTCCGAACATTTCGCTCACCTCTCCTGTCTACGTAAATACTTCCATTGCATCCCGCAATTGTGGTGCTGTAAGTTGCTATGCTGTGGGCCCCACAGGAGCAATAGATTCAATTAACAACGTTACCTGCGTGTATACCGACCCCTATGCAGCCCTTGGCAACCGAGCATATACATACACACCAAGCAGTTCACTTGTTTCGGTTACAATTACCAAACTTACCCCAAGTGCCATAGGATGGCTGTATTATGTTGAAGCAAATGCAAGGAGGCAGCTTACTATGGGAACCCAAAATCAATTTGAATTCAGAGATAGTAGATCGGTGGGTGCAGGTAATATTTCGCGTTATAATGTTTCTTCCATTGCCCCAATACAGGTATGGGATGTAACCAATCCGCAAAATGTTTCTAATGTTTCTTTCCTTTCCACTTCAGGTGGTGTTTATTCCTATGCTCTTCCTTCTGATACCTTGCGTCAATTTGTTGCATTTACAGGAAAATCGCTTGACAGTGCTCATATTTTTGGCAAGGTTGCCAATCAAAATTTACATGCTGACCCTGAAGCGGATATGATCATTGTGACCAATCCATTGTTTATGGCCCAGTCGGAACAATTGGCAAAATTCCACAGGACGCATGATAACCTGAGTGTGAATGTGGTAACCACTCAGCAGGTATATAATGAGTTTTCCTCAGGCCGCCAGGACCCGACCGCTATTCGTGATTACGTTAGAATGTTGTATGACCGTGCAGGAAATGTTTATGCAAATTTGCCAAAATATTTATTGCTGTTTGGAGATGGTTCCTTTGACCCAAAGAACAGGTTGACGGGAAATACCAATTACGTTATTGCATATGAATCTGCAGAGTCGTTTGCACCTACCGGTTCATATGTTGCTGATGATTATTTTGTTTTAGTAGACAGTTCTGTTACCACCGCACCTGATGGAAACCAATATAGTATTGACCTTTCAGTAGGCCGTATTCCGGCAGATAATGTTACAGAAGCACAGGCATCTGTAAATAAAATAATAGCCTATGAAACTCCTTCGGGGCAATCTATTAGTTCTACAACAAATTGCTGCAATACCCAAGCCCAATACAATCTTGCCAACTGGAGAAATACGGTATGTTTTATTGCACATGACGGTAATGGAGATTTGTTTCAGAATTATACCGAAAATATTACAAATTATGTAACAAGTCATTATAAAAACCTGAATGTAAATAAAATTTATCTTGATGCCTACCAAATGGTTCAAACACCTGGAGGAGCTCGTTATCCATCGGTTAATATTGCCATTGATGACCAGATGAATCAGGGACTGCTGATCTATAATTACGAAGGCCATGGCGGACCCGGCGGACTTGCCCTTGAAAGGGTGCTTGATTTTACCGACATTAATTCATGGACCAATGTAAATGCATTACCTCTTTTCTTTAACGCTTCCTGCGCATTTGGCGAATGGGATAATCCACTGGAATTATCGGGCGGTGAATTATCCGTTACCATACCTACAGGCGGTGTAATTGGAATGATGAGCGCAGTGCGTGAAGTGTTTGCTTCCGGAAACTATAATCTTAATAATGCATTTTTCCAGGTGTTATACACCAAACTTCCGGATGGAAACATGCCACGTTTCGGCGATCTGCTAACAGCTGCTAAAAATAGTACGGGAGGTACTACCATTAACAACCTTATGTTCTCGCTTCTTGGAGATCCTGCTGTAAGACTTAACTATCCGAAGTATAATGTATATACAACATCTATTGACGCGAAACCGGTATCTGCGTTAGCCGATACTTTAAGGGCTCTTGCGAAAGTTACTGTATCGGGCTATGTTGGAGATAGTGCAGGTAATATCCTCACAAATTTCACCGGATTGCTTAATCCGAGTGTGCTCGATAAATACGATAGTATTACAACCCTTAATAATCTTGGAGGTTCAAACAGCCCTATAGAAACATTTACCTTACGAAAGAACAACCTGTATAAAGGAATGATAACGGTGAACAACGGGAAATTCACATTCTCCTATGTAATGCCTAAAGATATTCTTTACTACTACGGGTTTGGTAAAATTAGCTACTACGCCCAAAACGGGGTGAATGATGCAACCGGAAACTATCAGAACATTATTATTGGCGGCACTTCGCCAACAGCACATAACAATGGCATTGGCCCTAAAGTAAGGCTCTTTATGAACGACAGTAACTTTGCATATGGAGGGCTTACCAATCAAAACCCATCTCTTTTTGCCATAGTTTTCGACAGTAACGGAATAAACACTACCGGGACCTCGGTGGGTCATGATATTACTGCTGTGCTGGATAATAACACGGCTAATACCTATGATGTTACCAGCTACTTTCAGCCTTCGTTAAATAGCTACCAGCGCGGAACAATAACCTTTCCGTTCACTTCATTAAGTAATGGAACACACACCATAACCTTGCGTGTTTGGAATGTTTATGATAATACCTCCATTTCATCAACTGAATTTAATGTAGAACCTAATTCGAGTTTGCAACTGCAGCATGTTTTAAACTATCCCAACCCATTTACAACCCACACTCAATTCTTCTTTGAAATAAATGAGGTTTGTGATCTTATGAATGTTCAAATTCAAGTATTTTCGGTATCAGGTAAACTGGTAAGAAACATTGTAACTACTGTTAAAACAGATAGTTTCCGTTCTCAACCTATTGATTGGGATGGAAAGGATGACTATGGCGATAAAATTGGAAAAGGAGTATATATTTATCATCTTAAAGTTATGACGAGCACAGGCGGTACTGCCGATACCTACCAAAAGCTTGTCATATTGTAAGGTTTCCTATATTTGCAACCCCATTATTAATTCAAAACATACTATTTGATGATTAGCAGCGTTACTCAATTTTAAGAATAATGCACATGAACTTCAGTACCTCGTATAAATTTGTTGCTACGCTGGCTTCGCTTGCGTTAACAGGAAATTATTTGTCAGCACAGAGCAGCAATATTTTAGGCCAAAACTTTGCCAACAATGTGAACGTTGTTACAACAGCCGTTCCATTTTTACTTATCAGCCCCAATGCAAATGCAGGAGGTATGGGCGATTGTGGTGTGGCCACTACACCCGATGCCAATTCCATTGCATGGAACCCCGCCAAACTTGGCTTCATACAGGATGATATGGGATTTTCCATTTCCTATACTCCCTGGCTAAGACAATTAGTACCCGATATTAATCTGGGTTATTTATCCTTTTACAAAAAATTAAAATCAAACCAGGTGCTCGGCGTTGCTATGCGATACTTCTCGCTTGGAAATATTGAGTTTACAGATAACAGTGGAAACAGTATCGGAAGTTTCACCCCGTCGGAATATTCGATAGATGCAGCATATTCGCTTAAACTGAACGACCACTGGTCGGTTGGTATGGCTGCAAGATATATTTATTCTAACCTTACAGGAGCCGTTTCAGTTGGTGGTGAATACACCAAAGCTGGCCAATCTGAGGGTGTTGATATATCTACCTATTATAAGTCAAAAGACCTGCAATGGGGCGGTAAAAAAACCATAGTGTCCGGCGGAATTTGCATATCAAACATTGGAGGAAAGATTAGCTATACCAACAGCGGTAATGCCGATTTCTTGCCAACCAATCTGCGTTTGGGTCCTGCTATTACTATGAATCTTGACGATTACAATAAAATCACCTGGGCACTTGATATAAATAAATTGCTGGTTCCTACCCCGCCCGTATATACTTTGGATGCCGCAGGAAGCCCGATAATTGGACCGAATGGCCAATTTAAACTGGCGGCCGGAGACAATCCAAATGTTTCTGTACCACAAGGGATGATACAATCATTTTATGATGCCCCGGGCGGAGCATTGGAAGAGTTTCACGAAATTAATTACGCTACCGGATTTGAATATTGGTACGATAATAAGTTTGCTGCCCGCACAGGTTTTTACTATGAAAACCCGACCAAAGGCGGAAGACAATACATTACCATGGGTGCCGGTTTCAAACTTACTACCCTGAATGTTGACTTATCTTATCTTATTCCTATAACTCAACAGAATCCTTTACAGAATACGTTACGGATTACTATTGGGTTTAATTTCGACAAGTCAAAGAAAAAAGACGGCGATGCACCTGCTCCTGCCGACGCTAATTAATTTGCTTCAACAGCTTTGAAATTCCGCATTGGATATGGTTTTGATGTTCATTCACTCCATGAAGGAAGACCCTTTATTTTAGGCGGAGTTGAGATTCCTTCCACCTTTGGTCCCCTGGGCCATTCCGATGCCGATGTACTTATTCACGCTATTTGCGATGCTCTTCTGGGTGCCGCCGCATTAGGTGATATTGGCAAACATTTTCCGGATAATTCCAGCGAATTCAAAAACATCGACAGCAAAATATTATTGCAAAGAGTAGTTGATCTTTTAAAAGAAAAAAACTATTCAATTGGTAATATTGATGCAACCGTAATTCTTGAAAAGCCAAAAATTGCTCCACATATTTCAGCCATGCGTGAAGCTCTTTCAAAAGTGATGGGAATACCTTTTGATGACATCTCTATTAAAGCCACCACCAATGAAAAGATGGGTTTTATCGGCCGACAAGAAGGCATAAGTGCTCATGCGGTCGCACTGATCAACGGCTAGGATTTTTCGTTTCTTTTCCAGCTTAGTTGGCCGGAAATTGATAGTTTTGTTTGTGCTGAAAAACTACAAGTTCATATTGTTTGTTTTATTGGGTGCAATTTGCCTGATGGCAGATGCATTTTACAATGGTTTTCCTATTGTTTATTCTGATACTGCCACTTATCTGTCATCGGGGTTTGAGTTGGAAACACCGGTAGACAGACCCATTACATACGGCTTATTTATTAGGGCAGCAAGCTTAAATGGCCTCTCGTTGTGGGCCGTTATCTTCTTCCAGTCACTTCTCCTCTCCTATCTCATTTTTCTTTTCATTAAACTGATTTCGGAAGACAGACCATTTTTTCTTCCCGGGATAATGATCATTTTATTTTTATCCCTTTTTACAGGAATATCGTGGACTTCGAGCCAGCTTATTGCCGATATTTTTACACCCATTGCATTTTTATCTCTGGCAATAATTCTCTTTTTTAATATAAAATTAAAAACCGGAATTTTCCTGTTCCTTATTTATTTCATTGCGGTTTCAATGCACATGTCGCATATTTTGCTTTTCAGTTCATTGCTTGTAATTATTTATCTCGCTAAAAAAATATTGTTCAAAAAAGAAGACCACAAACGGGTGCGCCTCCATATTGGCATTCTGTTTGCGTTAACACTTAGCTCAATATTAACAATGGGTTCAGCTATATCCAAATCAAAAGATGTTTTTATGATGGGTGCCATGATTGAGCAGGGAATAACCCAACAATACCTGAATGAATATTGCGGCACACGGAACTATAAACTTTGCGCCTATAAAGATTCTCTTCCGAATACGCTCGGAGCTTTTGTATGGCATACCGACAGCCCTTTTTACAAAACAGGCGGCTGGTCTGCAGAAAACAGGAAAGAATTAAACGATATAATTTTTGCAACTTTAACAGAGCCGAAATATATCAAACTCCACATTGAAGCCTCCTTGAAAGCTACAGGCAGACAACTAACCGGATTTAATATCTTCGACGGAAATGTGGCATACCCGGCAGGTACCCCACTCTTTGAAAGGATCTCCAAATATGTTCCGAATGATGTAAAATGCTACAAGGATGCAAAGCAAAACCAGGGTGGATTTCCCATTGTCGGAAATGCAAATACTTTATACGATATAATTTTAGTGATAAGTACGCTATGTATACTACTCGTTTTGTTTCTGAAAAATAAAAAGCTTGAGGGATACAGATCTATAGCTATTGTATTTTTACTGGCAATTCTTTTAAATGCCTGGGATGCGGCAACGTTTTCCTGTGTTTCCAGCAGGTTTGGTTGTAAAATGATGTGGTTGATCCCTTTCTTTCTTGGAATAGTTGCTATCCGCTTTTATACGGATTCACAACAACGAAAATTACTTGCGAAATAAAAATTTCTCCCGGGTAAACCGAATAAAATACCTTATTTCTTTAAAGCTCCCATCAAATACTCCCTGTTTAAACGGGCAATATTTGTAACTGAAATATTCTTAGGGCATTCTGCTTCGCAGGCATTGGTGTTGGTGCAACTTCCAAAACCCTCTTCATCCATTGCCTTTATCATATTCAAAGCTCTTTCTTCTCTTTCAGGTTGGCCTTGTGGCAGTAAACTCAATTGAGAAACTTTGGCCGAAACGAAAAGCATTGCAGAGCCATTTTTGCAGGCAGCAACACAAGCACCGCAACCAATACAGGCAGCAGCATCAAAGGCTTCATCGGCATCGTGCTTGGGTATAGGAGTAGCATTGGCATCAGGAGCATTACCTGTGCTTATCGAAATAAAACCACCCGCGTGCATTATCCGGTCGAAGGAGCTACGGTCAACAACCAGATCTTTTATTACCGGGAAAGGACCAGCCCTCCATGGTTCAATAGTAATGGTTTCGCCGTCATGAAAATAACGCATATGCAACTGACAAGTTGTAGTTCCTTTCAGCGGACCATGAGGCCTGCCGTTAATATACAAACTGCACATTCCACAAATTCCCTCGCGGCAATCATGGTCGAAAGCAATTGCTTCTTCACCTTTATTTATAAGGCTTTCGTTGAGTACATCAATCATTTCAAGGAATGACATATCCGATGAAATATCACTTACCTTGTAGGTAACAAATCCACCTTTGTCGTTGGCATTCTTCTGCCTCCAAATCTTTAATGTCAGGTTCATAAAGCAAGTATTAATTACTTGGCAAAACTACGTATAATCCCGAAGCAGATTTAATTTTTAGAAATAAATCTATTCGGGATGACAAAACTACGCCGGCAAAGCGCGGCTTGTTTTGTACATTTACATGCAATATATGATTTGGCTCACGCTTTATTAAATAAGCTGATAGCTCGCGGCTGTTTACGATAGAGAGAACCTTATCGCAATACCACCATCCATGGTAGATGTTGGGAAAGTGGATGATATGAAAGGGTTATTGATGATCTTATCGAAGAATAACCTGAAGGTTACCCGGGTGTTTATGTTGTATTCCGCCTGGGTTTTAATGGTAATAATTTGTTGTCCGCCGGTAATTTGGTTGGACAGGTTGATGGAATTACGTACAATATTTTCATTGCTTCGTATAGAGAGGTCAGCCCTCAGAGTAACATCGTTTTTAATGGCTTTTCCGCCAATTTTTATTGGCAACAGAACGTTTTTAATCTTATAGCCAAGCCCTAATATATATTCAACACCATGAACCTCGGTAATGGTGAGGTCGGTCATACTGAGAGCGGCTTGCCGTTCATTCCTGATTTCAAAATTCGATACAATATTATTCTTAAATGTTACAGCCATTTTTATCAACGGTGAAAACTGGTCAGAAATAGCCACCGCAGGTATCTGGTCTTTTGGAAGGAAGTCACCATTCAGATCTTTAATGGTAGGCAATCCATAAATGTCGGTTCCGAATAACTGGTTATAGTTATATCCGCCAACCGTGTAGGTTCCGCTGTATGCATTACTTAAAACAATTGAATTAACATTCTTCTTTACCCATGGCCATAAGCTGGCAATAGGTTTGTAAACATTATATGAAATAGTCCAGTTCGGCAATGGAATTGAAGGGAATGGGTTCAGGGTTACATTATGTGCATCCTGACCGGAATAGGCTGCAAGGAAGGCAGGAATTACAACACTTTGAGATAACGGACTATATCCTTTGTAGAAATTGGTAATCGGATCTACTGCATAACCCGAGTTGATTCTATTTCCACTTGCCAAACGCTGCGAAATGATTTGCCTGTTGGCCAGGAAAGATTGGAACACCGGAGATATATCAGTTGAGCCGTTTGAGCCGGAGAATATGGTTTTCACGAATATATACGACATACTGAAATTACCCATTTCATTATAAGTATTAGGAGTCAATGAATACTTTCCATCATTACCTCTCGTCTGACTTAAAAATTCGCTGGTGTTCTGTGAGATTGTTCTGTTGGCAGTAAGCTCTATTTTAAAATCAGGCAATGGTTCCAATGATGCGTGTAAACTATATGTTTCCGTATTTACAGTTGTGTATGGGGTATAATTATTCACCAATCGTTCCAGCAAACTATCCTGCTGAATGTGCTGTAAAATCCTTACCTGACTGCCAAAAATAAAGGCAGGCCCGGGGTTCCATCCATTACTTGGATCCATACCTAATATTTTTGAGTTGCCTGCATAATTAGGCAGAATACTACCCCTGTTTTTCGAGTAGGTAAAAGTTACATTTTTCAAAGATGTTATTAGATAAACAAAATACTTTTCGGTATAGTAAATACCATTGTGGTTGGTATCACTTTCCTCTTTTTTATCCTTTTCTTGCTGTTGAGTAGTTTTGGTGGCCGGGTTTTGTTTGTTGCCGGGAAGCCTGCTGTTTGGTGCTTTAGGCCCATTCTTGTTTTGATCCTTCAGCATTTTCTTGAGGAAAGGAATCTTATCATACAAGGTGGTCATGGCAAACGATCCGTTCAATTGTTTGGTGTTATTATTTGAAATAGTAGCACCCAAACTATCATATCCGAATGGCGCATGTATCCACTCATATCCCGAACCGTAGTGGGCTGTTAAGGAAATAAAATCGAGGTACGGTATTTTTTTAAGAGGCACATCGTAATTCACACCTGCCGTTTGTTTAAAATCGGTATTTATCTGGTGGTTGAAGAATGCATTCCGAACGCTATCCCGCTGTATGTTGGTTGTAACCGGAAGTCCTTCTGGTTCCATTACACGGGAATCGTTGGTGGCCATATAATCTATCCGGATTGATTTTGTAAGTGAATAATTAAGATTATAGGTTCTTACAACATTGAATACTTTATTTACAGCTATCGGCATGATCACATCGCCTTCCCCAGGAACCACATTCCTGAGCTGGAAGGAAGAATATTCCCTGTCGAGACTTGTATTCACCGAGAATTTATCAATCATTGGGAAGAAGTTGAAATCCGTGATCAAGGCGAGGTATTTCTTTTTCCTGAAAAAGTCGACTTTTTCAAACGGCTGTATCGCTTTCGGATGGAAGGAAAAACTATAGGTTAATCCACCCTTGTAACTCTTCGTGAAATTTGATTGGTAATTCACATCATGCCTGTCCTGCTGAGTAAATGCATAACTTCCCGAGAAATTCTCAATATCCCAGAAATGTGATTTTTTAGAATTCTTCCCTTTGTTTTTATGGACATTCGTAAAATTCAGACTCTTTGCAATGGTCCTTGAAATTACGATGCTCTTTATTGAATCCTGCCCTTGTGTGTTTAGTGCATTGAGGGTATTACTTAATAAGATATCAGGGTCTAAGGGATTGTATTCCGGAATTATATATTGATCGGAATAGGACATATAAGTAGGCACACTCACATTCCAGGAAGTTGGTAAAAACTTACCCATTTCAAGATTAGTGGCAATTGAATACCCTGCATCTGTTTCACGGCTCAGGTTACCCACATTTGCCTCCAATGTTCCAAAACCCGGAGTAGACACATTTCCCGCCAACGACAAAGTTCCCAGATCAGCCAGTTTTGCCGTTACCCTGTTTATGGTTGCAACACCACCCTTCTCACTAAAGTCAGTCATACGAAGTTCGTCAAACCACACTTCGGCACATTTAGGTTTTCCATCATCGGTACCCATTGTAATAGCAGTTCTTTTTGGGTTTCTTACACCTAGCATTACAACTTGTGTATTACTAATGGTAGGGTTACCGACAACCGTTACATTGTTAGCTCCGTCTTTTACAGTGAAAGGAGTTTGGAATGTAATACTCTTGTTAGTTTCCATAGCTGCATCCCTCGAAAGTTTAGCATTTTCCAGGGTTGCTAAAGTAATGGTCATAGTGTTAGAGGTAGGCCAAACAGAAGTTTGATCGTTTGCATTGTTGGTATTATAACTACCCTGTGCGGTAGGAGCCAAAGGCACTTCATATTCATAATAGTTTTGGGTGAAGTCGCTACCAACCCTTATAAAAGCTGTTACATCACCTGTTTTCAAGGGTTGGGTTGGGTCAGATGATTCACAGTGAACAAACATGTTCATTGTTTTATAAGCTCTCAAGTCAAGCTGCACATTTTTTGAAACTGCTCTTGCATCACCATCCTGTAGGTCGCAGACCTTCAGTGCAAGTGAAGCTTCATTCAATTGAACAAGGTTAGCCGATTGCAAATTCAACTGGCGTTGAATGCCAGGCGGAATAACATAGTTCACCGGAGTTGTATTTGAGTTCTCCTGTAAGTTTACACCAAACTCATCGAACGAAGTGTATTGTTCATTCGGAATATAATCGCCGGGAGCAAGCAATGAACCTGCAAATTTTCTCCATTCATCTCTTACCAGTTCAAGTTTAGCAAAACGCAATACCACCGGATTGTCAAACCCCTTCATATACATACGTATGAAACGGATAGAGTGGAAATCGTTTATCTGGCCAACCTTTCGTATATAATCGTTAATCGGGATTTTAAACTGGTACCATGTAGTATGGTGTGTTGACTGATCTGCTACCTGCGGTGAAGCAGTATAAGCTGTCACCATAAAGTTGTTACCAACGTTGGTTGGTTTTATAGAGTTCGGTGTAATTTGGACTTGATATTCATAATAAGCCTCATTCTGGCTTAATGTGTTATCCTGGTTTAAATCTTCCGTATTTGGTAATGTAGTTTGAGTGGTTGGGTAATTACCGCCTTTGGGGTTTGCACTGGCATATTGCAAGCTGGTTGGCGAGTTACCATCTAACCCATTATAATTCATGTAACGTTGTACAACAGGTAAGTTTATGGCATCGTAATCATCTCCTCTATAATAATGGTAATCGTCTGATGAAGGATCGGCACTAGCTGCGGAATCAGCACGGCTACCTGGAAAATTATTATGTACATCACTTACATAGGTTGAGAAAAAATTCCGTTCATCTCCATCTGATAATCCATCCAACCCCACATCCTGGAATGTGCGGGTAGTATTATCATTATTAAAAGCATTAACCAGCGACGGGTTTGTAGGAACTCTTCCCCAGACAGTAGTTGTGTAAGGGTTGTTCGTGTTATCCGGATTAGCTGCATCAGTAGCATTAGTAGGCAATCCATTTTCAAAACTCTTTACTCCATCTTTCAATACATCTTCTGACACATCCCCCAAATCAAAATATAACGTACCGGAAGTATTTGGTGATGTATTGTATGAAGTATACGGGTCCATCATCCAAAATTCAATGAATTGGATATTGTCTGTTTCAAAATCGGTTTCCTGGATCGGACGCATAATACCTCCCCAACGAGATTTTGGAATATTCAAATAATTATTCTTGTCCATACCAGCAGATACATTTGAACCTTTAGGCGGGTCATAGTTATAAGGTCCTTTCAAATAGGGGTAATATGCAACGTTAAGTACCGGTAAGTTTATAGGAGTACCCGTTGCCGATTGTTCCTGCGGGAAAATTTCTGTTTGAAGAACCATACGGATACGGTCGTCAGACATTTGTGTTGTGGTTAAACCCGCCGGGGTTACTCCACTTGTATTTTGCTGAAATAATGGATCAACAACATACCACGCCAACTTTGCACGGTTGTACCCATAGCGGAGATCATTATTATAGCCGCCTTCCGGAAACTCTGTTGGTTGCCCGCCCGGGGTACTGGCAATTGACCATGTTAGAGGTTGGGAAATATCAATGAAACTTTCGCTGCCTTCAAAGTCATCCAGGTATGCGGTTCCAGTGCTGCCGATGTATTTCGGATGGCCCGGTATCATGGCTGCAAACTCTGAACTAGCCGTAATTTCAGAAGGTGCCTTTGTATGAATCATTGGCAATTTATCAATCAGATCGGTAAGGAAAGGTGCCGGTTTTTTAAAGTCACCATTTAGGCCAAGCATGGTATTGGAAACAGGCTCTTGCCCTATGCTCACTATTTGTGTAAGTGGGTGCTCGGTATAATTTACAACTGTTGCACCAAGATTAAAATCCTTCGAAAGCATATAATCAAAATGCTGACCAAAGAATGTTTTTGATTGGATGCTGAATAAGGCATTATTTTCCAATGATACCTGTATAGGTGTACCGGAACTCATCAATCCCTGATTAAGAATTTTCACTCTGCCCAGCGTATAATCCACTGTGTAATCTACGTTTTCTGTAAGTTTTTGGCTTCCTGCAGTTACAATAACGGAACCCTGCGGAATATTCATTGCACCGAGATTTATATCGGAACTTGCTGAGGATTGAAAACTTCCCCGAATCCAGTATCGGTCGAGGTTTGGTTGCTGTTGCGCCGATATCAGCAATGAATCATAAAGGGGTTGAAAAGTATAATTTTTTATAAGGTTTCCATCACCTGCCGCTTTCATCTTCATAGCAAGGTTATACCCGAACGGTTCAACAGTAGGGAAAATAATATATCCGTTTGTAGCATCAATAGTAAGTCCCGGTAAAAAGTCAAACAACCCATCCGGCACTTTATCTCCGGACTGATCCAGTTGATCAAGCCCTATTACCTGTAAAAGCTGTTTGCCTTTCAGGTTACCTTGTGGCAGGTAAGGAATATCATATCCGGTAGCAGCATTGGAATACCAAAGATTCAGCATAAAATTCTGCTGATTGATCTGGTATGAACCAAGAGCATAAATATTTTTCATCATCAACTTCCAGATAGGCTGAGAGGTATTCACGTTCGTACTCTTGAGCATCTTTACTACCAATTCATTCGTAGTTGGAACGCCATCGGTTGAGAACTGACCTACCTGATATAATTTGCCATTGTAGGTATATTGGTATGCCACAGCAAGCACCTGATCATAATTTAAAGGCTGTTTTAAAGATATAAATCCAAGGCGAGGATTAAGGGTATAGTCTGAAGGGCCTAACATCCGCGCCAAATCCACTTTTTCAAAATCTGTTACCAACTGAAAGCCTTTGCTTGTTAAAGCGGAAATTGCACTGGTAGGTGTTGTAACTCCGGGAGTTCTTTCCAAATATCTAGGATATATTGAATTCACAGAATCGGCAGGAAGATAACGAGCTGTAGGGGAAGTGTATCCCAATCCCGGATTTAATGTAACAGGTCCGCCATGCTTTTCGGTAAAGTCAGGCTGGCTTTCTCCAAGGTCACTGAAGGCAAGTATGTAACGGGTATTTTGGGTTGCAGTGCTTGTATTTGTTACCCAAACCTCAACACGGGTAATAGTTATACCCGAACTAACCAATGGAGGATGCGCTAGTGCTGTATCATAATTATCCCTGAAATATTGAGACAAGAAATAGTGCTGGTTGGCCATATACTGGTCAGCCTTAATATTGAAGTTGGTGGTTTGTGCACCGTTTTGTACTGTAATTGTTTTTTTATCCCCTTTTTCCTGGGCATACGCTGTGGTAGAAGTCAACCTTCCGAATTGGGTTTTTAATTTTACACCGAACAAACTTTGGCTGCCCGTAATGAGTGTTCCCGGCAGCGGGAAGGTGATATTACCTGCATCTATTTCTTTTATAATATCATCTTCCTTACCCATGAATTGCAATTTCATTTGATTTTGAAAATCAAAAGTTGCTTTGGTATTATAGTTGGTTGTGAGTTTGAGCTTTGTTCCAATTTGCCCGGTAACACTCAACTGAATATTTTCATCGAAATTGAAGGTGGTTAAACTCCGCTGTGCAACAGGCAAGGCTGGGTTTTCCATCTTGGAATTGTTAAACCCAAAGGTTAATTCGGCTGAACCCTGAGGAATGATATTCACGGTATTACCCCCAAAAATATCTTCAAATAATTTACCTCCTATTTTTATTGGCGGAATGAGCTGCTTCCGCTTCGGATCATTCGCAGCTGTGGCTGCCTCCACCTTTTGCTTGAAGTAGTTCTTTTCAGATTGACGCCACATATATTCCTGATACTGGTCAGAATCCATTTCGGTTGGAATACGGTAATCCATACCTCCAACCTTCTGGTAAATATCATATTGACCTGTTTTGGTATCGTACTGAACATCAGTTTTTATGTTGGAAGGGTTGGAAAGACGTAATCCTCCATCCGGATTATAGAGCGGATTTATTTCGCCCGACTGGTCAATAAAAGGATAAGGAAGTTCATTGGTATCGCCCACAGGAGTATCGGCAGGAAGCATATTACCGTACGTAAAAAAACCCCTGTAATGATTGCCTGCTTTGGCTTTTGACAAGCAAAGCAATGACATTATCGCAAGGATAAATAGGGCGTATTTTTTAGTGGAGGTCAACTAGTTTTTGCTTAACAATAAAGAGTAAAATGTTGCAATAAGCAGTTGGGTTTAGTGGTTTATATTAGTTATTTGAGGGGACGAAATTAAAAGTTTTTCAATACTCTTTTAACCAATTCTTCCAAAGAGATGGAATTTCCCTCCCCGCGAATGATATTATCAACTGCTTTTTCTGCTGCATTTCTGGCAAATCCAAGTGTTTCAAGTGCATTTAACGCCTCGCTTCTTAAATTATTGTGTAGCCCCCCTAATACGGTTGCCGAATCGAAATTTTCTTTACCAACCTTTCCTTTCAGGTCAATAATGATTCGCTGGGCGGTTTTTTCACCTATTCCTTTAATGGCTTTCAGTCTGCTCACATCTCCATTAACGATAGCATTCTGAATATCGTTGGGTGACATGGATGACAGCATTACCCTTGCTGTTGATGCACCCACGCCAGATACGCTTATTAGGTCACGGAACATCAAACGTTCTGCGGGTTCTGCAAAACCATACAACACGTGCGCATCTTCCTTAATAGCCTGATGAGCATACACTTTACAATCGCCTGAAGGTGGCAATTTATCAAATGTGTTTATGGAAATATTTAACAGGTAGCCAATTCCATTACAATCTATCACCACATAGGCTGGGTTCTTTTCTACTATCTTTCCTTGAAAATATTCGTACATAGGCTTTTTTAGGAGCCGCTAAAGTAAGATTTTTAAGGATGCCGGAAATGCATTACAATTTTCGACTTTTGTTTTACACTATTAAGGGTTTTAGAGGGCTGTCAAATAATATGTGTATAATATTGATTTTTAGGCATTTATTATTAATTCGCATTGTACACCCCATAAAAGCATTGTAAAACAAAACACACAACCATCAAATAACCAATTGCTATCAGCACATGAAAATGGATAGTAATTTACTTAACCTATAGTAAATTACTTTTTCCTTAGGCAGTTTTTGAATTATCGATTTTCGACCCTCCCGGCACATCATATTGCAAATACCCCCTCGGAGCATATTTATCCCTGTGATGCATTTTATGAATTTTGTGATTGGCACAAGAGGTTCCGAAAAGTAAAACCAATACAGCTAATTTGATGATGGTTAACCAACTTGTTCTTTTCATTATCAAATCATCAAATTACCAAATCGGTTATTTCCCTCTTGATTGTGCATCCACCACAGCAATGGTCACCATGTTCACGATTTCCCGCACGGAGCAACCCAATTGCAGAATGTGTGCAGGTTTTTTCATCCCTAAAAGGATAGGGCCAATGGCTTCCACATCGGCCAATTCCTGCATCATTTTATAAGCAATATTGCCAGAAACTAAATTTGGGAAAATAAGCGTATTTACGCTCTTATTCATTAATTCGGAAAATGGGAATTGCTCTTTTAACAGATCATTGTTCAATGCAAAGTTAGCCTGAATATCGCCATCCACAATCATTCCAGGGTATTGGTCATGCAGTATTGAAACCGCTTTCGAAACTTTATCCGGAATATCTCCCTTCACAGAACCAAAGTTGGAATAAGAGAGCAATGCAATCCTTGGTACAATGTTAAATTGCTTCACACAGTTTGCAGTCAGCGTTGTTATTTCTGCAAGATCCTCTGCCGAAGGATCAATATTCATGGTAGTGTCAGCAAGGAAGAAAGGGCCTTTACGCGTAAGCAGAATATACATACCTGCCACCCTGTTCACTCCATGGCGCACGCCAATGGTTTCCAACGCTGCTCTAATCGGGTCAGCATATTTGCGTGTTATTCCGGAAATCATTGCATCAGCCACATCGGTTTCAATCATCATACCGCCGAAATAATTCCGGTCGCTCATCATTTTGCGGGCCTCAAATAGTGTATATCCTTTTCGCTTCCTTTTATCCCAGAAGGTCTGCCCGAAGTGATGGCGCCTGTCATGTTCTTCATCGCTGCGAGGGTCGATAATAGGAACGTCTTCAAGATTCATCTTGTATTCCTTTATCAATCCTATTATTTTATTTTTATCACCTAAAAGTATTGGTTTTGCTATACCTTCATCCCTTACTTGTTCCGCCGCTTTCAGAATTTTATAATGGTCGGCTTCAGCGAAAACAACCCGTTTGGGGTTTTCCTTTGCTTTTGATGTTAGTCCTTTCAGCAAGTCATTATCCAGCCCTAAACGTTTGGTTAATTCATGGCTGTACTCTTCCCAGTCTTGTATATTAATGCGTGCAACACCCGAATCAATTGCTGCTTTGGCAACCGCAGGCGGTACTGTAGTTATTAACCTTGGATCAATTGGTTTTGGAATAATATAATCAGGTCCGAAGGTAAGATGGCGTGAGCCATAGGCAAGATTCACCGACTCAGGTACAGGTTCTTTTGCAAGTCCTGCAATTGCATAAACCGCTGCCATCTTCATGGCTTCATTGATACGTTTCGCACGAACATCAAGTGCTCCTCTGAAAATAAAAGGGAACCCGAGTACATTATTCACCTGGTTAGGATAATCGGAACGTCCTGTTGCCATAATTACATCTTTACGAGCTGCAGTAGCTTCGGGGTATGAAATTTCAGGTGTTGGATTGGCAAGCGCAAAAACTATCGGCTTATCAGCCATGCCTTTCAGCATATCAGCAGTAACTACATTACCTTTAGAAAGGCCAATGAATACATCTGCGCCTTTCATTCCGGCCTTTAAATCTTTGGCTTTCTTATCGGAAATGAAAAATATTTTTTCTTCGGTCAAATCTTTACGATCCTTATCTATTAAGCCTTTGCTGTCGAACATCATTATGTTCTCACGCTTAGCACCGACAGCTATATAAAGGTGCGCGCAGGAAATAGCACTTGCTCCTGCTCCATTGATTACAATCTTTACATCTTCCAGTTTTTTACAGGCAATTTCTACGGCATTGAGGAGAGCTGCCGCCGAAATAATGGCAGTTCCATGCTGGTCGTCATGCATTACAGGAATATCCAACTCATCCCGAAGCCTTCGTTCAATTTCAAAACATTCAGGAGACTTAATATCTTCTAAATTAATTCCCCCGAATGTAGGAGCGATAGCTTTTACTGCAGCAATAAATTTTTCAGGGTCGGTCGCATCCACTTCAATATCGAACACATCAATATCAGCGAATATCTTAAACAGAATTCCTTTCCCTTCCATTACAGGTTTTGCCGCTTCCGGGCCAATGTTTCCAAGTCCCAGTACCGCAGTACCGTTACTTATTACTGCCACAAGGTTGCCTTTGATGGTGTATTTATACACATCATCTTTATTCTCTGCAATCCGCAGGCAAGGTTCTGCAACACCCGGCGAATACGCCAAGGAAAGGTCGCGTTGAGAACTATGTGGTTTGGTAGGAATTACCTCAATTTTTCCGGGCCTCCCCATGGAGTGATATTCGAGTGCGTCTTCTGTGCTTATGTTTGCCATATTCAGTTAAAAGTCATAAAGTTTTTAAAGTTCATACAATCAAAACCATTACAGTTCTTTCAGTATGTATCTTTGTAGTCTGACAGACAAAATTAACAAAGTACACGGAAACCCATACATTAAGTAAATATGACTGATATCATACGACTCACACAATACAGCCATGGCGCGGGCTGCGGCTGCAAAATATCCCCTAAAATACTTGACAATATTTTGCACTCTTCGTTGCCTAAAACAACATTTAAAAACCTGATTGTTGGGAACGAAAGTAAGGATGATGCGGCAGTATATGATATTGGTGGTGGCAAAGGAATCATTAGTACAACCGATTTTTTTATGCCTATAGTAGACGACCCTTTCACCTTCGGTAAGATAGCTTCAGCCAACGCAATCAGCGATATTTTTGCCATGGGTGGAACTCCTATGATGGCAATTGCAATACTTGGTTGGCCTATTAATAAAGTGCCAATTGAAGCTGCGCAGCAAGTAATGGAAGGTGCCCGATCCACATGCGCTGAAATTAATATCCCGCTTGCTGGCGGCCATAGCATTGATGCACCGGAACCCATTTTCGGATTAGCAGTTACCGGAACTATTGATTTAATTCACTTGAAACGCAACGATACTGCCAAAGAAGGCGATTTACTTTATCTCACCAAACCCGTAGGTGTTGGAATATTAACCACTGCTGAAAAAAAAGGCATTCTTAAAAAAGAACATGAAGGGCTTGCTGCTTCGTTTATGATGAAATTAAATCAGATTGGAACAGCCTTGGGTCAAATAAAAGGTGTAAATGCTATGACTGATGTTACCGGGTTCGGGTTAATGGGCCATTTGCGCGAAATGTGCGAAGGAAGCGGTGTTTGTGCCACTATTCAGTTTAATAAAGTGAAACAGATTGCTAATTTGGCAGAGTATATAGCACAAGGCTCAATACCGGGAGGTACGCACCGTAACTGGGATAGTTATGGTTTATTTGTAAATCTGGCAGATGAAACCCAAAAAGCAATTTTGTGTGACCCGCAAACAAGCGGCGGTTTATTGATTGCCGTTAAACCAAGTGCCAGAAAAGAAGTGGAAGAGTTGCTTGCGAAAGAAGGCCTTTCAGAATTTGCTGAACCTATTGGCGAATTGAGAGAAAATACCGGGGGCACCTTAATAAATGTTGAATAAATTATCTTTGCAAATACTGTATCCGATTTTATATGGCTGAAGAAGAAAAAATAGTTGTGCAGACAATGGCCGAAATGACCGCCAAAGGAGAAATTCCGGAAGTGTTGTTTTGGGTGGGTTGCTCGGGAAGTTTTGATGACAGAGCAAAAAAAATTACTACTTCCATAGTGCGTATTTTGCACAAAGCAGGAATAAAATTTGCAGTGCTTGGCACCGAAGAAAGTTGTACGGGTGATCCTGCCAAGAGAGCCGGAAACGAATTCCTCTTTCAGATGCAGGCAATAAATAATATTACTATTCTGAATGGTTACAACGTGAAAAAAATTGTGACCGGATGCCCTCACTGTTTCAATACTATTAAGAACGAATACCCATCTCTTGGCGGCACATACGAGGTAATGCATCACACCGAGTTTATTAAAAACTTGCTTGATTCAGGCAGAATAAAAATTGAAGGCGGTTCCTTTAAAGGCAAAAAAATTGTTTTCCATGACCCTTGTTATTTAGGCCGTGGCAATGATATATACGAAGCCCCACGCGAAGTGATATTGAAATTAGACACTATGCTTGCCGAAATGAAACGCAGCAAAGAAAAAAGTTTTTGTTGCGGCGCAGGTGGAGCGCAAATGTTTAAAGAAGCTGAAAAAGGAAACAAAGAAGTAAATATAGAACGCACCGAAGAAGCCCTCACTACCTCTCCAGAGGTAATAGCAACAGCCTGCCCTTTTTGCATGACCATGATGACCGACGGCATAAAACATTTTAACAAAGAACAAGAGGTTAAGGTGTTGGATGTGGCGGAATTGGTTGCTGAGGGGATTGGGAAGAGTTAAGTTATACTGAGATTGGCCCAACAATATCAATAAAATCATACTTAAGTTCATCTGCTGACAAGTTTTTTATTTTGATGTCCCTGGCTGTTTTTAGTATTGTATTTTCTAACATCTCAGTATAAAATCTTGAGATTCCAAGAACATGGATAATTTGTATATCTCGTTCAAATTTTGGGATTGAATTAATAAAATATGGAGCTTGATTAATAATATCTGGATCGATATTTAATGCAATTAGCTTTTCTATAATTTTCACTTTTATTTTTTCAAGTAAGTCAAGATTAATTGTAAGATACCATTGCTCCAAGGAAAGTATTTCAATATAGTGCTGTTTTTTCTCTCGATATTGAAAATCCAGATATTTCCCTGATTTATAATCAATGAATGTTTTGTATATTTTGACTATATAATCGGAAATAGTTTTAATGTCATCTTTAATCCCATCCTCAAAATTAAGTTCTATTTTAGATTTTAACTGCATTCTCTTTGCCTTACATTCATAAAAAACCACAGCATTTTCATCCTCGATTATCCAATCTGAAGATTTATTCATTCCATTATTATAAACGAATTCAGGATAGACTTTGAATTTTTCAGGGATATTAGCTTTTTTTATTATATACCCAGTGTATTCCTCAAATGAATGCCCTATTGCATTGGAATAACTACTTTCATTTGTAGCAATTAAATGATAGAAGACACCATTAGTAACTTGTTCATAGAAAAGCGTTGTAAAAGGGCAATAAATCTGATCGCCATCTTTTACTAACGGAGTTTTTTTTAATGGATTATAGCAATAAAATATTCTCTCATCGTACTTTTTGTTTTTTTTTATTTCTTCTTTTAACTTATGGAATTCTACTGAATATAAGTATATAAATTTTTGGAGATTTTCATCAGATACTGTTTGGATATAAGATACAAAAGGTCCGTTCCAAATAATATTATTCATAAAAAACCCAATCAATGTATATGAAATCTTATAAAATTCAATTGGCTCCATTCCAAAATATTCGACAAAAATTGGTTTGACTTCAGGGTGATTATGCACCCTAAAATATCTATATATAGAAAACATATCCATATCTTGTTGCCATGGAAATTGACGATGCTCCAGTCGAAATAGTTCTTGGAAGAAATTTTCTCGGCTCGTAAGAATGAGTTTATCAATTCCATCGTTTAAATCCCTAAGTGAATTAATTAATAATGTAAGTTGGTCGGGGTTCAGTACTGTTTGGGTTCCTTTATTATCTGAATATAAAATTGCTTCGGTAAGGATAAATTCAAGCTCCCATTCGGTGACTCCATATATCCGCCTAATATTTCTGTCTGTTGTTTCCTGAAAGGCTTTTGTTCGTGGTATGCTAGGAGGTAATTCTTTGTCATATTGAAGATTATTTACCATTGCCCAAGCATAAAAAAACGTGTCCAGTAGATAATAGTTTTTTATTAACTCTTGAAATGGAAAATATAAAGCGTATATTTTATCTTTCATATCATTCACGACTCTAATATAACTCTTAATTTTGTCTTTTATTTAAATATATTAAAGACATGCCCTTACCCACCCTCTCCGTCCGCGAAATAGAAAAGTCTGATATTGAATTACTGGTCAAGTATTGGCTGGAATCGGATGAGGCGCATCATGCGGGCATGGGTGTTGACCCAACCAAAATCCCGGATGAAAAAGCATGGCGGTTGATGTTATCGAAACAATTAAATCAGCCTTATAAAGAAAAATTATCGTATTGTATAATTTGGGAAGTAGATGGAAAAGCTATGGGCCATTGCAATATCAATCCGGTTGTTTTTGGAGAAGAAGCATTCATCCATTTGCATCTTTGGCATCTAAATTCCCGGCAGAAAGGAATAGGTTCAGAATTAGTAAAAATGACGCTACCTTACTTCTTCAATAATATGCAATTGAAGAAAATTTATTGCGAGCCTTATGCCCTGAATCCTGCACCAAACAAGACTCTACCGAAACTGGGTTTTGAGTTTGTAAAAGAATATACCACTATTCCCGGCTCATTGAATTTTGAACAACCGGTGCGGAGATGGGAACTGAGCCTGGAAAAATTCAATAAAATGAATCTGGCATGACCCGCATCAATGCAGGTATTCCGCCCAACGTATTAACCGACCAACATTTGCTGGCAGAACATCGCGAGATTAAAAGATTACCTGCTGTGTTTGCCAAAAATCCTAATCCAGTAGGCATTCCAAAGGAATTTACACTTGGTACTGGCCATGTAAAATTCTTTTTAGATAAAGGAAAATATACCTTGGATCGGTACAAATTAATTTATGCAGAGTGTGTAAAACGCGGATTTGAAATTACCAACTATAGCCTGAATTGGGAGATATATAAACAGCATCCTAAATTCAATAAAGACTATAAAGAAACGAATGAAGCAGTAGAATTACTGGTTGAAAGAATTACCGAAAGGCTTAATGGCAGCAAGCAAAAGCCCAGGTTTTACAAAAAAGAAATTGCTGTGCCTGCGGCAATAAAAAAATTACTCTAGTGAAAATATTGTGCTCAATATTTTTTCACTTTTAGTTTTTCACTTATTACATCATCCCCATAATAAACTGCCACACCCCGACAAGCGATAAGGCCATGGCACAAAACCATAGGAACCGTTTATCCGTTAGCATAGAAATTGCAGATATTGCAATTGATATCTGGAAAAAAGTAACCGCAGTGGCAAGAGTTTTATAGCTTTCGAGGTTTTCTTTCGACTCTTTCTCTGATTCCGTAGCTTCTTTAAAAATCTCTGTCTGATCTTCCTTATACTGTGCCAGTTTTTCTTTCAACTTGTCAGAATCAGCAGGTTTATTGAGCAACATGTTTTCAACAATGTCATACTTTATTCCTTTGCTTTGGTAGTGCGCCCATTGATCGGTCGATTTAATTTGGGAAATCATAGCTTCATTGGAATGATGCCCAGCCTGCAAACTGCTTACCGCAGCAAGCACTGCCATTATTGCAGTAGAAACCGCCAGGTAAATAGTCCAGCCTTTTTTCTTTAGTTTGTGTTCGGCTTCTTCAATTTTTTCCGAAATAGTTTCGTGCAAGTGTTCTGTGGGTACCTCTGGTTCTTCCATATCTAAGTTTAAAGAATGTAAAGTTAATAAAGTTTGTAAATTCAGAAAGAAATCTTGTATTCAGTTTGGCCCAAACAACTTTATGAACTTTATTACCTTTACGAACTTTATAAAGTACGTGGCTAAAGTTATAATTTATACAGATGGCGCATCTCAGGGCAATCCCGGCCCGGGAGGCTTTGGTGTTGTAATGCTTTCGGGCACTAAGAGGAAAGAAATCTCCCAGGGTTTCAGGCTAACAACCAACAACCGAATGGAATTACTGAGCGTGATTGTTGCCCTGGAAGCCATGAAACAACCTCAAATGGATATTACCATATTTAGTGATTCACGCTATGTGGTAGATTCAGTAAGCAAGGGCTGGGTTTTTGGATGGAGTAAGAAAAACTTTCATGGTAAAAAAAACGTGGACCTGTGGAAACGCTTTCTGCTTGTATATCCGACTCAAAAAATAAAATTTGTTTGGGTGAAAGGACATGCTGCAAATGTAGAGAATGAACGCTGTGATGTATTAGCTGTAGCCGCTGCCCAATCAAGGCATTTACATGTGGACGAGGGTTATGAAAGATCGCAGGATTGAAGACCTCACTCCTGACGCTTCGGTCAGGACTTAAAGCCATTAAGGTTTATCCTGAAGTTTTAAAAGCGTAATATCATAAATAACTACAGAACTGGGTGGGATCTTATCCCTATCCCCCGCTATTCCCTGAGCTAAAAAAGATGGAATAATAAATAACCCTTTATCTCCTTTGTGCATTAATTCGACGGCTTGGTGCACTCCGCTCTCAACATCATCTTTACCTACTCGAAATTCACGCGGACCATCCTTTTTTGAATCATAACAAAGCGTTCCATCCATTAAACTTATTGTATATGCAATCTGTGCATAGTTGCCTACTTTGGCAATGTCTCCGGTACCATGTTCATAAATCATATAGCGGATGCCAGTTGAAGTTGCTGCCATGTTGTAATTATGGAGCTTAATATATTGATTGATCTCATCGGTTTCCTGGCGGATAAATTTCTGCTGCGATGGAATTAATTGTTTATTAACTTCCTGTGCGTTTGGCAAAGGCTTTAGATTATCATCTTGCTGCGGGTTATGACAGCCGGAGAATGAAAAGATAAAAATAAGTGATAGAAAAAGACGTACCATTAGTAAGGTTATTCTCCCTTTAATTCCTTTTTGTATTCTGCAACCAACGTCAAAAACTTCAAAATGGTTTCATCCATTGAAAGTTCACTCTTGCCTCCGGCAGCATTTATGTGCCCCCCGCCATTAAAATGTTTCCGGGCAAACAGGTTCACATCAAACTTATCTTTCGAGCGGAAAGAAATTTTTATTTCTCCGTCTTTTAATTCTGTAAACAATGCAGAAAACACAATTCCTTTCACTGAAATGGGTTCGTTTACCAATCCTTCAGTATCGCCTTCCCTGTAATCGAACCGTTTTAATTCGCTTTGCGTGAGTGTGATGAAACCAGTTGCAAAATCGGGGAGTATCTTCATCTTCTCCATTACAGCATATCCGAGCAATCTCAAACGTATATCCCGATTATTATCGTCAATAAAGCGGTGTATCTTAGTTGTTTCTGCTCCATGCCTCATCAGGTCGGCCACAACATCATGCGTATGTGCCGATGTGCTTGAAAAACGGAACGAACCTGTATCTGTCATTATACCTGCATAAAGGCAATTAGCAATGTCTTTATTTATCTTTTTATTTTCTCCCAATAAGGTGATAAAATCGTAAACTAATTCTGCTGTTGAAGAAGACCCAACATTATGAAAAGAAATGTCGGCAAACTTTTCTGGCTGTGGATGGTGATCAATTACTAGCCTGAAAGCCTTTGATTTTTTAACCGCTATTTCCAAATCTCCAATACGTTTAAGTGAATTGAAGTCGAGAAATAATATAAGGTCAGCTTTCGCAATAGATTGATTGGCGGGTGATGGAGTCTTTTCAAAATCTATTACCGAGCGGGTTCCGGGCATCCACTTTAAAAATTCGGGATAGGCATTTGGCGAAAGAACAGTTACTGTATGTCCCCGTTTCTCCAAATAATGTTTCATCCCCAATGAAGAACCTACAGCATCTCCATCGGGAGATCTGTGCATAATAATTACCACCTTACTTGGGGTGCCAAGTATCTCCTTTACTTTTAAAAGTTCTTTATCGGTCAAGTGGTGAGAATTGTGTTTGAGATGCAAATTTAGCAGGAAAGGGATGATAAACTAATATATCTTTGCACTTTCACTAAAAAAATATAGTATTTATATGGCAACAAACAGAACATTTACAATGGTTAAACCGGACGCATTCGAGGCCGGAAATTCGGGAGCAATTCTGAGCATGATAGAGAAAGCAGGATTCAGACTTATAGCAATGAAAATCACAAGATTAAGCCCTAAAACCGCCGGTGCTTTCTATGAAGTTCATAAGGAACGCGGTTTCTATAATGAATTAGTGGAATTTATGTCTTCAGGACCTATTATTGCCGCTATTTTGGAAAAAGATAACGCAGTAGCTGATTTCCGTAAACTTATTGGGGCTACCGACCCAGCCAAAGCCGATGAAGGCACTATCCGTAAATTATATGCTAAGTCAATGGGAGCCAACGCAGTTCATGGCTCCGATAGTGATGAAAACGCAGCTATTGAAGGTAATTTCTTCTTCTCGAACCTGGAAAGGATTTAATTTCACAATAAGGATGCAAGTATTTAGAGAGATTGCTTTGTTCCTCGCAATGACGTTTGGGCTTTTAAAATTAGCCTACAGACAGATAATACGTCATTGCGAGGAACGAAGCAATCTCTTAACTGTTCGCATTAGTTTATTGATCGCCGCCTTTTACCTTTTACCTTTTACCTTAAGTGCACAGGAAAAGAAAGACTCCAACTATGGTGGTCAGCTTTCCTTTGGGATGAGAAATACATTCAGTTCTTTTACCGACGCCCAAAGTATTGGAATGGGGGCGGGAGGAGAATTCAGGATAAGACTTGCCAGGCAAATTAATACCGAATGGTTTGCTGACTATTTAGCAACTGATATCCAGGGAATGGGTTACAGGCATGATATGCATATTGGATGGTCAGTATTGTTTTATTTCAGTAAACACCCTCTAACCACTGGTAAAATAAGCACCTATTTTTTAGCAGGGCATTGTTTCGATTATACAGAGGTTGTTTCTGAATGGCCCGGTGTTTCTAAAGGTACAAGATGGAGTAGCGCAGTTCAGTGTGGCTTTGGAATACACTATAATCTGACAAAAAATTTCGATCTCTCTTTGCTTAGCCAGTATATGGTTCATTTGGGAACAGATATCAACTCAAGCATTCAGGTTGACCCTGCTACAGGGTATAGCTATATGGATATTACAAGGCAATCGGGTTTCTCATTGGAAGGACATCTGCTAACCACCCTCAGTATTAACTATCAAGTAGGAAGATTATGGGGAAAGAGGTAAAAGTTTGTAAAGTTCATAAAGTTATAAAGTTGAAACGCATGTTTTACTTTATTATCTTTCTCCTTTTTACTATTCCCTGTGTAAGTCAATCCGATTCATCGTTTACTTATAAAGGAATGTTGAGAGGTACTGCCAATTTTGCCCTGGGCGATATGCCCCAATTAAATATTACCAATGCCTACCTTACAGGCAACCTGGAATATTACGCCAACAAAAAAATATCCATTCGTGGTGATAATTATTTGTTCTTAAACTCACTTACTAAAAACAGTATCCTTCAGGATAATGATGCTATTTACTTTGGTGCTTTCTACCATTTCCTGCCAAATCACCATTTTGATCCTCTCCTTGGGTTTCAGCCCGGGATAAGCCACACACAGATATCAATACCGTTCAGCGGTTTAAATGAAGCTGCTGAAACTACCATTTGTCCTCTCACCTCTTTTGTAGCCGGCTTTAATTATTTTGCCGATCAATGGTTTCATTTCCAACTCAACATTCGCTACACAATTGGCGAACATCTTACCACTGCCGATGAAACCAACATCAGCGAGATAAGTTTCAACTTTGGACTTGGCTTTAACATTAATGTGTTGAAGAAGAAAAAATAGAATCGGAATTTATCTATTTGTTAATACATACCTTTGTTTACTCGTTTCAATTTAATTATACAGGAGACTGATGTGGAACCGGCTTGCTAATTTTATTTTAAAGAACAGGATTCTCCTGCTTTTTGTTATTGCCGGAATTACTGTGTTCATGGGGTACCAGGCAAAGCAGGACAAAATTGCCTATAATTATATACAGCTACTGCCAGACGATGACAGCACCTGGATGGATTATCTAAAATTTCAGGAACAGTTTGGCCCCGATGGAACTGTAATGATTGCAGGTATGCAATCTGATAGTCTATTCACCAACCTGCAAATGTTTAATGACTGGTATGCTCTCGACCACGCTATAAAACATACCGGAGGAGTTAAGGATGTTATGTCGGTTGCTTCGCTTTATAAAGTAGTGAAAAATGACAGCCTGCAAAAGTTACTGGTCGATACCATGCTTACGGCAAAACCCACATCACTCAGGCAACTCGATAGTATTAAACAAGCCATTTACAGGCAACCATTCTTCGAAAACATTATATACAATAAGCACACTGGATCTACACTTATGCTTATTACTTTCAAAGAAAAAGAAGTAAACACAGTGCGAAGAATCACGATTGTTGATTCTGTAAAAACACAGATGGAAGCCTTTGGGCAGAAGTATCACCTCACGATGCATTATTCAGGAATGCCCTACATACGCACCACCATTTCCCGTAAAATACAAAAGGAAATGTCGATGTTTATTGCCCTCTCTATCTTTATTACAGCCTTAATACTTCTGCTGCTGTTCCGTTCTTTTTATCTTGTCGTTTTCCCATTGCTGGTAGTTATTGTAGGAGTAATCTGGGCCGGTGCATTTATTAATATATGCGGTTATCAGATAACCGTTCTCACGGCTTTAATACCTCCGCTAATAATGGTTATCGGGGTTCCGAATTGTATCCTTTTGTTAAACAAATATCATACCGAATACCGTTTGCATGGCAACAAAATAAAAGCCATGCAGAGAATGGTGGGTAAAATAGGTATCTCCCTTTTTCTGGCAAATGTTACTACAGCAATTGGTTTTGCAGTTTTCTGTTCTACCCATAGTGCTGCTCTGGTACAATTTGGACTGGTAGCTTCGATAGGAGTATTGTGTACCTTCCTGATTTCGCTGTTCCTTATCCCTATTATTTTTAGTTTCCTCCCTCCGCCTAAAATTAATCAAACTAAGCACCTCGATAGAAAACATACTGTTTCACTCCTGAATAAAATTGACAAAATGGTGCATCACCGCCGTAAAGTAATTTATGGCGTTGTGCTCATCGGCTTGCTTGTTTCGGTTTACGGCATTTCAAAAATAAAAGCCATCGGTTTTGTAGTGGATGACCTCCCGCAGAACGATCCGATCTACACGGATATGCATTACTTTGAAAACTGCCTTGGTGGCGTGCTTCCTATGGAAATAAAGGTAGACACCCGGAAACCCAAAGGTGTTTTTTCAGAGACCGGAAAGACCTTATATAAAATGGAACGCCTGCAAAAAATGTTAAAAGGCTATCCTATTTTCTCCCGCCCGATTTCGGTTGTCGAAGTTCTTAAATACGCCAACCAGGCCTTTCATGATGGCGAACCAAAGTATTACATAATGCCTACCCAAGGCGATTTGCAATCTATTTTCGAATATGTGCAAGGGGCAGAAAATAAAAAAGATCTGTACAAAGGATTTTTAGATACCAGCAAGCAATTCACCAACATCGATTTATTCATGCAGGATCTGGGCTCGGCAAAATTGAAGGAAGTTGTTGCATCTATCATCCCGCGTGCCGACAGCATCTTTAATTATGATGCAGCTACCAAATCATTGCTTCAAAAAGATGACCCCAAGCGTTACAAACTAACCTTCACAGGTACTTGCGTGATCTTTTCTAAAGGCAACGACTACCTGGTTAAAAACCTTATTGAGAGCGTACTTCTGGCAATCCTGCTTGTTTCGTTTGTAATGTATTTATTGTTCATGTCAGTGCGTATGGTAATCATAGCAACCATTCCAAGCCTTATACCATTAATAATTACACTTGGATTAATGGGCTTTTTCAATGTTCATCTTAAACCAAGCACTATTTTAATTTTTAGCATTGCATTTGGTATTTCATCGGACGGCACAATGTATTTTCTCACCAAATACAAACAAGATCTGAAAAAATATAACTTCAGTATTTCTGAAATAGTTTCACTTGTTATAAAAGAAACAGGCGTAAGTATGATCTATACCGCTATCATTCTTTCATGCGGGTTTATGATTTTTATTTTCTCAGGGTTCGGAGGAACAAGGGCTTTGGGCCTGCTGGTTTCTATAACATTACTGATGGCGTATTCATCTAATCTTATTGTGCTTCCGTCTTTCCTGCTTTCGCTTGAAAAACGAAACAGGAAAAAAGAAGAAATGAAATCATTGATAGAGGTTGACTTTGCATTGCTGGAAGATGATTCGGAAGAAGAAGAATCAACTACAGAAACAGGAAAAAAGAATTGAAAAATGCGTAGAAGGTAGATCCTGCCTCAGTTTCAAGCGTATCTTCGGTTAGCATAGATAGCATTACTATCATCCAGAAAACAAAGTAAATAAAGGTGTACATTTTTTTTGTTTTCATTCCGGGATAAAAAAGTGAAATGATAAACCAGGCTAATCCGGTTAATCCAAAGCCAACAGCAATTTCAAGATATTGGTCATGTGCCCGCAATCTCCATTGAGGTTTTAGTGGTGAGTGTGTTGAATCATAATAATCATCAAATGCTTTACGTACGTCACCGGTACCAACACCAATTATGGGATGTCTGTTTATCAGTATAAGTGCCACTCTCCAATATTCAAAACGCATGGTAACTGAATGCCCATTAATATCGGCTCCGCGCTGGTATTCTTTAATATCCCAAAACACCTGGAACAACCGATAACTCATGCTGCTTAACGAATTGAAACGGTAATTGGGAATACCTAATTGAATGGCGTTAATATCTTTTTCTGTAAGGCTCCAAACACCCACTGAATCCTTCCTCAATCCGAGCGATGTCATATACCTTATAACAGTTGACCGTATTGCATTACCTTTCAGATCCACACTATCAAAATGAATTTTGCTTCGCTTATTCCATTCCCTGGGCAGTTCTTTCCACGATATATATTGAACATCGTAATGCCCGTTCTCTGTAATATCTCCCCAATTATCTTGTCCGTATGGATTTCCATTTACCGTTTTTTTATCCAGTTGTGCAAAATTCACTTTATCTCCTTCGGGAAAATAAGAATGGTAAAAATGGACCATGTAACCGGTTGAACCAAGTATTCCAAGCACAAACAAAAGAATTACAGAAGCACCAAACAAATATTTTTTTTCACGGATTGCTTTAAAAGCCCTGTATAAAAGTAATATCAGGCAAATTACAATCATCATTATAACAACAGTAAGTGATTGCATTATAACAAGGAAAAAAAGAAACCAGCCAACCCAAAGGATTGCAGCCACCGCCAATAAAGAAAAACGATTTGATACAATATAATATCCCAATAGGAATATTGATAAGGCTATCATCATGGCAAGCCTGACAGGAGCAATGAACTCTGAAATATCATGAATATCCACCAGCTGGTGTGTAATAAGCATATATCCTCCGTTAAGGGTTGAGAGGGTTACTGCAATGAGGAAAGAAAGTATGACTGCTTTTTTCTCCTTATCGAGTAAGGGAGCTGTTGTAGCCAATACAAAAGGGAAAAGAAAAAGAGGAAGTTTTTTATTCAGGTCTTCAAACCCGTAAGCAAAGTTGGATGTATAAATCAAACCCAGCAGATGCATTACATAAAATGAGCATAAAACCACAGCTGGCTTGTTGCGGACAAATGATTTTAACTTTGAAATGTAATTTCCTTCTACCAGCCAATTGAAGGCCAACACTGCCTGGCAGATACTGTTAATACCGTTAGATAAAGGCATTCCCACACACACACCTATTAATGCCGCTATAAAAATGTAGCGGTGAATCTGCGAACGCAAGGAAGCATCAGGTGCTAATGACTCAGTGGTTGAAAACAATTCGATTAATTAATGATAGAAATATGAATCGGATAGGAGTTTTATAGTTTTCTTTGCACAAAAATAAACTTTCAAATGAATCTGTTATTACTCGGAAGTGGGGGAAGAGAACATGCATTGGCATGGAAACTAGACCAAAGCCCCCTTTTAGACGCCTTAGTTATTGCCCCTGGAAACGCTGGCACTGCGGATTACGGGATGAATATGAATATTGATATCCTCGATTTTGAAGCTGTAAAAAAAATAGTTTTGGAAGAAAATATCGACCTGGTTTTAGTAGGGCCGGAAGAACCGCTTGTACGAGGTATTTATGATTTCTTTAAATCAGATACAGAGCTAGTGTCTGTTCCGCTTATTGGCCCATCAAAAGCAGGCGCATTGCTTGAAGGCAGCAAGGACTTTGCCAAGCAGTTCATGATTAAAAATAATATCCCCACCGCGCGTTATGAAACCTTTACAAAAGAAACGGTTGAGCAGGGAATAGCATTTTTAAAAACACTTTCTGCTCCTTATGTTTTGAAAGCGGATGGACTGGCAGCAGGTAAAGGAGTGGTTATTACAAATACATTGGAAGAAGCGGAATCAACCTTGCGTGAAATGCTACTCGATGAAAAATTTGGAGCAGCAAGCAGTAAAGTAGTTATTGAAGAATTTTTGAATGGAATTGAATTATCTGTTTTTGTGCTTACCGATGGAATTAACTTTCACATTCTGCCGGAGGCGAAGGATTATAAGCGTATTGGCGAAGGTGATACAGGCCTTAACACAGGAGGTATGGGAGCAATTTCTCCGGTTCCATTTGCCGATGCAGAATTTCTTGAAAAAGTAAAAAAACGTATTGTAATTCCAACTATAGAAGGATTAAAAAATGAAACCATTGATTATAAGGGATTCATTTTCGTCGGGCTAATGAACTGCAACGGTGACCCTAAAGTAATTGAATACAATGTACGCATGGGCGATCCTGAGACAGAAGTTATAATGCCACGCATTAAATCAGATTTAATTGAACTTTTATTAGGTGTTGCAAGCCAAACATTAGACGAAAATGAAATGGAGTTTGATGAAAGAGTGGCGGCAACGGTGATGATTGTCTCTGGCGGATACCCTGATAAATACGAAAAAGGAAAAGTAATTTCTGGTTTAGATGATGTAACTGAAAGTATAGTTTTTCACGCCGGTACAAAACAGGATGAAGATAATATTGTAAGCAATGGCGGGCGTGTATTATCGGTCACTTCATACGGCACTACTTTGAAAGAAGCTGTTGAAACTTCCTACAGAAGCATTGCAAAAATTGATTTTGAAAAGAAATATTTCCGCGGGGATATAGGGAAAGACGTTGGAGCGTAGAAAGTGAAGAGAGCAGAACTGAGAGTGCAGAGTTAATGAACCTTTAGTTTCTTCATTATTTCATTGGCTCCTCCCTCACTATATATGCCATAGGCATTAACCAATATACCCTTTATCTTATATTTTTCAGATGAAATAGCATACAATACAGATTGGTCTTCCGGGTCGCTTTCTCCTTCGAAGCGAAAAACCTTATCTACGTTAAAATCATCAGGCGATAATTGGTATTTACCGTTATTGCAATGAATACAATTTTCCTTTAGGTTAAAATCTTCCGTATATCCCTGATTTTTCAACGCATTGATGGCTTCTATTAATGTGGTGTACGATTCCATATTTTCATTGAGTTTTAAGTTCATTTACAAATATACTCAATAATGGACAGAGTCACAAATCATTGTTAATTACTGGGTAATATCACATGTATTACTGCTCTTGTTTTTCGTACTTTTGTATTTACAAATGATACTTGATTGAGAGCAGTAATACGTCATTGGATTTCTTCGGACCGTAAATTTTCTGGCACTTTAAAAAGCCTGTTGGGATTTTATCCTCATAATATTGCCCTTTACCGTATGGCTTTCCGCCATAAATCTGCCACCCAGGAATCAACTGACGAAATTAATGAAAGCAACGAACGTCTCGAATTTTTAGGCGATGCCTTTTTAGGTGCCATTGTTGCAGAACATCTGTTCTCTACATTTCCTTATAAAGATGAAGGCTTTCTTACTAAATTGCGATCCAAAGTAGTAAGCAGGCATCACCTGAATACCATTGCACGCAAAATGGGCATCCCGCAAATTATGAATATGAATGAGGCTAATTTTGCAGGCAGTTCAATTTATGGAAATGCTCTGGAAGCACTTATCGGAAGCATTTATCTGGATTACGGATATAAAAAAACCAAAGAATTTATATTAGACCGCTTTTTCGGATTATATGTTGATCTGCACGAACTGGAAACGGTGGAAACCGATTTCAAAAGCAGGATGACAGAATGGTCTCAAAAAGAAAAGCAGGAATTGGAATTTAAAGTTCTCATGGAGCCGCGCCAATCGAAGGACAAAGGTTACCATGTGGGAGTAATGATTGGAAATACACTTGTTGCTGAAGCAAGTCATCACTCAAAAAAACGAGCCGAACAGATGGCTGCTGAAAAAGCCTGGGGCAGCATTAACCAGCAGGTTCAAAGAGATTGAATAATGGCAAAAACCCGGCTGAAGATAGAGTACGATTACGATTTTTGCCTGATAGGAATTGTTAGCTCCGAAAAGGATTTTCGTTTTTGCTGGATGCTGAACAACCAACTGGGGCAACGCTTTGCAAAGGTTGAGGACCACGAATCGGGTGCAGGAAATCATTCCAATTATTCATTCAATGATGAAAATAATATGCGCGAGTATTACCTTGTGGTTAATAAGAGCGATACTGGCAAATTACTTCTGGAGGAACACCAGCATACTGACTATTTTATCATAATAAAAGGTGAAATTTCCGACGAGGAAAAGAAGTACTTTGCCGAACAAATAAAAAAACTTAATGCAGTCTCTGCCTCTTACTTAATAGATGCAGAATCACTGAAATCAAAACATAACCTGATATTTTAAAAAATGAAAACCGGTAATAAAACAAAGATAGTTGCAACCATAGGCCCAGCGTCCACGTCAAAAGAAGTGCTGCGCGAAATGATAAATTCGGGTATGAATATATGCCGTATCAATTTTTCGCATGGCAATTATGATACGGTAGCTGAAACAATTCTAAATCTGCGCGAGCTGAATGTGGAAATGGAAACATACGTGGGTGTGCTTGCCGATTTGCAGGGGCCCAAACTCCGTATTGGCGAAGTAAAAGACAACGGTGTGGAGCTTATTCCAGGCAATCAGGTAACCATTACAACTGTGAAAGCAATTAGCACCGCCGAACGGATTTTTATTACCTATCCTGAATTTCCGAAAGATGTTATTGTTGGGGAAAATGTGTTGATTGATGACGGAAAGATTATACTCACGGTTCTTGAATCCGATAATAATACGGAAGTAAAAGCTGTGGTAGTACAAGGTGGTACATTAAGTTCGCGTAAGGGGGTTAATCTTCCTAATACAAAGATTTCTCTACCATGCCTTACTGAGAAAGACATCAATGACCTCGATTTTGCGATAAAAAATAAAGTAGAATGGATTGGACTGTCATTTGTACGGTCTGTAACCGATATTATTGATTTGAGGACCAGAATAAGAGCTGCAGGTTCATCGGCAAGAATTGTTGCAAAAATTGAAAAACCCGAAGCATTGACCGAGATAGATGCTATTATTCATGCGACAGATGCAGTTATGGTAGCGCGTGGAGACCTGGGTGTGGAATTACCTTTGGAACAAGTACCAACCATACAAAAAATGCTGGTGCGTAAATGCATTCAACAATCCAGGCCAATTATTATTGCAACACAAATGATGGAGAGTATGCTTACCAATCAATCTCCTACCAGGGCGGAAGTGAATGACGTAGCCAATGCTGTGCTCGACGGAGCTGATGCCGTTATGCTGAGCGAAGAAACATCTGTTGGCCTATATCCCGTGAAAACGGTGCAACACATGCAACGTATTGTACGGTATATAGAAGAACACGAGAGAGGAATTTATTTCCGTGAACACCATCCGGAGCCGCATGATGTTACTTTTATTTCAGATTCGATTTGTTACAATTCCTGTGTAATGGCTAAACATGCTAATGTTACGGCTATTTCCACCATGACCAATTCGGGTTATACAGCTTTCAAACTTTCAAGTCACAGGCCTAAAGCGAACATATTTACATTTACCGATAATCCTTCTCTACTCACTACACTCAGTTTATTGTGGGGTGTTTATGGCTTCTATTATGATAAGTATCAAAGCACCGATGATACCATTCAGGATATTCAGGACTTGCTACTCAAGGAAGGGCTTGTGAAAAAAGGAGATTTCGTAATTAACATTGCAAGCACCCCCATTAAAGAGCGTGGTCGTGCTAACATGATTAAGCTTAGCCAGGTTGGGTAACAATCACTTTTATCTACATATTGTAGCCCCAATGTGCCTTTCATTTTCTTAGTTTTGTAATAATGCAAGAGGGGATAGTTTTAAAATCTTTGGGCCAACTTTATGAGGTGCTGACTAAAAGTGGTGCTGTCGTCAGTTGCACCCTGAAAGGCAACTTACGGATGAAAACCATTACCACCACTAATCCTGCGGTGGTGGGAGATACGGTTACCATTGATGAAACAGCACCTAATGAATATGTAATTACTGAAGTAGCTCCTCGCAGAAACTACATTATACGCCGCTCAAAAAAACTTTCGAAACAGTTTCAAATTATTGCTTCTAACATTGACAGGGTATTTGTTTTGGTGACCATTTCACATCCTAAAACACAAAATTCATTTATTGACCGGATACTTACTACTGCCGAGGCTTACCAGATAGATGCCCATTTGATTTTTAATAAAACAGATCTGTATACCGAAAAAAATAAGGCCGACGCTGAGGAGAGAATTGAAACGTACACCTCCATCGGATATCCTTGCCATTCCGTTTCCTTACTGGATGATAAACAGGTTTCAGACTTAAAAAAATTATTCGCAAATAAGGTTTCGTTGTTATGTGGAATGTCTGGCACCGGAAAATCAACTCTCATCAATCACCTGGTTCCGGGCATTAACCGGAAGACCGGAATTATTTCCAAAGCACATAAAAAAGGAACTCACATGACAACCTTTTCTGAAATGATTCCACTGCCAGGAGGAGGCTTCATTATTGATACTCCAGGCATACAGGAATTCGGATTGGCGGATATAAGCAAGTATGATCTTTCGCAATATTTCCGTGAAATGAACCTGGTTCGCAACAACTGCAAGTTCAATAGTTGCATGCATACCAACGAACCCGGCTGTGCTGTGATGGCAGCAGTAGATGAAGGCAGCATTGCTGTTTCGCGCTATGAAAGTTATCTAAGCATGCTCTTCAACGAAGGTGAGGAGGAGGTGCGATATGATTGAGAACACTCAACCCCAAACCCCTAAAGGGGCTTTAAAGGCAAACCCCTCTACCCAAAGCCCCTTTAGGGGTTTGGGGCAAGAAGGCCAACCAAACTCAAAAGAATATTTTACAGGAAGAGGTGCACAGGTAAACCCTGCCAACAAGTTTTTAAAGACCTCCTACGTTCAGGAACACTGGGAAGGAATAGATGAGGATTCACTCACGGAGAATAAGCAAACACAATATATTGAAGTCTTTCCGAAGACAATTGTCAATAAGGTAGACAGTCCCGATTTAGGAGAATACTCCATGAACCCATACCAGGGATGTGAACATGGCTGCCTCTATTGCTATGCCCGAAACACTCATGAATACTGGGGTTATAGTGCAGGAATGGAATTCGAACAAAAAATACTGGTGAAGAAAAATGCTCCTCAACTGCTCGAAGAACTCTTTCAAAAACCAAAGTGGGAGCCCCATCCAATCATGTTTTCGGGGAATACAGATTGCTATCAGCCGATTGAACGAAAAATGAAAATAACGCGCGGTATGCTGGAAGTATGTTTGAAGTATCGTCACCCTGTCGGGATGATTACAAAAAATGCGCTCATATTGCGCGATCTTGACATACTTACCGAAATGGCTAAGTTGAAACTGGTGCATGTGATGGTCACCTTTACTTCCCTCGACGAAGACCTCCGGATGATTATGGAGCCCCGCACTGTTACTTACAAAAATAGGTTGAAAGTATTAAAACAACTATCGGCAAATGGAATACCATGCGGGGTGATGGTAGCACCAATAATACCAACCATTAATAGTTCGCATATACCGGATGTAATTCAAGCCGCTGCGCAAAATGGTGCCACAAAAGCAGGTATGACCATTGTTCGTTTAAACGGACAAGTCGCTGTTATTTTTAAAGACTGGCTACAGAAAAAATTTCCCGATAGGGCAGATAAAGTGTGGCATCAGATTGAAGCATGCCATGGCGGACAAGTGAATGACTCCCGCTTCGGAACCCGTATGAGAGGCGAAGGAAAAATTGCCGAATCAATACATCAATTATTTAAATTATCGGTAAAACGGTTCATAGGGGACTCTCCTAAATTTTCTTATGACTTATCTATTTTTAAGAGTAAAGGCAAAGAACAATTATCTTTGTTTTAACTATGATGCAATGCCACGAAAACACCAAAACACAAAAGTTTGTGAAATTTAGAGATTTAGTGTTTTAGTGGCTTTATAAAACAAAAAAATGCGAGTAGTCATTCAACGTGTTTCCTCTGCCAGTGTTTCAGTCAATAAAAAAGTAATTGGCAGTTGCGCCAATGGCTTGCTTATCCTTGCAGGTATTGAAGATTTAGACACGGAAGAAGATGCAGCATGGCTCAGTGCAAAAATTGTAAACCTTCGCATTTTTAATGATGCGGAAGAAAAAATGAATCTCTCATTAAAAGATGTAAACGGCGAAATGCTCGTTGTTAGTCAATTTACTTTACATGCAAGCACAAAGAAAGGAAACCGCCCCTCCTACATACTTGCAGCCCGCCCTGAGAAAGCTTTGCCACTCTTCAATGCATTTGTAGAAATGCTAAAAAAAGAATCTGGCTGGCCTGTTGCAACCGGAGAATTTGGCGCACACATGGAGGTGAGTTTGGTGAATGATGGACCGGTGACGATTATTATTGATTCCAAAAATAAGGAATGAAGACACGATTCTTTTGGTTAATCATTGTTTTATTTGTGATGGAATCATGTCTTCAATATCCTAGAAACATAAACAATAAGGCCCGAGAATATTTAGCGTTCTATAAACCCTTTGATACAATCTTTTATGAGAATTCCAAATCCTCTGTAGATACATTTTTAATTACCACTGTTGATTCTGAAACTACTGTTCATAATTCACTTGGCATAATGTCACCTGCCCCCGGTAAGTCGATAACAGTTCATTATACAGCATTATCCCCGTACGAAAGAACTATGAAAGGAAGAGATCTTACTTACGATAGAAACAATGATTGGTACTTCATTGCTCTTCGCATACTTAGATATGATAGTATGCCTATAATGGATTTCGGGTTTATTGGATTTAATTACACCTTTCACCAAGACAGCATTGGCGTTTTAAAAACAGATACATTACTAATTGACGGGAAAATATTCAATAAGTATCGTTACTTTGAACTTCCTAAAGATAATTGGATTAATAATCCCACACAGATTGTTGCAATTTGGTGGCAAAATAAATATGGTTTAATTGCTTATAAATGGCAAAATGGCGATATGTGGAAAAGAATAAATCTTAAATAACATGACAATTACTGAAGCCCAAAAATTCGTTGATAACTGGATAAATAAGCATGGTGTGCGTTATTTCAACGTGCTTACCAATATGGCTATGCTCACAGAAGAAGTGGGTGAAGTAGCCCGTGTTATAGCGCGCACCCATGGAGAACAATCGTTTAAAAAATCGGATAAAGGAAAAGATTTAGGAGAAGAACTGGCTGATGTTTTATTCGTTTTAATCTGCATTGCTAACCAAACCGGCATTGATTTGGAAAAAGCTTTTCTGAAAAATATTGAGAAAAAAGATAAGCGTGATAAAACAAGACACAAGCGCAATCCGAAGTTGAAGAAATAATGTCTTAAAGTTGCCACGACCTTTAGGTCGTGGATAATATATACTACTACTGGGCTTTAGCCTAACATACTAGTTTTAGGCTAAAGCCAAATTCAATTTTATTCGTACTCCACGACCTAAAGGTCGTGGCAACTAGCTACTCAAACGAAGTAGTAATTGTAAGTTTTATCGCCAAATTATCTTTTGGCCTGCTCAATGAATATGGCCCATAGCGGTAATAGCCACCTACTCCAATACGGAAAAAGCCTGATTTCAAGAGGCTGTTAATCTCAAGCCCTGATTCATAATAACCTTTACTCATGGTTTTATAAGAAACAAAATAATGGCTGCCCGGATTGTCGAGCATACCCCATCCGGCATGTGAAACCAATTTCAATTCGGGCCGGAAATGATTGTGACGGAATAAAAACGACTGGAAATTATGGGAATAAAAAAGGTTCACATACCTGCTTGATAAAAATTCATTAACGCGCATTGTCTGAAAGGAGTTATCTACGGCAAGTGGGAAATTTTGAATAGTTAAAGCCTCGTATGAGCCTTTGCCATTATATAAAAGTGTGTAGGGCACATCCTGCTGCACATACCCTGCCAACAAAACTATAGATGAATAACCAGCCTGTGGAATATGAATGTCCTTGCTTATTTTTAAATCATACCGCGTGTATTTATATTCTCCGTTTAGCACGCCGTTTAAACCCTGAGTGATATTCCCCCAAACAATCGGATACTTGGTGCCGAGAGAAATCATTCCCAAAGGGCTTTTAAGGAAATTTTCCTGGTAAGCAAACCGGAATCCTACTCCAGCTTCTGTAAACCAGTATTGGTTTTTGAAGACTGTAATATTGTCTCCATTCGTACCAAATTCATAACCATTGGTAACCGTTCGCAACTGTTCATCGCCAAAAAAATTGAACTGAAAATAGCGGAGTGCATCAAAGGAAAATGAAACCATTCCCTTTTGCATCTTATCCATATTATTTACAAAATAATCGTAATAATTTTCGGTGGAAAGCAAACTCTGGTTGTTATAAAAACTCACGGTGCCTGCGCCAATTACATCCTGCTGATAAGCAAAATCAAGTTTAACATGGTTGTAGGGATTGAAAACAATACCCAAATCTCCGCCATATTTAAAGGCTTTATCGCCGAAGCCGTACGCGCCATAACCACCAACCGAAACATATTTCGAAACCGCATCGTTGGTATGGAGTCCCATTCCCAGCCTGAATTTTTCGTAGCCGTTATAATTTAAGATCCGGTTCAAATCCATATTGAGCCAACCCATTTTCAATTCGCCCGAACTTAATGCTTCGAACCATTTCAGCTTACGGTCGAAATGATTTGCTTTGCCAATACTGTCAATTACCCTGTACGTTCTCTTTTCTTTTTTCGACAAAGTATCTCCCCGGTACTTATTCCAGAATGCTTCCGATTTTTCAGAGGCATGGTCATCTACTTCTACTTCCACCCTGCCGAATTCCCTTTTACGTAAGGCTGTATCGAGCACAATATTTTTAATGTAAGTACGCGAAACAACTTTCAGTTTATTATGGTCATCGTCGGGGTTTGCCGAAACATTGGTGAGAATAATGGCTGTGTCTTTCACCACCGAATTATTATAAAACCAATCGGTATTCAGCTGCACCGGGAACCACTGCCCTCCTTTGCCTTGTTCGGGTGGCAAAGGAATATAATCGTATTTCTGTTGTATGTGCACACTCATGCTTTGGTCGTCGCGGATAGGTTGTGCAATTACATTCTGCACGGCATACCCTTTATTATTAATATACACCACGCCTTTCATAGCATTAAAATTCTTCCCTGACTTCGGATTGAAGGAAATTACGAACACCGTATCCTTAGCGTTGTACAAGGTATCGAGTATGATGTAGTAATACCGTTTAATTCCGCCATCCGATATTGGATTCAGGTAATCAATATCGAAAATACTTACCTGATCGTTATAAAAAGAGAACGATTGCATTTGTTGTGCCAGCAATGCGAATGGTGAATCTTTAAGCCCCGAAGTGCGCGATGCCACTACCTTTTCGTAATTATGTCCCGGATAAAGGTATTTCCGTTGGCTCACCGATTCCATCAAAAATAAATATTGTTTTTTTAATATGCGCTTTAGCGAGCGGTGGTGCTTGTGATGCGCTGTATCTTTATGTGCAGTTTGCAATTTAACTGAATCGAGCGAGTTAACGGTGTCGTTAGCTTCTTTCATATCTGCTGTGCAATACAGTTTATTGTAAGAGTCGTACATAAACGAATGAACTTTCTCCGGGTTGTTTTTATCCTTATTATTGATGGCAGTCTGAATTATTCTTAATGCCGGATTTACTCCCGGAAATATTTTCACTTCCTGAAGCTTATTCCCCGCTTCCTGAAGTTTAATAACTACATCCTTGCTATCACCACTGATTGCTATAATGGTATCCTTGTATCCTACGTAGGAAAATGAAAGGGATGAAATTTTGAATGACGCAGAAATTTTAAAACGTCCGTCAATATCGGCGGTAGCACCAAGTTGCGGATGACCGGTGACAATCATATTGACAAAAGGAAGTGAAACACCTGTGTTCTTGTCAATGATCTTTCCGGTTACGGAGTATTCCTGCGACTTACCCGACACAATCATCAACAAACAAAAGACTACGGCTATACCTGCTTTTTTCATACTTACTTCAAACAAAAGTAACCAATGCCATAATACCGCCTGCTTTAGCCGAAATAAAAAACCCCCCGTTTTTACGGAGGGTTTGTAATTATTTATAATTCGAAATTACTTCTTTGCTTTAGCTTTCGCAGGGGCTTCACCCTCTCTTCTGCCTTTTACAATATCTGCATATTGCTTTTGCTGGTCGGCATTCAGAACAGTATTTACATTTGCCTGAAATGTTTTACTGCTTTCTCTATCAGCCGCAGCTAATCCTTTGCTGTCGCTTGCATACTTCGTTTTATTATCGTCCTTGGCTGTATAATACTGAAGCGCAAACGCCTGAATTTTAGTCTCCTGATCAGCGGTAAGTTTTAACTTGGGAGAGATACTTTTTGTATATCGCTCTGCCGCTGCCTGTGGAGTTTCAGCCTTTTTTTGTGCATAACTAAAATTGAAAGCCGCTAAAAAAATAAAAGCGAAAAGAATAAACTTCTTCATAGTCCTGCCCTTTTTATGTTTATTTATTGTCAGAAGCTTTGGTTGCCTTAGCCTTTGCTGCTTTTTCAGTCATTTCTTTTTCCTTTGCAGCTAATTCCTTTTGTTGTTCAGCGTTTAATATAGCATTAAGCTTGGTGTTCATAGTGGCTTTACCGGTTTTGTTAGCTTCCACAAATTTTTCCTTGTCCTTGCCATATTTTTCTTTGTTGGCAATACGTGCATTCACAAATTCAGTTACAATGGGTTTTGCTTTGGTAACTTGTTCTGGAGTAAGATGACAGGTAGTTGTCAAATTAGTCATCATCTTTTCAATTTGCTGATCGGCAGAAGGTGCAGTTTGTTGTGCCTGTGCAAAGAATAAAGAACTAAGTACAATTCCGGCGGTAAGGAGTAATTTTTTCATGTTTTTAAGTTGTTTTATAATTATGGTTTCGTTTATTATCTTTTACAAAGGTAAAAAAAATTTAATATCAGGGTGTATTTTGTTAAATGCTTTGCATTCCAAGCAGAATTACCGGGTTCTCCATTAACTGTTTAAAGGTTTGCAGGAAGGCTGAACCTATTGCTCCGTCAACGGCACGATGGTCGCAGGACATGGTAACTTTCATTACATGTCCCGGAACTACTTTCCCGTCCTTTATTACAGGTGTTTCACGAATACCGCCGATAGCTAAAATACATGCATCGGGTGGGTTAATAATGGCCGTAAACTCCTCTATTCCAAACATTCCCAGGTTTGATATGGTGAAGGTATTGCCCTCCCAATCGGCAGGTTGCAGCTTTTTGCTTTTTGCCCTTTGGGCGAAATCTTTGGCTTCGGCAGATATTTGAGATAATGTTTTTGAATCGGCAAAACGAATTACCGGAACTAGTAATCCGTCTTCAACAGCCACTGCCATACCAATATGCACATGGTTGCTGTAACGTATAAAATCGCCCCTCCAGGAAGCATTTACCCGTGGATGTGCTTTCAAACCCATAGCTACCGCCTTAATTACAATATCATTATAGGATATTTTAACCGGGGCGGCAACCTGGTTTATAGCTTCTCTTGCCTTAATCATCTCATCCATTTCAATTTCCATGGTAAGATAAAAGTGAGGAGCCGAAAATTTGCTTTCAGCAAGCCTCCGTGCAATGGTCTTGCGCATTTGCGATACAGGTTCATCACTATAGCTTTCTTCGAGCACAGGGGTTGCAGCATGACCGCCCTTGTAGTTTTCAATATCCCTCTTTATCACCCTTCCGGCATCGCCGCTACCTTTAATAAATGAGAGGTTAATATTTTTATCACCAGCCAGCTTTTTTGCGAGTGGCGACACCTTTAAACGGCCATCGTTGGTAGCTGTTTTTGGTGGTTCTGAATATGTTGTTTTCGATGCGGGAGCTTGTGCTGCAGGTGCAGCAACCGGTGCTTTTGCAGGTTCTTCTTTTTTAGTTTCCGCAACAGGAGCACTTGCCGGTGCAGGTGTTGCAGGAGCTTCCGCAGCAGGTGCAGGTTTTTTACCTTCTGAAGCAATTAATGCAGCAACATCTTCACCTTGTTTTCCAACTATGGCAAGAATAGAATCGACAGGAGCAGTCTTCCCTTTTTCCACACCTATATAAAGTAATACCCCTTCCTGGAAGGATTCAAACTCCATAGTGGCTTTATCGGTTTCAATATCCGCAAGCAACTCTCCGCTCTTTACGGTATCTCCAATTTTTTTATGCCATTCAGCCACCACGCCTTCGGTCATGGTATCGCTCAGTTTGGGCATTCGAATTATTTCTGCCATAGTTTTATAGTTATGAGTTATAAGTTATGAGTTATGACCAAATTATCTTGAGAATTTACCTGTCTAAACATTTTTATTGAGGTAATCAGGAATAACTTAAAACTCATAACTTATAACTAGTTGGTTTTAGTCCATTATATACGGATAGTCTTCCTGCATATACACATCTTTGTATAATTCGGAAGGATCCGGATAAGGTGATTCATCTGCAAATTTAACTGCATCATCAATCACTTCTTTAATCTTGTGTTCTATTTCTTCAATCTTCGCATCGGTTATCCATTTGTTATCTTTCATAACATTCAGCACTTGCTGAATAGGATCTTCCGCTTTAAATTTTTCCACTTCCTCTTTACTTCTGTAATTCGCAGGATCACTCATGGAATGTCCGCGATAACGATACGTTTTCATTTCCAAAAGCGTAGGACCATCACCCTTTCTGGCTCTTTCAACAGCCGAAGAAATGGCTTCATGCACTGTTTCGCAACGCATACCATCCACCGGAAAAGAAGGCATTTCAAATGCCTTTCCCAATTCGTATAACTCTTTTACATTACTGGTTCTTTCCACCGACGTACCCATAGCATACCCATTGTTTTCAATAATGAATATTACAGGAAGTTTCCATAGCATTGCCATGTTCAGGGCTTCGTGAAAAGCACCCTGACGCACGGCTCCGTCGCCCATCATACATAGGGTAACAATATCATTGCCCCTGTATTTATCGGCGAATGCCAAACCGGCACCGAGCGGAATTTGCCCCCCCACAATACCATGCCCTCCGAAAAATTTATGTTTTACATCAAATATGTGCATGGAACCACCTTTGCCCTTTGAACACCCGGTTGCTTTGGCAAAAAGTTCGGCCATTACATATTTCGATTCTGTTCCTTTAGCTAAAGGGATAGCATGATCGCGATATGCGGTTATAATGTTATCATCCTGGCGGATGGCACTTATTGAACCTGCTGCCACAGCTTCCTGCCCGCTATAGATATGGCAAAACCCGCGTATCTTCTGCTGGAGATACATTTGCTGGGCGCGTTCTTCGAACCTTCTCATCAACAGCATGTCTTCATACCATTTTAGATATTGTTCTTTCGGGAACTTACTTACAGCGTTCGCTTTTTTAGAGGATACCTTTTCCATTTTCGTTAGGTTAACAGTTGCAAAAGTAAAAAACTACTAGGATTTATTGTATTTTCTTTGTCGAACTTGCAGTTTAGAGTCTTGTTTTTGCCACAAAGACACTAAGGCACAAAGGCTCACTAAATAATCAGGACTGATTTCTAATCCTAATTTTGTCAGTTGTAATTACGGTAAATTTATCCACGAACTTACCTTCAAATTTTTGCAGAACATCAAGAAATTTCTTGTTCCTTTCATGTATTGGAACTCCGCTAAACCTCAACAAAATAATTCCATGATTTGACTTTCTTAATCTGAAAGTAAGTTCTCCGAAATCTTTATCTTCTGTTATTAAAATAGCGTTTATTGAGGTCGCATATTTTAACACCTCATCATCATCAATACCCGGTGTTTCTTTGATGATGGCAATAACTTCAAAACCCGATTCCCTTAAAAACTTAACTATTCTAAAGTCAACGCTTTCGTCAGCGACAAATTTGTCCATGTTTTAGGACGCTAATGAATAGACAATTTCATTTTTAATAGCGTCAGATGCAAATGCCAATGTAGCATAGATGTCATCTTTTGTAATGGTAGGATAGGCTTCCTGTAAATCAGCAATAGTTTCGCCATCCGCTAATTTTTCAAGCAACAGGTCAACAGGTATGCGGGTGTTTTTTATAACAGGCTTACCCATCATTACCTTTGGATTCGATTCAATATGTGTTCTCCAGTTCATCATGGAATTGGGATTTTATTTTGCAAATTTACGAAAAATAAAAAATAAGGCGTCTATCCTTACATAACTATGCTCATTTCTGAATCTCCACCTTCCCGCTTCCTATTACATTTCCACTCTCCCCTATTACCCGGTAAAAATAAATGCCGTTGGGTTGGTTTAGCTCAATAAGATTGTCATCCGCCGACTGGCGAATCTGTTTTAAAACTTGCTCCCCCATCACATTATAAATCTCTACGCTTGTTTTCTCCCCCGCAATATATGCTGAATGACTAAGAACAATAGTGAAAATACCGGAGTTGGGGTTGGGGAAAAGGGAGATGGGTTCTGTTTTATTTTGGATTGGGTTTATTGTGGTTTCAATAGTATTACAACCACTCCACCTCGCAATAAATGGAAAGTCAGTCCCGCTTACAGGTAAGGTGTCTTTAGCAAAAATGGTTGTATCAAATAAATCACCAGTAATATAAACATATTTTCCAGAGGGGTCTACAGCTATTCCATCTCCATCATCTTCATCGCCTTCCGAAAACACACTTCCACATTGGACATTTCCTGAGGAATCAAAATGTATAAGTGTTGTTGCTGTAGTGTGATTGGATACTAATTTAAAAGTATCCAAACCAAATTTTAGCTTTACACTCGTTGTCCCTCCACCAATAATCAATACATCACAACCCCCTTGAATAGAAGTATCACAAGAGATGCTATTGCCATACCATTCGTTACTATCACTATGGGTACCTTGTTTAGCCCAAATTACCTTTCCGTTCGCATCATATTTTACTACGAATGGAACACTCAATATCCAATTATTAATCAACTTAAATGAATCGAAAGAAACAGTATCAATTATTCCTCCTGTTATATATGCATTCCCGGCTCTATCAACTGAAACTGAGTTTCCTCCTCCTGAACTTGAACTACTTGCAAGTATAGATTGCTTAACCCAAATAATATTCCCTGCTGAATCATACTTTGCTAAAAAACCAGCAGTGCTTGGAGTCTTCAATGTAAATGAACCAAGTGTGATTGTATCAGTGAATCCGCCTGCAACAAATATTTTACCCCAAGCATCTGTTGCAATGGAAAGTGCCATTCCGGAACTTGCACTACTTGGCAATAATCCTTGCTTACCCCAAATAAGGTTTCCATTTACATCATATTTTATCAGGAACATATCATAAGTGCTTTTGGTTATTAAATTTACGGAACCAAAAGAAAGTGTGTCCGAAAAATATCCGGTTACGTATACATTTTCTTGTGAATCAACAGCAATAGAACTTCCAATGGCGTAACCATTGATAGTATTTATTTCACCCTGTTTTGCCCATATAACATTTCCTAATGCATCATATTTTACTGTAAATATTCCGAGAGTTCCTGATGCACGTAAAGTAAATGAACCAAACGATACAGTATCAACAAAATATCCTGTAAGATAAGAATTCCCTGATTTACCTATTGTAACAGAATTTCCTTGTGCGCCACTTGTTCCAGTAGAAACAGATTGTTCAGCCCAAATAACATTACCTGAAGTATCATATTTTACTAAATAAGCATCGATGTTATTTGTAGTTAAAATGTATGAGCCGAAATGTAACGAGCCTTCAAAATAGGCTGTTATGTATGCATTGCCATGACTATCTGCAGCAACACTATGGTCTGCCAAAATATCTCCGCCACCGGTAGGCACTATACCTGGTTCTCTCCCCCATACCCAACTCTGCCCTTCACAAAGCGAACCCCAAAAAACCAACATCGAAAAAACAATAACTATCCTTTTCATCCTTTAAATTTCATCTCAAAGGTAAAAAAATAATGGTTTGCTAATAAAATTAATTGAGATTTCTCGTTACCTATTTGGTTAACCATTCATGATTATCCTTAGAAGTATGAAAAACAGAAATGATATATACCTCATTTTGCTTTTCATCAACAATATAGTGAATCAAAAAAGGAAATTTTCTAACAGGCAGGCACCTGATACCATTATACCTGATTTGGAAGAACAGGTTTTTCCCGATAGTTGAAAAGTGTTTGTCAATAGCTTTTTCAAACTTTTTGCCTAACCCTGCCTGGCCGGCTATCATAATAATCTATTGCTTGTTGAATATCCGCCAAGGCCCTTGGCTCAACCAATACCGTAAAAGGCATTGTTATTTGCTTTTGAGTTGTTTTTTAGCTTTGCCCCAGGGAATAAAATCAGCCTGTTTGCTTGTTTTAATGCGGTGAAGGGTTTGCTCCTTATGCCATTTGGGAATAGAAAAGTCTTCTATTTCTTCAATTTTAGCATCGGGCACATGTTTAAGGAAATCTATAAAAGTCTTATAAAAACTCTCTGGAACAGTTACGCTTACTTGTTTCATAAACCGACTTTTTACAAAATTAATTCTTTTTTGTTAATCACAATTGCAATTAATAGGTAAAAAAATAATGGTTTGCTAATAAAATTATGTGTGTGGCAAATGTGTAGTACTTGTCTGGCATTTATTACACAAAAAAAATATGTCAGTACCCCCCTAGGTACTGACATAAAAAAATGGCTTTATGTAATTAATTATCAATTAAATATAGCTATGTGTCAGTAAAGTGATTTTTTGATTTTACTGACATATTCGCAAAATCAGAAATCAGAAATTTTCGGTAAAAAAATGAATGGTTTTTGACCTATTGCTCCCCTCCCGGTTGCCTGTACTCATCATCCAGCGTGCCCGGATGTTCCAGTTGCTCCTGTAGCTTTTGGTATTTCTGCTTCAGGGCATCTTCCTCTTTATGGGTGCGCGAAAACTTGGCCATATTTGTGCATCTTCCATGGCGGAAAGTAAGGGTATCCTTGGGTCTACCATTAGCATAATATACCAGGTTGCCTTCTTTTAAATCGTCAACATAAAAGCATTGGGCCGCTATCTTTCCATCCGGTTCGTAAACGGTAAGGGTATCCTGCAACATGCCATTCTTATAGGTTCCTTCTTCTTTTATTCCGCCTTCGTCAAAATACTGCACGTAGGGCCCTTCCTGCAGGTTGTTCTCAAAAGTTAGGACCTCTAGAACATGTCCGCTGGGGTAAAAGACCACCGATTTACCATTGAGTAATCCGTTTTTATAGTTGTCCTTTCGTATCAATTGTTGCGCCGCACTATAGTATTTCCAAATGCTGTCTTTCTGTTCGTTCACATACTTGCCTTCGGCCATCAGAGCTCCGGTGGTGTAGAACATGTGTGAGTAGGCTGTTTTGCCATCGTCCGAAAAAATACGCAACGATTCAAGGCTGTCGCCTCCATCGTAATAGTTCTTGAACACTCCATACGGATGATTGTCCCAGAAATGCCCCGTATAACGGATGTCTCCGTCATCGTATCTTTTCACCCATAAGCCCTCTTTCATTCCTTTGCTGTCAATCTTGTTCAGCGCAATGCCGGTATCGGCATACACATACACAGCCTTAATACTATCAGCCTTAAACACAGGAATACTATCAGGTGGCAAACCCTGGGCAAAAAGGTTCCCCGAAATTATCAACAAAATGGCTGCTATGGTTATTCCTTTTATTTTCATCAACAGGTTAATACATTATAATACACAAATTGACTAAAAGATACATTAACATTCTATATATTTGGTTTTCAGTCGTAATTAATCAAGATTAATTCTTCATTCCCGTTTGCCAAATGTTCGTTTAAGCAAGTTCTCCATCTGCAAATCTATTAATTTAGATGAGTACCGATTACCAATGCAAGCATAAATTATCTAACTTTGCCAAGTTGAAAAAGGTAAGCCTCCACAGATATGCATTCATCTACTACTAAATATATCTTTGTTACCGGGGGCGTTACGTCGTCGTTAGGGAAAGGTATCATCTCCGCTTCATTAGCCAAACTATTGCAGGCAAGAGGGTATTCGGTTACTATCCAAAAATTCGATCCGTATATAAATATTGATCCGGGAACGCTGAATCCTTACGAACATGGCGAATGTTATGTTACCGATGACGGTGCTGAAACTGACCTTGACCTTGGACACTACGAACGTTTCCTGAATACACCTACATCACAAGCTAACAACGTTACTACAGGGCGCATTTACCAAAGTGTAATAGATAAAGAAAGAAAAGGCGATTACCTTGGAAAGACCGTTCAGGTTATTCCGCATATTACCGATGAGATTAAGAACCGTTTTCAGTTGCTTGGCAAAACCGGCAGATACCAGTTTGTAATAACAGAAATTGGCGGAACAGTTGGCGACATTGAATCATTACCTTATATAGAAGCAGTTCGTCAGATGAAATGGGAACATGGCAAAGATTGCCTTGTTGTTCATTTAACTTTGTTACCCTATTTACATACCACCGGCGAATTAAAGACCAAACCTACTCAGCACAGTGTAAAAGCCCTGCTTGAAAGTGGAGTTCAACCGGATATATTGGTTTGCCGAAGCATTCAGTCTATTGATGAAGATATCCGCCAGAAGATTGCCCGTTTTTGTAACGTAGCACCGGACAGTGTTATTGAATCATTGGATGCCAAAAGCATTTATGATGTGCCCCTTTTAATGGCCAAAGAAAAACTAGACCAGGTTGTTCTAAATAAACTTGGTATACCTGTAGATTCCACCCTTGATTTAAAAGCTTGGGAAGGATTTCTGGAACGCCTTCACCACCCAAAACAAAAAGTAAGAGTTGCCCTTGTTGGAAAATATATTGAGTTAAAAGATTCCTATAAATCCATAGCCGAATCATTCATACATGCCGCCGCTGCCAACGATGTGCAGGTGGAAGTGGAGTGGATACATTCGGAAGATGTGAATGACGAAACCGTTAACCATCTTTTTGCCGGAATTCGTGGCATATTAGTAGCTCCCGGATTCGGTAAAAGAGGTATTGAAGGCAAAATAGTTGCCATTCGCCATGCCCGCGAAAACAATATTCCATTCCTGGGAATTTGTTTGGGAATGCAATGTGCCGTAATAGAATTTGCACGTAATGTACTCGGGTTTAAAGATGCCCATACAACTGAGGTGAACCCTGCCACATCTCATCCCGTTATTGACCTGCAGGAAGTACAGAAAAAAATTACCCGCCTTGGCGGAACCATGAGGCTTGGAGCATATCCTTGCCTGGTGAAAGAAGGGACCAAAGCATATGAAGTTTACGGACACCAGAAAGAAGTAAGCGAACGCCACCGCCACCGTTATGAGTTCAATAACGAGTACCTGAAAGATTTTGAAAAAGCCGGTTTACGCGCCAGCGGAACCCATCCGGAAGCAGGGCTTGTGGAGATTATGGAATTGAAAAACCACCCTTGGTTTATTGGTGTGCAGTTTCACCCGGAATACAAAAGTACGGTTGCCAATCCGCATCCGTTCTTTATTGGCTTTGTAAAAGCTGCCATGCAGCATGAGCCTAAGCATGAGGCTGCAAGGGTGCAGCAGGTGTAGGAACAATTCTTCCCATTTACAGGAAATAAAAATCCATTTTTATATTTTATTAAATCTATCTTTGTGATAGAATGTTAAAATTAAATCTCCGGATATTTTTATTCCTGTCTCTCTTTTCTGCTAATCTAATTGCCCAGTACAAGCCATTAAAAAGAAATAAGGTTACAGACTCCTTATGGGCCGAAGGGTTGGCATTGCACCACAATCTTAAAAACCATTCGAGGCCTTATGACACTGGAAAGCGTGCTTGGCAGTATAATAGCACAATCTATTATTCATCCGATAGATACATCCGGATTGCACAAACCAAAGCCTACAATGCCTATGGCTCCTATTATTTTGCAACGCTTCAATTCAATTACAAAGGCACACAATATGATAAAACATTTGGAGATAATACAGACATCCTTTTAAATTTCCCTATCAAACATATTTACAAATTGCCCGGGAAACCGCATTCTTACTTAATATTATGTGAGGGAGAAGAACTCACTTATGATTACGGAGAACAGAAACAAATTCCAAACTCCATTTTCAATGCTGTCACCTTCCGATTAAAAGATGACACTTTAAAACCAATTGAGTTTTTAGAAACTGAATCGTTAGATAATGACGAAGAAGATGATACTTTAATAGGCTATGACAATCTATCTATATATAGTTTAAAGGAATCTCCGGTTTCTAAAACTCCACAAAGGTTTTTAAAATATGATTCGATAAAACAACAGTTAAGTTATACCTATATCTATTCTTACGGAGCTACCTTTCCTTTTGTTGGAATAGTTTCAGACAGTTATGATTATTGTGACTCCGCTTTTGTTCTGAGAAAAGATAGCACCGGGTATTTTCCGCCTCTTGCTAAATTAACAGATACGGTTTCCATTTCAAAAATTAAAAGAGGGAATAATATTATTAAAACTACAACTGTTCATGCGTATGGAATAATAGATAATTCGGATAAAGAAATTGGATTATACACCCGGCGTTTTTTTGAGATTAATGGAGTTCCTTTAACTATTGACAACATTGAAATTGAACGGGACAGTTTAACTTCAGATACCACGCTTTTGTGCAAGGTTATGGATGATTCTTCCCTTATAATACCTACCTGTGAATACATTGTTGGAAACGGCCCTGGTGCGTGCGGTATGTGCGATAATGAATATTTTGGGTTTTATAGTTATCGCCAAAATCAGGCTAAAGTTATTGCCGGTATGGGTTTCAATCTTGGCATGATGTCTGGTTCATATAACTATGATGATTGCCAGGGAAAAGCAAAAAGAAGAATTGGAGATAGGGGCGGATACTTTTATTTTAACAAAGATGATAACACATTTATTATTTTTGAAAACGAAGCTGATGATGCAGATTGGGAAAACAATACAAGCTTTTTAATTAAAATACATGGCAACAACTCAAGTGAATCTTCCTACCGGGGATTCAGGCTTAAGTTTAATACCTCAAACGGACAAACTTGTGTTGATATGATAATTGACAAAGACGTTACTGACTCGGGCTTAAATGAGGAAAAGAAGGACCAAAAATCCCCTCAATCCCCCTCTAATTCTAAATAAATGTTAGATTTGTGATATCAAATCACCTATTTGAAAAAGATTACCCAAGGTTTTCAAAGTCTTTTGCTACTAGCTTTTCTGTTCATTCAGAATAACTCCTTTTCACAAACCAAAAATCAGGCGACAGCAAACAATACGGTTTGGAAGGCAACTTTAAGTTATTGCTTAAGTAGGGAGCGGAATGACTCATATACATTTCGGTATTATGGGGAGGATGGACTTGAACTGGAAAACAGTTCTATCTACAATTATAGCACATTAAATCAATCAGGGAGCCTTAAGAACGTACTTGGTTCAATATACGATTCCATTTCCAGGGGCGTAATTTATAAATTCCCGCAGAATGGTTTGGATTCTACCCACTATGGTCACGATAACAGTTTAAACATTTTGTATTTAAGTTATTTTTTTGAAAACAAATTTGAAAAGGGGAATAAAATCTTAGTTGATACTTCAGGAATTGGCAAACAAAATGTAAACGGAATTGTGTTGAACCGGGAATGGATGTACGATGCAAAGGAACATAAACTATTAACAAAATGTACAGATGCCGCCATATTCTATCCGATAGGTTCTGCATATCTACAAATTTATGGTAACATGCTTTTTTTAAAACGAGCAGATGCTTCATCTGGACTCAATCAGAAAGTGTGCAAGCCTGAAATTGTTTGGTGCCGGAATATGGCACTTCCTTTGGTAAACGAAAGGGATAGCTCTAAGTTATTTGTTTACAAAACCTATGCTAAAGGCGACACAATTGCTAAATATCCCTTTCAAATGCTATATGGGGTGCCGCATATTGCTTTTAGTGGATTCAATACCATTGTAAAAACCACCTTTGAAAAACCTCTGGTAAATTGGATTTGGGATGAGGCAAGAAACGGCGCGCTCGAATGTTTTGCAAATGATAGTGGTAAAATAGGAAAAAGATTAACCAAAGATGAAGTGATGAATGCAGGATCACGAATCGATACCGCAGTAGAAGAGGATGGAGGTTATATAATTATTAAGGTTTTGGTTGACCCGCAAAATTTGGATGGGCTCGAAATAAAAGAAGAATTATCATTCAATAAAAAGACTTTCCGTTTTGAATCAAAGATAAAATATGCCGCATTAATTCTAAAAGATGTCAGCAGCAATACAGGAAAATTTGAGGGAGATCATGAACTGCTATACTGGGTAAAATTTAAGGATTAGTTACTCCTGAACAATCACACTCCCAAAAAGAGGCTTTATCCTATTAACTATTGTGTGTCTTCCTGAAATAGGTTGGATTAATACCCCTTCTAATTCCAAATAAATGTTAGATTTGTGATATCAAATCACCTATTTGAAAAAGATTACCCAAGGTTTTAAAAGTCTTTTGCTACTTGCTTTTCTGTTCATTCAGAATAACTCCTATTCACAAACCTCAGTAAAGCCTAAACTAAACTGGCGGGTTGCAAACCCTTTTGAACAAGCTGTTTTTATTGAGAATAAAGGTCAGTTCGATAATCAGGCAACAGGGAATGAAAAGATTCTTTATAAAACGGTAATTAGCGGGACAGATGTTTACATTACCGATAAGGGAATACTATATAGTCATACTGAAAAGGTAAAAGCCGCCCAACCAAAAGGAGCCAAAGATGAGGATGAGCGGACGCCGCTTATGACTGTAAGGCACTATGCCGGGTTCGAATGGAAGAATCCTAATTCGGCAATGCAAGTTATTCCGGAGGGAGAAACAAGCACCTATTATACATATACTGATGGCAAGAAGGGTAACATACTCGCAAGTGCTTTTAAGAAGTTGCTATTGCACAACATATTTCCAGCAATTGATTTGGAATACTCATTTCCGGAGGGCGGAAAAAGCCTGTATTGTAAAGTAATTGCCCAACCTTGGGCAGATACCAAAACTATTTCATTGATCTATCCGGGTCTGGCTTCATCAAAGGAGAATGAAACAGCAACCATTAACATCAGTCATGATTTAGGGGACTTTACCATTTCTTCAAATGCGGCACAATCAGGTTTGCTCGGTTTAAACAAACGGGAGAATGAAATTGAAATTAATGCAGCATCTAATACTGCTTTATGGATTACCAATCCAGCATTTAGCGGTTACGATGCGATGTACGACATATGTTATGACGACAGTGGAAACGTTTATGTTTATGGCGGTATGGGGCCATACCAGCTTGCTAAAATTGATAATGCAGGAAATATTAAATGGATTTACAATATCTACTTTGGAGGAAAGAGCAGTGGTAATACGTTTTATGGAGACTTTGTAACTGATAAACATACCGGAACAAGTTACATAGGTGCAGCAGTCGATTATTATGATGGTCCGGAAATATTGAAAATTAACAGGTTGGGTATACTTGTAGATACTACTCACTTAAGTTTAAACTTATCTGAAATTTGGAGGATGGATATGAACTATTGCACCAACCAAATACTTATTGGCGGAGGTGGAATTAATAGTATGAACCAGACTGCTACAATGGATACTGGGCTTTCAACATTACACATCTATGATCCTCTCGGGGCCACTGAGAGCAAGCATGATATAACCTTACTTGGCGCAGATAAAAACTCTCCACAATGTTTTATGGCAACAGCCGCATCCAATACTTTTAATGGCAACTATGATAACATACTAATGAAATGCCCACTCCCAGCTATGCTGCCGCCGGCTTATATGAATTATGATATGTATGCATTTATGGAAATACTAAGTAATGACTATGTATATGGACTAACCGTAAATAACAGTAACAGTGCGGCAAATGGGATCAACGGAATTGTTGCCACTGCCAATAATGTTTACCTGTGGGATGGTGGTCTCATTTCCGGTTTCAATAAAAACAGTGGATTACTTATTAATTCAAGAAGTATCAATTCGGTTAATCGGGGAATGTTTAATGGCGAACTTGTTTATTGCGGCGGCATTGATGCTGACCCTTGCGGGAATATATATATTGGCAACAATGCAGAAATAGACATTCTGGATTCAAACTTTAATACAACCAATGTAATTTCCTTACCTACATCAACTGATACTGTTTTTGATCTGCATATTACACCCCTTGGAACACTTTATGCCTGTGGTTATGGGTTTGTAACTTCATATTCAATCCCTCAAAGCGTTTCTTCCATTAATAAAGTAACCAGTCCTGCATGTTCCGGCTGTAATGGTACTGCTATAGTTTCACTATCCTCATGCGGCACCGCAGAATATAGCTGGAGCAATGGAAGCACAGGTGATTTTGTAACCAATCTTTGCGCTGGCACCTATACGGTTACTGCCCGACTTGATTGCTCAACCGTTATAAGCGATACGGTTACAATTCTACCTTCAGCTAATCCCAGTGTAACTATTCCGGGAGCAGATGTAAAGGATATTACCTGCTATAATGACCACAATGGTTCTGCTATTGCTATTGCATCCGGTGGAACACCGCCTTATACCTATGCCTGGTATCCATCCAATATTTCAAATGATACCATCTCGAATCTATATCCGGGCACCTACACTTTTGTTGTGACCGATATCCATGGCTGCGCTTCTATAGATACGGTAACCATAACCCAACCAAGTGTATTGGGAGTTTCAGCAAGTGGAACCGGACCGGTTCATCTAGGCCAGGTTGCAACCCTTACGGCCCAGGCTTCAGGAGGTACCCCACCGTATACCTATGTGTGGAGTGATAGTGCAGGAAGCAATTCAACGGCCAATGTTAGCCCCGGCAATACGATAACTTATACGGTTACAGTTACTGACCGGAACGGATGCACTTCAATGGCGGTGATTACAGTGGAAGTATTGTGCGGCGATGTTTTTGTTCCCGATATCTTTTCACCAAATAGCGATGGACACAATGACAGACTATATGTACGGGGTGATTGTATTACCGATATGACCTTCATGGTATTTGACCGTTGGGGCAATAAAATATTCGAATCGGATAAGCTTACAACTGGCTGGGATGGTTATTTCAAGGGACTCCCCATGAATCCGGGAACCTATGTGTGGTTTTTAAAAGCGACATTAAAAGATGGCGCAAGCATTCAGCGCAAAGGGAACATAACCCTTGTCAGGTAAGGGGTTAAACCTTCTCTGGAATCTTTGCATCTCCTTTTCTTATTGCTTTTTCCATGATTCAGATCATGCAATTGAAAAATCCAAGATGATGTATTCCACCTGATGGTTGGGCTTAAAATGATGCGCATCAACTTTTGAAAAAAATGTGTGAATTATGTAAACTTTTCAGAATTGCCTGCGTAGAAGAATAAGACAACCCAAGATTATAACACCAATGAACCACTCTAAACTCAAGTCTCATGAAAAACCAACTATTAACAATCAGCATCTTCCTTTGTGGAATTGTAGCATCAAGCGGACAACAACAAACGAACCCCCAATCAATTTTAACCAATGAAATAACCGAACTCTGTGACCTTTCACCCGAACAAGTGGCCAAAGTGCAACCAATTGTTGCCAATTTTGAACAAAAACGCGACTATACCTATAGAAAGTTTCATCATACTCCGGCTGTCTTAACGAAAGAAGTAAAACAAAACAAATGGAATTATGAGTTTTCTTTAATCGGAATCTTAACCCCGGAACAAATGGGCTTACTTAAAGCCTTTGATCAACGCAATGCAGATTTAATGAGCGGTAGCGGTACAAGGGTAACCAAAGTGGATTATCTTGTTTCCAGAGATAATATTAGCACCCAGACTGCATCCGTTACAACATCACCAGCAGCTACTTCAAGTGCGCCGGTAGCATTAATTACTCCAACAGTAGCTATGGTTCCGGTGTCTACAGAAGAAGTTACCACTTCAACTCCTGAGATAGTAGCTACGGTTCAACCTGCAACTCAACCCACGGTTGAACCAGTTGCAAGTACAGAAACGCCAACCCAATATACTTATCAGTCAGTTTTGATTGATCAGATGAAAGAACTTTGCGATCTTACGCCTGAACAACTAACTAAGGTGCAGCCTATTGTTGCCACTTTCGAACTGAAACGCGATAAAAGTTATCGTATGTATCACCACTACCCTACCGTTTTTACCAGAGAGGTAAAACAAAACAGGTGGAATTATGAAGTTTCTTTAATTGGAATCTTATCCCCGGAACAAATGGGCTTATTAAAAGCTTTCGATCAACGTAACACCGAATTAATGTCAGGCACCGGCACAAATGTTATCAGTGTAGATTACCTGTTAGCAAGAACAAAGTAACACGTCCCCTCCCTTCCCTTCAAGGCCTCTCTGGTATCCGGAGGGGCTTTTGTTTTAAACATTCTCCTTCTTCCAAATAGGAATTTCAGTTAATGCAACATACGTCTGGTTTGCTTTATCTAGCTGAAAACAAAAATGGTTGATACCATTACTTAATATCATTAATTGCACGTCCATAATCAGGTTGTACCGCAATGCCTGGTCAAACACCCCTTGGGTAATTTCCACATCAGCACTTTTACATTCTGCCATTAATAAAGGTGCTCCGGTGCGGTCGCATACAACTATATCACAGCGTTTGCTTAATTTATTATACTTAAATTCTTTTTCCACCATCATTAGCCCGATTGGGTAGCCTTTCTCCTTGAGGTAATAGATAAGATGCTGACGAACCCACTCTTCTGGGGTAAGTGCCACATATTTTTTGCGGGCAAGGTCAAATATCTTCAACCCACCGTTTTCCTCCCGGATACGGAATTCATAAGGTGGGAAATTAAGGGTTGGCAGACCTGTTGGTAAAAGTGTGGACATCTCGTTGATTAGTTACAAAGGTAGGTATAGTATAGAAAACTATATTTGGAGTCGGAATTTAAGCAATGGATTACAAGGATATCATAAAAGATCTAGAGAAAAAACTGTTTCACCCGGTTTATTTTTTCTGTGGCGAAGAGCCCTTTTATATTGATATGTTATGCCAAGCCATTGAAAAAAGCGTGCTCGATGAAACCGAACGCGAGTTTAACCAGTTTGTGTTTTATGGCCGCGATAGCAATCTTGCAACCATCCTCGATGCAGCCATACGGTTCCCTATGATGGCCAACTACCAGGTAATTATTGTTAAAGAAGCGCAGGACCTGAAAGACTTGTTACCCCGTGGCGGAGAAAAAAGCAAAAGCGATAAAGAGCCTTTATTACTATCTTACCTGAATAGTCCCCAGAAAACTACGGTGCTCGTGTTTTGCTATAAGTACAAAACACTCGACATGCGTACATCGCTGGCTAAGAAGCTTTCGAAAAGTGCCGTTTTCTTCGAATCGAAAAAGCTTTACGACAATAAAATTCCGGCTTGGATTGAAACTTATTTAAAAGACAAGGGCCTTATTATTGGCCACAAAGCCCTTGCCCTGCTTACAGAATACCTTGGCAACGATTTGAGCAAAATATCGAACGAGCTGAACAAGCTGATGATAAATATCTCTCCTCCGCAGGAAATTACGGTGAATGATATTGAACAAAACATTGGCATAAGTAAGGACTATAATGTATTTGAGCTTCATAGTGCGCTTGGCAGCAGAGATGCGGCTAAAGCCATGCGAATCATAGATTATTTTGCATCGAATACCAAAGACAATCCTTTTGTAGTGAGCATGGGTGCGCTTTACAGTTGGTTCAGCAAATTGCTTATTTACCATACTCTGAAAGACAAAACACAGAACAATGTGGCTGCTGCGCTTGGGGTATCTCCATTTTTTGTGAAAGATTACATTGGTGCCGCCAAAATGTACCCGATGCCAACCATTCAAAAGGCAATTCATATTTTAAAAGAATATGACCTTAAATCGAAAGGCTTGGGCAATACATCAATGGATGAAAGCGACCTTTACAAGGAATTAATATTAAAGCTCGTTTACCTTGATAAGGTAGTGCTGGAAGAGGCGGACGAAGAAATCAGTTGAAAATTGAGAGTGGAAAATGAACAATCCTGAAACATGCTCCCGATAAGTAACTTAACAAACGCAAAACTTGAGTCTAAGTCAGATATCATAAATTTATCAAAGGAAGCTACTGCATATTTAAAGGAATTTAATTGGTGCAAAGAAGTTCTAAATGGATTCTTGGCAGTTGAGTTTGGATATATATTTTGTGTTTTTTATTTTGAAATAATACCTTCTCAAGGGAGTGATGCTGATAAATATATTTGGATTATTGTAGGAGATATACCACCTGCATATATTGACATTATTAGTGCTCCAACTATTCGTGATGTAATAACATGCTATTGTGATATAATGGAAGATTGGATAAGTAATGTTATCAGTGGAATTTCAGTTGAAGAATGTTACCCAATTAATGCACCTGCAACCAAAGAATATGCGGATATGTTAGAAACAAGAATCTTGCTCATAAAAAATGAACTACTACCAAACTTAGTAGAACTAACCTAAAAAAACCGGGTATTTTAATTTTTTATTACATTTGGTCTCTCAATTCATACTCAACTCATGAAAAACAAACTAATCTCTTTCGTCATTTTGGCAGTTACTTTTTTACTACCATTCCGTTATGCAGTACTTGATGTAGACTCGGATTCCCATGGTGCAAGCGTGTTTGGTGTGTTTTTCACTGCAGTAGGTTTTGTTGCCGGCTTTTATTTCCTCATCAAAGGTGATGATGAAAAGTCACACGGCGGAGAGCACGCTTCCCACTAAATAATTATTGCCAGTCGGGCTCCGACTAGAAGTAACTTACTATTCCAAAGTTAATTTTTCCTGTACTGAAGTTAAGCGGGTTGCCTTTGGCATTGCCTAAAGCATAATCGAGCGAAAATATTCCAGCCTTTGTCTGGAAGGCCATACCGGCACCAAAACCGCCGGGCGTATCGTTATAAAATCCGATTGAAGAAGCAGGAGTCTCTCGGCACCAGGCTTGGTCATAAAACACAAACAGGTATGAATTTTGTTCCAACAGATAATGGAACTCTATTGTACCAACCGCATATTGCGAGGCATAAATAGATTGCTCATTAAAGCCTCGCAACACTTCTAATCCTCCAATGCGGTAAAGATCATTTAACAAGAGCGAAGGAGTTTGGATAAATCCTCCATTTACGGCAAACTTAATGGTAGCACGTGTTGCAATAGGGAGATAACAATCGGCTAAAACATGCGCGCGATATTCAATAGAACTGAGTTGTAAACCTTCATACACGGAAGGATTAACTGAAGCATTTTCACGAATGGTCCTGTTACCAACTGCCGCTGAACCCAAAAACTCATAACCCCGGCGGGGATTGTAGATATAATCAAGCCGTCTTATTCTGTATTCTATCCCATATAAATTCGTGGTGCCATCGGTATAAGGTGGTAGTGTAGTAATGTTTTGCAATCCCACCGTTGAAAGCAGGCTGGTGATAATACTTTCATAATATACCTCAAGGTAATTTCCACCAATAAAAAGGTATTTCAACCCCAGTTTATTATCTACTTGCAAGTAGGTAGTGTCCTGCTTGAATAGTTTGAAATCTTCCACCACACCAATTGGTGTTTGAAAAAGATAGGGATAACTGAAATGAACTGCCAGATTTTGGGTCAAAGGTTGTAAATGCTGCCAGTGAAAACCCAGTTCATCCGCTCTGTGAAAGGCATTCTGTAGTTGCAGGTTTATATCTCCTGTAATGATTACTTTACCTGTGCTGTTGGGTAAAATACCCACAATCCCATTAATTTGATTAGCACTTTTTTTAGAAAGATAAAGAAGAATTTTAGCCTTATCGTGAATAAAAACAACTTGAATTGGTTTGGTCTCTGTAAGGAATGGCATAGCTTTTAACCGGATGTTCATATCCGCCACTTTCGATTCATCATACAGGTCTCCGGGTTTGAGTCCGAGGTAACCGTACAGGTATTGCGATGAAAGTTTAAGGTTGCCTACAATCACAATACTATCAATGGTCTCCACCGATTTTTTATCCACCTTAAGCGATGCTGAAATGGTATTGCCTTTGATTCCAATACTGTCTAATTTTATTTTGGCAAAAGGATATCCGTGGTTCTCATAAAAGGAAAGAATACGGTTCATCAGCTTGGCTGCCGTTTTATAATAGAATGACTTACCGCGAAATATTTTATCGCGAAAACCAGACAAGCTAAGTGCGGCATCTTCCACATTGCCTTTCCTTAAATACGCCCATTGATATGATGCTCCGGGCCTCAGAAACGCTGTAAGCCTGGTACTGTCCATAACTGTGCTATCGACTGTCGCTGTGAGGTAGGACATGTCATGCAAATTGGATAACAGAGTTTGAAGCTCTTGTTGCCTTTCTTTTGTTGAATAGAAAATTTTAGAATAATCTGGCATCTTGAAACCCTTAATGGATGCAGAATCCAGGTTAACCACTTTAAGGAATAGTTTTTTCCCTAATGGGGCTTGAACAACCTTAGGTTGAATAGAATCTTTCTTTATCGTTACATTTTTCTTTTCTGCCACAGAATCCTTCTGAGCCTGTATATTGACCATACAGGTTAAACACAAAATAAAGATAAGGATATTATGTTTGATGTTTGGCACTTGCTTGTATAGCTACTTATAACGCAGAAAGTATAAAATTATTAAAAAAGGGGGAGATGGAGATGTTCCCACCCCAAACCCCTAAAGGGGCTTCCAATCGTCATTGCGAGGCTCCGCGAAGCAATCTCATAAAATACGCATGCAATTTTTAGGGTAAGATTGCTTCGCGGAGCCTCGCAATGACGAGAAGGAATTATTCAAACATATCTTTCTCTGAATCCATTTTCAGATACTTCCAACCGGTTAGTTTGAATGCCATATTATTTATCTCCGGTGAGAACCTGAAAAGCAATATGCAGCCCATATATATAATTCCAATTATGGCAGAGTTGATGCAGATGCTTATGTATTTATTTATGATAAAGGGCATGAAGTGAATTATTCCCCATGTGCCTGCTGTAATTAGTAATATCCACAAACAATTTAGTGTGAATGGCTGCATTTTGAAGTTATACCACACGAAAGCAAGCCGGAGTAAATTATAAACCACAAGACTAATCATGGCTGCCCAAGCCGCTCCCGTAATGCCATAGATGGGTATGAACACAATATTTAAAACGATGGTCATAATAACGAGCACAAGCATAAAATATAAATCATACTTATACTTTTTTGAAGTAATGGTGATGATACCATTCAAACCCGCAACCATGTCGACATATTTTGCAATGCAAAGCAGGTAGAACGAATGCCGTGCAACAGAATATTCCTTTGGGATGAACATAAATATGGAGTTAATATTTCCGAATAAAAGCACTATCAGCCCTCCGCCTATTATCATCATTACCAAAGTAGTTTTGTCGTAGAGGTCTGCTACCGCCTGCATGTCGCGGTTCTTCCAAAACCTTCCTACAAGCGGATATGTAATCTTCTGAATGGAACGGTAGGGTATAGCCAAGGCAGTAGCCATTAAAAATATGGTTGTATAAATGCCCGATTGTGCAAGGTTAAGTTTCGATGCTATCATAAGCGTGTCGATATTTACAAGAATACCGCTGCCCAATACCGAAAGAATGGTAAATGTTCCGTAAAGTAAAATAGGTTTGAGTAAGCGTTTATATAGTTTGCTTTTTTCCGGACGAATAAAAAACTGTTTCAGGTAAATGATGTACACCAGCAGAATTAAGGTGTTCAGAAAATTACTGATAACATAAATAATCACCATCTGGTGGAAGTCGATAAGTTTAAGTGCAAAGAGTGAGATACAGATTGTTACCAGTATTTTTGAGAATACTTCATTCAGAAATGTAGGCACCACAGTTTTTAACAACGACCGTAAATACGATTCGAAGAACTGGAAATAAACGGAAGTAAGTGCTAAGAAAATAAGATAATAATAGTAATCAACTATCATGGGTGAATTATCGACATATTGCCGGATAATTACAGGCTTTAATATAAGGAATAGCACGGTAGAAATGAGGAATCCGATAAACACAAAAACATTCCCCCAGAAAAAATAACCATGATGTTTTTTATCTCTGTTATGGAAAAACGGGAAGAAACGATTGCTAATGCTAGGGATTCCCAGGGTTGCAAACTGTGCATACAATACTGCTACACTTGGCAAAATATTAATTAACCCAACCTGTGTAGCCGATAAAAAATTAGTCAGAAGAAGGACCTTATTTAAATACCCGAGTGCCGAGCCCAGATAAATAACTACCGTAAGTTTTACACTTTCCTTTTGTACAATCCCCATTATTTATACCTAACAATATGCAAATATGACAATAACTTGCCTGTTAAACCCCATTTACTGCTGTTCTATTATGTATTTTTGTCTTAAATAGTGTTAAAGATGTCCGCATCGTCCCGCAAAATATTTCTGAATAAGCTACGATGGTTTGCCTATGAAAAGCTTACATCGGCGGGTGATTTACTATCTTTTTATTTAGGTTTACCTGTGAGTGGAAGCAGCACTATTAAAGGAGAAAAAACCATTATTTATGTCGGGGAATTTCTTCCACCCCGAATTGCGAGAGTTGCAAAATGGTTCAAAAAAAGTGGCAGTTACACCACCGTTTTGGTTTGCCACAAAAGAGGATTTGTTGAAAAATTCTCTAACCCTGATATTGACCATACTTTTCTCTTTCGCAACGAATGGCACTTGAAAAGAATAATCAGGGCGATTAAAAACCCATATATATTGCATGGTTTTGCACCCAAGAGCAAGTTCCCGTTTATTGCAAAAGAGGCCAGTAAAAAATATTATCCAAATACTCCATTCATTATAGATTATCAGGATGTATTTGTTATTTATTACGGCAAAAACCCTGCCATGCGCTGGTTACAAAGTGAGTTGCCATATGAGTATGGCTGTTTTCACGATGCGGATGGAATAATTGCAAATAGCCTTGAAGCCTGCGAAGCCATGAAAGTCTGGGAGGTTAAAAAGCCCGGCAAACGCATATTTTTTCCGCTTTATAGTGATAATGATTATTTCTGCAATACGCCTAAAAAATTTCCTGAAGGAGAAATACATTTGGTGTATGCAGGCGGTATCTATGGCTCGCACCGTGATAAAAGCCATTATGGTATTGCCCAACTCCATTGGCTAATTGAATATCTGCAACCACAAAAAGTGCATTTGCATATTTACCCAAGCCCCTCCTCTATTGGAGCAGACTATGAAGAATATGCAGAAATGGCAAAAACAAACCCGTATTTGCATTTGCATCCTTCGGTTTCACAATCGAAATTGGCAGAGGAACTTTCTCAATATGATTATGGGTTGATGCCTTTCTTTTCAACCTCTTCGAACCAGAGCGACATAAAACTAAAATACGCCACCACCCTCAAACTCTTTAACTATGCCGAAGCTGGCATACCTATCTTAGTCGCCGCCGATGTAATGTATCAAAGCTGGCTGGTGACACGTTATGGTTTGGGGATATCCGTTGCACATAAAGATGATTTTAAGGATGTGCGCAAACTAATTGGTAACACACCCTACGCCGAACAGGCTGCTAGCGTTATTAAAAACAGGGAAGTATTGTCGTTGAAGGAGCATATTCCGAGATTGATTAGGTTTTATGAGAAGATGAGGGAAAAAGCATGAAGGGGGTTTTGATTTTGATATTATCTTGTTTTACTATTGCTGCTTTTGGGCAAAAAGCAACATCAGATAAATACAAATATGGAGTAAATAGAGGTGGGGATTACTTTATTTCAATGAAAAATGGAGATACCCTTATCTGTAAAGATGCTGATACGGCACCTGCAACAGTATTACTAAAACATGGGGAAACGCTAAAGAAACTGCATTCATTTTTCAATATTTGGAATTGGCTTGAGATGGATGGTGACAATTATTTTATGATTGGTTCGGGTGGACGTGGTTCTGGCAGCCCAGAGGCAATTTATGTTTTTAGAAAAAACTCAGGAGATAGTGTGTTTTTTACCTTTGGATTTCCAATTTATTCAGATACGTTGAAAAGTATAATCGTATTTGATGATAAAGACAAAAATATCGGGTTCTTTACACTATATAATCTTAACACTAATAAATATGAATTATATAAAGAGCCGACAGATAACCCATGTATTTGTTGTGAATGCTGGGATGAAGTTAATGTTACAAATACTAAGTTAAAGATAACTTATAAAGATCTCGCAGAAAAAACAAAAACTATAGAGTACACCCGTAACGGCAATGAAATCAAATAGAGATTACTTTCCTGCCCATGTCTTTGTCATCCTGACGAAGGAAGGATCTGTTTTAAAATACAGATTCTTCGCTGCGCTCAGAATGACAAAGTCTCGTTGGCATTAGCTTTTTTGAGACCTCACCCTACCCTCTCCTATGAGGAGAGGGTAAATTCACTTATCTTTGCCACCCTTTTGAAAAACATATACTTTCATGGAGAAACTTCACAACCTGGACGAAAAAGACTTTCAGGATATATTAAAATATAAGGACCTATTGCTTTCCAATGGTAAAAAGTTGGCGCAGCTTGACCCTAACGATTATTATTGGCAGGACCTTTCGAATGAAAACAACTTGTCGAGAAATGGTATTTTCCTCGAAAGCAATATGGTGGAATCGTGGGTGGGAGCTACCCGCAAACCCAAACGCATTTTGGAAATAGGCACTCGTGCCGGCGGCTCTCTAATTGCTTTGCTTTGCGTTTATTCCAAAGAAGAATATGATAAAATAGAAGAAGTATTGAGTTTTGATATGTGGAGGGAATATGTGAGCATAACCCCGTTTGCAACATTTCTTTCCAAACTGATGGGCAAGAAGCGCAACATCAATATTTCGGAGCGATTTACCAAATTTATAGGAAACTATGTTGAGAAAAAATCGACCGATAAAGTCCGCAGAAACCTTGCAGCATTTAATATTAAGACCGATAAAATAAAATTTATCTCCGGCGATTCTACCATAAAAGTGCCTGAGTATTTCAAACAAAATCCCGATAAAAAGTTCGATTATATATTAGTGGATGGCGGCCATACCGAGGAAATTGCAACCAAAGACCTTGACAATGTAGTGGCTCATGCCGCCAAAGGAGGAATTATCCTATTTGATGATATTATGCCAGAAAGCTATAACCTAATGGGCGTTTGGAATCAATTCAAAGAGAAACATAAAAACGAATTTGATTTCTTTGAGATTCGCCATAGGAAAGGGATTGGGTTTGCGATTCGTAAATAATTTTAATTTCCTAAACTTAAAGAGATTGCTTCGCGGAGCCTCGCAATGACGTATTAACGCTATGTTCGTCTTTGCGAGGAACGAAGCAATCTCTGTCATATGTCCACAAAAAAAGTCCCGAACTTCCGTTCGGGACTTTTCTATTTTAATCCAACAAAAGCTATTATTTCTTATCGCTCTTGGTAGTGGTTGCAGTGCTTGAAGATGAAGGTTTGCAGGTCTTGCTGCTCTTGTCGCAGGTACCTTCTTTCTTGCAGCATTTTTTATCGGAGCAAGATTTGGTGCAAGCTTTAGAATCTTTGCTGTCTTTTGAACCTGCTGCTTGTTGTCCAATAGCGAAACTTGTCATTCCAAGTATGGCTGCAGCTACAAATAATTTTTTCATTGTGTTTTTGTTTTTAAGGGATTAGTATAAAGCAAAGGTAATACTTATTCAGACGAATTGAATGTTAAAATATTGTAAATATATTCCTATCGTTCGTGTTGGATAACCTCAACTACCATATTGTCTTTGAACTCGATTTCAAGATAATCCGGGTCAATATTAAATAGTTCCGGCCTGAATCCAAGTTTATAATTCCAGGTATTTTCATCGTTCGTGTTGCCTTCATCACCAAGCAATTGTATTACCTCTTGTTTTGTTTTTCCAAGCAACATTTTGCTCTTTATCAAATCCCCGGAAAGCTCATACCGTTCTTCTTTATCATTCATCCATTTATTTTTATCAAACGAATATTTTGGATAATAGGTTATCGAATAGATTACCATCATACTTATTCCAAAATAAATTAAAGGGGATCCAATGACTGTTGCACCCCAGGTAAAAAGCCTTCTCCTTTTATCGTCTTTAATTCGTTTCTTAAATAACCAACGCCAGAAGAAAAAAGTAGGGATACCTATTAAAAGCAGAATAAAGTAAACCTCGAGACTAACTCCAAAAATTACAGGTATATATAGTTGTGTAACCACAATCTCAATAGGTTGAACAATTATAGAAGTAAATGTAGGACTATTTTTTCTGAGAAATAAAACTTTTATTACATTTGTCCCGCAATGGTTTCGTTCCTGAAGTAAAATTTGGGGCGGATTAAAAGGGAATCGGGTGAAAATCCTGAACAGTTCCCGCTGCTGTAAGCTCTTAAAAATGTTTTTGAAATCATTTTGCCACTGTCCGCCTGAGGCGGACGGGAAGGCCTCAAAAACAGAGCGAGTCAGAAGACCTGCCACTGCACAACTAATTAATTCAACGCTTTCGGGTAAAGAGCGAGGAGTGGAAAGACGGGAGATTTTTCTATTTCTTTTTTTGCCTGAGGTGTTACAAACAAATGTAACATTCATTATTATGAAAAAGAAAACAGCAATTTTAGTAACCCTCTTTCTGTCTGCGGCAGGGTTCATCTATTCTCAGGAAACAAGAAAAATTTCAACTGACACAACCCGTCAAATTGCGGGACTACCAACGGGAACACTTACCGATTCAATTAAAACAGTAACTATTACAGCCACCCGCACCGAAAAAAATGTGATGGATGTGGGCCGGAGTGTAACTGTAATTTCCGGGGACCAACTGAATGTGCCCGGTTGCAACAATGTAGCAGAACTGCTCTCTCAACAGGAAGGCATTTATATTTCCGGAACAGGCCAAAACCCCGGTGCCATACAAAGTCTGTTTATGCGAGGAGCTGATGCAAACCACACAGCCATAATGATAGACGGAGTTCCATTGTCTGATCCGGCCACAGACCACGGACAATTGGATCTCTCAGAGCTTTCATTGGCCGATGTAGACAAAATTGAAATTGTACGCGGTTCGCATTCCACACTTTATGGCTCAAGTTCAATCGGTGGGGTAATTAATATCATGACAAAAAAGAAGTACACTCCGGGAATACATGTTTCGGCAAATGTTACAGGGGGTGAATTTGGAACTCAAACATCTACTTTAGATGAAAATGTATTGTTGGATTACACATTCAAAAACGGTTTGTATTTAACGGGAGGATACCACCGTTTGGATGTTAAAGGGCTGAATGCAACGGTTGATACTTTTTCGCATCCGCTTTCATACCAAATGAACCCTGACAAGGATAATTACAATAAATCGGAGCCATTTGCCAAACTTGGCTTTTACAACAAAAACTGGGATATCTATGCCGAATACAAAAACCTGATTGAAAATACAGATGCAGATGGTGGCGCATTTACGGATATAAAAAATGCGACCGATCACTTTGTAAGGGATTTCTACACCGGTGGAATTACCTACAAACTAAATGACAATTTTCATTTGCAATATACAGGTTCGTATTCACATGATATACGTGTATACAGGCAAGGCCAGGATACAGTTGATATGTTTGGTGATGTTTCCACTGAGGATGATTTTTTTACGGGAACTTCTATGTTTCACGATTTCAAAGCAACCTATATATTCAAGACCTCTCATTTCATTGCAGGAGGAGGATATACCAAAGAATCTATGACCTTAAATACTTACAGCTATAATTCTGCTTTCGGATATTATGATGACACTCCTGATTCGGTAAAGTTTGAACAATCAACTGCTAATTTTTATGCACAGGCCGATATTAACGGAGGAACATTTGCATCTTCCTTAAGCCCCTATAATTTATTGCTTGGGGCCAGATATACTAACAATTCTGTTTTTGGAAGCAATGAAACCTACGATATAAACCCGTCGGTAAAAGTAGGAGCAAATTCGCTTTTATATCTCTCCTATTCTACCGGCTTTGCTACTCCTTCATTATATGAGTTGTATGCACCCAATAAATATGGCGATAATCCAGCAAACTCTTACACACTAGGTAATACACAACTTAAGCCTGAAACATCTTCATCGTTTGAAATTGGTATTAAGCATTCCATTGCAAATAATTTGTTTTTTACCATTTCTTGGTTTAAAACCAAGGTAGAAAATCATATTGATTATGTTGGCTTGTGGAACCCTAATAAAGCTATCGATTCATTGGGATATGGCGATAATTTAGGGTACCGGTATATTAACCTGGGTGAGCAAATTACGCAAGGATTTGAGGTAAATGTATTCCTTAAACTTTCTGAAAAAGTAGGCGTTTCAGGTAACATTAGTTTGCTTTCAAGTGCACTTAAATATTCTGCAAATAACATAGACACAACACAAACTCATAATGCCAAAGTTCAAATCTATGATGGGGGTTCTTTCCTGGGCACAGCAGGTCAAAACACAGGCCTGTTGCGCCGTCCCGGAGGATTGGGTAATTTCAGCATTACCTGGCGACCGGTTAAAAAGCTGGCACTTACTTTAAGAGCACGTTACGTAGGTGCGAGTTATGATGCAGTTTATAATTCCACCCTCGGAGTAAATTATTACGGTGCACTTGCGTTTGTAAATGTTGGCGATTATACCTTGCTTGATGTTTCAGCTTCATATGAAATAACCAAACAGTTTTCCGTGATGGCAAGAGGAGAAAATATGCTCAATACAACTTATTATGAAATATTGGGATACTCTACCCGTGGCAGAAGTTTTTATCTCAACCTGCGTTATACCTTCTAACGCTTAGTAAAGGAAATGGTGTCCGGTATGGAGATTGTCGTGATGAATTTTTATTGGCTTGAAATAAACAATCACCGATGAACAAAGTATGGACACCAGAATTCCATAGGATGCCGTACTTGTAAATGGAATGCTGTGCAAATGCAAGGGTGAAAAGAACTTTACTGTTTCGGCAGGATAAGGAACAAAAAAGAGGCAAAGCAAACCGGTAACTACCGCTGCAATAAAACTCATTTCAATTCCCAGCCAAAAAGTAGGCAGGAAGTTTACCTGGTAGTTGGGATTTGCTGTTTTCAGTTTCTTGAAATGCATTCGCATTCCTATATAAAGTCCAAATAACGGTACAAAGTGAATTTGGTAATTCTCAATTGGTGTAAATACCCTGAACCAGCGCATCAAAAAAACTGCTAACCCAATCAATATTGCAATAAGAATTGTATCTTTTTTCATATAGTGAGGGTTTAAAAATTATCACTCTTCTTGTATAGAAACGCAATATAACAAAATTTATTATATCTAAATATTAATTTAAGTTTACCAATTCACAATTCAGGGTGAATTATTGACAATTCAAAAGCTACCTTTGCAACCTTTATGAACCTATTATCAGTCGAAAACCTATATAAAGCTTATGGCGATAAGCAACTTTTCTCGGGCATTAGCTTTGGAATAGAACAAGGTCAGCGTGTGGCACTTGTAGCCAGAAACGGGGCTGGAAAGTCAACCCTTTTAAAGATCCTGGCAGGGGGCGATATAGCCGATAGCGGCAATGTTACCTTCCGGAATGGAATTCCTGTATCTTTTTTGGAACAGGAACCTGAATTTAACCCCAATGACACTGTTTATCATGCACTTTTCCATTCGGAAAACGATATGCAAAAGGCCATTAGTGCATATGAAATAGCCCTTGAAAAGCAGGAAGAAGACCCTACCGAAGAACATCAGAAACAATTGGGTTTGGCTATAGAAATGGTTGAGGCACAGGACGCCTGGAACTATGAAAACAAAGTAAAACAGATACTTTCCTCCCTCAATATTCACCATTTGGAGCAAAAAGTAAGCTCGTTATCGGGAGGAGAGCGTAAAAGGCTCGCTTTAGCCCGTGTTCTTATTGAAGAACCCCAACTTTTAATAATGGACGAACCTACCAACCACCTTGATCTTGATATGATTGAGTGGCTGGAAAACTATTTCATACGGAATGATGTTTCGTTATTGCTTGTAACGCACGACAGGTACTTTTTAGATAATGTCTGCACAGATATTCTGGAGCTTGAAAACGAACAATTATACCGCTACAGGGGTAATTATGAATACTTTATAGAGAAAAAAGCCGAACGGGAATTCAACGAAGGCAAAGAATATGAAAGGGCTAAAAACCTTTTCAGGAGGGAACTCGAATGGGTGCGGAAAATGCCCAAAGCCAGAACTACCAAATCAAAGGCACGGGTAGACCAGTTTGATAAATTGAATGAATCACTTGCAGGCAGAAAGAAAGAGCAGGAACTGAAGCTGCAGGTGAAGATGAGCCGTATTGGTGGCAAAATTCTGGAACTGAAAAAAATAAGAAAAAGTTACGGAAGCAAAGTCATATTGGATGGTTTTGACTATACATTTAAAAAAGGAGAACGCATCGGCATAGCCGGAAAAAATGGTGCAGGAAAAACAACATTCCTAAATTTGATTACAGGCCTTGAACAGCCTGATTCGGGAAAAATAGCGGTTGGCGAAACCATAATCTTCGGTTACTATTCCCAAAAAGGCATCGTTCTGAAAGATGATAAACGGGTAATTGAAGTAATAAAAGATGTGGGTGATTATATCCCGATGGGCGATGGAACAAAACTGTTGCCATCTCAACTGTTGACCATGTTTCAGTTTCCTCCCGAAATGCAATACAACTATGTATCCAAACTTAGCGGTGGGGAACGAAAGCGTTTGTATTTGCTTACCGTTTTGATGAAGAACCCGAACTTCTTAATCCTGGATGAACCAACCAACGACCTTGATCTTATTACTTTAAGTACGCTCGAACAGTTTTTACTCGATTTTCAAGGTTGCCTCATAATGGTTTCTCACGATCGTTATTTTATGGATAAGCTGGCTGACCAATTATTTATTCTGGAAGGAGATGGTGTTGTAAAAATGTTCAATGGCTCGTATACCGAGTATCGTGAATTGGAGAAAGAGAATAAGAAAAATGAAGGGAAAGCTGAAACAAAATCTGAACCGGAAAAAGCTGCCATCTTTAAGCCACCCGCTATTGGCCTAAGAAAAATGACCAACAAGGAAAAATTTGAATTCCAGGGATTGGAGAAAGAAATAGCAGCTCTTGAAAAACAAAAAGCTGACCTCACAGCAAAAATGGTTAGCGGAATTACTGACCACAAAGAACTTTCGGACATAGCAATAAAACTGGGTGAGATAACCCAACTGATTGATGAAAAACAATTGCGCTGGTTGGAATTAAGTGAAATGGAGTTGTAATAAATTTTAGGCAAAATTGATGGAGATATCAAATTTAAATATGCATCAATCTGTCCTGAAAAAATGCCCTGAATGTAGTAATGAATTTAATTGTTCTCCGGTAGATTGCTGGTGTTCAAAACTCCCATTAGCCATTCCGGTTGATATGAGTAAGGAATGTCTTTGCCCGGAATGCCTTGAGAAAGCTATCAACCTCAAAGTAGCAGAAAAACAGGCAAATTGATTGTCTCTTTTTGCGAATGTAATAACCGAAACTGCGCACTCAAATAGATTTTTTTATCTTCGCCAATATATACAGGCTGGGATTTGCAAATTATTCCCTCAAAAGAATGTGCTGTGATGAATAATGTGAGTAAAATAGTTTCAATATCGCGCGATAAACAAAAGCCGGGTTCCAATCTACTTATTATTGTTTTACTATCCGTAGTTGTTATAGCAGGTATAGGGTGGTTATTATACTACTTTCTGCCAGACCACATGGTAAACTATTTTAAAACCACCGGCTGGAAATACTTCACCATAGGTGCTTTTGCCGAACTGGCAAATGGTACTATCGGGATGGCTTATGGTATTACAACTGCCACTGCGTTACTATCCATGGGAGTTACACCCGTTTCCACCAGCAGCGTTGTTCATATTTCTGAAATTTTTACCGGTGCAGTTAACGGAATCATGCATTTTCGGTTTAAGAACGTAAATAAAGTAATGTTTAAAAAACTTTTATATCCCGCCATTGGCGGAGCTGTTGTAGGCTCCATTTTGCTTTTCATGTTAAGCAAAGCCACTCAGATTGTAAAAACAGTTGTTTCGGTTTATATCCTTATTCTTGGTATTGTGATCTTGTATAATGCCCTGCGGAATAAATTACCCAAAAGGAAAATCAAGATCATTGGTATCGTAGGATTTTTAACTGCGATGTTTGATGCAATTGGTTGCGGAGGTTTTGGCACAACCGCCTCTACTACTTTAATTGCAGGTGGAAGAAATGTATTACGCACCCTTGGAGCAGTAAGTGCGGCGAAATTTTTTGTAGCTGCCGCCAGTTCAGTTACACTGGTTATTCTTGCCCACAATGTAGACGGAACACTATTGCTTATGCTGGTAACCGGCGGATTAGTTGTATCTCCTATTGGTCCATACCTGGCTAAACACCTACCTAAAAAGGCTCTTATGATTACCCTTGCCATTGCCGTAATAATTGTTAGCCTTAAACAATTATTTTTCTAAGAGTAAACTTTATAACTTTACCAACTCAATTAACTAAAACGGATGATAGTTGTAACAGGTGCAGCAGGATTTATTGGCAGTTGCTTAGTCAGGAAACTAAATGACGAACGGTTTTTTGACGTGGTGGTGGTTGACGATTTTTCCAATAAAGATAAAGCCCCTAACCTTGAAGGCAAAAGGTTTTCGGCCAAAGTACACCGCGATGAATTTGCCAACTGGTTGAAACAAAATCACCGTTTTGTTCAGTTTGTTTTTCATATTGGGGCACGTACAGATACAACAGAAATGAGTACCGAAGTATTTGACAGACTCAACCTCAACTATACTAAATCTGTTTGGAAATTATGCGTGGAATATGGCTTGCCTCTAGTTTATGCATCCTCTGCTGCTACATACGGAGCAGGTGAATTGGGTTATGATGATGATGAAAAAATCATTCCAAATTTAAAACCACTCAATCCTTACGGTGTTTCTAAAAATGAATTTGATAAATGGGCGTTGAAAGAAAAAAAATCTCCTTATTTCTATGCGGGGTTAAAGTTTTTCAATGTTTACGGGCCAAATGAATACCACAAGGGAAGAATGGCATCTGTAATATTTCATGCTTATAACCAAATTCAGAAAAATGGCGAGATGAAACTTTTCCGCTCCCATCGCCCCGATTACAAGGACGGAGAACAAAAACGTGATTTTGTATATGTGAAAGATGTGGTGAATGTATGTTACTTTTTAATGCATCATAGGCGCGATTCAGGCATTTATAACTTAGGTTCCGGCAGGGCACGTACTTTCTTAGACCTTGCAAAAAATATTTTCTACGCACTCGATAAAAAGCCTGAAATAAAATTTATTGATACTCCAATTGATATTCGCGATACCTACCAATATTTCACCGAAGCAAGTATGGAAAAACTAAAAAGTATTGGTTACGATATCCCATTCCATGGCCTTGAACAAGGTGTGAGTGATTATGTGAAGAATTATTTGGTGCCGAATAAGTATTACTAATTCTTCTGAAACCATGCTAAAAAAAATTAAAGCAAATACTATTGATTGGGTATCTGCTTATATCTTTTTCCAGTTTGGGTTAAGTAATTATAGGTCAAGAAACTTCCCTGGTTCCCTTTTAAATAATAGTAAAGCAATCAGGTTAAAACCTGATTTTACTTTTGCGTATTTTAACAGAGGATTAGCAAAATTCGATATTAGTGATTTCCAAGGTGCAATTGAAGACTATCTAAAAGCTGTAGAATTAAAACCAAATTTTGAAGAAGCAATCAATGCGCTTAAATCTTTATGAACTTTCTCCTTTGCAACTTTATGAACTCCTTTGCAGCCATGCCAACACCATTCTCAACTTCCCCCACGATACATCAGCAGGCACTCTTTCCTTAATTCCTGCTAGTTGAATACTTCCTCCATCGGGAGTATAATATTTGGCAATTGTATCCACTTCAGTCATGGGCATTACCTCAGTAATATCAATTTGACCGCTGCCTATTGCTTTCGCAAGATGTGCTTCAATGGTGCTTTCCGCATAGTTCCGTTCAATTGCAGTCTCGGCAATTGATTTACCGCTCCTGATTGATTTGAGCGTTATACCTACTGTGTCTGTAATCTGTTTGGGTTGAATATCCTTTTCTTTGCAATAGGTATTTACAATAGTTACAATATCCTCAGCAAACGGACTTATTTTTATTTTATTAATTCCTTTAATATTGATTAATGACTCTTTATCACAAGGGAGATTTTCACAAATTTTTTCAACCACCTTATTACTAAAAATCCGGGTAACAGAAACACGATTTTCTCTGGCTAATCTTTTCCTGAGTTCATTGATTCTATTATATAGAACACCCACCCCGGTAGGGTTTTCAATATCTATCATGCTGGCATTTGATGACTTAATTTTTGCAATCGGTTCTATTGCCTTTTTACTATTCTCCAAATATGCATTCAGTAAAAAGCCTTCTTTGCAAAAATTTATTTTTCGCAAAATCTCGTGAATAATAACATTCAATTCTATCAACGGATCATCCAATTTCCGTGACACTTTTTTGGTCTTAACACTCAATTGATGGTGGATAAAATTTTCTTTCCAATCGTTTATCTCTTTAGAGAAATAGTTTGCTGCATCTTTAACTCTTTTTTGCAAGGCTTCATTCGTTTCTACATCCGGATTTTGGTTGTAGGTATTGGTCAAATAACCTTTGAACTTTTCCGCCACTTCGGTTATTCCCTTTTGTTTGTTCATCAAATTATCAATCCAAAGAAAGCTTGTAGGAGTAAGGGTTTCCGGGTTCGCTTTCATAACATCATTCAACTCTTTCAATTCAAAATGCCAGTTCTTCCAACTGAAAATGTTTTGCAATTCCTTTTGAATAAAGAGTTCCCTCTCCTCGACAAACCGCCTTTCCAAATCTCTTTCCTTTTGATTTTTGGCCGTCCAGTCAGTAAGGTTCTGCGTTGCTCCCATGAACCTTTGATTGACGGGTGATGTAAGCACTAATCCTTCTAAAGATGTGCATCTACTGAGTGCAACATAAACCTGCCCATTTGCAAACGCTTTTTCCGCATCAATAATTAATTTATCGAATGTAAGCCCCTGACTTTTATGAATGGTAATAGCCCATGCAAGCCGTAACGGATATTGCTGAAAGCTGCCCAACTCCTCCTCTTCTATTTGGCGGGTGGTCGGATTGAGCGAATAATTCATGTTTTTCCACTCGTATTTCTGCACCTCAATATCATAATTCTCGCCCTTGCATCTTACGCGTATGGTATCATTATCCAGATACGTAACCGTACCTATTTTCCCATTGAAATATTTGCGTTCTTCTGTATCGTTTTTCAGAAACATAACCTGCGCACCTTCTTTCAAATCGAGGTATTGTTCTGCCGGAAAAATATGCTCCGGAAAGTTGCCTTCAACATGTGCTAGAAAAGTAATTTGACGTGCGTCCAGATCCCCTAATTTGCCTTTGTTTATTGCATCCGACTGGGAATTGTGAGTAGTAAGGGTGATGTATCCTTCTTCCTCATCGGCCACAAAATTTCGCTGCAGGCGGGAGTTAAGTAACTCGTAATTTTCTTGTGTCAAATCATTATTTCTAACTCCGTTCAATATCTCAATAAAAGCATCATCCTGCTGACGAAAAATTTCTTTCAGTTCGATCATCACCGGAATATTTTCCTTTAAAACCAAGCTGTCGAAAAAGAAAATAGAGGCGTAATATTCCTTTAAAAACTCCCATTCATCCCTTTTCACCACCGGTGGAAGCTGGTGCAGATCGCCGATAAATAAAACCTGCACTCCTCCAAATGGCTCATTATATCTGCGTCTCACACTCCGTAAAATGGTATCAATTGCATCGATAGAATGTGATGCAACCATACTCGTTTCATCAATAATCAACAACTCCAACTTGCGCAATAAATTCAGTTTGTCTCCATGATAGTGTATCTGCGACAAAAGCGAATGACTGTTCACTGCATTCTCATTGGAAGAATTTTTCGACGGAACAAACGGAGCAAAAGGCAATTGAAATAATGAGTGCAGAGTAACTCCGCCTGCATTAATTGCAGCAACACCGGTTGGTGCAGCAACTACCATATTCTTGCGGCTGTTTGCACGCAGGTATTTCAGAAAAGTAGTTTTCCCGGTTCCTGCTTTCCCGGTGAGAAAAATATTTTGGTTTGTTTCGGTTACAAAACGATAGGCGAGATTAAACTCTTCGGTTAATTTAATTTCCATTACTTTTTCTTAAAAACCTTCAAATTTAAGCTTTATAGCAGACTACCAACGCACTTTTTGCAGTATATTTCATTGAGTACTAGCCATATTAATCTAGATTAACTTCTTTTTCCCCTTTTTTGCGTAATTTTACGTGGTATTTATGATTGAAGATATAAAGAATCCAGCTGTTTCCGTTATTGCGGGGCCCTGTTCCATAAGCGAAGATAATTTCCACGAGTTATACCAATTGGCATCTATTGAGGTGCGTAATTCATTGGGAAATTTGCAGCGAGCCATTTCTGGCGTTAGAGTTGTAGGATTAAAATCCCGTACCAATTACCGGCCCGAAGGCAATGATTTGGGAATTGATTATCCGCTTTTTTTACATAACCTATCTATCTACCGTCAAGGTGGAAGCATCAATGATTTTGTTATGATGCCCGGTATAGAAATGGCCGGGAGGTTTGCCAAAGAAACAGGGTTGATTGTAGCATCCGAAATAGTTTCTCCACTTATTCAGGTTCCGCTTTTTGAGCGTTTGCTTAAGGACGATAATGTGTTATTATGGAATCCGGCTGTATCGCAAATTGGTTGGCATTTTCTTGAAATGACTCAGTTTTTAAAAGGCACTAACTGGAAATTAGGACTTAAAAATCCGAAATGGCAGGGAAAGAAAAAATATGATGCCGCTACTGCAACTGAATTAACTTCCATGGAAAAAGCATGGCTGGGGCTTAGCACCTATGCTGCCGGTTTTCAGGACAGAATTATTTTTATTCACCGTGGCGTAAATCTTGCAGAAAGCGGTATGTACCGAAATATGCCAATGCATGAATCGGCGAAAAAAATTAAACAAATCACAGGAGCAAAAATGTATTTCGACCCAAGCCACTCCTATGGATCAAAACTACGGGATAAGATTGTGGATGGTACGGTTGAGGCTATGAAAATGATGTTTTCGGAAGATGAATACCTCTATGATGGTATTCTAATTGAGGCAGGTTCATCACGCACAGATTCAGGACAGCATATTACTCATAACGAATTGCAGGGATTAGTAAATTCCATTGCTAAGTTTAGAGATATAGCTCAACCCGTAGAAAAAACCGAACCACGCCCAGCGGGCATTAATTAAGCCTTTTTAATATGAAGACTTCTTCACCGGAACCAATTTTTTATTCTGTTCCCGGTGTCACGCTTACTATACCTGTATATACCGGCCATAATTTATTTAATAAATTAAAATCTCTATTTTCGTTTGATACTTTTTCTTCTGTTCTAGTTTTAGTGGATGAAAATGTAAATAAGTATTGGGATAAGAAAATTTTGGAAGTACTCGGAAAGGACACATTTTATTTAGTAATTAAGGCAGCTGAAAAAAATAAAAGCCTGACCACGGTAGAAAAAATATGGACCTCTCTTTCCCAAAATAGGTTAGACCGAAGATCTCTTGTTATTAATATTGGAGGAGGCATGGCCTGCGATATCGGGGCCTTTGCTGCAAGTACTTTTATGCGTGGAATTCCATTTGTAAATGTCCCCACTACCTTACTTGCACAGGCTGATGCAGCTATTGGTGGAAAAACAGGCTTCAATTTTAATGGCTTAAAAAATACAATAGGAACGTTTGCTTCCCCCCTTGCAATAATAAGTGATACCGCTTTTCTTACTACTCTTCCTCAACGGGAATTCAATTCAGGTTTTGCAGAAATTATTAAACATGCCATTATTGCCGATGCCCAATTATTCGCTGATTTAGGGAAGAAAAAACTAACCAACCTGAAAGGCAAAGAACTGGATAAAATACTTTCACAGTCTACCCAAATAAAGTGCGATATAGTTAAAAAAGACCCTTACGAAAAAAGTGATCGCAAGAAATTAAACTTTGGACATACCGTTGGGCATGCAATAGAAATGGCCTGCAAAAACAAATTGTTGCATGGCGAAGCAGTGGCTATAGGAATGATTGCCGAAGCCAGAGTGTCCTTTCTTTCCGGACATCTTTCAGAAAATAAATTCCGGGACATTGAAAAATTACTTAGCAATGCTAATCTTCCGATCCAAATTACTGCTACCAATAAAAAACTGATTTTCGAAAAAATGCTGTCCGATAAAAAGAATGTGAGCCAACAGATAAAGTGGGTATTCCTTGAAGATATTGGTAAAGTAATGGTGGATGTGGTTTTACCGACTGAAATAATAAACGAAGGACTTAATTATATCCTGAAATAAGCCATGAGTTTAGTTAGGAGCATTGCAACTATACATCCCTTAAATGGAGCTATAAAGGCCCAAATAATTGTTCCCGGCTCAAAAAGTTTCACTAACCGCGCATTGATTATTGCTTCGTTAGCAAATGGCACAAGCACTTTATCGGGCTATTCCAATTCAAATGATAGTTTACTCCTGATAAATATACTTAAACTATTTGGTATAGATATTTTAATTGAAAAAGACTTAATTACAATAAAAGGTAACCCCGGTAAATTCAAAGAGTTCATTGGAAAAATAGATGTAGAAGATGCCGGAACCGTAATGCGATTCTTAACAGCATTATGTTGTATTATTCCGGGAGAAATTATTCTGGAAGGCTCATCACGTATGCATCAGCGGCCTATTAAGGGCCTTGTAGATGCGCTCAAACAATTAGGCACTGATATTACTTATTTAGGCGAGGAAGGGTTTCCACCTCTAAAAATAAAAGGTGGACCGCTAGATGGTGGAAAAGTGGAAATGGATGCATCAAAAAGCAGCCAGTTTATTTCTGCATTATTAATGATTGCTCCTGTTTTAAACCCCCATTTGGAAATAGTTACGGAAGGAGAAATTGCTTCGGCCCCTTACATTGAAATGACAATTTCAGCCATGAAACAGTTTGGTTTAAGTGTTGAGGCAAACGCTGGGAAATATAGTATTAAAGGGGGTTCCGGATATACTTCAACAAACTATTTGGTTGAAGGAGATGCTTCTTCTGCATCTTATTTTTTTGCATTAGCCGCATTAACACAAAGTACCATTCGGGTAAATAATATTTCTCCAACAAGTTTACAGGGCGATGTCAAATTTGCAGATCTATTATTACAAATGGGTTGCCAGGTAACCAAGGGTGAAAACTATATTGAAGTAATAGGCACAAATGAACTGCATGGCATTATGGCCGACATGAAAGATATGCAGGATGTGGCACAAACTCTGGCTGTGGTAGCGGCATTTGCCGATGGAGATACAACAATTACAGGTGTAAAAAACCTCGAAATAAAAGAGACTAAAAGACTATCAGCACTACAAAAAGAATTACTCCGGATGGGTATTAAATCTACCATTGGGGTTGATCATATTATGATTAAAGGAGGTCAGCCGAATGGCACGTTAATCCGCACTCATAATGACCATCGAATGGCAATGGCATTTGCTATTGCAGGTGCAAAAACACCCGATATGCAAATTGAGTCACCGGAAGTGGTTAGTAAATCGTTCCCAGAATTTTGGCAAAAACTTAGCGAAACAGGAATAAAAACTCAACATGCGGAAGAGCCCATGAACATTGTTCTCATTGGTTATATGGGTGCCGGAAAAACAACTGTTGCAAAACTATTATCTGAGCAAACAGGGTTGCCTTTAATTGAAACTGACTCGGAAATCGTTGCTCAATCGGGATTAGGATCTGTTGGTGAAATCTTTGAACAGAAAGGTGAGACTTACTTTCGTGAATTAGAGAAAAAGGCAGTAACGGAGGCTTCTCTGAAAACAGAGGTAATTATTTCATGCGGCGGCGGCGTGGTGATGAGTTATGATAATATTGCAGCATTGCGAAAATTTGGTAAAATAATTTACCTCGCAGCTTCATTCGATATTATTAAAGAACGATTGAATAATACTGATTCCCGTCCACTATTTAAAGATGAACCGATGGCACAATTACTCTATCAAATCCGCTTGCCGCTTTACACTCAATATGCCGATGAAGTAATACAAACAGATAAATTATCTCCTACTGAAATAGCTAATATTATTGCATCTAAAATAAAATTGAAAAGTGCAAAATAGTGCAAAGAAAATATGTTTGGTAATTAAGGACAAGGTATCACAATCCTTATCGCCTACCATGCACAATGCAGCTTACAAGGCTTTAGGAATTGATTCGGAGTATACATTTTTAGCAAGGCAGATTAAACCGGAAGAACTTGCTAATGCCATGCAAAATGAATTGCGAACTTCCGACATTTGTGCTTTTGCTATTACAATTCCTCACAAAGAAACCATCATCAATTATCTTGATGAAATTGATTCAACAGCCAAAGAAATTGGTGCCGTTAATACTGTGATAAACGTAAATGGAAAATTAAAAGGATATAATACTGATTGGGAAGGTGCGATGAATTCGCTTTTGAAATATACTTCACTCAAAAATAAAAAAGTCGCTATACTTGGCTCTGGTGGCACTGCACGTGCTATTGCTTATGGCCTATCTAAAGAGGGTAGCGAAATTAGTTTATATACTAGAAATATAGATACCGGTACAAAAATTGCAACCCAGTTCGGGTGTAAATTATTTTCTTGGGATAACCGGGAAGAGGCCTGCAATGCAGATATAATAATCAATACAACGCCTATTGGAAGAGAGGATGATGCCACTCCCCTTTCGGGAAATAGAATGCAGGCGCAACAAATTATCTTTGATGTAAATTATAAAAAAGGTAGCACACAATTGTTAAATTTGGCGAAGCAAAAGAATGCGATTACGATTGATGGGTTAGAAATGTTACTTCAACAGGGAATGCTGCAATTTGAATTATATACCGGCTTGAAAGCCCCGGAGGAAGCAATGAGAAAGGCACTTTACAATGAATAAGGATTTCAAAATATGCACTGTAGTTCAAGGTAAGAGCCTTGAATCTTTCGTTAGAAATTTGAAGAAGGCCCAAAAAACTGCTTCGATGATTGAGTTGCGTGCTGATTCAATCACAGATTTTAGCGTCGAAGATATTCCCATCATTAAAGGGCTGGTGAAAGTCGCCTGCATCTTTACTTGCAGAAGTAATAAAGAAGGTGGATTGTTTGAAGGTTCATTAGCAAAACAAAATGAAATTCTTAAAAATGCATTTGAATCAGGATTTGATTATGTTGATGTAGCATACAATAACCCTGTGATAGATGACCTATCTGATGAAGAGAAAAAACATCTGCTAGTTTCTTATCATAATAATAAAAGTACTCCTACTCTTATTGAATTAGCAGAGCTTTTAAAATATCTGCGCTCTTTTAATCCGGCCATTATTAAGATAGCCACTTTTGTTAAGGAGAAGATGGATGTGCCTATATTAGCTGCTCTTTTAAGAAAACGTAAGAAAGATGAAAAACTAATTGTAATTGGTATGGGCAAAAAAGGTGAAATAACCCGGTTGACTTTTCCACCCGCAGGAAGTTATATCGCTTATGTTACCATGAAAGGCGAAAAAAATATTGCCCCTGGAATGCTTACAGAAAAAGACTTACAGCCAATTTTTAATTATCTTAATAAATAACAATATGCCCGGCAATTCATTTGGAGAACTATTTAGTATTACGACTTTTGGTGAATCTCACGGTGCAGCTATTGGAGTTATTATTGACGGCTGCCCTCCCGGATTAGCCTTATCTGAAAAGGATATTCAGCCCGACCTTGATCGCCGAAAACCCGGTCAGAGTAAAATCACTACTCAAAGAAAAGAAGAAGATGCTATTCATATTCTCTCCGGAGTATTTAATGGAAAAACTACCGGCACACCTATTATGTTGATGGCGTATAATAAAGATGCAAATCCGAAAGATTATGAAAAACTAAAAGACCTCTATCGCCCATCCCATGCCGATTATACCTATGATTTAAAATATGGTATTCGCGATTGGAGAGGTAGCGGAAGAGCGAGTGCAAGAGAAACTTTAGCAAGAGTAGCGGCTGGTGCCATTGCAAAAAAATATTTGAAAGAAAAATGCGGAGTAGAATTTCTGAGCCATGTGGTGCAGATTGGTACAATCCGCGCTGATATTGACATGCAAAAGGTAACATCAAAAGCCATTGATGCAAGTTTAGTGCGTTGTCCTGATAAATCTGCATCTGACAAAATGCTGAAATTAATTGAAGAAGTCCGTAAGGAAGGTGATTCAGTTGGTGGAATTATTCGCGGCTTGGTTCGCAATGTGCCTCCCGGTTTAGGCGAACCAGTATTCGATAAACTTCCCGCTGATTTAGGCAAAGCCATGCTAAGTATTAACGCCGTAAAAGGTTTTGATTTCGGCTCGGGCTTTGGTGGTTCAATCATGCGTGGCAGCGACCATAATGATGAATTCATCCTATCGTCATTGCGAGGCTCTGCGAAGCAATCTTACCCTAAAGGCAGCAAGAATATTACGACCAAAACCAACAATTCCGGCGGAACATTAGGTGGCATCTCCACCGGAGAAGATATTTATTTCCGGGTAGCATTTAAGCCTGTAGCAAGCATTGCACTTCAACAAAATACCGTCACCCGTTCCGGAAAAGCAACTAAGATTTCTGTTGAAGGAAGGCATGACCCTTGTGTTTTACCAAGGGCAGTGCCTATTGTAGATGCTATGGCTGCCTTAGTTTTAATGGACCATTATTTGAGGAATAAGGCGCAGAACGGGTAGGAAATATTTTGCTATTTATCTCGCATGTATTCTTCAACTTTACTCCAAGAAACATCTTTCTCAATATCCCAACCAAATTCTCTCACTCTCTTATCATCCTTATGAAGTCGAAAGAAATCGTCTATCTTTTTAGATTCTTGCACATAAAAGAATATATCCAGAAATCCATCATTAAAAAAATGCCCAACATATTGTGCCGGTTCAATATTTCTAATCAAAGCAAGTAAACTATCCTCCGTTTTGTAAGCAATATTGGATTCTTCTGTTTTTGGTAATCCATTCGCAAATAAATTATTAGTATCCAAAAGTACTATCATATGAAGACACCATGGAAATTCGGCTTTTTTGTCGAAATTTTTAAATTCATGATTCATACTTCCGACTAAAGGCTTTCCTTTTAACTCTGCGGTAAAACCCACAAAACTTTCCTTAGGATAAATGTTCGTAGTATCCTTGATCTTAGCATTCTGACCATTGCAACCAAACATTAGAATACATAATAGTGGTATAAGCAATTTAGGTTTCATATTCTTAGAATATGATTCAAAGATAATTGAATAATTTTATTGCTTAAAAGACTCTCCACAAACTCATCCTTATTTACTTTTCGTAAAGAATTAGATTCAATTCCTTTACTTTACTGAATACTTTATCTGAAGTGATAAATGGAATACCAAGAAATAGAGAAGTAGCTCCAATAATACTATCGGGCAGTTTTAAATTATACGTATTTCTCAATAAAATTGCATTCTCTTTTATCTTAGAAGTAATATCTATTATTTGACAAACGGCCAAAAAAGAAGTAATTTGTGATTTATCTTTTAAAGATAAACCCGGATAACCTAATAGTTCTAACTCGGTAATAAATGATATATAAATGTTCCTTTCATTCAGTAAAGTAGCTAAGGTTTTATCTCCATTCAGAAGATAGAGAACAATGTTTGTATCAACAATTATACTATCGCCACTCATTCCGCATCTTTTTTTGGATGCTCAATGGATCTTCTTGTAAATGAATAGTACCGCAGTATTTAAAAGCATCCAACCCTTTCGAATTACGCAGTTTTTTTAATGCCTGACTAATACATCTCGGAGTACTTCCCTTTTTAATAATTGTTACCATACAATATTACGTTACTATACAAAGATACTCATTTTTCTACTGCTTAAACAAACTCTCCACAAACTCATCCTTGTCGAACAAGCGGAGATCATCTATCTTTTCGCCTATGCCAATGTATCGCACGGGAATTTTAAACTGGTCGGAAATACCAATAACTACGCCGCCTTTGGCGGTGCCATCTAATTTGGTGAGGGCAAGTGCGGTAACATCTGTTGCTTTGGTGAACTCTTTGCATTGCTCAATCGCATTCTGGCCTGTGGAGGCATCCAACACCAGCAATACCTCGTGAGGAGCAGTAGGGATCACCTTTTGCATCACCCTGCGGATTTTAGAAAGCTCAGTCATCAGTCCCACTTTGTTATGGAGACGGCCTGCTGTGTCAATAATTACCACATCCATTTTTTGTGCAACGGCCGATTGCAACGTATCAAACGCCACCGCTGATGGATCGGCATTCATACCTCTGGAGATAACAGGAACATCTACCCGTTTACCCCAAATTTGTAATTGGTCAACCGCTGCTGCGCGGAAAGTATCGGCTGCGCCGAGCATCACTTTCAATCCTGATTTTTTGAAGTGAGCAGCAAGTTTGCCAATGGTAGTTGTTTTACCAACTCCATTCACTCCTACAACCATTATCACATAAGGTTTTTCTTTGGGAAGTTCGACTGCAGTACCATTATTGCTGTTCGCTAAAAGGTGAGCTATTTCAGCTTTCAGCATGGCATAAATATCAGTAGTCTTAGCGCCTTTGGTCGCCTCGACTTTCTTCTGTAAACTCTCAATAATTTTTACCGTAGTTGCAATTCCCACATCCGAAGAAATCAACGTTTCTTCAATGTTTTCCATCACCTCTGCATCAATGGTGGATTTGCCCAGAATAGCCGCAGCAAGCCTGGAGAAAAAACCCTTACGGGTTTTTTCAAGCCCAATATCAAAGCCCGATTTATTACCGCCACCAAAAATGCTTCTTAAGTTCATTTTCCTTTAGTACTTTTTTCCTGTCAGCTTATCGTTAAATTCCTTCGACTTCCCCCTTGGGATAGACAGTGAGTTCCAATCTTTGTCTTTACAAACTTTAGCAATATATATTATTTGTCCGATGTGTGAGCTGTAATGAGCAGTCTGACGTTGCAACGCTTCAATTACTGTATGGTCCTCCCCTCTTATCTTCACAATTTTACCCAGGTCCTCATCCGTTAGTGAGTATAGTGTACGGAAAAACAACGCCCAGCCATCTTCCCACATAAAATTTAGCTCTTCGCGGGTAAGTTTTTTATCAATTACAAATTCATTGTCACGGTTTCTCCATTCCTTTTCGCCGTCAGTTGTTAGGAAGTCTGTCCAGCGACTAAGCATATTGCCATAAAGATGTTTCACAATTAATACTATACTGTTCGATTCCGCCGAAGGAGCCCAGTTCAGTTGCTCTTCGTCCAGTTGATTCATGGCTTTTTCACCCAACTCTTTATACTGAGCGAAAACTTTCCTGCATATATCTAAATAGTCTTTCATATAATTTGTTAACGATTTCTCTTTTGCCCCAAATCCGCCAAGGCGGACTTTGAAATACATCCTAAACTAAAAAAGCTTTCCCCCAAGTTAAGGAAGAAAGCTTTCTCATAGGAAAAAATTTGTTTACTTAGCAGCAGCTAACCAATCCTTAACGTGGTCTTTGTGTACTATTTCCGTTTTAAAGGTAATTCCACCTTTTGGAGTTTTAATGGTCTTTACCACCTTTACAAAATCTTTACCTTTTCCGGTTTTAAATGTCGCAACTGTTTTCTTTGCCATGACTTTTTAATTTTATTCCTTTATACCCCTCAAAAGGGGATGGGGATTGTTACTTAATTTCTTTATGAACGGTCATCTTCCTTAACACGTAGTTGTATTTTTTCAACTCAAGTCTTTCAGGAGTGTTCTTTTTGTTTTTCTTGGTAATATACCTCGATGTGCCTGGTAGTCCGCTGGCTTTATGCTCGGTACATTCCAAAATCACTTGTATGCGGTTGCCTCTTTTCCTTGCCATTGTGTTTAGTTTTTAAAATTAAGCCTTTGCAGCTACTGTTGCGGCCGGCTTTCTAACTCTTTTTTCTGTGTAAAAGCCCTTTTCCTTGGCTTCTTTCAGGCAAGCATATATGCCTCTCACGTTGATAATCTTAATACCAGAGGTACTTACCTTTAATGTAACCCATCTTTTTTCTTCAGCAACATAAAACTTCTTTTGCTGGAGGTTTACATTAAACTTCCTCTTGGTCTTAGCGTTAGAGTGGGAAACTCGGTTTCCTACTATCGCCTTTTTACCTGTTATTTGACATACTCTTGACATACTGTACTTTTTTTTCGGGCTGCAAATGTAGTAAATTAACTAATACGTGTGTATAATGATGCCCTAAAAGTCAAAAATTATTGAAATTAATTGGTTTTGTAGGCATTAACCGTCCGCAACCCCTTCCCTTCCTTCCCCCTCGGGGACGGTGCTACCTAACCATCCTAAATAGGTTTTGCCTGAACCCTCATCAATGATATGTCGCTCTTTTTCAAAGCCCCTAAAAGGGGTTTGGGGATAAGAATCCCTCACGCAACTCCCCTCCCTTATCTCTCCTCCGTAAAATAGATCTTATAGAAGTTCAACCCGGTTTTAGCATCGAATCCTTTTTCAATTAAGTTTTTATCGCCATGGATATAGACATGGAAATTCTTATCTAGTTTTAACACACTTTTAAAAAACCTCGATTGTTTTTTAACCGCCTGTTGCGACACTTCAAACGTTTCATCTATTTCAATACCGTTAATATCCTGGTATTCCTTATCGAAATTCCGGAACGATTTTATCATCTCGTTATTCTGAAAAACACTTTTTTCAAACTCCTTTTTGTCGAACGTATCCGTCGATTTAAAATAATCTACCGAGCGGTTCAGCAGGTCTATCTGGTCGGCTTTTGTAATTTCAAATTCATTGGTAAGCCTGTTGGTTACAAAACTTTTGGTGAGCAGCATAACCTCTTTCGTGTGGTGGAAATCATCGTTATAAGGGCTCAGTTGCAAAAAACTTTCTTTCCAGAATTGCGCCTCCGTTGCCTTATTCGACCGGTCTATAATTGCAACCTTTAATCCGTAGTCTTTTGCAACGTTATATATCAAACAACCTTTGTCGAGTTTGTCAATATTAATACCGCTGTCGTATTCAATCGAAAAATCTTTATCTGCAGTATCCAGCTTCAGGAACGATTGCCTGTTCTCCGATTTAAATATCCCGAGAGCATCCACAGTTGCACCGTCAATCAATACGTTGGTAAAATAGGCCACAAACAGATCGCCCGATTTTATTTGCGGATGCGTAGATAATTCATACAGGTGCTTGGCAATATTTACCGACACCTTATGCAGCGACTTGGGAGTTTCAAAAACCTCGCAGGCAAACTTATATATGGGGTTCAAATTAAAATCGCCGTTCGTATAACTGAAAATATAAAACTCCGGCTCGGCAAAAGGCGTTAAAAAGAATTTGAATAATAGCTCTTCAACCCGCAAATCGGAGGTATCCGTTACGTTATTCGATAACCTCAGTTCCTCTCCATTTGTTTTGTTCCCGAGTTGATGTATGGAAACCCGCTCTATATCGCAATTTGTGTAGTCAATCATAAAATTTAGTTAATCCGGCCGCCAAAGTACTAATTTCTTAAGGTTCGGGTTTACCACTTTTCCCTTTTAAACTCTTAGCTCTTAGTTCTTAACTCTTAGCTTCATTAGGGCGTGCCGGCTGATGCACAAGCCGTCGGGCTATTCGCTGCAATGCCTCGCTGCGCTGCGGGCTTTCCGCTACTATCCCTCACGCGAAATTCCTGCTCTTTTAGATAGGAATTCTGAAATAGTGGTGATTTTAGTTTTCCCTATTTTCTTTACTTGGACCTTACTTTCTCAACCTCTGCCGTAATTTCATCCAACGATGGCGTTGATTTTGCTTTACCCCGCAGGCGTTTCAGAACAACGGCAAAACCGTTTTTCGAAGTGTCTTGAATAGAGATAAGATTAAGGTCAGCCAATTCTTTCAGAATCCGTGTTGCTTTCGGATTTAATATGTCTATTCTCATGGTATTCATGATTCAAATATACGCAAAATAATATTATTGGGCTGACTTTTACTGTTCCTAACCCCTTCAGGGTGGCATGTTTGTATGTAAGGACTGTTATATTATTACATTTGTGACACAAAGCAAAACTTAAAGAATGTATAACACTATCCCAGATTTATTACGGAAAGCATCAATTGAATCCCTTTTCACAACTAAAACTTTTAATACTTGCTGGGGAGTATGGAAGAATAAAATCGAAAGTATTTTAGGCCCAAATTACTCTGAAAGTGATATTATAAATTTAGGGGAGCATTTATCTGAGATTTTTAGAACTACGGGCGGTACAGGGAGGGGACAAGGAGAGCTTTCTGGAGGTGGTGTTGCTTGGGAGTCTCTCGTTTGTTGGTACATTAATTTATGTACCGTTGGAAGTAGAATAGTTGCATTAAAAAAAATGAGTTTAGTTCCAAAGTACAAATACTTATAAATAACTACAAATTGTAGATATCTCCAGTCGAGCCCCTTCCTAAAACCCCTCCGAAAAAAATTCCTCCAGTGTAATTCCAAAAGCCTTGCAAATTTTAACCAAACTTGTAAAGCGTATATCTTCTCCTTTTTCGTAACGGCCATACTGGGTGCGTGCCAGGTACTTATCAAAAGCAAAGTGCTCGAGGCTGCTATACCCCTGGCGCATACGCAGGTTTTTAATGCGCTTTGCAAGCCTCTGAATATCCATGTCTTTCTTTTTTACTTTCTTTTTCATATATGTATACTATTTAGTATCGATATAAAATATCCACTAATTCGGTCCCACTACTTAGTGGATTTGGGTTATTGCTAGCAATAGAAATCTGAGTTTTGAATTCCAGTTTTCATCTACAAATTTCCACATTAGAATATCTATTTTCTGAAAAGTCATTGACTTTTTTAGAAACCACTTTTTGGTGTATTATCTTTGTGGTGTAGTTGACAGTGGTCAGTAGTCAGTTGTCAGATATGGCTTACTATTTACCATTAATAACTACCAAATAACTTCCGGTAACTGACTACTGATGACTGACTACTTTCTATTGCTCTATTGCTTAACATTGCAAAAAGCAATAGAATATTTTTTAATATGCTATAAATCAACTATATGCAAAATCAAGTTTTATTGCTTTCTATTGCAAATTCATTGCATTTCCATTGCAAAAGCCATTGCTAATTCATTGCTCTTTTACATTTATTTAGAATAAAAAGAATACTTATGAGATATATCCGAATTATAAATATGCAATATCATTTACCACCTTATGGTCATAACTTATAACTCATAATTCATAACTCTTGTTTTTATTTCGGTGCCCAGCGCACCATGAACCAGGCAATAACCCCAAAAATTATATTGGGTATCCACACCGAAACCAAAGGAGAAATAAACCCTCCGGAAGTGGCAAAGGTGGTAGAGACCTGCATAAAGAGTATGAATGAAAAAGCAAGCATAAGGCCTACTCCCAGGTGTATGCCCGTGCCTCCCCTAACCTTGCGGCTGGAAAGCGAAACGCCAATTACGGTAAGTATAAAAGTAGCAAACGGAAAGGAAGTGCGCTGGTGTTTCTCAACCTCGTACTGTGCAATGTTATTGGAGCCTTCCATGCGCTTTTTGGCAATGTATGCGTTCAGTTCGCCGTAGTTCATGGCTTTCACATCTTCAATACGCTCTTCAAAATCGTGGGGGCTAAGGTTTATAACGGTGTCTTTTGTCATCCCTGAGGTAAGGTGCTGGTTTCCGTCGGCATCCCATGTCCGCACAAAGTAGTTGAAGGCTTTCCAGCATTTTTTTGCGCTGTCGTAACTCACCGTTTCTGACATTAATTTGTAAACCACTTTTTGTCCTTTTATCTGTTCAATAGAAAAGCGGAACCCAATATTCTGGAAGTTGTCGAAGTGTTCCATATACACATTGGTGCCGGGGCTGATCTGCTTATGTATGTTCACCATTTGGTTGCGGGAACGATCGTTCACATAGGTGTTCTCGAACCGCAGACGGGTTTTGTTGGCATTGGGAATTAAAAAGTGATTCAGGTAAAGCGACATGGTAGCAATTAATAAAGCACCTATCATGTAAGGGTAAATGAGCCGCCAGAAGCTGGTTCCACAACCCAGTATGGCAATTATTTCGCTGCGTGCAGCCATACGAGAAGTAAAAAATACAACCGAAATAAATGTAAATAGCGCGCTGAAAAGATTGACATAATAAGGAAGCAGGTTCACGTAATAATGAACTACAATTTCTTTGAAAGGAGCATGATGTTTCATGAAACTTTCCAGTTTTTCAGATATATCAAAAATGATGATGATGACACTTATAATTACAACGGAATAAATGAATGTCCCCAGGAACTTTTTAAGAATATATATGTCGAGTTTCTTAAGCATCCTTATCTTTCAATCGTAAATTTGGTGAAATTTTTCATGTCTGCATCTTCCGTTGAAATCCGCTCTACACTTGCCCTTTCCGGACCTTCGTAACACCAGTGTATAAACTCTTTCAATATGTCTTCGTCGCCTTCGGCTTCTATATAAACGCTGCCGTCTTTTTCATTTCGGGCAAAGCCTTTTACACCAAGTTTGTCGGCGGTCTCCTTCGCGCTGGCGCGATAAAATACCCCTTGAACGCAGCCATAAACATGTATGTTAAGATGCTTGATCATTTCTATAATCGGGTCGTTACTTTTTTCACCATATCCACTTTCCAGGTTGCAAAGTCGCCTGCAATAATATGTCGGCGGGCTTCCTGCATAAGCCAGGTATAAAACGCTAAGTTATGAATACTGCTTATCATCATACCCAAAAGTTCCTTACACATATGCAAATGCCGGAGATAAGCTTTCGAATAAAACAGATCAACCGGAGATTCTCCATCAGGGTCCAGTGGCGAGAAGTCATCTTTCCATTTCGAGTTACGGACATTCACAATTCCATTCTTGGTGAAAAGCCAACCATTACGGGCATTGCGGGTAGGCATCACACAGTCGAACATATCTATACCAAGTGCGACAGATTCAAGTAGGTTATCGGGGGTACCAACACCCATCAGGTATCTGGGCTTATCATGCGGTAGGAAAGGAACTACTTTATCCGTCATGGCATACATTTCCTCGGCAGGCTCACCAACCGAGAGGCCGCCAATAGCGTTACCATCCATATTTAAGTCAGCAACAAATTTGGCTGATTCTTCACGCAAATCTGCATAAGTGCCACCCTGAATAATTCCAAAAAGCATTTGTTTTTTTTCTCCGGGACGGCTATCATGATAATCTTTTGCAGTCTTTAGCCACTTATGAGTTAGCTGAACAGACTTGCGCACATAGTCGTGTTCTGCTGGCAACGATACACATTCATCCAATGGCATAACGATATCCGAACCAATAATACGTTGAATATCCAATACTGATTCAGGAGTGAAGAAATGCTTGGAGCCATCTAAATAGGAGGTGAACTCAACCCCATTTTCTTTTATTTTCCTAGTCGGGGACAATGAATAGACTTGAAATCCTCCACTATCTGTGAGAATGGGTTTGTGCCAGTTCATAAAGTTATGGAGGCCACCGGCTTTTTCAAGCACTTCCATACCTGGCCTAATATAAAGGTGATAGGTATTTCCCAAAATAATCTTAGCCTTGATGTCATTCTCAAGGTCGGGTTGGGTAACCCCACGAACCGAGCCAATTGTGCCAACAGGCATAAACACAGGTGTCTCAATATCGCCATGGGCAGTGGATAATATCCCGGCTCTCGCCTTCGAATTTGGGTCGGTATGTTGCAGTTTGAAATTCAAGTAGTGTTAATTATTTTGTTGAAATGATGCCAAAAGTAAAAGGAATAGTGCTCTCAACTAAAGATAGCTTTGCATGATTTACAATTTTTAACTGTTAATGATTGCCGAAATAGTACTTGGTTTACTTTGCATCTGCTCTGCTATCTACCTGTTTTTTTGTGGTATAGCCTACTTCCGGTTTGCTTTTGGGGGCAAAAAATCGCATCCTTCAAAAAGTGTACAGCCACCTGCCTCTGTAATTATTTGTGCCCGAAACGAGGCGGCACATGTCAAAAATAACGTTACGCAGGTCCTTGAACAGGACTACCCAACCTTTGAAGTAATAGTTGTGGATGACTGTTCCTGGGATAGTACATTAACTACCTTGAAAGAATTACAAAAGGATTATCCCCGCCTTAAAGTTTTGGAGATAAAAGAAGATGAGGTTTATAAACATGGTAAAAAGCTGGCATTGACCATAGCCATCAAAAGTGCCCAATATGAACATTTGGTTTTCATTGATGCGGATTGCTATCCGGCAAGTAAAAATTGGCTGACCCAAATCATGGAAATTTTTGATGATAAAACAGAAATTGTGCTTGGCTATGGTGCTTACTCCAATAAAAATGGGCTTATTAATAAAATGATTCGCATGGATACATTCCGAATAGGGTGTCAATATCTTTCATTGGCTGCCGGTGGAATGCCATATATGGGTGTGGGCCGGAACCTGGCATACCGCAAATCATTATTCCTGAAACAAAAAGGGTTTTCTCCCTATTCTCAAATCCCTTCGGGAGATGATGACTTATTTGTAAACAAAGCCGGAACAAAGTTTAATACCCGTGTTGCAGCCAATAAAGACTGCATTACTTTTTCAGAACCTAAAAATACCTTAAAGGATTGGATGCGCCAAAAACGCAGGCATGTTTCTACAGCCCAATATTACAGGTCATCTTCCAAATTTATACTTGGGTTAATTACAATTTCACAATATTTTTTCTGGATTACAGCTATCTCACTATTATTTTTCGAAAAATTTCGTTTTATCGCATTAGGGATAATTGGAGGTTATATTATTATTCAATTTTTGATCAATTGGAAAGCAATGAAGAGATTAGGCGAAACCAAATTATTTGTATATTCGCTACTGCTAGAATGGCTTTTACTATTTTTCTTTTATCCGTTGATTGCAATTTCCAATCTTTTATTTAAACAAGCTGCATGGAAAACTTAGAGTATCTCTCGGCAAAAGCCTATTATGATTATAATCTTGTACAAAAGGCATCGGGAGGCGACCAGAAAGCCTACACAGAGCTGTTGAAGCGGTATTACGATGCCATCTATTACATGATGTTCAAGATGGTGAAAAATCAGGATGATGCCGATGACCTGACCATGGAAGCGTTCGGTAAAGCCTTTAAAAGCCTGCATCATTATACACCTGATTATGCTTTCAGCACCTGGCTTTTCAGGATTGCGACAAACAACTGTATTGACTACATGCGCCGTCAGAAAATAAAACCTCTGTCGATTGATAATACATACGAAAACGACGAAGGTGGCGAAATGACAATGGACCTTAAATCTGGCTACCTTGATCCGGAAGAGAAATATATTAAAGCGCAAAAAGAAAAGATACTTCGCGAGGTTGTAGACAGATTAAAGCCGCGTTACAAAAAACTTATCGAGTTGCGTTACTTTAAAGAATGGTCCTACGAAGAAATATCGGCCCATTTGAATATCCCTATTGGTACAGTCAAGGGACAGCTATATCGCGCTAAGGAAATTCTTCTGCAAGTATTGAAAGACTCCAGAGAAAAGATTTAATGGAAGAACTAGTTCCGGTTAACGACAGCGTATCTCTTATCGAGAAACATTTTTCATTAAACGAAAAACAAATAGAGCTATTTACAAAGCTTGGGGAGCTCTATCATGAGTGGAACCAAAAGATAAATTTGATTTCACGAAAAGATATGGAGCATCTTTATTTACACCATATTCTACATTCGTTAAGTATTGCCAAGCTAATACAATTTAAAGATGGAACCCGTTTAATTGACGTAGGAACAGGTGGTGGCTTACCCGGATTACCTTTGGCAATCATGTTTCCGCATTGTTCGTTCCTTCTAGTTGATTCCATTGGAAAGAAAATAAAAGTAGTGGAAGAAATAATCGCATCACTCGGACTAAAAAATGCGTTTGCATTAAATGCCCGCTCCGAAGATATTGATGAGGATGTTGACTTTGTTACCGGCAGAGCCGTAAGCAGTGTACAGGATTTTTACAGCCGTGTGCAACATCTGATATTACCAAGTAAAAAAAAGAGCGATAATACTTTATCAAACGGACTAATCTACCTCGCCGGGGGCGATGTGGAAACAGGACTTGGCAGATTAAAAGAAAGGACCACCATTTACCCACTTGATATTTGGTTTAGCGAAGAATATTATAAGCCGAAGTGTATAGTTCATGTGAGGAGGTAGGAATCATTTACGTACAGATGTAAATCGAAGAAATTATTTTGAACGAGGAATTAAGCCCTAAAATTCGAACTAAACTTTTTGGGCTTGACCATTTAAGAGCTCTGGCAATTACCCTTGTTTTCTTTTTTCATTATCAACTTTCAATATTCAGGCATCCTGAATGGATCCCTGCTTTTGCTAAGTTTGGCTGGACCGGAGTTGACCTTTTCTTTGTTTTAAGTGGATTCCTGATTTCTTCGCAATTGTTTTCACAGATAAAAAAAGAAGAGCATATTTCACTTTTACGATTTTTCCGGAAGCGATTCTTTAGAATAGTTCCGGCCCTCGTAGTGGTATTGGCCATTTATTTTTGCTTCCCATCTTTCCATGAAAGGGAAAGCCTGCCCGGTATTTGGAGGTTTTTAACTTTCACCCAAAATTTCGGATTAAACATTAAAGACTATGGAACATTTTCCCATTTCTGGTCGCTTTGTGTAGAAGAACACTTTTACTTTTCTTTGCCTTTACTCCTGGTTTTCTTCCTATCTACAAAGACTTTCAAGAATTCATATTGGCTGTTGGTTCTCTTATTTTTGTTCGGTTTCATATTTAGAAGCTATATCTGGAACAATTATTATTTACCTAGATCAAATGAGGAAAACTCCTGGATTTACTGGTATAGATATATTTATTACCCAACCTATAATCGGCTTGATGGGTTATTAATTGGTGTTGCTATTGCCGGAATTTATCAATTTCTGCCTGATCTTTGGCATGAAATTTCGAGATTCGGGAATCAACTTATTATTTTCAGTTTGCTGATACTTACCGTGGCATATTTTTTATGTTACAACGAAAATTCATATGCAGCCACGGTTTTTGGGTTTCCGGTAGTTGCTTTAGGTTACGGATTTATGGCTTTAGGAGCCTTAAGCCCTACAAGTTTTTTATTTAAATGGAATTCAAAAATCACAACATCTATAGCCACCCTTTCCTATGCACTTTATCTTAGCCATAAAGGTATCATTCACGTAACTCAACAATTATTTGCTAAACTTCATATAGATGCCAACAGTAATTTAATGCTATTAATTTGCATCCTTTCTTGCATATTAGGAGCATGGATACTAAACCTTGCTATTGAAAAACCATTTATGAAACTGAAAGGAAAATAAACTCTGTCATTTTTCAAGTCTTAAATAATCCCTACCTTTACATTCCATACAAGCAAATCCAAGTATGGAACCCACTCCCGACAAAAAAACCAAAAAGAAATTCTGGGAATTATTAGGCCCCGGATTTATTACCGGTGCCAGTGATGATGACCCTTCAGGGATTGCAACCTACTCTCAGGCAGGTGCAGGTTTTGGTTTATCCACTTTATGGACGGCCTTAGTCACTTTTCCTTTAATGGCAGCCATACAGGGAATGTGCGCCCGTATCGGTATTGTTACCTCTGCCGGACTAACCACTACACTAAAAAAACACTATTCAAAAACATTACTCTATGTTTTTGTTATCATTTCTTTCCCGGCAATCATTCTGAATATCGGCGCGGATATTGCAGGTATGGGGGCAGTGGCAAACATGCTTTGTCCTTCGGTGCATGCCATTATTTTTTCCTTCGTTTTTGTACTAATGCTAATCATAACTCTTATTTATTTTCCGTACAAAAAAATCGCAAGCGTATTAAAATGGCTTTGCCTTACATTAATGCTTTACATTATAGTTCCTTTCCTTGTGAAGCAAGATATTGGAACCATACTGAGAGCCACATTCATTCCTCAAATACATTGGGACAAAGAATATGTCGCCATATTAGTCGCCATCCTCGGGACAACCATTTCACCTTACCTTTTCTTCTGGCAAACCTCTATGGAGACGGAGGAACATGGAGCGAGAATGAATCGTTTAATGGTTGACAAAGCAGATGTTAAAGACATGCGTTTGGATGTAAACGTGGGGATGTTTTTTTCGAATTTTGTGATGTATTTTATTATTCTTGCCACGGGTTCGGTATTATTTAAAGAAGGGGTGAAAAATATTAATACCGTTCAGGATGCGGCCTCAGCACTTAAACCATTAGCCGGAAATTCTGCTTATCTGCTTTTTGCAATTGGTGTAATCGGAACGGGTTTATTAGCTATACCAGTGCTCGCAGGTTCCGTATCCTATATGCTTGCAGAAACGTTCGGATGGAAAGAAGGCCTCAATAAAAAATGGCATCAGGCAAAAAGGTTTTATTTAATACTTGCTATTTCAATTGCCATAGGATTCGTAATTAATCTCATTGGAATTAATCCAATCAAAGCTCTAATATTTACAGCCATTGCCTATGGAGTTACGGCACCAATTTTGATTGCCATCATTCTTCACATTTGCAACAATAAAAAAATAATGGGAGAATTCACGAATGGTATTCTCTCAAATATTTTGGGTTGGGTGACTTTGGTTTTAATGACAGCGGCGGCGGTGGCCTTGTTTGTTACTATGTAAATCAGTCGTCGCCCCTAAGCAACATTTCAACTACAGGGTTATATTTTAAGGATTTGGTATAAACTCCTCTTTTTCCCGGCTCCATTTTAATGCAGGTTGTATCATAACCATCCTGGCGAATAACCTTTGCAAATTCCTGCTTGGTCCGCACGCCTTGCTCATTATAATAGTTGTACATAAGCATTCCGTCTTTTGTAAATGTTTCGAATTTCAATTTGCCATTTTCGTACCACTCTTTATACGTCCCTTTCGTTATAGCAGTGAAGATTCTGCTACTATCCGCAGGATTATAAACACTTGAAGTATCTTTTTCCACGAACGATCCTTCCATTCTTTTTGCTCCACTTTTGTACCATGTTTTCATTTTGGTGCAAGGCCAAACTCCTTTTTTCCACCAACGCACATATTGCTTTTGTCCGTTATCATAATAATAGACGAAACGTTCCGTAAGGCTGTCACCTTTTTTATAATAACGGATATCCTTTAATTGCCCATTCGGATAACGGCCCAGAATTTTCTTTTCAGGATAGCACGAACCAAGAAATACGGACACAACAAAAACACCTGCAACTAATTTTGCGCCTGACTTCATCACATAAAGTTTTGTGTAGACTTAGTATCTCTCAATAAAAATAGAATACTTCTACCAATAACAGAATCCGTATTACTTTATTGTATCCCTAACCGACTTCACCTCAGCAGGACTAACATTCGGACCATTGTTACCAAAGGAATGGTATACATAGGTAAGAACGTTTGCAATGTCGCTGTCGTTAAGTGCTTGCGGAGGCATTACGCCATTAAACTCCGTTCCATTAACGGTAATTTTTCCCGAAGAACCTTTGATAACCTGACGTACCGCTCTGAATTTATCAGCCAGTAAATAATCTGAACCTGCTAAAGGAGGAAATGCATTCGGCAAACCTTTACCATCTGCCTGGTGACAAGCGAAACAGGTGCGTTTGAAAACAGCCTGGCCCGCATCCATAGGAGATACCGAAGCGGCAGCTGGTGTAGGAGTGTTGGTTGTTGTTGTTTTGTTATCGTTGCCTCCTCCGCAGGAAAACAGGATAAGCCCCAGTGTTAATGTAACTCCGAGGGTAAGAATTGTTTTTTTCATATTTAATTTAATTGGTTAGCCTCTGTCATAATCCACTACAACAACCGGGGTATTGGGATGTGACTGGCATGTTAAAATATATCCCTCAGCAACTTCTTTATCTGTGAGGGCATAGTTCATGGTCATAGTTACTTTTCCTTCCATTACTTTGGCGCGGCAGGTAGCGCAAACTGCTCCTTTGCAAGAAAATGGCGCATCAACACCTGCATCCATAGCGGCATCTAAAATAGCATCGCCATCGGTAGCAAGTTGAAAGGTGGTTTCTTTTCCATCTGCAATTACAGTTACTTCACATACAGAACCATGAATATCGGCAGCGTCTTTTTTAGGTTCTTCAACTGCAGAAGTAAAGTATTCAATATGAATAAAATTCTTGTTTACATTATTACTTTCCAACACCTCTTTCACATTATCCATCATAGGGCCCGGGCCGCAAACGAAGTATTCAATGACAGGATTCCGTTCAAGATATTTTGCAATAAGTTCTTTTGTTTTTTCTTTTGTCATCACCCCTATTTTATCAGCAGGATAATTTGGAGTTGAAGGCTTATCAAAAATATAATGTACGGTTAACTTTTCCTTATTCATTGAAACCAACTCATCCAATTCTTTTTTAAAGATGGTGGATTCTTCATGAAAGTTTCCATAGAATAAAGTAAGTGAACTATTCGGTTCCGTTATCAAGGTAGTTTTGATAATCGACATCATGGGAGTGATTCCGCTACCACCGGCAAACAATACATAGTGTTTGCGGTTTGTATTTTTCAATTCAGTATGGAAATTCCCCATAGGAGTCATCACCTCCAGTGAGTCACCTTTTTTCAGATTGTCATAAATATAGTTGGACCCAAGTCCACCTTTTACCCTTTTAACTGCCACCTTCAATGGTTCTTTGATCATTGGGCAACTGCATAGGGAATAAGAACGCCTTACTTCTTTTCCGTTCACCAACAACTTTAGTGTAAGGTGCTGGCCTTGTATATATTCATAGTCCTTGCGGAGATCCGAAGGCACATCAAATGTAACAGACACACAGTCGGGTGTCTCTTTTTTAATATCGGCAACTGTTAGTTTATGGAATTTCGACACGGTTTATTTCTTTGTTTAAAGCGCACAAAATTAGAATTTTTAGGGAAGTAGGGAAGTGATATACGATATGAGGTATAAGATTTCTCAGGTCCTATTGATTCTTTTTACTATTTCCATTCCTATATAATCCGTTATTTTAGGAAATTTTTTTCTGTAGTACTCATCCCAATAACTAATTACTCTACTTTGGGTTTGTAGCCAATATTTTGGGTTTTCCGCCGCAAACTTCTTATAATTTGCAAGATTCTTTTCAGTGAGATGCTTGTTTAGAACTTCTATAATTTCAATCACGTAGCCTCCTAAAAGTTGCATTGTATATGGCACTACAAAATATTCGAATTCGTCAGGCAATTGTTCTAATCTCCTCTGCCTTACATAACCATCGTAATGGCATAAATAAATACAATTCAGAATAGTTCTTTGTCTGTCAGTAAGCTTTTTCTCTCTTTCACTGTCTGGTTCATTGAAATAAACCCTACGAGGAATTATCAAAGATTCATTCTCTAAATTAATTGGTTGGATGCTTGAATGTATTAGTTCCTCAACCTTATGAGTTTGGCCGTCAGCACGAGCAATATCATTTTCATTTAGTGGTATTATATCCAAAACTGCTTCCACCTCATTTTTCATTGCGCGGGGGAAAGCGTTAAGTATTCGGTCCCTTACCAACTTATGGCTTTTTATTGTAAATAAACTCAGTATTGCCTTAAACATTACTCTAAAGTAATACTTTTCAATTAGATATAGCTTGAATTGTATCATTCTGAACTAAGTGAGGAACCTTACTGATTCTGACTTAATGTTTTGCCTATATTTGCATTTCAACTAAGCACGCTATTTATGCCTGAAATAACTCAACAGGAGCAAGAAACAAGGTTTCAAAAGAAGATTGATGACAATCTGTATATTGAACCGAAAGACTGGATGCTTGATAAGTATCGTCAGAACCTTATTCGCCAGATATCGCAACATGCCCACTCCGAAGTGGTTGGTATGCTACCTGAAGGTAATTGGATAACCCGAGCCCCTAACCTTCGAAGAAAAGCTGCTTTATTGGCTAAAATTCAAGATGAAGCCGGACATGGTTTGTACCTATATTCTGCTGCGGAAACTCTTGGCATCAGCAGAGAAGAACTCTTAAATCAATTCCTTACAGGAAAAGCAAAATATTCGAGCATTTTCAACTACCCTACCCTTACCTGGGCCGATATTGGTGCCATTGGATGGTTGGTTGACGGTGCTGCTATTATTAATCAGGTTATGTTGCAAAGGGCTTCCTACGGCCCTTATGCAAGAGCTATGATTAGGATATGCCGGGAAGAAAGTTTCCACCAAAGACAAGGGTTTGAAATATTATTGACGCTTTGCAGAGGCTCCAAGGACCAGAAAGCGATGGCCCAGGATGCCCTTAACCGTTGGTGGTGGCCATCGTTAATGATGTTCGGCCCGCACGACAAGGATTCACCGCATACCGGCGATATGACCAAATGGAGAGTGAAACGTGAAAGCAACGATGAACTCCGTCAGAAATTTATTGACAGGACTGTTCCACAAGCAGACTTTTTAGGAATTACCGTTCCTGACAACGATTTGAAATGGAACGAAACGACCCAGCATTATGATTATGGCAAAATAGACTGGACAGAATTCAATCAGGTGATAAGTGGTAATGGACCATGTAACCGTGAACGCATGAATGCTCGCGTAAAAGCCCATACCGATGGTAAATGGGTGCGTGATGCAGCTACCGCTTACGCAAATAAAAAACGAAATAAAGCAGCTTAATATGGCAGAACAAGATACTCAATGGCCTCTTTGGGAGGTTTTTATGCAATCGAAATCAGGACAACCTTATAAACACGCAGGCAGCGTTCATGCGGCTGATGGTGAAATGGCTCTGGAAAATGCACGTGACGTTTATACCCGTCGCAACGAAGGAACCAGTATTTGGGTAGTACCTGCCAATGCCATTGTGGCATCAACCCCTGAAGAAGTGGGCTCTTTCTTTGATCCGGCTAATGATAAGGTTTATCGCCATCCTACATTTTACGATGTTCCGGAAGGAGTGAAGTATCTTTAGAGCTTCGCTTTAATAAATTCTATTGCCGCTTTATTGGCAGCATCGGCTGATGCTTTGTCATACCCTTTGGGGTTACTAGGGTTGGCAAATGCATGGTCAGCATCGTATGATTTAACTGTAAGGTTTTTATTTGCAGATTTCATATTCGACTCGAAGGTTTTTACAACATCAGGGTTTATCCATTTGTCTTTTGTACCGAACAAACCAAGCACATCACAATTAAGCGATTTTAGTTTAGTCATATCCGTTTCCGGCATACCGTAATACATCACACAACCTGAAGCCTGCTTCCCCGCAGCTATGGCAGTTTGCAGAGCATATCCACCGCCAAAGCACCAACCCAACGAAAATATATGTGAGTCATCTCCGGTAATAGTTATGGCTCCTTTTAGTATATTCATGATTCTATCATTAGTTGCCGCCTTCATATACACTGTAGCCGAATCAGGAGTGCTTGCAACTTTTCCATCATACATATCAACTGCAATCACATTAATATTTCCAAGCGTTTTTTGTAATTCATCGGCACGTTGCTTTATATAATCATTCAATCCCCACCATTCATGTGTAATGATGAGAAAGTTTTTGGTAGGCGTTGATGCAATCACCTCATAAGCCATGCCAGTCTTTCCATCCGGAGTTGAAAAACTTATCATTTTACCGGCCCCAGAATAATTAAAAGGTAATGGTGCCGAATGTGTGGCAACAAATTCTGAATCATTAGCAAATGGCCTCATGTCATTAGAAGGACCTTTGCAACAACTTATTTTTTGGGCTGAAACCATAGCGGCCACCAACATAAGGATAGAGAATATTTTTGTTTTCATGGAGTTTAAATTAATGAGTTTATAGATTAATTTTCTATAGAATTAACCCAAATTTAGGATTAATTTTTGATTTTCGAAAGGCAAATAGGTATTCAGAGCATATGGCTCTTCTATGACAATTCCCACTTGTATTTAATAAAAAAAGGCTAATGGAAAAAAGCCATAAAACTCATTTTCCAATCACAAATTTCCCCTGCGATATGAGGGTTTCATTCGTGTTTATTAATCGGTATAAATAAATTCCTTTGGGTTTACCTTTCATATCAATTGCATTATCGCCATTCAGTTGGCTAATGGGTTCAGTTAAGACTTTTTTACCTGTAATATCAAACACTTGGATTGTTAAAGAATTTTCAGAATTTGAAGCATTAAGGTTAACCGAAAGGGTGAAAATTCCATTATTAGGATTTGGATAAAGTTCTACAGTTTGTTCAGACTTTGCAATTGGAACTGAAGTTGATATACATGATGAAGTAACATTTAATACAAAGGAAGCAAATCCAGTATCCTTACTATTGTTCTTATTATTTCCATAAAATTGAACAGTATGGTATCCAAGGGTTGAAAGCGGACCAATAACTTTTAAGGTAATACTATCAATACTTCCTTGTTTATTAGAGGTGATGCTTAATCCGGCAGGCAATGTAGATTGTTGATTTCCTACGACTGTATCATTCTGTTTTGGAGTAAAAAATAAAAGGTGCATGAACGTAGAATCATTACTACAGACAATTATGGTATCACAGGGTGTGATACCCGAAATCATTGGAGGTAATGGCAAATAGCATGTATTGTAGTAAAACATTTTATTCGAAAGCCAACCTACGCCATTATAAGGCCATCCTGGATATTGCCCCCTATATTGACTTCCGGCTGTATCAAATAAACCGAATTGAATAAAATCAGAATCATTGCCTCTGTTAATACCAGAAGTTGCAGGGACACCTCCGAATCCATTTGTATCATAAGATGCATCTCCTGTAGTCCACTGCATATTGCCGTAACAAAACTCTACATTATTCCCGGCAGGAATAATTGAATCAGTACCATTACTGATAATTACCTGAAACGAATTTAATTTGTCAGAATGCTTATTAAAATATCCCACACTGTCCCATTGAACAATCAAATGGGTTGCGGTAATTTTATACCAAACAATTCCCGAAAGGGTATTTCTTGTATCCACATCACCCCAGAAAGGAGCAATCATAGAATAGTTTGTTACAGGAAATGTATCTGATGAATACGTTGAGTATTGCTGATGGAATGAAATATTTCCGTTATTATTAATGTACACCGTATCTATATTTTTCCCACAATAACAAAATGTAAATGGCAGTTTAATGGGGCCTGTGGAACCGTCATCATTTCTATATAATGGTGGCGATGGCGCATAGTATCCGTCACTATCCATGGCAAAAGGCACTGGGTGAAAACTGGAATCCCTGCTTTGAAAACAGGTGCAATTTTGGGATTTGGTTTCAATTGAAATGAGCATAAGAATAATTATCCCCGATAAGGTATATTTAAATATTCGTGTTTTCAAATTATTGCAAAGTGTTGATTAACAAAACAAAGATAATCTATTTAATCAATCCATAATTCATCTAATTGTTAAATCGTTCCAATTAAAATAGAATTGCAGATGCATCAAATGTTCATCCTTGAATTGTAACCTATATCACAGTCTTACAAGCCCTTAAATCATTTCCTGAAATTACCGTATCTTTGCACAAATTTTAAAAAATGGCCAAGAGGCACGACTTTTATTATACCGAGGAAAAAGATATCCATTTCATTCGCCCGATTGAAATTATAAAGGAACATCCCGAGGTTAGAAATTATATTGGAAAGAACCCTGCAACTTTTATTGTGATAACCGTGCTTGTTAGCTTACAATTTGGTATTGCCTATGGAGTAAAGTTTTTACCATGGTGGGGCGCATTAATTGCTGCTTATGTATTCGGAGCTTTTTTAGTTCATGCTCTTTTTGTAATGGTTCATGAATGTTCGCATAACCTTATTTTCCAACGCAAACAGATGAACACGCTGGCAGGGATTTTTGCTAATTCGGCCATGTTTTTTCCGAGTTCAGTATCATTTCAACGATACCATCTGAAGCATCATGCACATCAGGGAATTCATGAATTCGATGCCGACCTTCCATCAAAAAGGGAAGCTGAAGTTGCTAATAATACGTTTATTGGCAAAGCAATGTGGCTATTGTTTTACCCAATTGTTCAAACGTTGAGATTACCCCGCATGCAGGAAGTAAAGCACCTTGATAAATGGGTTGTTCTGAACTTTGTAATTGTAGTTGGCGCCGATGTAGCGGTATGGTTTTTACTCGGGCCCATTTCATTTGTTTATATTGTAGCTTCACTTTTCTTTTCAGTTGGCTTGCATCCATTGGGTGCACGCTGGGTACAAGAGCATTTCCTTACGAGCGACGAAGTTCAGGAAACACATAGTTATTATGGTCCTTTGAATCTTATTGCATTTAATGTTGGCTACCATAACGAACACCATGATTTCCCGTCGGTGCCATGGAATAATTTACCCAAGGTGAAAAAAGCCGGAGAAAAATGGTATAATGGTATTGCCTCTCACAACTCCTGGACCTTGCTCTGGTTAAGGTTTCTGTTCGACCCGAAAATATCCATCTACTCGCGTATGTTGAGAAGAAGACAGGAAAAACCGGCTAAAACAAAATAAGCGTATTAGGATGTCCGAAAATAAAATTGGAATACTTGGAGCCGGAAGCTGGGCAACCGCCCTAGTTAAAATACTTTCCAATAATGCACCTCATCTTAATTGGTGGACCAGGAAACAGGAGACTATTGATCACATTAAAAAGTACAGGCACAACCCCAATTACTTAAGTGATATTGATCTGCCAATAGAAAAGATAACTCTCTACGCGAATTTAAAAGAGATAATTGCTCAATCTGATGTATTGTTGATTGCAGTTCCATCCGCATTTATGAGTGAAACTTTTAAGGGTTTAACGAAAGATGATTTCAAAGGGAAGATGATTTTCTCTTTGATAAAAGGAACTCTGCCTGATAAGAAATTAATGGTTAGCCAATATTTTAATTCTCATTTTGGAGTTGATTTGAATTCCTTCGGAATGATTGCCGGGCCTTGCCATGCTGAAGAAGTGGCACTTGAAAAACTTTCCTATTTAACGGTTGCCTGTTCCAATCAAACGGAAGCCGAAAAGATGGCAAAACTTTTGAACTGCCGATATATTAAGGCATGTACTTCACCGGATATGCAGGGTATTGAATATACGGCTGCACTAAAAAATATTTATGCGGTTGCAAGCGGTATCTGCCACGGACTTGGAGGATATGGAGATAATTTTCAGGCAGTGCTGGTTGCGAATGCAATTCAGGAAATAAAACGCTTTATTGATGTTGCTTATCCAACTCACAGAGATACCAATCTTTCCGCTTATTTAGGAGATTTGCTGGTAACTGCCTATTCACCCTTCAGCCGTAACCGTATGCTTGGAAGCCTTATAGGTAAAGGCTACTCAGTTATGTATGCACAAGGAGAAATGAATATGATAGCTGAAGGATATTATGCTGTAAAAACAATTTATAGCCTTAATCAGGATTACAAAGTTGATATGCCGATTTGCGATGCTGTGTATCGCATATTATATGAAAAAATATCCCCTTCCGTTGAAATCCGTTTACTTGCAGAACGACTAGCTTAATTATGGAAACCCTTATCAATTGCCCTATATGTCAATCAACCGAGCTCAAACAGTTTGTTGATTGTATTGATTATACCGTAAGTAAAAACACTTTTACAATAGTGCAATGTGAGGGATGTGGATTCCGATTTACCAATCCGCGCCCGACAGAGGCTGAATGCGGGAAATATTACCAGAGTGAAGATTACGTTTCACATTCCGATACTAAAAAGGGACTCATTAATAGTCTTTATCATTATGCACGAAAATTTACGTTAAAAAAGAAACTGAAATTAGTCATTTCAATCAGCAAAAAACAGCAAGGAAACTTGCTTGACTTAGGTTGCGGTACCGGTGCATTTTTAAATATCTGTAAAGAGAATGGCTGGAACGTAAAAGGGATAGAGCCTTCTGCCGATGCCAGAGAAGTGGCAAAAAAGAATTACGGAATTGAATTGAATGATGTAAACACCTGGGAAAAAATTCAGGATAACTCACTTGACGTTGTATCTGCCTGGCATGTTTTGGAGCATGTGTATAATTTAGAGAATGAAGTAAATCAGGTTAAGAGGGTACTTACAAAAGATGGAACTTTTGTTGTAGCCTTACCTAATTGCAGTTCAGCGGATGCACAGTTTTACGGAAAATTCTGGGCCGCTTACGATGTTCCCCGTCATATTTGGCATTTTACCCCGGCAGATGTAAAACGATTTTTTGAAAAACAAGGCTTTGCACTGGAATCCGTATTACCTATGCCCTGGGATGCTTACTATATTTGTATGTTAAGCGAAAAGTACAAAGCAGGTAATGTTAACTACGGCAGAGCTATGGTTCATGGTTGGGCTTCGAATAATCAGGCAAAAAAGAACGGCAATACCTGGAGCAGCCAGATTTATATTTTGAAGCCCGTTAAGTAGAGGTTAAAACCTTTATATATTTGTAGTATAAAATTTACCTATGCCATTAACTATTGGTATTACAGATTGCGATGAATGGGCCAACTACGAACGTTGGATAAAAAATGCCAATGAAGATATTGGAGTTGTTTTGCTTAAACCGGGTGACGGAGAAGATAGTTTTGTAAGCCATTGCGATGGTATAATTATTTCCGGCGGTGAGGACGTAACCCCTGCTTTATATGGCAAACCTGAGTATGTAAAAGACTACAATATCACAGATTGTAACCCTGAACGTGATAAGTTCGAATTAGCTATTTTAAAAGAAGCGGAAGATTTTAAAATACCAGTACTTGGTATTTGCAGAGGATCTCAACTAGGCAATGTTTATTTCAAGGGAACTCTTATACCCGATTTGCCAAGCATTGGAAAGACAGGTCATTCAGGAGGGCCTAAAACCGATACAACACATGGAGTAACTCTAACAAAAAACAGCAGGCTTTATGATATCATTGGTGTTGAAAAAGGAGAAATAAATTCACATCATCACCAGGCAACTGACAAGCCTGGCAAGGTGCTTATTATAACTGCCATTTCGGATAATGGCGTGGTGGAAGGCCTTGAAAAAGCAAAGAAACACGACGAAGAATTTTTCTTGCTCGTGCAATGGCATCCGGAAAGGATGGATGAAAAAAATCCGTTCTCAGGAAAGCTGAGAGCGGCTTTTCTTAAAGCCTGTGAAGAATACAACCAGTATTCCAACCTTAATCAATATTTAAGTGTTACTCCGTAAAAAAATAAATACAACCCCAAATCCGCCGAGGCGGACTTTGAAAAAATAAAATTATGAAAACTAAAACGCCTAAAGAAAGTTATACAATATCCACGGAAATAGTTCTTCCCAATGATACCAATGTTCTTGGTAATTTAATGGGCGGCCGGCTTTTACACTGGATGGACATTGCTGCAGCTATTTCCGCACATAGGCATTGCCAAAGAGTAGTTGTAACAGCTTCCGTAAATCATGTTTCGTTTGAGCGCGCCATAAAACTGGGCGATTATGTAACTATTGAAGCTAAAGTATCGCGGGCATTTACTACCTCTATGGAGGTATTTATTGATGTGTTTCTGGAAGAAAGCAATACGGGTAAAAAAGTAAAATCGAACGATGCCACGTATGTATTTGTAGCGGTTGACCAGCTTGGCAGGCCTATTGAAGTCCCGCAAATAGTTCCGGAATCTCCCGAAGAAAAGGAACGTTATGACAAAGCCCTTAGAAGAAAACAATTAAGTTTGTTATTGGCAGGAAAATTAAAACCTCACGAAGCACCTGAACTGAGAGAATTATTTCTTGAAAAGGAAAAATAGGAATATCCCAACTCTGCCTTAGGCGGACTTTAAAAAAATAGAAATGGCTTTAAAAATATATACCAAGACCGGAGACAAAGGCCAGACTGGGCTTTTAGGTGGCACTCGTGTTCCAAAATATCACATTCGTATTGAAGCTTATGGAACGGTAGATGAATTGAATTCATGGATTGGAATGCTGAGAGATTCAATATCTGACGAACATCAGAAAGCTATCTTAGTTGAAACACAAGACAGGCTTTTTACTATCGGATCATCTCTGGCATCGGACCCTGAAAAATCGAAAGTTAAAATACCTCATTTAACCGAAGAAGATATTACCCTTTTTGAAAAAGAGATGGATGCAATGGATGAAGTGTTGCCTCCCATGAAGCATTTTGTTTTGCCCGGAGGTCATGAGATTGTTTCCAAATGTCATATTGCCCGTTGCGTTTGCCGCAGGGCGGAAAGAAGGGTGAACCACTTGGCAGAACATGAACAGGTAGACGAATTAGTAATAAAATATCTCAACCGCCTTTCTGATTATTTATTTATGCTTTCCCGCAAACTGGCCTATGATTTGAAAGCCCCGGAAACTCCTTGGAAGCCAAGGTTGTAAATTTTTTGTATCTTTTTGTTTAATTTGCATTATGAGTTAAGTAATACTTACTATGAAGCATTCTTATTCATTATTTTTCGTTTATCTTTTATCACTTATCTCTTATTGCTGTGTAGGTCAGCAATTATATTCAATTCCAAAGCAAACAATAGATCCTTACAAAATTCTTGGACCTCAGTCATCTGATAAATATAACGTTCCGTGGACTTATACAATTACGCCAAAAACCATGAAACTTGACATGGACTCTTTTGAAATAAGTAAGCTCGTAACCTATGGTGAGTATAAACAATATTTGAGTGTTCTAAAAAAGGATTCTTCCAATAAATTCTATTTGTCTCAAATGCCGGATACCTTAATGTGCTTGCCTGAGGTCTATAAGGAATATACAACCGGAAATAAATATGATGACTATCCTGTAATGGGCATCCGTTGGGATGCGGCCATGAATTATTGTAGATGGAAAACAATTCAAAGCAATAAGGACAGTATAAAATATATTTACCGATTGCCTTGTGAATCGGAGTGGTTGGATGCATTCAATTATTTGAATTCAGCACAAATTAAAAATGACTTAAGCCAAAATTATTCCGATTGGTTATTGAATACCTTTGATGAGGGTGCATACGATATGGTTGATGAAAAGAATAATGTTCATGGTAATAACTTCGATTATATTTATCTGGCCACTAAAATTGATCCCCCTGTTTTGAAACGAAAGCGCGTAATAGGAGATTCCTATCTTTTTAAAATGCCTTCCCTAGCAGACTATGACGGAATTTGTTATCATTTCAATCAGGGTTATAGACAGGTTGGGTTCAGATGCATTAAAGAAATTGTGGATTCAAAAGATATAATCAACAGGTTTGGAAAGTCTCAATCAAGCATGGATATTCAACTTTTAAAAAATTGGGGATTAAACTATTCAAAACAATGAATGCAAAATTGAAAATTGTTTTTGTATTATTTCTTCTGCTGGCTGTATTTGTGAATGCCCAGCAGGTATTGCATGAGCATAACGGTCGTTTATTCTCTTGCAAATATCACATCACCTCCGGTATGCTGAACGGGCCTTACGTTTCATATTATAAAAACGGTGCCAAAAAATCAGAAGGTACTTTTCAATATAATTCACGAATTGGCGAATGGAGTGTTTGGGATTCTACAGGTAAACTAAGGGTTAAACGTATTTATACCAATCCATATGAGTATAAACAAACCTTTCCTGTTGTTACTTCAGAAGGACCAATCCCTATTCTTAGTGAACCTGTTTATAAAATAGAGCGCGACAGCCTTGGGCTATGGAAATACTATAAACTTGAACAAAGGATGATAGCCTATTCGCAACGGAATTTCAAATGTTTTTACACAAGTGAAAAACAACTATTCTTTGATTGCAAAACACTTTTTGAGGTGCTTTATTCAAATGCCAGAAAAAAGAAATATGCTATATATATAGGCAAAAAGGGCAATGAGGATGATACCTACAGTTCAAGATTTGATTTAGCTACTGCGGATTCTTCATTGGTTGATTCTTCTAAGATAAAACTAGTTGGCTTTAGAATAAAATCAGATTTTGTCTTTGACAATGCTCGTCTTCTTGGTGAGGACCGTACTCTTTTTATAACGCCTCTTGTTGTCGATAAGATAAACCCCAAAGATACCTTTGACCTATTTCATGTATACTATCCACACGCAAGAAAGTATTTGTCACAGGTTAAAATAAATTATTCCGGCATCCCTAACTGTGTGCAAAATTTGGATGATGTTTTCTTCTTCAGTTATTTCAAAATAGATAAATGGAATGTGAGTAATTCTAACGACCGCGAGTTAAATGAGTATGTTAATACTTCCACCACCAATGCTAATAGTCGCTTACTTAGGGAAGTAGAGACCGAAAATGATCTGTGGCTGTATTTTAATAAATAGTTTTCTTCCGTTCCAGTGTTTTTCCATTTAACAAGGCTGCGTATATTTGCAGTATATGTCACGCATTGCAATTCTCGATTTAGGGACCAATACATTTAACTTGCTTATCGCTGAAAAAGATGAGCAGGGGAAGCTTGTTTTCATTTATTCGAAAGAGTTGCCTGTGGAACTTGGTAAAGGTGGTATACATAAAAAGGAAATAACTCCGGACGCAACTCAGCGCGCAATTAATGCACTTCATACCCACCGAAATAAAATGGGTGAATTTAACGTGGATGAATACTATGCTTTCGCTACCTCAGCTGTCCGAGATGCTGAAAATGGGAAGGATTTTACCCGTAGGATGCGTATTGAAACCGGAATTGAAATTAGAATCCTATCCGGTGATGAAGAAGCAGGCTGGATTTATGAAGGTGTGAAACATGCATCGTTGCTGAGTAAAAAACCTTCTCTTATAATGGATATTGGAGGCGGCAGTACAGAATTTATTATTGCAGATGAAAAAGAAATATTCTGGAAGAAAAGCTATCCCCTTGGCGTATCAAGGCTTTTTGAAATATTCCATCCTGCAGACCCAATTGGACCTAAAAAAACGGAAGTAGAAAAGCATATTTCAGGTATGCTAACCGATTTATTTGAAGTTGCCAAAACACATAAACCGGTTGAATTAATTGGGTCCTCAGGTTCATTTGAAAGCTTTGCTGAAATGATCATCCATCGAACAACATCAGGTGAAAAAGCAATAAATGGATATGTATTCCCCTTGTCTGAATTTGAAAAACTCTATGATGATTTAATTATTTCTACCGTTCAGGAACGTTTACAAATGCCTGGACTGATTCAAATGCGTGCGCCGTTTTTTGCCTATTCCGTTATACTTGCAGAGCTTGCATTAAAAACCTTGTATGTTAAAAAGATGGTACTGTCTCGCTACGCTATGAAGGAAGGAATTGCCAATAGCCTGATGGCTAAACGCAATTAAGTTACTCCTGGAACATTTCAATGGCAAACTTAATAAGCCCTGAAGTGTTTTTCACACCTATTTTTCGAAGAAGGTGCTGTTTGTGAGTTTCTACAGTACGTTTACTTATGCTTAATTGTTCCGCAATTTCATCATTCGATTTTGCTTCGCCAATAAGTTTTAACACTTCCATTTCACGTGTTGAGAGGTCATCATAAATTTTTGTTTTTGAGCTTCTCAACCTGCTTCGGAATGAATCGGGGTTTGTATTTTCAAAGTTCAGTAATTTAATCGCTACATCATTCGAAAAGTAATTACTGCCATTCAGTATAGTGTCTATTGCCTTTATAAGCTCTTCAGGGGTTACGTTTTTCAGGCTGAGGCCAAAACGCTGAAGGGTACCTGGCATAATATTGTAACAAATATATATAATTCCAACAGAGATTTCTGTATTGACTCATAAATCCCCGGAAACATATAGAGCAAATAAAATACAGAATATTAAGTTTAAATTACTGAATACATGCATGTTTCCCACATGACAAAAGTCATGTTTTTTAATGACATCTGATATAACTACTATAGGATATAAATAGGTTCTTTGTAAAAATTACGATATTAATGCTCGCTCCAAAAAAGAAAAAACTAGTTGAACGATCTATTCTGGGTATAACCGACTTTACCAAGAGTTCGACTAATGCTGTCCTTTTTGCAGCTAACCTTTTAAAAAACACAGCCATTAAGCTAAAACTTCTTAATGTCTATGAAACCCCCACAGAAAAAGCGACTTTATTAATATCTGTTGATGATATTCTGACACAGGATTCAGAGTCCGGCTTAAAGAAACAAACTACGGAAATTACAAGTGGTTTAAAGAATATTACTCCTTAATACAATACAATATGAAAGAATCAATCTCCTTAATCGACACCATCGACGAAATTGCAACTTATGGGGCAAAAAAAGGTGTATTCCATTTAAACACAGGAAATTTCAAAATCAACGGAAGTAAAATTTTCCTGAATGGGGAAATAAACAAAGAAGTTGTAAATTTTGGGTCCTGCAGCTATTTAGGCCTTGAATTTGACAGTCGGTTAAAACAAGCAGCTAAAGATGCTATTGATTGTTATGGAACCCAGTTCTCATGTTCACGCACTTATATTTCTAACCGCTATTATAAAGAACTCGAAACTTTGCTTGGGCGCTTATTTGAGGCCCATGCAGTAGTTACTCCAACGACTACGTTAGGTCATATTGGAGCCATCCCTCTCTTTATCGGAAGCAACGATGCGGTTATTCTCGATCACCAGGTTCACCACTCAGTTCAAACCGCAGTGAACCTGGTTAAATCGAAAGGTGTGCATACAGAATTGGTTAGGCATAACAGAATGGATCTGCTTGAAGAGCGTATAAAATTGTTACGCCAAACCTATAAAAAGGTATGGTATATGGCTGATGGCATCTATTCTATGTTTGGTGATGCCACACCGGTTGAAGACATTTACCGTTTACTTGAAAAATACCCTGAGTTTCATTTTTATGTTGATGACGCCCATGGCATGAGTTGTTTTGGGAAAAATGGCCGGGGATATGTATTAGGCAAGAAACCAATTCACGAAAGAATGATTGTGGCTGTTTCCTTTGCAAAAGCATTTGCCACCGGGGGAGGAGCATTGATTTTCCCTACTGAAGAAATGGCACGCCGTTTCAGAACATGCGGTGGCCCAATGATCTTTTCAGGACCAATGCAGCCATCTCAATTAGATGCTGCAATTGCATCCGCTAAAATCCATCTTTCCGATGACATTAAACTCTTCCAGGAACAATTGCATGCAAGTATCAAATATACCAATGCAATGATCAAAAAATATGAACTCCCTGTAATATCAGAATCCGATTCACCGGTATTCTTTATTGGTGTAAGCTTACCCAAAATAGGATACAAGATGATAACCCGGATGATAAATGACGGGTTCTTCCTGAATTTGGGGATCTTTTCTGCGGTTCCTATGAAAAACACAGGGGTAAGGTTCACCATTACCCGCAATCATAGTTTCCGTGAAATTGAAAAGATGGTTCAGGCCCTTGCCAAGAACCTAAAAGAAGTACTTGTAGAGGAAAACTTCACCATTGAACAAATTTACAAGGCTTTTAAAATGAACCCTGTACAACAGGTAAAACCAGTGCAATTAGCACCGGCAGAAATTACCGAAACTAATTTTGAAGTAATCCATTCCAAAACTATCAATCAAATTGATAAACAACTTTGGGATCAGTTATTAGGAGAAAGAGGTTCTTTTAACTGGGAAGGAATGAAATTCCTGGAGAATACCTTCACCGGAAATGAAACCGAAGAAAATAACTGGGCATTTGATTATATCATTATTAAAGATGCGCTCCAGACTCCGATACTTGCAAAATTCCTTACCACTGCCATGTGGAAAGATGATATGCTTGCGCCGGAAGGAGTTTCATCTCAAATTGAAGTTAAACGTGCAGCAGGCGACCCTTACCACCTTGTTTCAAAAGTGCTTTGCACAGGTGCTTTGGTAACAGGCGGCAATCACCTTTATATTGACCGTACATCGCCCTTATGGAAAGATGCCCTGGATATATTGTTGAAGAAAATAACAGCTCTTCAGGAAGAATACCATACAAGTTCCACCATGCTTAGGGACCTTGCACAGGGCGACAGCGAAATGGATGGATTTATGATGGAGAACGGCTACTTTAAAGTTAACATGCCTAAAAATCATGTAGTAGAAATTTCTAAATGGAATACACGGGAAGAGTTTATGCATACTCTATCTAAAAGAGGACAGAAACACATGAAGCAAGATGTATTTCGCCATGAAAACAAATATGAAGTTTCGGTTTGCAAAAACCCGACAACAGAAGAGATTCAACATTGGTATCAATTATATCTGAATGTGAAAAACAAGAGTCTTGAATTAAACACATTCACTTTGCCTTATAAAATGTTTGAAAATATGGCCCAAAACCCAAATTGGGAAATTTTAACCCTCACCTTAAAGCCTGAATTTGATACCAGAATTGAAAGAAAACCTGTAGCTGTAATGCTTAGCTTTCTTACTGAAAAGGCCTACAACTTTATGATGGTTGGAATTGATTACGAATTTCAGGAAAAATATAAACCGTACCGCCAGGCTATGTACAACGTACTATTACAAGCAAAGGAATCCGGTAAAGAGCTGGTATATCTCGGATATTCCGCATCCATTGAAAAAAGAAAATTCGGGGCTACGGTAATTGATTCTGCAGGATATATGCAAGCCAAGGATAATTATTCTATGGAGGTAATCGAATCAATGAGTGCACTTCAGGAAAAGTAATTTCTTCAATCAGCAACAACAACACACCAAATAAACATGAAAAACTCAACAGAAAATTCAAAACAAAATGAACCGGGAAGGTTCTATTCCGCCATTCATTGGCTCTTTAAAAAGAAGTATTCCGCTCGTTACAATTCCAATGTATGGGTATTTGATCCTTTTGCGTTTTTAAGTACTCGTGAAAAAGCAAATGTTATTTAATCGTTGACCTCCCTCTGTTAAAAAGAAAGCAAACAAGCAAAAACAAAAAGTCATGCAGCTTAAAATTCTAATGCTTGAGGATTCGCGCCATGAAGCTGAGTTTATCGAAAAGGTACTCCGCAAGGAGAAGATAGACTTTATCAGCAAGCGCGTGGAGTTTGCAGACAGTTATGTTAATACAAGGATCATTGACAATGATGTGGTAAATGCCCAAAGTATTTTTCAACAAGTAACCGAACGAAAAAAGGCAGAAGACACTTTAATGCAACATGAGGCCTATTACAGGGCTTTGGTTGAGCATGGCAGTTATCTTAAAACCCTTATTTCGGCGGAAGGTCGCCTTACGTATGTAAGCCCCTCTGTAACAAAAATTCTTGGGTTTATTCAGGATGAGTTTATAGGGCAATCACTTTATGAAATAATTCATATTGATGAAGTGCATAAAATGAATGAAATGATGTGCCAGTTGATAAAAACACCCGGAAAATCATTTTATCTGCAATTGCGTGTAAGGCATAAAAATAACAGCTATCGCTGGTGCGAAGGCACAATCACTAATTTGTTGAACGATTCGCATGTAAATGCCCTGGTATTGAACCTGCGTGATATTTCGGAAAAAAATAAAACCGAAGATACTTTACGCGACAGTGAACAGTTTCACCGGGTAATTACCAACATTTCTACTATTGGCATTGCCTGGGCTACAATTGATAAAAAAATTGTGAATGCCAACAATAGTATGTGCGAAATGCTGGGATATACAAATGAAGAAATTAAAGGACTGTCATTTGAATATCTTACCCATCCGGCCGATGTTATGATTGATAAGGTTCAGATTGAAAGGATGATCAATGGAGAAATAGAAGGGTATAGAGTTGAAAAAAGATACGTGACCAAAAACAAACGCATAATCTGGGTCAACTTGAATATTTCCTGCTCACGCGACCAGCTTGGTAAAATACAGTACCTGATTGGTATTACCGAGGATATTACATCCAGAAAACAAACCGAGGAAGCACTCTTGAAATCGGAAGCTAACCTGCGCACTATTCTGGATAATATTGAAATATCCTACATCCTGCTCGATAGGGAATTAAAAATTGTTTCCTTTAATAATTATGCCGCCAGAGAATTTATGGAAACTCTTGGAAAGCCATTGAAGGAAGGGGATTTTATTGGAGATTTTTTACTCGATACTCCACGAGAAGCCACACTGGAAATGTACCGCAGAGTTATAAATGGCCAGTATTTACAGAATGAAGGAAGCTATCTGAAAAATGATGGAACAATTGGCTGGCATTCCAGGAAATTGTCGCCCGTAAAAGACAGTAACAAGGCAATAGTAGGTATGGTAGTTAGCATGCGCGATATTACTTCCTCGAAACTGGCAGAACTGGAACGCGAAAAAATGACTACAGATATTGTTGAACGAAATAAAGACCTTGAACAATTCGCCTACATTGTATCGCATAATTTACGTGCTCCTGTTGCCAATATCATAGCACTAAGCGATACCATTTCAAACTATTCACTAACTGAAAATGAAAGAAACGAAATGCTTGAAGGCCTATCGGGCAGTGTTCAAAAGCTCGACGGTGTTATAATGGATTTAAACCAGATATTGCATACAAAGCGCCAATTAAACCAGCAAAAGGAAAAAGTTAATTTATCTAATCTTATTAATGAAATAAAAGTTCAGCTCCGCCCCCTCGTTAAAAAGCAAAACGTTAAGATTATTACAAACTTTAATTCGTTAGATTCAATTTTTACAATCAAAAGCTACCTCTACAGTATTTTTTATAACCTGATTTCAAACAGCATAAAATTTCAAAAACCCGGTGTTACACCGGTTATTGAAATAACAGCTAAAAAACCGGGAGACAAAATAGTTATAACCTTTAGAGATAATGGTTTAGGTATTGATCTTTCAAAACACCGGGATCATTTATTCGGTTTATATAAACGTTTTCACAATCACGTTGAGGGAAAAGGAATTGGATTATATATGTGTAAAGTACAGGTAGAAGCACTTGAAGGAAAGATCAACATTAAAAGCAAACCAAATGAAGGCACAACAATTAGCATTGAATTCGCTTCCCATTAATATGTTAACCATGGAAGCAAAAACCAATAACTTTCAATTTGTAGTTATTGATGATGACACTATAAACAACATGGTTTGTAAGGCCGCCATAAAAGCAGCCACAGGCGGAATGACAGCATCTTGTTTTAATAACCCGGTTGAAGCATTATCCTATTTTGAAAATGAATTCGGTACTGTTCAAAAAGCAGGGGTTACGGTAGTTTTATTAGATATAAATATGCCGGAAATGAATGGATGGGAGTGGCTTGAAAAATATAGTATGTTGCCCCAAAAGGTTAAAGAACATGTTATAATTTATATTCTTTCGTCATCCGTTAATCCAACCGATATTGATCATGCCCGTTCAAATGATCTTGTGAAAGACTACCTTATTAAACCATTATCCAAGGCCAAAGTTCTTAATCTGATTGAAGAAACAAACTCGACAGGAATTGCACAACTAAATAAAATACTTACTTAACAATAGAAACCTATTTAACTTAACAGGCCGAAACCTCGTTCGTAAAAAAACACACACATAACAGGTCGCGAACAGAGGTAATACAGAGGATGGAGGGAGGAAGCAAGTTCCTCCCGCCCACCCTCCTCGTTAAAGGAAGCGAGCCAAATATAGTGCTTTTTGTAAATTACTTGCATGATTTGGCTTAAAAAGCTGCTGATTTTGTACAAATCAGTCTGAAAATCTATTATTTTTCATATCTTGCAATTCAAAAGGATTGGGTGCGAAAACTCCCCTGTCTTCTATAATTTATAACTTTCATATCTTGCGTTTTTTTCATTAACCCCCTACAGAGGCAAATTAGTTTAAGAAGTTGGAGTATTTTCAAAATATAAGGAAACGAGTAGGAGAATATTATTTACTCAAACAACATTCCCGTTATACCAGGACCCGTACTATCATGAATCTTGACCGTGCTATCAATATTGGCATTTTATATTGCGGTGATAATCCGGATGAGGTAGAATTCATTAAAAACTATGTTCAAACCTTGCGCAACCTTGGCAAACAGGTAAAATCGCTGGGGTTCATTCATGTTAAAGAACTTCCATTGGGACTTAATGGTTCAATGATGCATCAGTATTATGCCCTTAAAGAATTGAACTGGTATTATAAACCTTCTTCACAATTTATTGATAACTTTGTAAATGACGAGTTTGATATACTAATGGATTTTGGAATTCCAAGCCAATTACCTATTAAGTTTATCAGTTCAATGTCGAATGCAAAATGCAAAGTGGGACGATTCGAACAAAAATATGTAGACTTTTATGATGTTATGATTGAATCGGATGAAAATAAGAATCTTGAATATGTTGTTAAAACAACTCATGATTATATGACAGTATTAAATAAGAAAGCGATAGATATTATTTAGTTTTATGGAAAACAAGGAAAATCTTCCTGCTCACTTAAAACAGGAGGTGGATGAAGCACAAAAAGAAGCGATTGCCCGCATGGAGATCGAGTATGACCTCCGTAACGAAACCAGATACAAAGAATTTTTTTCCGGCTATCATCCGGATGATGTAGAGGAATTTATAAAGGCGTATTCAGGCCGTAAAATTACCTGGATAAACTGGGGCAAGTTTTATTATGAACATAATGAAGACCATCAGTTGCGTTTTTATAACCAGGCACAAATGTGCTTATGGCAAATTCAGCAAAAAAAACTTTTTAATCTGCAATGCCAGTGGCGGGCCGAAAAAATTAAAATACCCGGAATACTCACCACTATTGATTTCAGGTATTGGGAATATAATATCAAACAATGTACATTCATTCCACCGATTACTCAGTGGGAGTTTGAATTGTATATGGAATATCTGCAAAGCGAAGAGGTGGAGATCGATCCGGCTGAAGCAGATTTTGAATTCGAGTGGCAGGATTTTGTGCGGTATTCCGAAGACTATAATTCGGTTAATGAAGACAGTGAACTAATAATCCCATTGTGGTATCAGTTTTATGATAACCGAATGGGAACTGATACACTTATGGCCCTGTCTGATAAAAGAGGAGACAAAGAAAGCAAGTACCTTAAAACATATTACGAGCATATAAACAGAGCGATGCCGGATGAAAAATCAGATATATTGAAAGCTGAAAAAAAAGACACCGATTACCTTTCAGTTTATAATCAGGGCGTAATTGAAAAGTTTGTGCGTACATATGAGGATAAAGAGATATTAAAGTATTTTTTATCGTATGAAAAGAGCCACAAACCAATGGAGTTTGCTGATGAACTGGCCGAAATGGCATTTAAAGAATTACGTGAACTGAGCGAAGAAGTACCCATTAAATCTTCACCCGACTGGCGAGAAGCATTGATTGATGCCTGGGAAAACTACAGGCGTAAACAAATTCTTAAACTTCTGCCACTTGTGTATGAAGATTATTTGCAAAAACAGGAACTCGGAATTTCATACCAGGCCGACGAAACCAAGGAAATAAGCCAGGAGGTTGAAGAATGGAGAACGGCTATTACTAAAGGCCGTGAATTATTAATGGAACCACCTGATTTTAATTTTTAAAAAAAGTGATACCGGAAACAAAAATAAGCAGGGATACCCTTCCTGTAATGGAGTGTTTTTACAGTATCCAGGGAGAGGGACTGCACACGGGCAAAGCAGCTTATTTCATAAGGCTTGCAGGATGCGATGTAGGATGCCACTGGTGCGACGTTAAAGATAGCTGGGATAAAAACACGCATCCCGAAAAAAAAATTTCAGATCTTGTAAAGGATGCTAAAAATTCCGGAGCCCCCATTGTTATAATAACCGGGGGCGAACCCACGATGTATGATTTAAGCAAAATTACTGAAGATTTAAAAAATGAGAAATTGGCTGTACACCTTGAAACTTCGGGTGCTTATCCAATATCAGGAACTTTTGACTGGATATGCTTATCGCCAAAAAAAACAAAAGCCCCATTGGCCGAAAGCCTATTGATGGCTGATGAATTGAAGGTTGTTATTTATAATAAAGATGATTTTAATTGGGCTGAAAAAAATGCCTCAGGAATAAAAATGAATTGTAAACTTTTTTTGCAGCCTGAATGGAGTAAAGCTTCTGATGTAATGCCCTGGATTACAGATTATATAAAAACAAATCCAGCATGGAGGGTTTCGCTGCAAACCCACAAATATTTGAATATCCGTTAAAAATTAGGGATAATATATACCGTGGATACTAAATAAATAATATATTTGACCCCACTAAACCCAAAAAAAAATGAAAAAACTACTATTAGGCTCTGCCTTCGCACTGGGTGCAATATTCAGTGCCAATGCTCAATTGCCTTATCTGCAAAATTTCGAAGTATCGAAAACAACCCTTCCGACCAACTGGTCGACAGGCGTTGCCGGAAGTCATCCAAAGAATCCTGGATGGACCTTTAACAACGTGTTCCCTACAAAGAACAATTCATTGTTCCAACTTTACACTCCAAGCCACACCTATTGTGCGTTTGTAGATGATATCGATTATGATTATACAGGTTCAACATGGGCTAACAATTTGCCAACTTTAAACTATGATACCTTGTATACAGGTACATTTGACTGTTCAGCTGCTTCTCACGTATTCCTTTCTTTCGACTACAACTACAACAACTATACAGGTGGTGAAAACGCTACTATAGCTGTATCAAAAGATGGTGGTTTAACATGGACCACTGCTGTTACTCTTCCACAAGTTAATGATGTAAGCTGGTACAACGGTCAACTTTTTGACCTTTCAGCTTATGCAGGTGGAAATACCAATGTAATGGTTGCTTTCACCTGGGATAATGCAGGTGCTGTTAGCCAAGGTTATTGCGGATGGGGTATTGCTATTGATAATATCAATATCTATGCTCCTGCCAGTTATGACTTAGCTACAACCAGCCAAAACACTGTACCGTATTTATTGCTACCTTCTTCCGTAAATACATTTGGCGGAACCATCTTCAATAATGGTTACACTACCATCACTTCCATGAATATGAACTATTCAGTTAATGGCGGACCAGTTCAAACCAAAACCATTTCCGGTATTGCAGGTTTCTCCCAGTTAACTTCATATAATTGGAGCATGAGTACACCAACATGGAACCCGGGCGCACCTGGTTTATATACCATTAAATATTGGGCAGACAACCTGAACGGTTCAAATGCTGACGGAAACAATGTTAATGATACCTTGGTTAACCAATTTATTGTTACTGACTCTATCCAGGCTAAACAAGTTCTTTTCGAAGAATTTACTCAAGCTTCATGCGATCCTTGTGCAAATGCAAAAGCGAATGTGGATTCAGTATGTGCCAAGAATGTTCCTGTGTTGAATTCTGTAAGATACCACGTTAACTGGCCAGGTACCGACTATATGAATAGTGAAATTCAAGTTCCTTTTATCGGAACAAGAGTTAGCTACTATAATGTAGGTGGTGTTCCAGACGGAAAATTGGATGGTATGGATATTTACCCAGGTAACGGTTATTTCAACTCAAATGTTGTTCAACCTGAATCACAAGTAGGTTCTCCTTTCAGAATCAGCATCAACTCCTGCATTTATAACTTAGCATTGGATCAATATAGCATCAGCTTTGATATTAAAGCTTTTGCTGCTTTCAACGCCGGTTTAAAAGCTCAGACAGTTGTAGTGGTTGACACTATTAATTATTCTGCTAATCAAAGCACTGAAACTATTCCTCAGTACAACTTCCCGCAAGTTGCTGAAGATATGATTCCAAATGCTGGAGGAACCAATTTGGCTTCCTTCGCACCATTGTCTACCCAAACATTTAATTTGAGCTGGACCAAGAATCACCCATGGGGATATAAACCAAAAACTTATATCTACGATTCTACCAAATGTCATATGACTGTGTTTATTCAGGATAACAATGGAAATCCTTTAATGGGTATCCCTCCTGCTTATGTATATCAATCTGCTACCGCACTTGCTAAACAAGTTACCGGTATGGAAGAAATATCACAAGGTGTATTGTTCAACCTGTATCCTAACCCAACCAATGGCGATGCAAACGTTCAATTCAATTTGGAAAAAGAGCAAAACGTAACAGTTGAGCTTTATAACATGATTGGAGAGAAAGTATACAGCAACAACAACGGTAAAACCGCTGCTGGTGCTCATATGATCACCATTGCTGGTAACACTTTACAAAATGGTATCTACATTGTTAAGTTTACTACTGACAATGTAACCACCACCAAGAAACTTGTTATTCAGAAATAATTAGTTTCAGACTTATAAAAAAAGCCCTGACTATAAACGTCAGGGCTTTTTTATTTATGTCCTGTTTCTGTTCTATATTCCTAAAAAAGAATTATATTTGCATTACTTATATACACCTATCATGAAAAAAATAACTCTTTTAGTAATGTTCGCAGTTGCGGCATTTTCTTTTTCAAATGCCCAAGGCCTTGAAATTATTGGTCAAAATGGAAATCATTCTTTAAATGATTCAACCGTAATGTACTGGGGTAATCCAACCAATGAAATGGTTTCCATTCTTTGGGTTATTAACACCGGAGCTACCGCTGATACAGTAAAAGTGAAAAGATGTTACATCTCTGTACTTGGCAACACTACTAATGCTATTTGCTGGGCCGGATTATGTTATGACTCAACTCATAATTTTTCTGACCTTACTTACATTATAGGCCCGGGTGATACCGCTAAGCTGGCTAATCAATTCAATGGCGACTATTATCCTAACGGACAAATTGGAACCAGCCGTATTCAATATACCTTTTTTGATATCGGAAGACCTTCCACAATTTCTGATACCGTTTATGTTGATTACATAACCACCCCAACCGGTATTCCAACCGAAACCGCTAAAGCAATTAATTTTTCTGCACCTTATCCAAACCCATCTAATAGCACTGTAAACTTCAGCTACAGCCTTGCAAGCGGAGTTTCTACTGCCAGCATGAAAATATTCAATTTGCTTGGCGAGTGCATTCAAACATTACCTTTAAACACAAACAAAACAAAGACTGCTTTAAATGTTCAGTCTATCCCATCCGGAATTTATGTTTGCGAAATTGAAGCCAATGGTTGCAAACCAGCCTACCAAAAGATGATTGTTTCTCATTAATTGAGTTTATAAAGAAATATTAAAAAGTCCTGCTTAGCAGGACTTTTTTATGTCTGTTAGTTACAATTTCATATATTTGTTTAACAGAAATAAAGTATCATGAAAAAAATAACGCTTTTAGTTGTTATTGCTTTTGTATCTGTTTCTTTTTCCAAAGGCCAATACATTAAGATTCTACGGGCGGGCGGAAACCATATAATGAATGATTCTATCGTAGTTTGCACTGGTAAATCCACCAATGAAATGGTTGCTACATTATATGTTATTAATGCTGACACTGGTATAGTAAGACTTTCCGCAAGAAGAAACCCAGAGCATCTTGTTGGAGGCACGTCCAATTCTTTTTGCTGGGCTGGAAATTGTTATCCTACCACAGTTAATATTTCTACTTCAACTCAGTTTCTCAATCCCGCTGATACTGCAAGCACTAGATTTCTTGATCCGTTCAAAGGAGATTATTATCCAAACGGAAATTTAGGCAACAGCCTTATCAAATATACTTTTTATGATACCACACGAACTTGGGATAGTGCCTCTGTTTATGTTCTATATAAGTCGACAGCTACCACTATTGCTCAATTGGCAGACAGTCAAACTACTTTTTCAGCACCTTATCCAAACCCTGCTAACAGCACTGTAAACTTCAACTACAGCCTTGCAAGCGGAGTTTCTACTGCCAGCATGAAAATATTCAATTTGCTTGGCGAATGCATTCAGACTCTGCCTTTGAACACTAACAAAACAAAGACTGCTTTAAATGTTCAGTCCATCCCTTCCGGAATTTATGTTTGCGAAATTGAAACCAATGGTTGCAAACCAGCCTACCAAAAGATGATTGTTTCGCATTAATTGAACTGACCCTATTTATTTAAAGCTCTGTTAAACAACACGGCTTTTTTCATGTCTTCTTCATTCATATTTTCATATATTTGAAGCCTAATTAAACAATTCTGCACCATGAAAAAACTGTTGCTCTGCTTTTCATTTCTATCTTTTGGCTTTTCATTCATCCATGCACAAAGCCTAATGAATTCAAAAGTTCCTGCTATTGCAGTAAAAACAATTAATGGTGCTGCTATTAACACTTCCACTTTTTCAAATAATGGAAAACCTATTATCATTGACTTTTGGGCTACCTGGTGCAAACCTTGTATTGCCGAACTGGAAGCAATTAACGATGACTATGCCGACTGGCAGAAGGAAACAGGCGTAAAACTTATTGCCATATCGGTAGATGATGCGCGTACCATGGCAAAAGTACAATCGTTTGTAAGGGAAAAAGGATGGACCTACGATATTTATCTCGATCCGAACCAGGATTTCCAGCATGCCATGCAGGTTATAAATACCCCATGCACTTTTATTATTGACGGAACAGGAAAAATATCTTTCATTCATAATTCCTATATGGAAGGGGATGAAAAGAAACTGCACGCAGCCCTGTTAAAGGTTGCCGGGAAAAAGTAATACCATATTAAAATCAATCAGCATTGAAAAAAATAATTCTCCCTATTCTCCTTTTGTTATGCCCTGTATTTTATGCCGGCGCACAAATACTTAATGGAGAAGGCCAGCTCCATGGCAGCATTGAGGTGGATGCTCAATATTATAAGGCCGATTCACAGATTGGGGCACCGAATGTTCCTGAAAAAATGCTAATGAATACCTACGACCAGTTGGAATATACCAATGGAAAAATATCGGCTGGTGTAAGGTATGAAGCATACCAAAATGCCTTGCAGGGCTATGATTCCCGATACAATGGCAGCGGATTTCCGTATAAATACATTGATTATAAATCCGAAAATATGGAGGTTACCGTTGGTAACTATTATGAACAATTCGGCAGTGGCCTTGTTTTGCGTACCTATTGGCAACCACAGTTGGGAGTAGATAATTCATTGAACGGCGTGCGCGTTAAATACAATCCGGCACACGGTGTTTACCTGAAAGGAATCATTGGCGACCAGCGTTATTATTGGAGTTTAGGCTCGGGCCTTGTGCGAGGTTTTGATGGTGAAATAAACATCAATGAACTTGATTCTGCATGGAACAATATGAAAACTAAAATTATAGTGGGTGGAAGTTTTGTAAGCAAATACCAGGCTGCTAACGACCCTACGTATAATTATCCTCAAAATGTAGGAGCCAGTGCAGGAAGAATTAGCATTATTAACGGCGGTTTTTCTTTCTATTCGGAAGGTGCTTATAAGATCAATGATCCGGGCATTGTAAACGGACTTATTTATAAACCGGGCACCGCAGTATTGATAAGAACCGGTTATTCCCAAAAAGGGTTTTCGCTTATGCTTAGCGGCGAACGTATTGATAACATGAGTTTCAAATCGGACCGTTCGGCCATAAAAAACGATTTGGATATTAATTACCTCCCTGCCCTGCCCCGGGATGAAACCTATCAGTTAGCGGCATTCTATCCTTATGCTACTCAACCTAACGGCGAACAAGGCGTGGATGCTGAAATAAAGTATAAACTGAAAAAAGGCAGTCTCCTTGGCGGGAAGTATGGAACCGAACTGAATGCAGAATACTCCATGGTTACATCGCTTGATACTGTTAGCCTGAATGATAAAACCACCAATGATTTGGGATATAGTTCGAAGTTAGGCGCAGGCCAGACGAATTATTTTCAAAATGCAACCTTTGAAATTCAGCACAAGTTTTCATCGAGTTTCAGGTTGATAGCTCAATATGATTATGAATTTTACAACAAGGCAATCATTCAGCAGGAATTGGGTTCACCAAACATCACTTCCAATATCGGAATTTTAGATGGTTATTATTCTTTCTCCGATTCTCACACGTTGCACATGGAAGTACAAGGCTTGCAAACTAAGCAGGATCAAGGCAACTGGGCTTTCGCACTGGCCGAATATAACTTTGGCTCCGACTGGTTTTTAGGTGCACTTGATGAATATAATTATGGAAACTCGAACACCAATATGCGCATACATTACTTTACCGTTACGGGTGGCTATTCGCATAATGCACTCCGCATTGTTTTAGGCTATGGCAAACAAAGAGCCGGAATATTGTGTGTTGGCGGTGTATGCCGTACTATTCCTGCCTCCAACGGACTTACCTTATCTATTACCGACAGCTTCTAAATTCATTTAACTAATTTAGTTTTAAGAATAATATCATGAAATTGAAAAACATATTTTTGGGAGTATTCCTTGCAGCACTGGCACTTTCAGGTTGTGATGTAATTACCAATCCCCTGGTGCAAAAAACGAAGAACAGTAAACTTCCGAGTACAGTTCCTGCATTTATTGACAGCAGCGCAACTTCTGGCAAATACAGTTACCAGAATTATAAAGTATTGGTTGAAGATTGCATGGGACATACCTGCTCCAACTGCCCTCCGGCTGTTTATGCCGGTGATGCACTAATTGCTCCAGCAAGTTCTGTGGCTGGCCAGGTAGTACTTATGGAAGAAAATATGGGAGGTTTTGCTGACACAGTAACGTATGCTCAGTACCCTGATTCAGCGTTCAGAAAGGACTACAGAAGCGAGGCTGGTAATAACTGGCTTGTCGAATTCGCTGTAGGTTCATATCCCTGGGGAATGATTAATAGAATGGGCTTCCCGGCAACAGATGTTCTTTTCCCTAACTGGCTTGATAGTGTAAATGCTAATATCAACAGAAACCATTCGGCTATTGCTACTATTCAAATTCATGACAGTGTATGGACCTCTCCACGTATTATTGGCGCAGATTTTGAGGTTACTTTCAAACAAACTCTGACAGGTACATATTTACTTGAAACTGCCATCATTGAAGATAGTATAAATGACTGGCAACTTGATGGAGCCACAATTTACGGTGCCGATTCAGTATTTTGGCATCGTAATGTATTAAGAGGTTCTTTCGATTACACTGGTATTGGTACTACCATCTCTGCTACCACAGCGGGCAGCACCTGGTCCACTTTCCAAACCTATGACTTTACTACCGGAGAGAATGGAAAAGCAGCCAAATGGAATATGGCCCATTGCTATTTAGTGGCTTTTGTCTATAATTCCACTACCAAAGCAGTAGTTCAGGCTGAAATGATAAAGATGGAATAAGCTGCTTTTACTGGCCCCAAACTCCTGAAGGGGCTTTGAATAGGTGCATTCATAGGTAACTTAATGAATTTAATGCCCCTTTAGGGGTTTGCGGCAAACAAAATAGAAAGCCAAAAAATCACAAAAAAAATAATCTTAATACAAACACTTGTATTTGCATAAATATCTTTTTCTATATTTGCCCCCCACAATAAATAAGAGTTTATACGTTAATTATCCACACAGAATAAACAAACAATAAAAATTCAATTCTAAAAAACCTGTTATGGCACAAGAAAATAAATCAAAAGGTATCCCGGCATTTACAATGATTGTAATTGTTGCCGCTATTGTTGTAGGCTATTTAATTTATTATGGTATCCTTGGCAATGGTAGTAATTTTGAAGGTCGCAACCATGATAACAAACCTTTGCCAAACAATTTTCTGGCCATTATGTTTAAAGGTGGCTCTATCGTTCCATGGCTTATCGGAATTTTGCTCATCATTATAACCTTTGCAATCGAGCGCAGCTTGACTATTATTAATGCAAGCGGAAAAGGAAGTGTAAATACTTTTGTAAAGAAAGTGCGTGAAATGCTTTCCAACGGTAAAATACATGATGCAATTGCAGAATGCGATAAACAAAGAGGTTCTGTTGCAAATGTGATCCGTACCGGGTTAGTGAAATACGAACAGGTTGAAGGTGAAAACACCATGGATAAAGAAGCTAAGCTAGCTTCAATTGAAAAAGCCCTGGAAGAAGCTACCGCACTTGAACTTCCAATGCTTTCAAAGAATCTGGTTATCATGTCTACCTGCGCATCCATCTCTACACTGGTAGGATTGCTTGGAACAGTGCTTGGTATGATCAAGGCATTTGCTGCGTTGGCACAAGCCGGTGCACCGGATGCTATCGGTCTTGCGAATGGTATCTCAGAAGCACTTATCAATACAGGTCTTGGAATCTTCGCTGCTGCGTTGGGTATTGTTGCTTATAATGTATTCACCAATCTTATAGATACTTTAACCTATGGAATGGATGAGGCTGGATTCAGCATTGTTCAAACCTATTCTTCAACTCACAGAGAAAAGTAGTCTATAACTTTACGTTCAAGCTTAAGCAATGCCAAAAATAAAACTTCCTAGGAATAGTCCTTCCATTGACATGACCCCCATGGTGGATCTGGCTTTCCTGTTGGTTACTTTTTTCATGCTCACTACAAAATTCAGGCCCGAAGAACCGGTGAAAGTGGTTATTCCTTTTTCTGTAACAACCACTAAAATTCCTGACAACGTTATGACTTTGTCAATTGACAGTGCTGGACGTGTGTTTTTTGATATGGATGGCAAAGACGTTCGCCCGGAAGTGCTGAAGTCTGTAATGTCAAAATACAAAATAGAATTAACAACAACTGATATAAGCCGTTTTGCAGTTATGGGAACTTTCGGAGTGCCTATAACCAAAGTAAAGGCCTATATAAAAGCGGATGATTCCCAGCGTAAAGCTATGAGTGACGCTTCAGCCGGTATTCCTATGGATACACTCAGGGATAATCAGCTTGCCGATTGGGTGTATGCAGGATTTACGTATGGACTTGCAGCTTACAATGAAAAGAAATCGAAAGGTGAAAATGCACGACCTCCCAAATATGCTATTAAAGCGGATGGTAGGGCAAAATATAAATTGGTAAAAGAAGTTATAGATATTTGCCAGAAGGCAGGAATACAGCACTTTGAACTCATAACAAGTTTAAAAGCGATGCCTAAAGGCTAATACGAGGGAAATAAAATGGCAGAAGTAAATACAGGCGGCGGCGGTGGTGGTAAACACCAGAAAAAGAGAGCGAAAAAACTCTCTACCAGGATAGACATGACCCCTATGGTGGATCTTGGCTTCCTGCTTCTTACCTTTTTTATGCTTACTACAACATTCAGCCAGCCTAAGGTTATTGAACTTACACCTCCAATAAAAGATATTACCAACCCTACGAAGGTTGATACAACCACCCTAACTTTGTTATTAGGTAAAAGTGATACCGTTTTTTACTATAACGGGCTACTCAGAGCCAACCACGACAGTAATAACATTTTGCAAACTGATTTATCTGATAATGGATTGCGTAAAGTAGTTTTGGGCCAGAACCAGTTTGTATTAAACAGCATTAAAGATATCCAGACACAGCATAATGCCAATAAATTGTCTGATACTGCTTACGCCCGATTATTAGATAAGGCGGAAGGAAATAAAAATGCGAGATTTGTAATTATTAAAACGGATAGTACAACCAAGTATATCAATGTTGTAAGGGCCCTTGATGAAATGAACATTTGTAACATTGGTAAATATTCGTTGATTGATGCAAGTGATGACGATTTGAAGATGATTGCTGACTATAAACTAACCCATAAAAAATAACCCAACATGGCTGGTAAAACTGTGGGCGGTTGGATGGATGTTACGAGTGCTACTCGTAATGAAATTGTTTTTGAAGGCAAGAACAAAGAGTATGGTGCCTATTTTGTAAGGAAAAAATATTCAAGGGTAATGCTTATTGCCATGGGTGTTGCTATTGTCTCCATGGTTATTGGGATTAGTATTCCACTGCTTTTAAAAGTATTGAATTCAAAGAAAAAGGATGATACCGTTACGGTGAAGGTTGATTTGAAAGCTCCGCCGCCTCCTGACAAAAACACGCCTCCTCCTCCGCCACCACCTCCACCACCACCGCCAAAACCTGTGATTAACCAGTTGAAGGTTACTCCTCCGGTAATTGCTAAGGTGAATGTGGATACAACTATTGCAACTGTTAAGCAGGTGCAGGTTACCAATGCCGGAACACAGAACGTGAAGGGTAAGGACACCATGATCATTCAGCCGATTGTAACCAACAATGTTATTGGAGATAACCCCGATCAGATTTTCACTATTGTAAAGGAAAATGCAAAATTCAATTGCAATGGGACAACCGAAATTAATAAATGGCTCGGCGAACATATAGACTATCCAGAACCTGCTAAAGATGCTCAGATCCAGGGAACCGTGTATGTATCTTTTGTTATAGAAAAAGATGGACGTGTATCCAATGTAAAGTTGTTACGCGGTGTAAATAAATATTTGGATGAAGAGGCTAAACGGGTTCTTAGTACTATGTGCCCATGGACCCCCGGCCAGCAAAACGGCCACTCTGTACGTCAGCTTTTTAACGTTCCGATCCACTTTATTCTCAAATAAAAATTTCTCCCGGAGAAATCGAAAAATGAAAACCTTTTATCTTTTAACAGGCTCTGTTTTTTCGTTTGTATGGCTCTTCACAGGGATTTTACTTATCACCGATAAGCTGGATTTCAACCTTGAGAAAAATACCCGGATCATATTCGGCAGCATTATATGTTTTTACGGCTTGTTTCGTATTTATATGTTTTACAGAAGGCTGAAAGCATACAGGAATGATGAAAACTAAATCTCACCATACCCTTTTCATTAGCCCATTTTTACTTTTGGGCTTGTTGCTTTTTTTTACCGGTTGCGGACAAGAGGGTAAAGGCCATACTGATACCACTACTTCAGGCGTTACTTCAATTGGCTCAGATGATTCATATAAACCACTAGTAGATACAGAGGTTCAGGTGTATCAATCGTTATACACAAAAGCGACTTTTCATATAAAATATGAACCCGAAGATTCCTTGTTCAGTGATTTGAAGCGCGATTCGGTCCGTTTAATTGTTGCCGGAAGACAACTGAGCAAAGAGGAAGAAGATTATTTCCACTCCAGGCAACTGAACCCTGAACAGGTTAAAATTGCTACAGATGCCCTTGCTATTATAGTGAATAATGATAATCCCGACACCGTTTTCACGATCGACCAGATTAAAGCTATTCTGCATGGCGACAGTATGTGGCATGCACCGGGTAGCGGAAAGATTACTGTAGTATTCGACCATCAAAACTCAAGTAATTCCCGCTATATGCGCGAAAACCTGATGAAAGGCTATAAGTTTCCGGCTAATTTCTATGCCTTGAATGGTAATTCACAGGTGATTGATTATGTTTCCAAGAACAAGCAAGCCTTTGGAATTATTGCTGTTAACTGGATAAGTAACGACCACGATACGGCTACTCAGGGCTTCCTGAATAAGATAAAGGTAGTTTCCGTTGCATCAACTGCCGGAGTACCTGCTCGTCAGCCTTACCCCTATTACATTAACAGCGGAGAGTATCCTCTTTCCCGCGATGTGTATGTAATTAAAACAGAACCGTATGTTGGCCTTTGCAGTGGTCTTCTTTCTTTTATTACGGCAGATAAAGGGCAGCGTATCATACTTTTGGAAGGACTTGTACCCTCTCACGCTGTAAATCATATAATAAGTTTTTGATTTTAGCGTTTATTTAATATCTATTCCGCACCCGAAGGGATCCAAACGGAAAAAAACTGGCGATTATTTCACATTATTCCTTAGTTTTCTTTTTTACCTTTGCCAACTTTCAAATCAATTAAAATGAAAAGTTCAGGATTCCATGTGTCGCTTCTGTCTGCAGGAGTAATGTTTGTTTCAATGGTTGCGCATTCACAATCATTGCAGGATGCTATTAAGCTAACCAACAATGAAGAGTTTGAGCAAGCTGATAAAGCTTTCAAATCGCTTCAAATGGCACAGCCTACAGTTGGCAATATCTATTTTTACCGTGGTGAGAATTTTTACAACTGGGGAAAACTGGATTCAGCTCAAAACACTTTTCAGAAAGGCGTTAATGTAAATGCTTTGGAACCGCTTAACTACGTGGGGTTGGGAAAAACACAGCTTGCCAACGGAGACAAAGCTGCCAATGATAATTTCTTTAAAGCTAAAACCATTTCAAAAAGCAAGGACCCGCTGGTTCTTTCAAAAATAGCGGAAGCCTATATCGGCCTTGCCTCGAAAGACCAGACAACCTCTGCCGATTTACTAAAACAAGCTGTAGATCTGCTGAAGCAAGCCATTGCCATGGATGGTAAAAATGCAACTTATCATATCGATTTGGGTGATGCTTACCTGGCCCAACATCCTACCGATGGTTCTCCTTCTATTGATGAGTACAACCAGGCACTCGCTATCGACCCTAAGAATGTAACTGCCATGCTACACCTTGGCAAATTGTGGGAGAATGCACAGCAAGCTACCAATGCCTACGACTTTTTCAATAAAGCCATAAAACTTGATTCTACATTCGCCCCTGCATATCGCGAACAAGCTGAACTGCTGAAAAATCTTGGAAAAATTGATGAGGCCATTACCATGTATATCAAGTACCTCAAACTAAATAATTCCCTTACTGCCAGAGGCCGCTACGGTTCTTTTCTTTTCGTTGCAAAAAAGTACGACAATGCCATTACTGAAATGCAGAACGTACTTAGCCAGGATTCGAGCAATATTGTGCTCTACCGCTTGCTCGGATATTCCCAATACGAGAAAAAAGACTACAAGAATGGTTTGGTGAATATGAATAAATTCTTTACCAAATCTAAAACCTCACAAACTAAAATATTGGGAAGCGATTATTCCTACTTAGGTAAGCTGCTTTCGAAAAACGGACAGGATTCACTTGCTATTATTATGCTTAATCAGGCTGTAACCATTATCAACAGCGAAACCTCTACGGATGTTCAGGACATTTACCTGCTTATTGCGCAGCTTTATGCCAATGATCAGAACTATCCGATGGCAATTACCTACTTCAAAAAGAGAATTAAATCAAGAACACAGGTAGATGTGAACGACTATTATTATTTAGGCCAAACGCAAATGAAGAACAATCAGCCTCAATCGGCCGATTCATCGTTCCTAATGATTACCCAAACCATGCCCGACCTTTTATTAGGATACCAGTTGCGTGCAAGAGCCAATGGTGCCATGGATTCTACCCAAACAACAGCAAAACCTATTTGGGAAACCTACATACAGAAAGTTGGAGCAGATACCATTAAAAATAAAACAGGTTTAGTAGAAGCCTATTTGGAATTGGGTTATTACTACTACCTTAAAAAGGATAAGGAAAATGCTACCATTTCTTACAAAAGAGTGTTAGGTATTGACCCGGCTAACGAAGCCGCTAAAGCTTACTTTGAAAGCTTGAAACCAAGGCCTGCTCCAAAGCCTAAAACGGAAGGAAAAACAAAGTAATATAACCTTACTCTAGTTTCCTGAATGCACACGTTGTACTTAATAAGTAACTGCGAAGTTGCAATTTGTGGTTTAGCAACCCTTTAAGTTCTGCCTCAATTTATTTGCAATAATGTATTAAAACTTACTTATTAGCAGCCACCAAGTGAAACTTCGAGGGTACTTTGAGTCACCTATTTCCTGGTTAAATAAATTTGATAAACTGCCGTCAGGCTCCGAACCGCCTTATTTTTTAGGCTTATACACATATTGAATACGTATCAGGTCGGGAGTTTGATACTCCAGCACCATGCGGTTATCAGCCAGGCTGATAATTTTAAAACTCATTTTAGCATCGGGGCTGGTGGTAACCGTATTTATCCGGGCACCGCCATAAGTCCATTTCCCGGTAGATGCAACACCTTCCATGGTCATAAATAAACTACCATCTGCTACAAAGGTTATTCCGTCTGCGGCTTGTTTAGAGGTAGGTCTGCTATCCACACCAAATTCCGAAATAGTATCGACCTTCCATGCTTTGCAAAGCATTTTGCTTTTCTCGTCAGAAAGAGAAGCTCCGCCTGATGACGGAGCTTTCTTTGTGGTTGTAGCTTTTTTTTGAGAGAATAATGGTGTTGTAAACATGCAGCCTATTATTAACAGAGCTGCTATCTTCAATGAGGTCTTCATTACTTATCTTCCCTGATATATGCTTTTACATATTGGAACTTCTCATACTTAGCGTGGTTGGTAGCATCATTATCATACTCCGGACCATTAACGCTAGGTTTCAATTCGAATTTCACATTTGCCATGTTCTTAACCTTCTTGCTCAGGATCTTCTTAAGTGCTTCAGCACGGGCTGATGCAAGCTTGTCGTTTGAACCGAACTTGGTGGTAGGCACGTTAGATGCGCTTGATACTAAAGAAACAATGATCTTGGTATCCTTAGCTGCATTGCTGATATTATCAACTAATGTTCCAAAGTCAGGATCACTTTCTACAATTTCATCTAAGTTATAACCGAAGTATTTCACGAAGTATGCTTCGTTGCTGAATTTAGATACAACAGGAGGTGCTTTTACAACTGGAGGAGTTGTTATACCATTATTAGCATTGAATGCACGGCCGAGTTTGCAATATGTGCTGTCGCCCGAAACCATAATATTATAGGTCTTTACAGTTTGACCACCTGCGGTAATTGCAACTGAATAATTAACATTCGGTTTGATAATAGCAAGGTATTTTCCGGTTTTAGAGTTAACAACAGCAGTAATCGTATTTGTACCATCGGTGCAGGTTACTTTAGCATCTGCCGGAATTTGGCCGCCATCTGGCTTATAATAACCAACCATTACACCAACACAATTAACAGGTAATGCATTAGCAAAAGTAATTTCAGATATATCTCTTTCGCCCATGGTGCCTAATCTTACAGTATTATAATAAGCTCTTTTTCCGTCAGGTGACAGAACAAAGAATTTATCATCATCCGGGGTATTTACAGGATAGCCCAGGTTTTGAGCTTCTCCCCATCCACCTTGTCCGTCTGATTTACACATGAATACATCATATCCGCCCATAGAGTTATGGCCTTTTGAGCTGAAGAATAATATAGAGCCGTCATACGATACAAATGGACAATCTTCATCATATTTAGTATTAACACCTGCACCCAGATTTACTGGAGATCCCCAGCTTCCGTCGTTTTGTTTATCTGATCTGTAGATATCAAGTCCACCTGTTCCGCCTGTTCTGTCGCTGGAGAAGTAGAGGGTCTTTCCATCAGGGCTCATACAAGCACTTGGTGTGGAATATCTTGAACCTTTCACGTCAATAAGTCCCGAATTGGTTGAATCGATCTTTCCAGGATTTGACCAGGTAGTGCCGGTTAATTTCGTAATGTAAACTTCTCCGTTAGTGATTCCGATACTTTGGTAATCGATCATCGATTGTCCGTCAGGAGCAAGCCAAACAGTTGCGGCATTAAAACCAACTTTATTTAATGGTCCGCCAACATCCACCGGAGAACTCCAAGGTTTGCCTGGTCCATTTGATGTTGACATCCAAATACCTTCTCTGTCGGCAGCGGTGTCTTCAATAAGCGGACGCTTGGAAGTGAAGTACATTGCAGTTTCATCAGCAGTCATAGTTGGTGCATAATCATCATATGTGCTATTAACCACTTCGCCAATATTTACCACTTTGCAGTTTACAGGATTTTGCATAAGGTCTTTACCATTATTAGCACAAGCGGTCCAGTAAGCCAAGTCTTTAGGCCTTTCTCCTCCACCGTCTTTCAACATTTTCTTAAAGGTGTTGAAGTTATCAATAGCTGCATCAAACTGGTAATTCACGAGTTGAGCGCGGCCCAGATAATAGAATGCCATTGGCGGTGCATGCCTTTCTGAAGGATCATTTGGATGGTATTTCTTTTTAATATTGGTAACTGCCTTTTGTAAATAAGGAAGTGCCGATGCTTTGTGCATTGCGCTTGCAATTAACAGTTTTCCAATAAGGTATGACACATTTGCATTGGTTGAATCAAGTGCATAACAACGTTTGAAGTAGCTGATAACAGTATCCGACAAACGTTCGTCAGACCTGTTTTCCAAGCCATTATTCATTATTAAAGTGGCTTCCTTGAAATTCTTTTTGAATATTTTCTTCTGCGCACTGGTCATATTCTGCGCATTCATAGTTACAACCATTCCAAGTGTAAACATTAAACTTAAAAGGCCTACTTTCTTCATAAACATGCCATATTGCATAGTCTTAGTATTATAATTCATAGCTGAGGATTTTTTGCATGATTTAGTACTATTACATAAACGACCTGACAAAAGTATATTTTTTTTTCTTTGATAGCTATTTATTGCTAAAAAAAAATAAAGAATCTTCATTTATTTCTATTCTCCAACGTAGTTAGCTGGTATTCTGCTTCTACTTAAGGGATTAGTGGAAGACTCTTTTTCAGGTTTTAATCGGAACACCTCATTTTGAGTTGTTTTGTATTGCCCTTTTGGGGCTTTTTATATGATTTTTATAGGTTTTCCGAGAAAACTTGCGTAAATTCTTATACAAATTATTTTTTTATCTTTGTTTTTGAAAAAAATCAAATTATGAAAAAGAGATTATTCCATTTTTTAGCCATTTCAGTAATGTTCCAATTTCCTGTTTCTCACCTATTAGCACAAATTACCATTACTCAGGCAGACATGCCGGTTTCCGCAAAGGTTTTTAATATGGCAATAGATACATCAGGCAGTTTAGCCCCACAGGCAGCCAGTTCTACTGCGCAAACCTGGAACTATAGCACACTTAAAAATATTGAAATGTATTCCTTCAGTTTTGTAAATCCTGATTGGACCCGGTATTATTCTACATTTCATTCATCTACACTTGCCGATAGCTTACTTTTTGCACCCGGATATACATACTATTCTTTAACTCCTGCCGCATATTCCGAAACGGGATTTGTTACAACCTTATACAGCTACACGGCCGGTGTTAATCTGCATCCCTATTTTACTCAATTACCATTACCTGCCACGTATGGAACTATTGATGGTGGTTTATCGAAGGGAGATACGGCAGCTGCCATTTCTATTTTAGCCTATGATTCGGCCAGAATTAAAACCTATATAACATACTCTGATAGCGTGGATGCTTTTGGAGTAATGACAACCCCCTATGGAACTGATAGTGTAATAAGGCAAAAACATTATGATGATGCGCTTGACTCCGTTTTTGTTCAAACCACTGTTGGGCATACCTGGTCGTGGTATACTAACCGCGAATCAAAAAACTATCAATACCGCTGGTATGCAAAAGGCATCAACTATTACTTTGCACTTATGCAGATGAATGCCAAAAACACCAAGGATTCGCTTATTCAATGGTATAATGGAACTACCGTTGGTATGAATGAAATTTCACACTCATCTGTTACTAAAGTTTATCCTAACCCATGCAAAACAGAAGTTACGTTTAACTGCTCCTCGGCAGAAGCAAAATATATTTCCGTTTTTGATATTACCGGAAGACAGCTTTCGACCAATGAAATGAAGAATGGCTTGTTAAACCTTAATACCACAGGGTTTTCACCGGCTATGTATTTTTACCTTATTACAAATACTACAGGTACTATTATAGACCGGGGTAAGTTCACGGTTCAATAAACTTTACCTTATTCAAAATAAAAAAGGCATCCAAAACGGATGCCCTTTTTATTTTATCAATATTTATTTTTGATTTATTACTCTCCGGTCTTTTCTTTCACTACCGCACTCAGCCACTTAACCATAAATAATATGATTACTGCTGATGCCAGAGCCAATACAAACAGCAACATGAAATAGTTGCTCTTATCTTCAAACTTATCCCAGTAGCTGGCCATCATCCCTGATATTTTACCTGCTATGGCATTAACCAGGAACCAGGCTCCCATCATAAGGGCTGTTAACCTTGCAGGAGCAAGTTTCGATACCATTGATAAGCCGATAGGGCTTATCAATAATTCCCCGACCGAGAAGACCCCATAGGTACTGCATATCCATATAAAGCTGGTTTTATCCATGTAAATGTTAGTGCTCTTTACTGCAAAAACCATAACCAATGAAGATAATCCTGCAACCACCATTCCAAGTGCAATTTTCAGCGGTGTACTTAATGGTACTCCTTTCCTTTTCATAAAACCAAACAGGCCAAGAATAATAGGTGTGAGAATTACAATATAAAATGGATTGAGCGATTGGAACAATTCTGTAGAACCCAGATTAATTTCTTCCTTAGGTTTTGGCCATTTATCCTTTGGCAGGTTTTGCAGATACGGATCTAAGGCAAGTATATTCAACCCTTCGCCATTGGTAGTATCCGCCATCGCATTGCGTCTTTCTTCTTTCATGCCTTTTTCATCTGCCACAGCATCAAATATTCCTCTTCCTATATATGAATTATCTTTTTTGGAGTGGAAGGTGATAGTATATACAGGATATGGTTTCGCAGGCTTTACGCTGGTATCCATCTTCATTGCGGAATCGAGTGTAGCACGCATCTCTTTCGTATTAATGCTTTGCTGCACAAAACGTTCATTGATCTTACCCTGGGTAGAAGAATCAAGTGTAACTTTTTGAAGGAGATACAATGGTTTGGCAACTTTTTCAACTGCCTTTGGAATCGATCTGTCAGTATATTGATCAGCCCAGATAGTCAGAGCTGTACTGTTCTGATTATAAATAACCCAGAAAACTGTAGATGCAACAAAAAACGCAAGCAATGCGCTTAATCCTCTTTTATCTTCTTTAGAGGAACGCATTAATATTCCGATATAAAAGATAATGATCGGAATGCAAGCACAGAAGAAAGCATCGTTCGATACAGTAGCAAAAAGCGGATGGCCGATAATTGCATGCAAGTTCCAACCGAAGATACCGGTTAATATTGCCGGAACAAATACATATCCGAATATCTTTGATAATGGCATATCTTCTTTCGTTACAGGCTTAACAACATCGCCAACCTTAACATGTTTAGTTCCTGAAAGAAATATAACCAAGGCAAGCAACATTCCTACACCTGCAGTGGAGAACGCAGCACCCCATCCTATCCAGTGGCGCATAATATCGGCAACAAAATTACAGAAGAACGCTCCTATATTTATACCCATGTAAAAGATGTTGTATGCAACATCCTTTTTACTCTTTAAATCGGGAGCATTGTAAATATTACCTAAAAGGGTACTGATGTTTGGTTTGAAAAAACCATTACCTACAATAATACACAACAATGAAATAAACATGGAAGGAAGTCCAGGCAAGGCTAGCCCGAAATATCCGGCAGCCATAAGCAAACCACCAATAATAATAGCCCGCCGGTAACCTAAAAACCGGTCGGCTAAAAGCCCCCCGATGAATGGAGTTAAATATACAAGTGCAATATACGAGCCAACTATATCAGCCGCTACCAGCGTATCAAATCCTTTACCTCCATGCGCCTTTGAGCCTACTAAATAGAGGAAGAAAATTCCCACCATAAGGTAATACCCGAAACGTTCGAACATTTCGGTAAGGAATAGAATGTAAAGGGAACGTGGGTGACCTTTTCTAGGGGTTGTATTTTCCATGTATGTTAATTTTGTTGCGTCCAAATATAAAAATTAATTTACAATGCAGGGTTTATCAATAGTATTTGAAGTTCAAGTTCACAATATGTTCTACTAACAATATGAGGAGAAATGATTACCATATACCTTTTTTAGCAAGCACTTTGTTATTTTGTAAATCATCCAATAGATGCACTAGGACTTCCTTCCATCCCCATTGGGAATAAAGCCTTAATAAAAAATCACCCTTATACTCTATCTCCAGGTAGTTACCTGACCCGCCATTTGATACACCCCGCTTGAAAATAAATTTTTCCACTTTGTCGGTTATATCATTTTCTACACCCCTGCCGGTAAAAACAATATGAACAACACTATCCTTTATTTCAAATAAAGTAATGTAATAGGCATTACGCTTATCAATAATATACCATAAGTAAGCATAACTAAGGCAGGAAATACCAAGCACCATTTGCCATGGGCCTTTCATCAAATAGACAAACAATATCCCCACACCCATAAATATGGAACATCCCAGGGTAACGTACAATATCCGCTGCCAGTATGTTTTCTTCTCCTCTACTTCTATTTTAATATTCTTCATTGGGTATGTACATCCAAATATAAAAATTAATTTACTTTTGAAGGGGAATCTGATTTTTAATTTTTGTTATGGTTTTGAAATTAACAAATACCAACCACGGAGATACGGAGAACACAAAGATCCACAGAGATGATAACTCAAAAAAGCATAAATGAAATTTCGTATACGATTATCGGTTGTGCTATTGAGGTACATAAACACCTTGGCCCTGGATTATTGGAATCGGTTTATGAATCGTGTTTGATTGATGAAATGAGAATTTCAGGATTGAATGTAAAATCCCAAATACATGTTCCAGTCCTATACAAAGGAAAAGACTTGGGTGGAACCTTAAAACTTGATATTCTAGTCAATGATTTGGTTATTGTTGAAGAGAAAGCTGTAGAACAAATGATTCCACTTTTCAGGGCACAATTACTTTCTTATTTGAAACTTACTGGAAAACCTAAAGGTTTACTTATTAACTTTCATTGTGAAAATATTAAAGAGCATTTAGTATCGCTGGTTACAGATGAGTTTGCAAAATTGCCGAAAGTTTAGTCTCCGTGAAACTTTGTGTTCTCCGTGTCTCCGTGGTTAGTATTATAAATTCATTACATTTGAGGAACTTGACAAATAAACCCCCATCAGTATGTCAGAAGAAAAAAAATTCAAACCGTTTATTTCAGCCAGTGAATTAATTCCTGAGTTCTCCCTGAGGGCCATCATTATGGGAGCCATCTTCGGAATTATATTTGGTGCAGCCTCGGTTTATTTGGGTCTCAAAGTCGGCTTAACGGTTAGTGCTTCCATACCAATTGCCGTATTGGCGATCTCGGTATTCAAACGTTTGGGTAAGGCCAGTATCCTCGAAAGTAACATCGTTCAAACAATAGGTTCAGCCGGAGAATCAGTTGCTGCGGGAGTAGTGTTCACTGTCCCGGCATTGCTGTTTCTTGCCGGCGGCAGAGATTATTTCCACTATTACCAGATTTTTGTGCTGGCTTTTGCAGGCGGTATTCTTGGTGTGCTATTCATGATTCCGCTAAGGCGTTCACTTATTGTTAAAGAACATGGCTACTTACCCTACCCCGAAGGCACGGCTTGTGCCGACGTACTTGTAGCCGGAGAAAAAGGCGGCAAGCTTGCTCAGAAGGTATATTATGGTGTTGGCATTGCATTCTTCTATAAATTATTCATGTCTATTTTAGGTTTCTGGAAAGATGTTCCGGCCTATATATTTTCCAAAAAATCGGCTTTGCCAAATGCCACCATCAGCGGGGAAATTACTCCTGAGTTGTTGGGTGTAGGATATATTATCGGTCCCCGCATAGCGGGAATTATGGTAGCCGGTGGTGTACTCTCATGGTTTGTGTTGATACCACTTATTACTATGCTCGGCAGCGGACTTACTACAGTCTTCCCTCCTGAAACCACTCAGCTCATTACGAATATGAGTGCCGATGATATCTGGGGGCGTTACATCCGATACATTGGAGCAGGTGCAGTAACCTTCGGTGGATTGATGACCCTGATAAAAACATTCCCTACCATTGTTAGTGCATTTAAAGATTCCTTTAAAGACCTGAAAGAAAGCAGGGGCGAAAAAGCAGTTGAAAAATCACGTACTGAAAAAGATATACCTCTTATATATGTATTGATTGGAAGTATTGCCCTGGTTGTTTTTATGTCGGTAATACCAAACATACCTACCAACTTCCTTTCGGCTGTAATGATTGTAGTATTCGGGTTTTTCTTTGTCACGGTTTCTTCCCGAATAGTCGGGTTGATCGGGTCCTCATCCAATCCTATTTCTGGTATGACGATTGCCACGCTAATGGCGACCTCGCTCATATTTGTGGGCATTGGCTGGACCGGAGATGTATATCAACCCATTGCATTGGTAGTAGGTTCAATAGTATGTATTGCATCGGCAAATGCAGGTGCAACCTCCCAGGATTTAAAGACCGGATATATTTTAGGTGCTACACCTATCAAACAGCAGTTAGGCTTGATAATAGGGGTATTGGCGGCTACACTGGCCATTGGCTTTACCCTTACTTTGCTGGAACACAATATTGGTGTTGGCGCACCTACTCCTGAACATCCGCATCCTTTACCGGCCCCTCAGGCTATATTAATGGCAACCGTTATTAAAGGACTATTGAGTCATAATCTGCCTTGGGGATTGGTGCTTACCGGAATGGGAATTTCTGCAGTAATGGAACTTTGCGGAGTAAGTTCACTTGCATTTGCAGTGGGTGCTTACCTGCCGCTTTCCAGCACTACACCTATATTTGTTGGCGGACTTGTAAAATGGTTGGTAGACCGCAAAAACAAATCCAAGGAAGCGGAATCGGATATCGGGCCGGGTGCATTGTTCAGTTCGGGGTTGATTGCCGGAGGTGCCATAACAGGAATTATAATAGCTATTTTAATTGGGGTGAATGTGGGTATTGGTGCGGATGGAAAACCTGTATCGCTAGCCGACAAACTCAACTTCGGACTTGGCGATAAAATGGGTAATATGGGCGACCTTATTGCGCTAGGGTTCTTCTTACTGCTTGGGTTTATTTTGTATAAATTCGCAACAAGCAAGAAAGAAGAGCTTACATAATAAATCAAGGCTAAAGCCTTAAAATAGTGTTATGCTTTAACCCCCACTTTAAAGTGGGGGTTAAAATAAACCCAATACATTTGGACTTTAGTCCTCAATACATAATTATGACAAACGAAACCCAAAAATATTCATTCAAAGACTTCGCTTTAAATAAGTCTTTCGACATGGGAACTATTACCCTGAGTGAACAAGAAATTATTGATTATGCCAAACTCAATGATCCATTACCCATTCATATTAATAAAGAAGCAGCCGAAAAAAGTATTTTCAAAGGGCTTGTAAGCAGCGGCTCACAGATATTAAATACTTTCCATGTAAGAAGTTGGTTTAAAATGTTTAGCGATTCCATTATTTGCGGACTCGAAATAAATAAATGGAAACTCTTAAAGCCCGTCTACGCCAATCAACCCATTCATGGTAAAGTGACAATCGTTTTCTTTAAACCCAATCCCGAAAAAAGACATTGTGTTATTACCTGGGGTTATGAATTTACCAACGAAAAAGGAGAGCATGTGCAGACTTTAGAGATAACTGTGATGCACAGGATGGAGTGAGATTTCCCACTCCTCGCAGGAGAGGGCAGGGTGAGGTCTTATTTACTTTTCTAGTACAACCTTCCCTTCACCAAGCAAACTTCCATCTGCTTTAATCACTCTGTAAAGGTATATTCCGTTGGGTTGATTACTCAAGTCTATGACTTTGCCATCCTTAGCAGAGCGAAGGATCTTTGTTAGCATCTTTTGCCCCATTATATTATAAATTTCAACAGAAGACTGACCACTGACCATTGATGACTGAATAGTGAAAATGCCTGTAGTAGGGTTGGGGAAAATGCTTATTTCGTCAATCCTGTCAGTTAATGCATTTATACTTTCGGCATTGCTACAAACACTGCAATTCTTCCAGCGAATAACAAAAGGGTCATCATTTCCATAAGAAATTAATGTGTCAGGGCCGCAAAACAAAGAATCATTTGCAAATACATTTGCCACATAAACATAATTACCCGTTTTATCGGTAGCTATATTCAAGGGAGTAAATAAATAAGGCATTAATACAGAACTGCATATCACATTGCCTGAAGTATCGAACTTAATAACTCCGTTCCCAGACATATATATATTATCACATTCATCTGATGCAAGCACCCCTCCTCCTGAAGGAATATTCTTCGCCCATTTAACATTCCCGTTTGCATCATATTTTACAAAGTAGTTACCACCGCCCACTAATGTATAAGACCCGAAAGTAATTGTGTCATTATAAATCCCATCTATATATACATTTCCAATTGAATCTGTAATTATTGAAATTCCCATTCCAATATTATTAAGTGAAGGAGTTGCAGATTCTCTTGCCCAAAGCACGTTTCCGGCTGGGTCATATTTCACAATAAATACATTTTCCACATCAGTTAAACAATTTATGGTACTGCTTCCAAAAGCAGTACTCCCCTTAAAGTTGCCTGTTATATATGTGTTCCCGGCTTTATCTGCGGTAACAGCATTACTTCCGCAATTATACTTCGAAATGCTATTTTTTGCCCAAAGAACTTTTCCATTACTGTCCAACTTTTCAATAAAAGTATTTGCAGCAGTACCCGCAACAACTAATCGAACTCCCCCTAATAGCATCGTCCCATTAAATGTTCCTGTAACAAAAATGTTTTTTAACTTATCGGCTGCCGAGCCATAGAAGTATGCATAATTTGTATTGGGATAAACAATGCTATCCGCAAGTGCCCATAATGCCTTACCGTTATTATCGAATTTTGCAATGAAAAAATTCATTCCTGCCGCTCCATCTAAATTATATGGACCAATTCCTATCGAACCATTAAAATTTCCTGATATTATGACATTATTCGAGACATCTGTTATAATTGAGTTAGGATATTCCCAATAAAATTGCGAACCAAATTGTTGAGCCCAAAGAACTGTTCCGGCTGAATTGTATTTTACAAAATAAAGATTGTAGCCCCAGTCAATCAAAGTATCATTACTAAAGATTATTGAATCTCCGGCGTCAATACCAAAATTCCCGGTTAAAAAAGCATTTCCGGCAACATCTGTTGCAACATAACAATTTGCAATGGCTTTATCTCCTACCAGCTGTCCTTGCCTCCCCCATTGCCAACTCTGTGCGTTGCAAAGTGAAAAGCCAAAAATTAAAATTAAAAGGCATATTCTTTTCATTTAACAAATATAAGATATTATTACATAATAAATACCACACAATTACCACGCACGCCGAAATGTTACAAATGTTAAAATGCGTAATTTGGTTTCAACTATTTGTTAATCAGACAATAAAATTGAATTATTATACTTTCAAAATGCGGCAAAAGTGAAACATTTCAAATTGAAAATTTGGGAGAAAAAAATAAAAACAGATTCTTCGCTACACTCAGCCTGCCCGAACTGGTATAGGCGGGAATGACAAAGTCAATTGACTGACCACTGACTACTGTTAACTGACCACTAATCTTTCCGCCTTCCTTGCCTGCACCGTTTTAACAAGTGCACTCAGAATATATTTTCCGTCGGTGTTGCCGAGATGCTCGTCAGAAGCCCGTTCAGGGTGAGGCATCATGCCAAATACATTTTTGGTTTCGTTGCAAATACCGGCAATGTTCTCGAGAGAGCCGTTCGGGTTCGAATCAGGAGTTATCTTGCCTTTCTCATCGCAATATCTGAAAATAATTTGTCCGTTTTTGTTTAATTTTTCCAGTGTTTCAGCATCGGCAAAGTATCTGCCTTCGCCATGTGCAATAGGGATAGTAAGGGCTTTACCTTTTGGAATTCCTGTAGTGAGTGCCGTATTGTCGTTTTCTGCAATCAGGTGAATATTTTTGCAGGAGTAATTTATTCCGGAGTGTGGTTGCGTGTTGAGTAGTAATGCACCCGGCAGTAATCCTGCTTCGCATAGGATTTGAAAACCGTTGCAGATACCCACTACAATACCGCCGTTTTTAGCAAATTCAGCCACAGCATTCATCATGGGTGAGTAACGTGCCAATGCTCCGGCGCGCAAATAGTCGCCATATGAAAATCCTCCTGGGACAATAATAGCATCGCAGCCTTGCAGGTCGCTGGTTTTATGCCACAGCGGAACTGCATCTTGCTTATATATATGTTTCAATACATAAATGGTATCGTGGTCGCAATTGGACCCGGGAACTACTACAACTCCAAACTTTAACATTTTCTGCGGTTTTTTATACTGCAAAGATAGGGCAAAAAATCGTTTTTCGCACTGTTTTTAAAATAATTGCCAGTCGGGCTCCGACTAAAAAATCATGCTGATTATTACCCCCACCAACAAGGAAAGAAATAAAAGTTCGGGTAAAAGTTTCGCTTTCGTTTTAAGGAAATAAGCTGACAAAATGAATGAGCCAGGAATGGCGAGCAACGAAAAAGCGCGGGAATCTTTTTCGGGACATATCAAGATTGACAAGGCGGCGATTGGTATGAACCACAATAGTAAGGTCCAGAATTTTTGCGACTTGACAACGTTGTCGGTAATGCGGTTCACGTAAAACCAAAGACTTCCGGTAGCCGTTAAAAAGATTATCATCATAATGGTGATCTGTTCCCATGAAAAGGACAGATGCACACTATGGTACAAGAACTCACTCGTAATTTTATTGTACCAGGGATAGTTGGGGTTAAATACAAGATTATAGGTAAACGTAAAAACAAATGGTAGCAGAAACCCGATAATTGTACATGCCCATTCTCTCCAGTTTATGGTGCGGAGTAATAGTAACCCGATCCATAAAAGGACAAGAAACACCATGGACGGTATGTAGAATATGGTAGCAATACCCACAAAAAACCCGGAATCGAAGACCTCTGAAAGAGCGCGTTCTTTCATGTAGGCTGAAATGAGTTTGTTTACGGCAAGAACAAGGAACAATGAAGATACAAGTGCCGGGTAAAAGCCAACCAACGAGGTACGGCAACTAAGCAGTATCACCATAAAGAAAAAGGGGAACCAGGTAGTTTGGCGGAGCAGCGAATGCCGGTTTACAATACGGTTCCATATTCCGGCTTCAAGCAGAAGGATGGCAAACCCCAATATTTCCTTCACCACCGGAAAATCATGGATACGGTCGAAGAAAGGGGCAAGCAGGGTGATATCGGTATAGGGACGGGCAACTTGAGCCGGGTGAAGTACTGTAAATGCCCACAATCCGGCACATAAAAGAATGCCGAATGCAAGTAGTAATAATGGGTTGGTTTTAAATATTTTCAGAAACATCCGTGGTAAAATTCGCAAATAAATTCCTTCGGTTTCATATAATTACTATTTTTGTCGCAAAATAATTCATTATGTTACTCAGTTGGTATAGCTACACAATCACAGGCATCTGGAACTGCACTGGCAGATTATTTATCAAATCATTCCACCTGCTGGAAAAACTACACTGGGGTCCGAACATATTTTATATCACTTTGATAAGCGTATTGCTTGTGCTTTGGCTGTTCATTATGAAAGGCTATTACAAAAATCACAAGGACAAAGGCCTTATCGATTAATTTTTTCTGATTTTTTATTTGTATTTCGTCTACCTGAAGTCACTGTACAGGTTACCTAGTGATGTCTTTATCCCAAAGGTAATATAGGGTTCACTTATGCTTACATCGCCTATCCTGTCATAGCATTCATACAATGCCAGCTCGGCTTTCAGATTCATTTTCGGCGAAATAATAAAATCTGTTTTCAACCCCAGCGTTCCTAAATAAATAGATACTCCCTGCCCCACACGGTTGCCGAATTCATATTGATGCCGTGTGTAGATAATAAAAATATTTTCACCATAATCGCTAGCACCCAAATCACCTCCATAATGGTAACCAACAAGACTTCCCTGTATTAGCATATTCTTATTGTACCAGGTTAAAAAGGAAGCCGACTCAATAAAATTTGCTCCTTCCGGATCACCTAAAGGCTGATTGAAACTGGAATAATTCTGAAGCGGGTCGCGGGCTGTGTAGGTAAACGGACGCACGTAATTCAGTTCAGTTTGAAAGGAAAGGTTCTTCACCTTGAACATATTGAAAGCTTTAAATCCAACCTGTGCACCTTGTTTGTTTCCCCACCATCCGGTGTGATGTTCCACCTGTTGAAGTTTAAATTCATCTATCACCACTTGCCCGTAGAACTGTTCATTTTTTGCAACCTTAATTTTAAATGCACCACCCAAATGCGATTTATCCGGGTCGCCGATATTGTAGTTTACAGGTTGGTAAAAAATGATTGGATTCAGATAACCCGGGTCGGGTCCGCGGACATATTGTCCGCTGTCGCCATCGTAGGTAATTGCTTCGAACAAGGAGAAATTACAACGCTTCGATGCATTCCAAGTTAGATAGTGAAAGGAACCATACTTGGTATGCCTGTCACTCACAAGTCCGCTCGGATTAGTTGCATCCTGCATTACGGTGAACATACTTACATACTGAATTTTCCAGATGGTGGCGGTAATTTTAAAATAAGGATAGCTGTTTGAAACATCCGACATAAACAGGGAACGATAGCCATCACCCCAAAACTGTTTTCCCTTTCCAACCTGGATATTGAAATGCGAATCGAGGTTATAAGAAATATACCCATCCCAGTATTGGTAAGAATATCCTGATGCCGGAGAACCGTATGCAAAGCCCATTCCGGGTACTACCTTGTAGCGTTTAATAATGCTATCCATAAATGATGGACCATTGATATCCCCGCCGATATAGTTTGCGGAAAAAGAAAACTTACTGCCAATTTTTCCATCAATATGCAAGCCGGCAGAATAATCATAGGTGGCTGCTTTCCCATACAGGTCGTAGCCTCCGTTGCCTCCCGCAAGTGGGTAAATGGTTGCTACCAATTTGCCGGAGGAAATAAGATGGTCTTTCTTTTTAAAAATTAAATCTTTATATTTGTTATTGCTGTCAACGTGAATATTCTTTTCCGTTTTTTCTTTATCATACGGAAGAACGCTTGTAAACTGTGTACAATTTTTATCGTTAAAAGCGGATTGATACAGTAGTAAAAAATCACGGTCGAGGGTTATATTGGTTTGAGCAAAACCAATTGTTCCTACTAAAATAAAAACAAAAAAGAGGGAGATAATTTTACGCATCAGTTGGCGTGGTGGCGCTCCATTTCCTTTACAATAGCAGTTTTGCTGCGGCGTTGCCTGTAACGAAGGAAAATAGGAATTTGTAAAGTCATAATAGCAAATCCGCCAACCAGGAGAAATGAAACTGTTGTGTTCATTCCTCTAACAGCATATACCAAAGCAATAACCGAAAGTGTGTATAGATAAAGGGAGCCTGAAGATTTTCCGTGACCCAGTTTGAGGTCGATAAGGGCATGATGAATGTGGTTGCGGTCAGCTGCAAGTGGTGATACCCCTTTTAACTTGCGGATGATAACGATGCGTAACATATCCATTAATGGGTATGCAAACAATCCCATCACCAATAGCGGACGGGAAACAGTTACAAGATACGATGGCACCTGTGATGTATCGAATTCAATTAGTTTTATTCCGAGGGTGCACAAAATTAATCCGGTGAAAAGTGAGCCCGAATCGCCCATGAATATTTTTGCAGGTGCAAAATTATAGATCAGGAAACCAAGCAACGAACCTGCCAGTGCAAAGGCAATACCTGCCAGTGCGGGGCTTCCGCTGAGCGTAAAAAACAAACCAAAACACATAGCAGAAATGAAACCGATTCCGGTTGCAAGTCCGTCGAGGCCATCAATAAAGTTGAATGCATTTACCACCACTACATAGGTAAACACCGATAAAAATGCGCTGGCCCAATAAGGTATTTCATGTATGCCAAACAGGCCATGGAAGCCCGTTATACGGATATTCCCCATCAATACCAATATCATGCCGACAAGGATATGTCCCAATAATTTGAATATGGCAGCAGTACCCACAATATCATCTTTTATGCCAATGAAAAATATAATGAGCAAAGCAGCTAACAGGTAATTGGCATCCGATACTACCACATCGCTTGCCGCAGAACCGCTGGCTGCAATGGTTGGCAGTAAAAGTGTAAGCGAAAATAAAGTTCCGGCAAATATGATTACACCCCCAAGTGTAGGGATGTGTTTAGAATGGACTTTTCGAAGGTCTCCGGGCTCATCGGTAAGGTTTTTCATGATGGAAACCTTAATGAGTGAAGGGGTGCACACAAAAACCACAAAAAAAGAAACTAAAAATATAAGTATTGGTATCCCCATCTTTAATGCATTTACATCCGGTGACAAATGTAAATAAAATATTGAAAACATGGCCTTTTGTCATACATTTGTAGTATAAAAATAACTTTACCTTCATTTATTCGTAATAAGGTAGTATGGTTAAGTACTTGCTTTTTCCGTTGATGCTATTATTTATCAATCCTTTAACGGTTATTTCCCAGCATGTAACGGTCACTCAACTTCGGGACCCGGTAGTAACCCAATTACCTGCCACCATACTGGATGGCGATACGGTTTCAATTATTAATGTTAGCCCCGTATTTGTTTGTGCATCAAGGGTATTCCCGAATGTGGAAGCTGCATTTAAGTACTATAAGTTTCAGATAGATGTGAAAACAGCCTATCCTTATGCCGTTATGGCAGGGGTGACTTTCAGGCAGTTTGAGGCTACATTGCAAACCATGACATGTGAATCGGACAAGCGAAAATACCTGAGAAAGATGGATAAGGAATTAAAAGAACAATACAGGGCTGCTTTGGTAAATATGAGCCCTGAACAGGGTAAAATTTTATTTAAACTCATTAACCGCGAAACCGGAACTACCTCATTTGCTATGGTGAAAGAGTTGCGCGGCTCTTTTTCGGCTTTTATGTGGCAGTCGGTAGCAAGGTTGTACGGCAACAACCTGAAAGATACCTATGACCCCGAAAATGAGGATAAGGACATTGAAGAAGTGGTTCAGCTAATTCAGACAGGGGTGATATAGGGTTTTCACTATTACCATATTAAGAGCTTGCCCGTAAGCACTGATTTGCAATCAGTGCTTGTGTTAAAGTTTAATTTGCAATTATCTTACTTAGCTAATTCCGACCTCTTGGCATGATAATAAATGATTCCAAATTAATTAGGCACTGATACAAATAATTGCCTGCGCGAGGATGGAAAGTTGGAAGATTGTTATCGGATTATATGATGGAAGCTGCTACGACTATCATAAAATTAATTTCTATATTTGAAATTATTTCAGCTATAACATACAAATATTATGGAACCACTAATATACTATCCAACATTTGAACCACCATCAGACATTTGGCTAAAGTTTTCTCTCTTATATTTTGAAAATTTCAAACCCATTGTGCCTAACAGTAGACAAAACTTATTAAGCGAAAATTTTAGATTGATTGAAGAAGAAACAGACCTGATCACTCTTTATTCTCCTGATTATCAAGTCGGACACCGTGCCTCATTGCAATCGATTGCCGAAGCCGAGAAAATATTAAGTAACGTAGTCGATAGAAGCCCGTTATTTGGACAAACAAATGTTTTACAAAACTGGAATAATCCGGATAAATGGAATTTCCTGGTGTTTAGAGAAAAATTCTCCGATAGTTGGGTTTATTTTTGTGAACAAAACAATCTTGGTAGGGTAACTCGTGACGGGATATTGATGTCCGAGGAGTTAGCATTTCTATTTATGACTTACCTTGCAAAAGAAATAGCATTCCAAGAATCTGCGGCAATTATTACAGATAATAATAGATTTGATAATTTTACTAACTATGCTCGGACAACTACACCTACTATTGAAAGAAGAACAAGATTTGCAAAAGGGCTATTTAATTTCCTTGTTCCAAAAAATCTTAATGAAATTCCAGTAGAGAATTTAATTAATTTTAGAAATCAAAATAGACGTTTATTGCGAGCCTTTAATACTGAATTAGACAATGTTCAAGCGAAAATTAGTGAAGGCTATTCTAAGAAAGACTTTATAAATAGCTATAACAATATATATTCTGAATATAGTAAAGAAATCTTGACACAAGGACTTGGATTAGCCGCAATTCCATTTGCAGCTTATATTTTAATTCATAATCCCAATGCGGGTTCACCTGAATATATTAAGGAAATTCTTGGCTCAATGGGGATTATTTTAGGAGGCGGATATGCCCTTAACAAGGGGTTAAAAGACAACCAAACTAGAAGATATTGCAAAAAATACTTAACCAATTTGGAAAGACTGAAATAACCACCCATACCCCCTCAACTATGCTTAGTGGCAACTAACCCTTTAAGCTGCTCTCAATTTCACAAGTAAAGTAACCTTGTTATTATCCCGCTTGGGACGTTTAAGACATCCGCGACTTACATCAAGTCGCAAATTGTCCCGAGTGTCCCAAGTGGGCTAAAGCCCCAAGAATTGATGTTGGTATTTCCCACCCCGCCATAAATGGCGGGGCTAATGATTGAATGTCAACCAACGTTCATTCATTAGCCACGGCTTAAAAGCCGTGGTTTAGTTGCTCCCTCGTAATTTTTTCATCAACTAATTTACCACCCACTTATCCCACATGTGCCACACAATTGCCTGGCATTTATTAAGCAAAAATTATATGTCAGTACCCCCTCAGCCCTGACATAAAAAATGGGGTGTTAATTATCTAGTTGTCAGTAAAATATGGCTATATGTCAGTAAAATGATTTTTTGATTTTACTGACATATTCGCAAAATCAGCAACCTGATTTTTTTGTGAAAAAATAAATCGGTTTCTCCTTGTTTTGTGTGTAAATTTTTTACTCGTTTGAGATAAATAGCAATCTAGCAATGTTCATAAATAATTGCCAGTCGGGGCCCTCCTTTTTTAGAAAAACACATTTCATGAAGTAACTTTGCTTCGTCCGCCTTAGTTATATGCGACGGCGGGTATAGTATGAAAAACGAAACCTTATATTCACGACAAATAACAGGTAAAATACTTGCCATAAATCTCCTTGTTATTTTTTTTATAATAACAAGGGGGCTTTTTAATTTGTTTTGTACATCAGGTAATTATGGGCATTCCCTTCTTGCCTCCCATTGTTATTTCGTTGTTATTTTCCTTGTTACCTACTGTTATTTTCGCTGTTATTCATTGTTATTTTCCTTGTTATTTCGTTGTTATTTTCACTGTTTTTCACAGCAATTTTTCATCTTATTTTTTAATAAAAAGCAACTAACTCTTTGTTAATTTTTATGCTCATAGTTGTTAAACCCTGTATCTTTTTTACATCCTTTGCATTATGGCATATACTAAGCCGGTGTTAATCTATGTTATATGTTAATTACTTTTTACCGCCAATCACCCTAAGTTGCCTAATTTTGAAGTTTAAAGCCTGCACCCTACTCTATGTTTCGAATCGTTACGCCTAAAATAGTTCTGTTTGTTTTGCTCTCTGTAATGGGTTCTCAGGGCTTTGCCCAGAGTGATACTGCATGCGGGGAAACCGATGATAAAAAGGCTCAGGACCTCTTTAAAAAAGGAACCGACAAGAAAAAGTACCAGAAACCCGAACGGGAAGCTTTCCTGAAACAAGCCATAGCACTGGATGCTAACTATGCCGCTGCAAACTTTACCCTGGCTGAAGAATTGGTTAAAACGGCTTATGCCGATAACACATCATTCGATCCGGCAACACCTTATTTTCTGAGCGTTATAACTGCATGTCCGCACTATCACTCCGACCCCTATTATTATGTTGGGTTAAGCTATTTCGAAGCCAACAAGTACCCTGATGCTATTAAGTACTTTCAAAAGTATATCGACTTTAAAGATGATGACGTAAAGAAGTTCTCGAAAGACTATGACAGTTTTCTGTATGATGCCCGGCAAAAAATAAAGATAGCCAAGTTCTACAATGACCTGTTCAATAATAAGGTACCCTTCGACCCGCACATGGTTCCCGGGCTATGCACTAACTATGACGAGTACCTTGCTATCATTTCTCCCGATAATCAACTGGCATTCTTTACGCGCCGTATGCCTTACAGCGACATAAACTCTTCCTATCAGAAAGAGGACAATATTAAAGAGTATTTTATGCTCAGTCATCGCCAGAATGATGGCACCTTTGAAACCGGAAAACCTATGCCTGCACCGTTTAACCGTGGGCTGAACGAAGGTGGGCCTGCTATTACAATTGATAATAATCACCTCTACTTTACTATATGTAAAGACAATGGTGCCGGAGGCTCAAGTTGCCAGATCTATTGCAGTGATAATGCCGGTGGCAAATGGGGCGATATTAAAAACCTGGGCAGTATGGTGAATGATGCATCGGCATGGAACAGCCAACCCAGTATTTCATCAGACGGACAAACACTTTACTTCTCAAGTAATCGCCCGGGCGGAATGGGCAAATGTGACTTATATCAAACCAAAAAAGACCCTGAAACCGGTAAATGGGGTCAGGCTGAAAACATGGGTAAGCCCATTAATACGCCCATGAATGAAAAGAGTCCTTTTATCCATACAGATAGCCATACGCTTTATTTTTCTTCCGATGGCTTGCCGGGTGCAGGTGGGTTCGATATTTTCTATTCCCGCATGGATTCAATCGGTAAATGGACCGAACCTAAAAACATTGGCTATCCTATTAACAGCGAAGCCGACGAAGTTGCATTTTTTGTAAGCACCGATGGATATACCGGCTATTTCTGTTCCAACGACCCTGACCGTACCAACCACGAAAACATGGGTGGGTTTGATGTTTACCAGTTTCCGTTATATAAGGAAGCACGTCCAGAAAAGGTGGGTTTGATGAAAGGTAAGATTACCGATGAAAACGGGCAGCCATTAACCGGAGCAACCGTTACTATTACGGATGCTAAAACCCATAAAAAGGCAGCCGTTATTAATGATACGGTTAATGCATCGTTTACTGCCGTGGTAACCCTTAAAAACCCGGACGATAAATATGTAATATCGGTAAATAAAAAGGGGTATGCTTTCAACTCGGGCATTGTAACTATTAAAGATACCTTTAGCGATAAACCCGAAAAAATGGATTTTGACATGAAGACCATTGCATCGGGTAGCAATTATGTGTTGCACGACATATATTATAAGTCAAATTCGGCCCAGCTTGAATTGGTTTCAATAGAAGTAATTAAGGAGTTTGCCAAATTCATGAAAGAAAACCCATCTATAAAAGTGAAGATTGCGGGATATACCGATAACGTTGGTAGTGAGCAGTCTAACCAGTCCCTTTCATCGGACCGGGCATTTACCGTTATGCAGGCGTTGGCAAAAGAAGGTATAAAAGGTGAGCGATTAAGTTTTCAGGGGTATGGAGCAGCCAATCCGGTGGCAAGTAATGATAATGAGGAAGGTAGGGCTAAAAACAGGCGTACTGAGTTCATTATTTTGCAGAAATAATGGGCCATTTTAAAAAATAAATGGAAAATTTGTTTGGAATTAAAAAAATTTCATACTTTTGCGCCCTATTTTAATCCATCAAACCTACACAAAAAATGAAAAAAGTATTGACTTTTGCTACCGCTGCAACCATGTTAGCGTTTATCGCATGTGGTCCTAGCGCTGAAGAAAAAGCTAAAGCTGAACAACACGTGAAAGATTCTTTACGTAATGATTCAACTGCTAAAGCTCAAGCTAAGGCTATGGCTATGCAGAAAATGAATGATTCAATTGCTAAAGCTAAGGCTGACACCAATAAAATGGCAGCTGATACCAACAAGAAAGCTAAGTAAGCTTTTTAGTAGCAATTTTATTAGCATAAAAGGGAGCCCTTATTTGGGGTATCCCTTTTTTATTTTTATACAATCATGAATTCAGAAGAAGAAACAGAAGGAATAGAAGCACCGGGTGATGACAAAGACCTGTATGAGCATTTCTTCTTTAAAGTAGACCCGGGCCAGGCACCCCTGCGGGTTGATAAATACTTGTTGTACAAGGTTGAAAATGCCACGCGTACGCGAATTCAATATGCTATTGAGGAGGGCAATGTGCTTGTTAACGGCAAAAACACCAAGTCCAATTACAAGGTAAGGCCTAACGATGAAATAAGTGTGGTTTTCCCATATCCTAAAAGGGAAATAGAACTCATTCCTGAAAATATTCCGCTCAATATTGTGTATGAGGATGACGACCTGATGGTGGTTAATAAAGCCGCCGGAATGGTAGTTCATCCGGGTGTGGGTAACTTCACTGGGACCATGATGAATGCATTGTTTTATTATGTAGGCAACCTGCCAAAACCGGCCCGAACCAATGCAAAGGACCCTTTCGGGGAATTGCGACCGGGGCTTATCCACCGGATAGATAAAAATACTTCAGGCTTGCTGGTTATTGCCAAGAACGATCGCTCAATGACAAAACTTGCAAAACAGTTTCATGAAAAGAAAGTGATGCGTAAGTACATTGCTTTAGCCTGGGGCGATTTTAAAGAGGACACAGGCACAGTGAACGTGCATGTTGGAAGAGACCATAAGGACCGAAAAAAAATGGCTGCCTTTCCGGATGGAGCGCATGGAAGAAACGCGGTTACACATTTTAAAGTACTTGAGCGTTTCCACTATGTAACACTATTGGAGTGCAGGTTGGAAACAGGCCGTACGCACCAGATACGTGTACACATGCAATATTTAAAACATCCCTTATTTAATGATGAAGTGTATGGGGGCGATAAAATATTACGCGGACAGGTTACAGCAAAATATACCAAATTTGTTGAAAATTGTTTTGAGATATGTCCGCGTCAGGCTTTGCACGCCATGTCTTTGGGATTTACTCATCCTACCACAGGCAAGGAAATGTATTTTGAATCTCCCTTACCGGAGGATATGCAAAAGGTAATCGAGAAATGGAGGAAATACACCAGTTCTTAGCAACTATTATTTTATCCGAAAAAGGCAACCACACAAATACTTTATCAATTAATGAGGTGCAGTATTACCCTTAGATTTGGTTGCTTCACTTTCACTTGATTCTGTTTTTATTGCTGCTACATTATCCTTTGTCATCATCGTTTGATAAGCCGCCGTGGATTTAATCTCGGGATTTTCCCTTGCCGCCTGAATCATAATTGCTTTATTTAATGAGTCTGCCAATATTTCCGCAACTCCGCGCACCGGAGCTTGCTGAACATTGTTCACATGATTCTTTGAATCTGCCCTAAGCATACTATCTGCAATTTGGCAAAACCCATAATTTGCAAATAGTAAAAAGGAACCAACTAAAACACCTGTTTTAAATTTCATGCTGAAATTAATTAATGCATTAGTATTGAATAAGTACCTGGCCATTACCTGCAACAGTAACTCCATTTGCACCGCCACCCATATTATTTGTGGTAACAGATGTTAATCCACCAGTGTAATTACTGCCGCCGCCGCCGCCGCCCCAAACGCCACCGCCGCCGCCATAATATCCAGCTCCGCCGCCACCGCCGCTATTGGTACATGTTCCACCGGCTCCACCAAGGCCTAATGCACCGGGTGATCCGTTGCAATATCCCGGATAAACACCACCAGCACCACCAGCTCCACCTGTTCCGCCAGCCCCTGGATATCCTGATCCATTCATAACATTATTTTCATACCCTCCTTCACCTGTAGCTGCACCACCACGACCACCGTTTTCAGTTCCACAACCGTAGTTATAGGCCATTCCGCCGCCGCCGCCTGCAACCGCAATACGGTTAGCCAACGCATATGGTGCCGAACGAATATCCGAAGCACCTCCACCGGCACCACCACCGTATGCTCCGGAGTAGAATGCGCCTGCACCACCACCATTAAAGCCACCTACTGCAGGGCCTGTGGTTATACCCTTGGCACCGCCACCACCTACATAAATGGAGTAGGTTGTGGCAGGTACAACGTTCAATGTACCTACAACTGTTCCGCCAGTAGCAGGCAAAGTTGCGCTATATCCACTGCATGGGCTTGAAATTCCACCCTGTGCGCCATATAATGTTATAGTTATTACCGATATTCCGCAAGGTACAGTCCAGCTTTGTGTACCGTTAGTATAGTTAAATGTGGCCGTTCCGTGTACAACAACGCAAGCAGAACTTGTAATAGTTAAACATGAAGAAGGGCTGGTACCGCAGGCATTACCTGCTGTTACGCATAATGTAAATGTTCCTGCAGTTAAGGTTGTTGTTACGTTTACCGAGGTAGTACCTTGTCCAGCAGTTATAGTCGCCAAGTTAGTATTCGATGTTGACCATGTATAGGTTGTTGCACCTGCAACTAAAGGTATGGTGTAAGCATTGGTAGTATTCGTTCCGGGTGTAGTTGTTCCACTTGGCACTGAAGGTGCTGAAGGTATATTTGCTATAGTAATAGCTAGTGTGCTAGCAGCACTTGTTCCGCAACTGTTGGTTGCGGTTACTGTAATATTTCCAGATGAAACACCAAAGGTAACGGTTATAGAAGTTGTTCCGGCACCTGCGGTGATAGTAGCTCCGGCAGGTACAGTCCAGTTATACGATGTAGCACTTGGTACTGCAACTATAGTATATACATTTCCTGCTGATGAAGCACAAGGTGTTGCAGTTCCACTTATGATACCGGGAGTAGCAGGAGGGCCTGTACATGGGCAAACAATATTCTGCCACACTGTGCTTGTATAGTATTCAAGACAATTTGTGGTTGTATTTAAAACAACAAGTCCAGTTGCGGGAGTTGCTATAGCATTCATTTGAACAGCTGTCATTCGAGGAGGAAGAAAACCTGTAGTAGTAGAAGTTACATCAAGCGCAGCTGAAACATTCGGTGCATTGGTTCCAACACCTACCTGACCGGATACAATTAATCCATTTGTAGGAGCGGCGTTTGTTCCTGCATAGCTACCTATGGTTACATTTCCATTCACATCAAATAAACTTGCAGGTGCAATAACAGCCCCGGAAACACCGGCTTTTGTTCCATTATCCTGGATAACACCTATACCTAAGTTTGTCGCAGTTGTCCAACGTGCATGATAATTGGTTGTTCCGCTTCCTGTAATGCTACCTGCTGCGGCTGCCCATGTAGGAACACCGCCAGCTAATGTTAACACAAATCCATTTGTTGTTGGAACAAGTCCTGATACTGCCCCTGAAATAGTACTAATATATGGTAATGTTCCTACAGTTGTAAACTTTGGCAATAACAAAGTATTCCCGGTTCCGCCAATACTTATATTACCCGTAGTACTTCCAGTTCCTATATTAGTGGTAGCTGCACCATTATTGTTATTCAGGTTAAAATTACCATTCTCTGTTAAAGTATTAGTTCCATTTCCGATGGTTGTTGCATTTGCTCCGCTTCCATTAATACTTGCTATACCAACCGAAGTTACTGCACCTAAAGTTGATAGTCCGGTAACACCAAAAGTACCACCGACTAATCCGTTGGCACCTATATTAAAATTAGCACCTGCCTGAAGCACTGTACTGTTATTAACATAATTACCTGTTGGGTTGCCACTATTATATAAGTAGTTCCATTGGGATCCATTATAATAGTAGAAACCTGTTCCGAAACCACCTGCCATGGCAGCATTGGTGTTCCATACTATTAATCCTGTTGTAGGGGTTGCTGCAAATGGGGTAATACTATTAAATGCAGATAGTGATACATTAGGTAATAACATACCCAATTGACCATTTGAAACATCACTTAAATCGAGTATAGCCGTGGTGCTTGCACTTGGGGTTCCACTTAGGTTGATAGACACGTTTTGGGAAAAAAGTGTGGACGAGATACCTAAAATGATTGCCATTAAGGTAATTAGGCTGTAATGCTTCTTCATAATTAACGGTATTGTATTTAAATTATTAATTTACACAATAACGACAATCAATATTTCACCACCAAAACTTCATATTCAAATATCTACTAATTGTTTGTTTTTTAATTGTATTTTAATCTTAAAATTATGAACGGCTCATATTCAACCTCATTATTTTTTGATAATAGTGATATTTTGCACAACTCTATTAATTACTCGATTTTTTTAATTCTATTTTAATAAACCACTAAAAAGGATTTGCAGGTATTTTATAATGATTTTATGGACTATAAAACAGCCTCTTATGAGATTGTGTCAGTTTAAGTTGCTAAATAATTGCTTATAGGTTAATAAAACCCGACAAAAAATGTTGTTGTTTGTTTAACAGTATATCCTGAGAAAATCTTCGCTCTTTCCCTCCATTTTTACTTATTATAAAATAAGCATGTTATTAAGTTAATTATATTTTCTTAAAAACACGTATACCGCTTGATCAAGCGGTATACGTGTTTATTAAAAATGAGGGTTATTATTAAGATTAATAGAATATTACTACCCTTCCGTTACCAGCGTTTGTGTTAACCGTATTGCTAGTAGCGGAAGTCATTCCACCAGTGTAATTGCTTCCGGCTGTACCACCTGCACCGCCGCCACCACCGGGTGAACCATTCCAGTTACCAGGGTTTCCAGCACCACCGCCGCCGCCACCACCGGCACCATTTACAAATCCGCTACCGCCACCGCCGCCACCGCCGCCACTACCACCTGACTGGTATCCGCTTTGTCCGGAGCAAGTTCCTGCACCACCGCCTGTACCACCTGCTCCGCCTGCTACTCCTGCACCATTATTGCCATTGGCAGGTACACAACTCCAGCAATTTGAACCTGCTACTCCACCAATAGCTCCCGTTCCACCTCTTCCAAATCCTCCGGTTCCGCAAGATGCGCCACCACCGCCATTTAGCCCGGCTACGCCTGCTCCACCATTTCCAGCCCCACCATTTCCACCAGTACCTGAAAAGGATCCGGCGCCTGCATTACCTCCGCCCGGTGTACCACCAATACCTGCTGTAGTACCTGCGCCGCCACCGCCGCCGCCACCTTGTCCGCCGCCACCGCCAGCCCATATCAACTGGGTTACAACACTTAATACTTCAGATCCGCCGCCGCCAGTGAGCCCATTACCACCGTTTCCACCGTAATATGGGGTTCCATTGGTATTAGTAACCTGTGGACCTCCAATGCCGCCTGTACCTGCTCCATTAAATGTAGATGCTTGTCCTCCTACATTTATAGTAAG